>JACKIG010000018.1 GCA_020638595.1 Rhodospirillaceae bacterium | reverse complement strand
GTTCCAGCAGCAGCCGATCACCGCGGACTCGCGCGGCGCCCACCTGCTGCGCCGGCAGCTGGGCATGGTGTTCCAGAACTTCGAGCTGTTCCAGCACCTGACGGCCGCCGAGAACATCATGCTGGCGCCGATGAAGGTGCTGGGCATGCCGCGTGCCGAGGCCCGCGCGGCGGCGGCGGAGCTGCTGGCCAAGGTCCATATCCCCGACAAGGCCGACGCCTACGCCTTCGAGCTGTCCGGCGGGCAACAGCAGCGCGTGGCCATCGCCCGCGCCCTGGCCATGCGCCCGAAGGTGATGCTGTATGACGAACCGACCTCCGCCCTCGATCCGGAGATGATCAAGGAGGTGCTGGACGTCATCCGCGAGTTGAGCCAGGACGGGATGACCAGCCTGGTCGTCACACACGAGATGGGCTTTGCCCGCAACGTCGCCGACCGCATCATCTTCATGGACGAAGGCCGCATCATCGAAGACGCACCCCCCGATACCTTCTTCACCGGCGGCAGCGGGCTGAAGCCCCGCACGGCCCGCTTCCTCGATCAGATCCTCCATCACTGAGTTGCGATCCATGCTGCTGTCACCGATCCCCCTGCTTGAGCGCCTTGTCGCCGTGGACACCCAGAACCCGCCCGGCTGGGAGAAGGACGCCGCCCATCTGCTGGGCGAGGAGATGCAGGCCTTCGGCATGGACGTCATGCATCAGGAATTCCGGCCCGGCCGGATGAACGTGGCCGCACGGCTGGTCAACGGCGACGGCCCGACCTTCTGCTTCAACAGCCACATGGATGTGGTGCCGTTCGGCGACGGCTGGTCGAGCCCGCCCTTGACGCTGATGCGCCGCGGCAACCGCCTGTTCGGCCGCGGGGCCTGCGACGCCAAGGGTCCGATCGCCGCCATGGTGTCGGCAGCGCGGGCATTGGCCGAAGGCCGGTCCGCCTGGCGCGGCACGCTGATGGCCGTCTTCGTCGCGGACGAGGAAGCGTCCAGCGAAGGGGCCAAGCGCTATGTGCAGGACAGCCCGCCCATCGATTTCGCCGTGATCGGGGAACCGACATCCAACGGCGTGGTGACGGCGCACAAGGGCAGCCTGCGGCCGTTGGTGCGCATTCGGGGATTGAGCGCGCATAGCGGCACGCCGCATCTGGGCGTCAACGCCGTGTTCAAGGCGGCACGCCTTCTGGGGCTGATCGAGAACCATGCCGAAGTCATCGCCAAGCGCCAGCATTCCCTGTGCGGCAGTGCCAGCCTGACGATCACGCGCATCGCCGGCGGCCACGCCGATAACGTCGTGCCCGAGCATTGCGACCTGCTGCTGGACCGCCGGATGGTTCCCGGCGAGAACGAGGACGATGCCCGGCGCGAGATCGAGGACCTGCTGGCGCTGGCCCACGAAGCCTTCGAGATCGATGCCCAGGTCATCGAATGGCGGCCGACCACCGGTGGCCCGACGGAAACCGACAGTGCCCACCCGATCGTCGCCGCAGCCTGCGCCGCCTGCCACAGCCACGGCGGCAACGGCGCGGAGGTGCAGGGCTTCATGGGTGCGTGCGACCTGGTGCATTTCCGGTCCATCGGTGCCAACGGCGTCGTCATCGGCCCGGGATCGCTGGACGTGGCCCATAAGCCCGACGAGTTCGTGCCGGTGGAAGAGCTGGAGGCCGCCGTCGGCATCTACCGCGACGTGGCCCTGTCGATGCTGCACGCCCGCGGGGCAACGGCGTGACACCTACCAGTGTCCGGCTGTTCCAGGCAGAGCTGCATTACCGCCCCGGCCTTCTGGTCCACACCGCCGTTTCCGGCCCGGTGGCGTTCCTGACGTCGCTCTATCTGGTCGTCGAGGACGCCGACGGGCTTCGGGGCGTGGGCGAGGCGCGATCGAACATCGCCTATGTCAACGGGCTGTCCCCCGACGAGGTTGCCGCCGCGGCCACCCGGGCCGTCGCCGGCCTGCCCTGGCCCGACGGCACGCCGGCCGTGCTTGCGGCGGCCGACCGCGACGCCCCCGCGCCGGTCCGCGCCATGGTCGAAGCGGCACTGCACGACGCCGACGCGAGGCAGGCCGGCTGCGGCGTCTGCGAGCTGTTCGGCGTCGCCGGCGGGGCGCGCCGGTACCACACCAACCAGAGCCTGTTCCACGGGCCGGCCGACGCCATGATTGAGGCCGCGCGCGGCTATGTCGCCCGTGGCTTCCGCCGGCTGAAGGTGCGGCTGGGCATCGCCGACCGGACCGCCGACCGGGACTTCCTGATGCGGCTGCGCGACAGCGTCGGGCCGGATGTGGAACTGGCCGTCGACCTCAACGGCGCCTGGGCGGCCGGCGACGTCGAAGCCGGACTGTCCGCTTTCGCCGCCGCCGGCCTTGCCTATGTGGAGCAGCCGTTTGCGCCCGACGACTGGCCGGCCGTCGCCGCCTTCGCCCATGGCACGCCGGTGCCTGTGATGCTGGACGAGACGGTGTCCTCGCCGGCCGCCGTGGACCGCGTGGTGGCCGCCGGCTGGCGGCAGATGGCGCACCTGAAGATCGTCAAGCTGGGCGGGATCGATCGTGTCGTCGCGTGCGGGCAGCGCCTGCGGGCCGCCGGTATCGGCGTCATGGTCGGGCAGATGAACGAGGGCGGGGTGGCGACGGCGGCGGCGGTGCATGCCGCGCTGGCGCTCGAACCCGCCCATGCGGAGCTCTACGGCGCCGACGGCCTGGTCGACGACCCGGCCTCGGGCCTCACCTATGACACTGGCACCGTCCGCATCGACGGCGCCGCCGGGCTCGGCGTCGCCTTCGACGGGGCGCGATGCCGCCGGACTGCGGAGTGGACCCATGACTGACGTTGCGGCAATCGAATGTGTGTTCAGCGCCGGCGAACTCGACCGGCGCCTTGCGGCCACGCGCGGCGCGCTGGCCGCGGCCGGCATCGACGTGGCGATCGTCACCGGGCCGGAGAACATCTTCTACCTGACCGGCCAGCAGACGCCGGGCTACTACACCTTCCAGGCCCTGATGCTGCCGGCCGAAGGGGCGCCGGTGTTCCTGCTGCGGCAGCTGGAACAGCTGAACTGCCGGGCCAATACGCGGCTGTCGGACTTTGTGGTCTACCAGGATGACGAGAGCCCGGCCGACGCGGTCGTGCGCGTGCTGGCCGACCGCGGCTGGTCGAAGCGCCGGATCGGGGTGGAAAAGCGCGGCTGGTTCCTGCCGATCCGCTTTTTCGAGCAGTTGCAGGACGCGGTGGCCGGCATCACCGACAGCTCCGGCATCGTCGAGGGCCTGCGCGCCGTCAAATCGGCGGAGGAGATCGCCTTCATCGAGACGGCGGCCGGCTACGCCGCCGCCGGCATGCGCGCCGGGCTGGCCGCCGTGCGGCCAGGGGCGACGGAAAACGACGTGGTTGCCGCCATGTTCCAGGCGGCCGTCGCCGCCGGGTCGGAGTATTTCGGGATGGAGCCGCTGGTTTCCTCCGGCCCGCGCACCGGGGTGCCGCACGGCACCTGGCGGCGGCGGCGGCTTGAAGCCGGCGAGCCCATGTTCCTGGAGCTGGCGGGCGTCCACAACCGCTACCACGCCGCCCTGATGCGGTCGGCCTGGCTCGGCACGCCGCCGGCCGAAGCGGTGCGCATGGCCGCGGTGTGCGAAGAGGCGCTGGCGGCGGCCATCGATGCCGTGCGCCCGGGCGCCACCTGCGAGGCGGTCCACCGGGCCTGCCAGGCGGTAATCGACCGCAACGGGCTGACGGAGGCCTACCGCAAGCGCACCGGCTACAGCATCGGGACGTCCTTCGCGCCCGACTGGGGCGAGGGCAACATCCTCAGCCTCTACTACGGCCAGACGCGCGCGATCGAGCCCGGCATGGTCTTCCACATCCCACCGGCGCTGCGCGTCTACGGCGCGTTCACGGTCGGTGTCAGCGAAACGGTGGTGGTGACTGACACCGGCTGCCGGCCGCTCAGCGACCTGGACCGCAGCATCACGCTGATCGGCTAGGACGGACCCGCCCATGGCCTTCTTCGTCTTCGAAGCGGCCGGCGCCCCGGGGCTGCACACCCGCGCGGCCGCGGCATTGGCGCAGGCACTGAACACGCCGCAGCGCCGGACTGCGCGTCTGGTCGTGCCGCACGACCCCGCCGTGCGCTTCGATGTCCATGCCCTGCAGCATGCCACCGCCGATGGCCGCCTGGTGGAGACCTTCCGGCTGTGGGGCGACAGGGCCGGCCTTGCCGTCGAGACGACGGAGCCTTGGAGCGGCGACCTGCTGGCCCTGCCGGGCACCGCGGTCGTCGCCGTCGATCCCGACCTGTTCGCCGACGGGCGGGAACTGCGCCGGCCGGCCGTGTCGACCGGCCATTCCTGGGTCGACGTCGCCCCGGATGGACGGCTGATCGTCGACGGCCCGGATGCAGCCGAACTGGACGTCCACGGCCCCATCGCGGTCGATCCCTTCGGGCGCGCAGGCCCGGCGGTCCGCACAGGCGGCGGGGCAAGGCCGCAGGTGACGATCGCGGTCGTCGGCGACCGGGACCGCCTCCATCGCGTCTACGCCGCCGTGCTTGCCGCCCTCGGCGACGCCGCCGACAGGGCGGCCGTCGACGTCACCGTCGACGTCGTTTCGTCGGGCGACGTTCGCGAGGCACCGGCCGACATGCTGGCGCAGGCCCAGGGGCTGGTGCTGCCGGGCGGCGCCGACCTGGACGAGGTTCCCGGCCAGGTGGCGGCCGCGACCGCGGCCCTCAACGGCGGCATCCCGACGCTGGGGCTTTGCCTGGGCATGCAGTCCATGGCGCTGGCCGTCGCCCGCACCCGCGCAGGCCTGCCGGAGGCGGAGCTGGAGGAAGCCGCACCCGATGCCCCGATCAAGCTGTTCGAGCGTCTGATCGACCCGTCCGGCCGGCCGCAACACCGGATGGGCGACCGCACGGTCGTGGTGCGCCCCGGCAGCCGGCTGCATGGGATCCTGCATGCCAGCGGGCGCGATCCGTCCAGTCTGGTGGAACGGACGAACCACCGTTATGGCCTGGCCCCGCGCTACCGCCGGGACCTGACCCATGCCGGCCTGTCGGTGACGGCGGAGGACGCCGAAGCCCAGGTCGCCTACGTCCTCGAAGCGCCGACGGCGAAGCTGTTTCTCGGCTTCCAGGGGCATCCGGAATTGCAGTCGACGCCGGCCCATCCGCATCCCGGCTTCGTCGCCCTGCTGCGCACGGCCGCCAGGCTTCCGGGATAGGGGGCACGCGGGTGGCATCGGGCTTTGCGACGGCGCGCCGGGGCGCTATGACGATGGACATGCCTTGCCTTGCCCACCCACGGCGCCAGCCGTGAGGCCGGACTGGTCGCTCAGGCTGCGCAGCGCCCGCGCGACGGCGAAAGCGCTGGCACCCGGGGTGCTGGTCAGCGGTACCATCAGTCTGGCCGCCACATTCCTGTCCGACCACTATGGCGGGCCGGTGATGCTGTTCGCCCTGCTGCTGGGCATGGCCTTCAATTTCCTGTCGCAGGAAGGCCGGTGCGTGGAAGGGGTGGGCTTCACCTCGCGCACGGTCTTGAGGATCGGCGTCGCCCTGTTGGGCGTGCGCATCACGGTCGAGGGCGCGGTTGCCCTGGGCATCGCCCCGATCCTGGTGGCGGTGGCCGGCGTGTCGCTGACGCTGGTGTTCGGCGGCTGGCTGGCGCGGCGCATGGGGTTCAGCCGCGACTTCGGCATCCTCACCGGCGGAGCGGTCGGTATCTGCGGCGCTTCGGCCGCGCTGGCCATCGCGTCTGTCCTGCCCAAGGGTGAGCGTGGCATCACCGAGCGCGACACCATCTTCACGGTGCTGGGGGTGACGACGCTCAGCACCATCGCCATGGTGGTCTACCCGCTGGCCGTTGGTGCACTGGGCCTTGACGACCGCATCGCGGGCATCTTCCTGGGGGCCACCATCCACGATGTGGCGCAGGTCGTCGGGGCGGGCTACAGCGTTTCGGCCGAAGCCGGCGACACGGCGACGCTGACCAAGCTGCTGCGCGTTGCGATGCTGGTGCCGGTGGTGCTGGCGATCACGCTCGTGCTGTTCCGGGGCAGCGGACAGTCGGCCAAGCGCCCGCCCTTCCCGCTGTTTCTCGCCGTCTTCGTCGCCCTGGTCGGGGCCAACAGCCTGGGATGGATTGCCGAACCGCTGCGCCTGGTGCTGATCGACGTATCGCGCTGGGCACTGGTGGCGGCCATCGCCGCGCTCGGCATCCGCACGTCGCTGAAGGACCTCGCCTCGGTCGGCCTGCGGGCGCTGGTGCTGCTGGTTGCGGAGACGGCCTGGATCGCCGGACTGGCGGTCGCCGTCCTGGCGATATCACCCTGACGGCCGACGACCAGCCTCTGGGGGTCGGCCTTTGGGGGTATCGCGGCCTTTGGGGGTCAGGTCTTTCTATATCGCATGATGAGGATCAACCGATTTGTCCGGTGTCCGGAAGCGGCCAAGCAGTACATCAATCAAAGACCTGACCCCCAACCCCTCGAGCGCATCCTATCTATGGGGTCAGGTCTTTCCTTATCGCACAGTGAAAGCCGACCGGCTTGTCCGGTCTCCGGAGTCAACCGGCTATGCATCAATCAAAGACCTGACCCCTGATGACGGCGACGCGCCTTCACGTGCGGCGACCGCGCGGGTGCGAGGGGCTTGCGAAGCCTTCCCGCTCAGGGAACGGCGGCCAGCGCCTCCAGCGGGGGGGCGACGGCGTCGCCGCCCAGGGGCAGGTCCAGTTCCTGCCAGACGGCGACCAGGGCATCGGCCAGGGCCGCCAGCATCGCGTCTGTGTGGCAGGGTGTGGGGGTGATGCGCAGGCGTTCCGTCCCCCGCGGCACGGTCGGGTAGTTGATCGGCTGGATATAGATGCCATGCCCGTTCAACAGCCGCTCCGTCGCCGCCCTGCAGCGGGCAGGATCGCCCACCAGCACCGGGACGATATGCGCCTCGGACGGCATGACCGGCAGGCCGGCGGCGCGCAGCACCGCCTTGGTGCGGGCGGCATTGGCCTGGTGGGCCGCCCGCTCGGCGCCGGAACGCTTGAGATAGCGCACGCTGGTGCATGCGGCCGCGGCGATGGCCGGCGGCAGCGCCGTGGTGAAGATGAACTCCGGCGCGTAGGAGCGGACGGCATCGCAGATCGCCGTCGACGACGCAATGTATCCGCCCAGCGTGCCATAGGCCTTGGCCAGGGTGCCTTCGATCACGTCGACACGGTCCATGACGCCGTCACGCTCGGCGATGCCGCCGCCGCGCGGGCCGTACATGCCGACGGCGTGCACTTCGTCCAGATAGGTCATGGCGCCGTAGCGCTCGGCCAGGTCGCAGACCGCCGCGATCGGGGCGATGTCGCCGTCCATGGAATAGACGGATTCGAAGACGATCAGCTTCGCCCGCTCGCGCCCGGCGCGGCGCAGCAGGTCTTCCAGGTGCTCCAGGTCGTTGTGGCGGAAGATGCGCTTTTCCGCGCCGCTGTGGCGGATGCCGGCGATCATCGAGGCGTGGTTGAGGCTGTCCGACAGGATCAGGCAGTCGGGGATCAGCCGCGCGATGGTGCTGATGGACGCTTCGTTGGAAATGAAGCCCGACGTGAACACCAGCGACGCCGGCTTGCCGTGCAGGTCCGCCAGTTCCGCCTCCAGCTCCACCAGCGGGTGATTGGTGCCGGAGATGTTGCGCGTGCCGCCGGCACCGGTGCCCATGCGGCCGGCCGTGTCCTGCATGGCGCGGATGACGCCGGCATTCTGGCCCATGCCCAGGTAATCGTTGGAACACCAGACCACCACGTCGCGCCGCCCGGACGGCGTGTGGTGGACGGCGTGCGGGAAGCGCCCGGCAACGCGTTCCAGGTCGGCGAACACGCGATAGCGCCGTTCCTGCTTCAGGCTGTCGATTGCGTCTTCGAAGATACGGGGATAGTCCATCGACCTCAGCTCAACGGTGGTGTCGGTCGCGGTGACGCGGCGCCATCCGGCGACAGGGAAGGAGGCAGGCGTTCCGGCCGGCTGACCACGTAGACGGCGACGGCCGTCAGCGTGGCGGCAAGGACGCACAGCCCCACCAGGTTCAGGCCGGAGACGAATGCCGTGATGCAGAAGGACGCCGCCAGCCCTGCGATTGCGGCCAACTTTGCCTCCCGCCGGACGACGCCGGCCCTCAAATAGTCCCGCACCGGGGCCCCGAAGCGCGGATGTTCGAAGATCCAGCGCTGCCATCGCGGCTCCGACCGGGCGAAACACGCCGCCGCGGCGATCCAGAAGATCGTCGTCGGCAGCAACGGCACAAAGATCCCCACGGTCCCGATCGCGAAGGCAAGCACACCCAGGCCGCGCAGCCCGTGCCGGCCCACCACGCCCCAGGCGGTTCCCGCCCGCACGTCCTTCCGCAATTCCAGGTCCATGGTCATCCCGGTCTAGCACGTCTTCGGGGTCGCCTGCCATGCGCCAATGGCGCAAGGCAGGGTTCCCCTATGCCGCCGGCTCACAAAGGCGGCACAACGTCTTAGCACGTCTTGGTTAACAGAACTATTTCACCGGTTCCGGCGCAAGCTGCGCGGCCAATGCCCGCCTGACACCGCTGCCATAGGCAAGGTCGGCTGCATCGAAATGGCGCAGCTGGCGCTCCACGATCTGCTTCGGCACGCCGTCCATTGCCTCCGCGATGTTGCGGAACAGCCGCTCCTTCTCCGGCTGGGGCAGCAGGCGGAACAGCGCCCCTGCCTGGCCATAGTCGTCGTTGCCGTCGCGATGGTCATAGCGGCCGGCATCGCCGGCAATCGCCAGCGGCGGTTCGCCATAGGCCGGGTTCTGCGTCGGCCCACCGAAGGAGTTCGGCTCGTAATAGGCATCCGTAGCCCCGGGCGCGTCGAAGCGCATGGGACCGTCCAGGTGATAGGTGTTGACCGGCACATGGGGCCGGTTGACCGGCAGCATCTCGTAATGCGTGCCCACCCGGTATCGGTGCGCATCGGCATAGGAGACGATGCGCGCCTGAAGCATCTTGTCGGGGGACCAGCTGATCCCCGGCACCACATTCGACGGACTGAAGGACGATTGCTCGATCTCCGCGAAATAGTTCTCCGGATTGCGGTTCAGCTCCATCACGCCGACCTCGATCAGCGGATAGTCGCCATGCGGCCACACCTTGGTCAGATCGAAGGGATTGTAGGGCGTTGTGGCCGCCTCGGCCTCCGGCATGACCTGGACGAAGAAATGCCACCGCGGGAAGTCGCCCCGCTCGATGGCGTTGAACAGGTCGCGTTGCGAGCTCTCGCGGTCGGTGGCGACGACGCCTTCGGCCTCGCGGTTGGTCCAGGTACGGATGCCCTGGGCGGTCTTGAAGTGAAACTTGACCCAGAACCGCTCGCCCGCAGCATTGAGGAACGAATAGGTGTGCGATCCGTAGCCGTTCATGAAGCGGAAGCCGCGCGGCAAGCCACGATCGGAAAACAGGATCGTCACCTGGTGCAGGCTTTCCGGCGACAGCGACCAGAAGTCCCACATCGCCGTCGGCGAGCGCATGTTGGTCCTGGGGTGGCGCTTCTGGGTGTGGATGAAGTCCGGGAACTTCAGCGCATCGCGGATGAAGAACACGGGGGTGTTGTTGCCCACCATGTCCCAGTTGCCTTCCTCGGTATAGAACTTCAGGGCGAACCCGCGGACGTCGCGCTCGGCATCCGCCGCCCCGCGCTCACCGGCGACGGTGGAAAAGCGCGCCAGCATCGCGGTTGTCTTGCCGACTTCGGAAAAGATGCTGGCGCGGCTGTAGCGCGTGATGTCGTTGGTGATCGTCAACGTGCCGTACGCGCCGGAACCCTTGGCATGCACCACGCGCTCCGGCACGCGTTCGCGGTTCTGGTGGGCCAGCTTCTCCAGCAGCTGGTAGTCCTGCATCAAGAGCGGCCCCCGCGGCCCCGCGGTGACGGAGTTCTGGTTGTCGGAAACCGGCGCACCGGCCGTCGTCGTCATGGTCTTGGCGTCCGCCATGGGATCTCCCCTGCGTTCTGCGATACTTGCCCCAGGAACCCGAGCGGAGACGGGATGGACCGCCCGTGCCTTGGTGTTGAAGAGCAATACCCAGACGGTAAGTGGGGATAAACGATTGTGAAAATCGATTGTTCAAATCGTTGCAATTGATATAGTCGATCGATGTCATTCCGGGCATGCCCAGGGCGTCATGGCGGCCCTCGCCGGACCTGCGGCACCCGCCCCGGCATCCGCAGCCGTGCGAAAGCGCCCGATGAACCTGCGTGACCTGAAATACCTGATCGCGGTCGCCGAGAAGCGGCATTTCGGCCGGGCTGCGGAAGCGTGCCATGTCAGCCAGCCGACATTGAGCGGGCAGATCAAGCGACTGGAGGACCAGCTGGGTGTCGCCATCTTCGAGCGTACGAACCGGTCCGTCTCGGTCACGCCCGCCGGGGCGGAGATCCTGAAGCACGCACGCCTGGCGCTGGAACAGGCGGAAATGATCGAGGACCTGGCGCAGGCCCATAGCGACCCCCTGGCCGGGCCGATGAGGCTGGGCGTGATCCCCACCGTCAGTCCCTACCTGATGCCGTCGGTGCTGATGCCGCTGCGGACCGCCTGCCCGGCGATCCGGCTGGTGCTGTCGGAAGAAGTGACGGAAACGCTGGCCGATCGGCTGAAGGGCCACGAGATCGATGCAGCCCTGCTTGCCACGGACACGGACGACCACGAGCTGGAGACGCTGCCCCTGTTCGAGGAACCGTTCTGGGTGGCATTCCCGCGGGGGCACGCGCTGAGCAGGCTGGACAAGGTGATGGAGCGCGACCTTCAGGAGGTCGAGATGCTGCTGCTGACCGATGGCCACTGCCTGCGCGACCAGGCGCTGGACCTGTGCAGCCGCCCGGCGCGGCAGACCGACAGCGGGCTTGGCGACCTGCGCGCGTCCAGCCTGGAGACGCTGTTGAACATGGTCGCCGCAGGCTACGGCTGCACGCTGATGCCGGCGCTTGCCGTGCGTGGCCCGTGGCTGACGGATATGGGCATCATCGCCCGGCCCATCGATTCCCCGAACGCCAAGCGGACGGTGCGGCTGGTGTTCCGCCGCAGCTTTCCCCGCCGCGCCGCGCTGCATGCCCTGGCCGGGGTCATCGTGCTGAACCTGCCGAACACGGTGACGCCGCTGTACCGGGTGGCCGGTCCGGTCGGCGACGCCCGTTAGGGGCCGGATCCGGCCATAACGATCTGGAAATGCAAACGGGGGTCCGACACCGGGCCGGATCGGCCTGGTGTCGTCTTGCGCCCGCGCCGTCCCGGCGCTCCGGCGGGTTGCGCCGCCGAAGTGCCGGGACCGCCGGTCCGGTCAGCGCACCTGCTGCAGCTGCGCCATCGTCACCTGGTCGGCCGCACCGGTGACGGGATAGCCATAGGTCCGCTGGAAGGCGATGATGGCAGCCTGCGTCCGCTGGCCGAAGACGCCGTCGATCGGGCCCGGATTGAAGCCCAGATTGGCCAGGTTCGTCTGGATCGACAGCACAAGCTGGTTGACGCGCACGACGCGGCCGCGGCCATAGCCGGCGGCATCGGCATAGGCGCCGGAATCGCTGTCGGTGATGCCGGTATACCCGGGCGTGTATCCGCCGCCACCGCGGCCACGCCCCCCCGGATCCGCGCAGGTACCCGTATCGTTGTCGGTGATGCCGGAATAGCCGCGCCCTGCATTCACCGGATCGGCGCAGGGCCCGCTGTCATTGTCGGTGATGGCATACGCCTCGCGGCTGGCCCCCACCAGTGCCGTGGCCCCCACGGCGCCGTGCCCGACCAGGCGCAACAGCGAACGCCGCGGCAGCGCAGACCGGCTCTGGATGTCGCCATCCTGCAAAGTGGTCGTCTTCTTTGGATCCTGATCGTCCGCCATTCGTCTTCACCCCCCGAAACCGTATTCGAATTCAATCGTCGGGCAATCCCGGCGATTGGGCACAAGCCCACGCCCGCCACCCCACCGCCATCGTCCTAGACTTTGCCCGACTGCCCAAGCATGCGGAAGGTTAAGCAAGCTAACGCACATCCTGCATAACGCAACTCCATTTCCCTTGGCAACCCGGTCGGTTTGTTTCGGCATGCAAGCATTCCTGCCGGATTGCCGGCAATGCCGGCATCAAAGCCACCGGGCGCGCACCCACTGGCCCTGCCGGACAGGCCCAGGGTCCGGACAATGAATGCGCGAATCCTGTCGAATATTTGGTAATATTAGAGTTTTCGTTCACGACGCCGCCATGATCTTGACGACCCGCCGCCCGCATTCCCGGTGCTGGAGTACGACAAGAACGGGGCCGCCCGATGGGCGGCCCCGCTGGTGTGTCATCCCCGGGAAACGGACCCCGGTGCCGGGGTCCGGGTTGGCGCCGGCCCCCTACTGGCAGGCCGCCGCAGCACCCCAGAAGTCGCCGAGGAACGCGGCAACGCAGGTATCGGCATTCTGCACCTGCTGGCTGCCGGGGCCGGCCGCCGGCGTCAGGTTGCCGAGGTTGATCGGACCCTGCGGTCCCTGCGGCGGGGTCTGTTGCCCCTGCTCGCAGGTCTCGTCACCGTCCTCGCACGTGTCTTGCTGCTGCCCACCGGCCGCCGGCTGCAAACCGCCCGGGCCATCGCCCAGCTCGCCGATGCCGTAGGTCGGGCCGAACACGTTGGTCTGGTACGGCTCGCCCAGCTCGTTGGTGAAGTACTGCGCCCCACCCGGACGGTCCAGCGAGCTCAAGGCCGTGCGGGCGAAGAACCGGAGCGCGTCCGGATCCACCGGGAAGCCGGCAAAGAGATCCTCAATCGACGGACCCACCGTCGGCCCCGGCTGGAAGGCGAACGGACCCAGCCCGGTGAAGCCGGGGATGCGCTCCTCGTTGCTGTCCTCGCCCGTCTCCAGGTACGGCGACACGGTCACGGCCCCGAAGGTCTGTGCCGACACGGCCGCCGCCGACGCCGACGTGCCCCACCAGTTTTCCGGTGCGAACACCGCGCTGCCGTCGTTGGCGTAGTTGGCCACCCCGAAGCGTCCGTTCGGACGATCGTCGAATTCGTCCACGCCGCCCGGCAGGTAGTTGTGGATCACCGACAGGTTGTCCGCCGATACCACGCCGTCGTACAGGCGTTCGTTGTCGTCCCCGTAGCTGTAATCCGCCAGCGCCAGGAATTCCTCGCTCGTCGCCTCCTCCGGGAAGCCGATCTGGATGCCCGGCCCGCCATTGCCGGCGATGAAGTTCTGGAACACCTCCACGCCGCCGCCGTCGCTCTCCTCGTCGCTGCCGAACACATTGCCCACGCCCTGTTCGAACAGGATGCCGGCCCCCACCGTCATGCCCGAGCCCGCGTAGGAGCTGTCCACCAGCGTCGCCGAGGTCAGGCCTTCGTCCGGCTCCTCGCTAGCCAGCGACCGGCCGTTGTCGACGATGAAGTTGTTGTGGATGAACACGCTGGTCGGGCCGAACGCCTCGTCCTCGACCAGGGCCAGCCCCGCCGACAGGGTCTCCGGCTCGCCGATGCCGGCGAACTCGATCCCGTTGTCGCCGCTGCCCGTCAGCATGTTGCGCTGGATCTGCACCGTCGACCCGTCGTGGATCTGGCCCGCGAAGTCGATGCCGTCGCCCGTGACCCCGGCCACGCGGCCGCCCAGGTCGAACAGCCCGAAGCCGAAGTCCAGGTCCGACAGCACCACGGCAATCGCCGGATCATAGAGATCCCCGATCACTGCCGGCCCGTCTTCATCCGGGTCCGCCTGGTAGTCCGCCTGCCCGTTCAGGTCGATCACGACCAGGGCGCCGTTCACGCTCGCACCGATGCCGGGGCTGCCCACCTCGTCCAGCACTACCGTATCCGGCCGGTAGACATCATCCGTGGCGGCGTCGAACCCGAGGCCGAAATGGATGCCGTCGCGCTGGCCGACGATCGTCGTGTTCTCTTCGATCAGCAGGTTCGGCTGCGACGGGTCCGTCGCCACCGGCACGATCGTCCCGAACGTCTCCGACTCCTCGTCGTCGTCGAAATACGCCGATGTCGCGCTGACGCCCGATCCGTGCACCCCGTTCACCTGGATGCCGTCCTGGGACACCCCTGCGATCAGCCAATTGCCGCCGATCGTCACGCTAGCCTGATCGATCGCCCAGCCGATGCCCGACCCGCCGGGGCTCGACATCATCAGCTCACCGTCCGGCCGGCGGAACTGGATCCCGTTGCCCGCGCCGATGATGACGCCATTGGTGTGGATCAGGACGCCGGTCTCCGGACCGCTGACGCCGCTGAACTCGATACCGCTGTCGCCGTAGCCGAGGATCAACCGGTTCCACCCGATCCTGACGTCGCTGGCGTCTTCGACCACGCCGTCGAAGTCGATGCCGTCCCGCTGCCCGACGATGCCGCCCGCCAGCGTCCACCCGTCCCACGGCGCGTCCGTCGGCGTCGCCACCAGGCTGCCCGCCTCGCCCACACTCGCGGCCACGGCATCGGCGTCCGGCGCATCATCGTCGTCCGCGGTCCAGCCGTTGGCCGAGATGACGACCAGGCTGTCCTCGACATCGTCGTCGACGTGAATGCCGTCCTCGGTCTCGCCGACGATGTGCGGGTTCCACAGGATGTAGATGTCCGACCCGGACACCGGTCCACCGAAGAACACGCCGTTCAGGCCGCCCTGGATCGCGTTCGTAACCAGGCCCACCGTGGAGCCCAGCACTTCGCCGTCCACATGCACGCCGTCGCCGGTCGCACCGTCGATGGCATTGCGCGTGATCGCGACCAGCGCACCGTTGGTGATGCCGCCGCCGGTGAAGCCATGGTGATCCAGCCCGAAGCTGACGCCATGGATGTGGCCTGCGACGTCATTGCCGTCGATCAGCACATGGCTGCCGTCCACGCCTTGCGCGAACTGAACGCCGTCCTCGTCCTGCGACACCACGTGGTTGTCCGTGATCTCCACCCCGAATTCCAGGTCCGGGAAGGTCGTGGCATTGCCGAACGTCGTATCGACGATCTTGTCGAACTCGATCCCGTTGTCCGCAGCGAACACCGTGTTGTTGCGGATCACGACATGCGAGGCCCCCGTCACCGACTGGAAGTCGATGCCGTTGCCGTCGCCCGGTGTCCCGGGGCTCGCCTGGCCCACCGGGTCGAGCGTGGTGCCGATGTCGTTGTCCTCGATCAGCACGACCGCGCTGCCGCGCACGGACTCGTTGGTGCCGGCCGCATCGCCCACGAAGGACACGTCGAACACGCCGATGCCGTCGTCGCCGGCCTGGATCGTGTTGCCGGCGATACGCACCGTCGACTGGCCGCCGATGCCGTCCCAGAACGAGATGCCGCGGTCTTCCTTGCCGCCGCCGGCATCGATCAGGTTATGGACGATGCCCACACCCGTCGTCCCGCCCGGTGCGGTGTTGACGAACCCGTCGAAGCGGATGCCCATGTCGCCGAACGACGTCCCGCCGCCGCCCGTCGTCGTCAGCACGTCGATGTCGTTCCAGCCGATCAGGACCCGCGTCGCACCGGTGATGGCGCCGCCGAAATAGACGCCGTCATGCAGTGTGCCGTTCCCCGCCGCCGCCGGGCCGACGGTGATGGTGTTGCCGTTGCCGGCGGCGTCACCCACGGTCACGACGGAGTCCGCGACCGCTGCGGCAAAGTGCACGCCATCGCCGTTGGCGCCGGCCGTGTTGCCCGCATCGATGACGTTGCCCGACACGTTGACCAGCGCATTGGTGATCGCGCCGCCCACGAACACGCCATGCACACCGGCGGTGATCCCGTCGTTGTTGGCGGAGATGTCGACACTGGCGCCAGTGATCGCACCGCCCACATGCACGCCGTCCACCGTTGCGGTGATGTCGTGGTTGCCGGTCACGGCCACATGCGTGCCGGCATCCAGGATCGACGCGAATTCGATGCCGTGGCTGCCACCGCCGCCGGTACCCGTGCCGCCGATGCCCTGGATGGAGTCGTTGGCGTCGATCTCCACCACCGCGGCGCCGGTCACGTCGTCTTCGAAATCGATGCCGTCGTCACCCGTACCGATGATCGCGGTGTTGGCGGCGATGCGCACCAGTGCTGCGTTGCCCACGCCGCCCAGGATGTCGATGCCGTCCTCCGCCCCTTCGATGTGCGCATTGTCGTGGATGCGCACCTGCGCTTCGACGATGCCGCCTTCCACCCGGATGGCATTGCGAGCCTGCCCTTCGATCAGGGTGTTCGCGCTGATCCGCGTATCGTGGTTCAGGCCTGCGATGCCGCCGGCGAAGAAGATGCCGTTGTCGCCGCCGACCAGGCTGTTGTGGTGGATGAACAGCTCCTGCTCGCTCGTCTCCGGGACCAGTGCGTTGTTCACCACGCCCTGGAACAGCAACGCGTTGCCGACCGCGGTCACGTCGTTGTGGTTGATGTCCACCAGCGCCTGCCCCGTGAGCGACGACAGGAACGCGATGCCGTCACCGCCGGCAACGATGATGTTGCCGTCGGCGTCCGTCGGCGTCTCGCCGATGATGATGGTAGCGGTCCCATCCACGATGGACGTGAACTGCACGCCGCCATCCAGCGCGCGGATCCGGTTGTCCGTGATCTCCACGCTGGCATCGGACCCGACGCCACCGCGGAATTCGATGCCGTCGTCCGCCACATCGGCGTTGGCGAGGGTCCCCGCCTCGAAGCCGATCCGGTTGCCGTCGATCAGGATGTCCGCACCGGTGCCAAGCCCGCCCGCGAACAGGATGCCGTCGAGATCGGCCGCGTCGGCCGGGACGACGGAATTGCCGTGCACAGTGATGATGTTCGACGGGGCACCGCCCAGCGTGCCGTCACCGATGTCGATGTGTGCATCGGTCACGTCGACCGCAAAGAACACGCCGGCGCCGATGCCGTTCTCGTCTGTGTTGGCCTCGATGATGTTGTCGTGGATGTCCAGGGTCGAACCGGCGACGGACCCGAAGAAGGCGACGCCGTGGTTGCCCGCCACGATCCCGTCGTTGTTGCCCTGGATCAGCACGGTCGAACCGCCGCCGACCGTCGATTCAAAGGTGATGCCGGTCAACCCCGCGACGATATCGTGGTTGTCGATGACCGCGATCGCCGCATTGTCGGAAATCGCCGCCTCGAACTCGACGCCGTCGCCGGTGGTGCCCTCGATCCGCGTGTTGTGCGAGACGGTGAACGATCCGCCGACGATCCGGTCGATGTCGATGCCCTCGTCCTCGCCGGTGATGGTGTTGCCGTCGGCATCCGTCGGGCCGCCGATCAGGATCGTCGCGTCCGTCATCGTCGCATTGAACAGGATGCCGTCGAATTCCAGGGCAGCGATCGTATTGGCGCTGATCGTCACCGACGCATCGGTGATGGAGCCGCCGAAATCGAACGAGATGCCGCGGTCCTGACCCTCGATCCGGCTATTGCCGGTGATCAGGATCGACGTCGTCGCCCCGGTGATCGGCCCTTCGAAGGCGATGCCGTCGTCATCAACTCCGTCAGCATCGACGGTCGAGAGGATCCGCGCGTTGTCGCTGATGGTCACGGTGCTGCCGCCACCGATCGCGCCCGCGAACTCCACACCGTCGCCTTCGGCCTCGATGATGTTCTCCGACACGGTCACGGTCGACCCCGTGACCGCACCGGCGAACTGGATGCCGTCGATCCCGCCGAAGATGCCGGCGTCGTTGCCCTGGATCAGGACGGTGGCGCCGCCGGTCACGTTCGCGATTTCAATGCCGTTGCCGGCACCGGTGATCACGCCGTTGTCGACGATCTGGATCACGCTGTTATCCACCGCATCGGCGAAGTCGATGGCGTCATCGCCCTCGCCCTCGATGGACATGTTGTCGGCGATGCGCACCAGCGCGGTGCCGCTCACGCCACCCAGGATATCGACGCCGTCGACCGCACCCACGATCGCCGTGTTGGCGAGGATCCGCACCTCTGCATCGTTGATGCCGCCCTCCACGCGGATGGCGCTGCGCCCGTCGCCGTCGATCAGGGAATTGTCGGCGATCCGCGTGTCGTGACGTGCGCCGGAGATGCCGCCGGCGAAGAGGATGCCGTTGTCGCCGCCGACCAGGCTGTTGTGGTGGATGAACAGCTCCTGCCCGCTCACCGCCGGGTCCTGGGCGTTGTCGACCCGCCCCTGGAAGAACAGGGCGTTGCCGTCGGCGTCGACGTCGTTATGGCTGATGTCCACCAGCGCCTGGCCGGTCAGCGTCGCCAGGAACGCGATGCCGTCGCCGCCCGCTTCGATGGTGTTGCCGTCGGAAGCACCGCCGATCAGGATGTTCGCGGTGACGTCCACCGGGGCGGCGAATTGCACGCCGTCGTCGGCCGCCAGGATCCAGTTGTCGGTGATGTCGATATCGGCCGAGCCGGTGACGGCACCGTGGAATTCGATCCCGTTGTCCGGCAACTGCGCCGCCGCGATCGGGCCGGCGGTGTAACCCAGCCGGTTGCCGTCGATCACGATCGACGCGTCGCCGCCCACCGTCGAATGGAAGTGGATGGCGTCAAGCTCCGCCGGGTTGCCGGCAGTGCCGCCCACCGTGATGACGTTGGAGAAGCCGCTGCCGAGGCTGCCGCCCGTCCCGTCGCCGATCTGCACCGTGGCGTCGTCCACCACCGCGGCGAAGTAGATGCCGCTGCCTTCGTCATCGTCATCCTCGTTGGCCGCGATGACGTTGTCGTGGATGGCGACGACCTGGCCGTCGCTGAGCGCCGTGACGAACCGGATGCCGTGCCCGTAGGCGACGATGGCATTGTTGATGATTGTCGTCGTGCCGCCGATGGCGTTGACGACGATGCCGGTGCCCAGCGGCGCCGCGGCGGTCCCCAGCGTATTGCCGTCGACGGTCGTGTCGATGGCGACACTTGCCGGCGAGATACCGGGGACTTCCGGCAGGCCAAGGATGATCCCGGAGGATGCCGTCGTGCCGTCACCCAGCACGGTGAACGGATCGATCGACACGCCGCTGACGTCGTTGCCATTGGCGTAAGAGCCGAACGCCTGCCCCGCAACGTCGCCGGAAGTCCCGTCGCCGATCACCCCGAAATCGCCGACCAGGAAGGCATGGGGCTGGGAGCCCGAGTTGTTGGAGTACGGGTCGACACCGCCGTTGCCGCCGTTCACCAGGTCGATCACCGGGTCGCCGCCGCCGGTGTCCACGCCCGTCAGCTTCAGGTCGTCGACCCACAGCTCGATATTGCCGCCGTAGGTGCCGGACCCGACGGCCACCTGCGTCACCGCGCCCACGTCGTTGAGGGCGAAGCGGGCATGCTCCGCCGCATTCACCGCCAGCTGGATGCTCTGGCCATCGGCAACGCCGATGATCTCGCCAAGGTACAGCAGCCCGTCGGCGCCGCTGTCGAGGAAGTGCGTCAGCTTGGCTTCCAGGGTGGCAACCGCCGGCGGGTCCGCCAGGTCGGCGCCGTCGAAGTCGACGGAGCTGGCGTCGATCACCGTCGGGTTGCCCGGCGCGAACTCCGCACCGTTGACCAGCGACACGAACTGGTCCGTCTGGCCGTCGAACACGATCGACCCCAGGCTGCCGCCGAAGCCGGAACCGCCGCCCAGGATGTCGATGCCGGTGCCGGAGAAGACGATGCCGTTGGCGCCGCCGCTGAAGCCGGCCGTCGCCGTGCCGAAGTCGATACTGATGCCCGGTCCGGTACCGTCGGTCAGGAACTGCGCCACCGTACCGCCGGGGTTCGTCACCGAGAACAGCGGGGCGTTGCTGAACGCCACCGTGCCCGCGGTGCCGGCCGGCAGGCCGGTATTGTCGACGTTGAGCGCGACATCCCCGCCCGTGAAGCTGCCGCCCGCAAAGCTGAGCGTCGTCGGCGACTGCAGGTTGGTGACGTCGACGGCGATGCCGCCGGCATTGATATCGGTGTCACGCCCGTCCGCGATGGTCGGCACGCGCGCCTGGCGGAAGTCCAGGCTGGCTGTGTCCACGATGCCGCCGGTGACGGAGACGCCATTGCCCGCCGCATCGATGTGCTCGCGTTCGAAACTGACCACCGCATCGCCGCTGATCCGGTTGAACCGGACGCCGTCGCCGCCCAGGGGGTCGGCATCGGATCCGAAATCGTTCTCGCCGAAGACGATGTCCGAACCTGCGATCTCGTTGTCGAAGAACGCGCCATGACGGCCGGCGAAAACTTCGTTGTCCAGCACGGCAACCGAACCGATGGACTGCAGGCCAACCCCAGGGGTGGCGTAGGCGATGCCGGTCGTGTCGATGTCGCGGTCGAACTGCATGCCGTCGCGGGCCGCGTAGATCGTGTTGCCCATGATGACCACGGCGGAGGTGCCGGTGATCTCGTCGAAGTCCAGGCCCTCCTGGCCGACCGGGTCGGCCTCCGTCCCGATGACGTTGCCGGTCACGATGACGGCGCTGTTGCCCGCGATCGCCCGGACGCCGCTGCCGTTCGCCCCGCCGTTGAGGTCGTAGAAGGCGATACCGTCATCGCCGGCACCGATCGCATTGAGGCTGACCCAGACGAAGCTGTCTTCGATGCCGTTGCGGAATTCGACGCCGCGATCGCCGAGGCTGGGCCCCGCCGTGATCTGGTTGCCGCTCACGGTGATGTAGCTGTCGGAAAGCACCGACTGGACGAACACGACGCCGGAGTCGTCCGCCGTGATCGTGTTCGGGTCCCACAACGTCCCGACCGCAATCGTCGCATCGTCGATGGCACCGTTGAAGCGAATGCCATCCCGGCCGGCGTCGACCGTGTTGCTGCGGATATCGACCGTCACGTCCGCCAGCACCCGCGTGAACAGGATGCCGTGGCCGCCCGCGGTGACGTCGTTGTTCGTCAGCGTCGTCGTGCCGCCGACGGTGTGGACCACGATGCCGTGGCCGGCGACGTCGACCGTATTGCCGTCGACGACCGTGTCGACCGCCGCGTCCGGCGCCGCACCAAGGGCGGTGGCACCGCCCAGTTCGATGCCGATGCCCGAGCCGGTGATGGTGAACGGGTCGATGTTGACGCCACTGACCACGCGGCCATTCGTCGTGTGTGCGTCCGACAGCGCCGCCTCGGCACTGCCGTCACCGATATCGCCGAGATCGGCCACATAGAAGCCGTTGCCCACATCGCCGTTGTTCGCGAACAGGTCGGCGACGGAGGTGTTGATGGTGGCGCCCGCGACACCTTCAAGCTTGAGCCCGTCGACCCACACCTCGACGCTGCCGCCATAGGTGCCCGGATTGACGGTGATCGTCTGTGCGCCGCCCAGCAGGCCGGCCGCATTCACCGCAAGCTGGATGCTGCCGCCGTCGTTGACGACCAGGCTGCCGAAGAACAGCAGGCCCACGTTGCCCGTATCGAGATAGTGCACGACCTTGTCTTCGATCGTCGCCTGCTGCAGCGGCGTCGCCGACGCCCAGGTGACGCCGTCGAAACGGACCGCCGTTGCGTCGATGATCGTGGGTTCCCCGGGCTGGAAGAAGGCGCCATTGACCAGGCGGACATAGTCGCCCGTCTGACCGGTGAATGCCGTGTTTTCCAGCGTCGGCGTGCCGGCGAAGTCCATCGCCGGGCCGCTGAACACCATGCCGTCGGTGCCACCGTCGAAGGTGTTGTCCACCCCGATCGTCACCAGTGCCGCATTCGGCGTGTCGACCGAAAGGCCGATGCCGGCTGCGTTCAACGTGATGTCGTTGTCGGTCAGGCTGATGCCGCCGGCGACATCGAACAGGCCGATGCCATAGCCATCGCCCGGCGTCGCCCCGGTGAGCGCCCCCGTCGACGCGATCGTGTTGCCGGTGAAGGTCAGCCCCTCGACGCCGCCCTCGGAATGGATGGCGGCCGGTCCGGAGATCGTCGAACCGTCGACCAGGACACCATCAACATTGTTGTCGATCCGCAGCGCGATATCGCCGGCGGCTTCGATGCGGCTGCCCTGAATGGTCACGCCGGACAGCGAGGCCGGGTAGGCGCCGTACGTCGCGCCGTCGTCCCTGGCCTTGATCCACACTGCCGTCCCCGTCCCGGTGCCGTTCAGGCCCGAGCCGGTGACTGTCAGGTCGATGAAGGTGATGGTGTCGTAGATGCCGTTCTTGAGATTGATGTCGATACCGGCATTGAACGCATACCCGGCGTCGATGCCGCTGCCGATGACGTCGATGCCGGTGAAGATCGCGTTGTCCAGCTTCTCGGCATAGATGCCCTTCAGCGCGTTGTCGTCGAAGGTGGTGTCCGTCACCACGACATTCGTCACCGTCGATGCGTCCGCCACCGGGTTGCCGAACGTCCCGTTGTCCTTGGCCAGGTACCAGCCGAAGGTGTTGCTGTCGAAGTGGCTGTCAGTCACCGTCAGACCGTCGACCGTGACGCCGCTGCCCACACGGAAGCCGGAGGTGTTGTCCCGCGCCAGCACGTCGTTCAGCGTCAGGTTGGCCACGCTGGTGGTCGGGCTGATGCCGTTGACGAAGTTCTCGACGATGAAGCCGTCGATCGTGACATCGTCCGCCGCCACAGCAAAGCCGATGCCGCTGCCCGTGCCCATCAGGACGGTGGTCGCCGTCGTACCGTTGCCCAGCAGGGTCAGCGACTTGTCGATCACCACGTTCTCGGTGAACGTCCCGTCGTCGACATTGACGGTCCACCCCGCCGACGCCGCATCGACGCCGCGCTGGATGCTGCCGCTGTTCTGCGTCACGTAGACATTGTCGGCGCGCACGACAGCCAGGCCGTTGTGGATGTGGCTGTGCGTCGCGTTGAAGTCGAGAGCATGCAGGATGCGGTCTTCGACGTCGAACAGCTGCGCCCGCGTCAGGTCGTCGGCATCCGTACCATCCCAGATCGTGTCGGTGGCATCCGCCGTGAGATACGAAAAGCTGTTGTCCGGCGCGAACTCGATGTCGTTCGGCAGCGCCCCGGCGGCACCGCCGCCGCGGAAATGCATGTTGCCGAGGTCGATCGTCGACCCGGCCCCCACCTGCCCCACCAGGTCGAAGCGCAGGGCCGCACCGAAGCTGCCGGTGATCCCCGACGCGGCGCCACCCAGGGCGACGTCGGTGAAGCTGAAGTCCGAGACGTCCAGGTACCGCTGGATGCCGATCATCTGGGTCTGGTAGGTACCCGAGATGTCGACATTGCTCAGGACCACGGTGCCCGCGTCCATGACACCGGCGCCGTCACCGCCGCCGACGCCGCGGAACTGGATACCCGAGCGTTCGAACGAATTCACGCCGTCACGCGACCCGACCAGGGTCAGATTGGTCAGCGTTGCGTCCTCATTGAACTCCCAGAAGCTGATGTCGCCGGTGCCGCCGCTGTTGGCGCGGCCATTGTCCTGGAAGTGCAGGTCGTTGAGGATGGTGTGGTCGATCCCCTGGCCCGTGACCGGGTTGCCTTCCTGGTAGTAGGCGATGTAGGTCCAGCCGCTGAACGAAGCGTTGTCGACGGTCAGCGTATCGAAGACGGCATTGTCTTCCACACGGATGCCATAGGTCGTCGGGTCGACGGTCGCGTTGTCGCCCTGGAACACGAAGTTCTCGATCAGTACCGCGTCGGTGACTTCGAACATCCCCGCGGAGTCGTCGATCAGGATGCCGACGCCGCTGTCGGGCTGAAGGATCGTCAGCGGTGTGTCGCTCCCGTCGACCGTGCCGATCAGCTCCAACGCCTTGTAGATGTGGACATTCTCCACGAAGGTGCCCGCACCCACCAGCACGGTGCTGTTGCTGACCAGGTCGATGCCTTCCTGGATGCGGCCGGTGCCACCCAACTGCGCGCCGAGCGCGGAGACGAACAACTCGCTGAAATCACCCTGGAAGCCGTTCGCCACGTCGCCATTGGTGTCCGCGCCGTTCATCAAGAACGGCGTGAAGTCCATGCGGTCGGAATCGACGACACCGTTCTCGTCGACCACCCGCGCAGCGATCTCCGCCTCCGTCATGCGGCGTTCGCTGCCGTCGACGACGCCCCAGAAGTTGCCGCTGGCCTGCAAGGGCCGGTCGTAGCCGCGCCGCAGCAGCACGGTGCCGAGATCGGCGGCGACGATGCGGTTCTCGAACACCGTGAAGGTGTCGGTATAGGTCCCGGTCTCCAGATCGAAGACGTAGTCGGTGATCCCCTCCAGGAAGCTATTGGTCAGGTCGACCCGGCGGATGAAGCCGTCGCCGCTCTCCCGCCCGGTACGCAGGCCGGTGCCCAGGTCGTAGAAGCCGAGCGCGTCGAGCGTGATGTCCTGGGTATCGAAGCCTTCCGTGGCAACGTAGATACCGGTGGTTCCGGCCGGGTCCGCGCTGCCGTCGAAGGTGAAGCCGGTGACGGTCACGTGGTCCAGCAGGCTTCCGCCACTGGGGCCCTCGGCCAGGTCGCCGATGACGAAGCCGGTGTCGAGGTTGGTCGCGAAGTTGCTGAAAGCATCGGGGTCGGTCACGTCGATGATGGTGTTGCCGACGCCGGCACCCACCAGGGTCAGGTCGTCCACCCACACCTCGACGCTGCCGCCGAACGTCCCGGCGCCCACGGTTACGGTCTGCGGACCGCCCAACGCCCCGGCCGCGTTCACCGCCAGCTGGATGCTGTTGCCGTCGGTGACTGCCAACGCCCCGTAGTACAACAGGCCGACATCGCCGGTGTCGAGGTAGTGGACCACGCGGCTCTCGATCTGGAGCGGATCGGTCAGCCCGTCGAAATCGACGCCCGTGGCATCGATGACCGTCGGCTGTCCCGGCTCGAACAGGGCTGCGTTTTCGAAGCGGACGAAGTCACCCGTCTGGTTGGTGAACACGGTGTCGGCCAGCGTATCGCCAACCAGGAGGGTGTTTTCACCCGAGACGACCAGGCCGTCGACGCCGCCGTCGATGGTGGTGCCGCCCATAAAGGCCAGAGACGCGGGCCCGGTACCGGCATTGCCCTCGTCGACCATATGGATGCCGATGCCGTCGACGCTGGACGTGATGGTATTGCCGGTCAGGCTGGCCGCCAGTTCGCGCGCCGTCCCAGTCGCCCCGCCGCTGCGGTACAGCTGGATGCCGCGGTCGAACCCGGTGATCCTGTTGCCTTCCAGTGCGGCGTAGCCGGCGCCGTCCTCGTCACCGAAGAAGGTGCCGTCCTCTGTCATGAAGATGCCGACGCCCTCGCCGAAGCCGCCGGACACGCTGTCCGTGGAGGTCAGCGTGTTGTTGCGGACCATCGGGAACGCGCTGTCATCCTCGTTGTGGAACAGCCAGATGGCGACATCGGTGCCGTCGGCGGTGATGGTGTTGTGATCCACATACACCGTGTGATCGGTGTACTGGACGATCATCCCGATTTCGCCGTCCGTCGTCGTCTCGAGACTGATCACGTTGCCGTCGGCGTCCGTGGCGCCGCCGATCATCGACCCGGTGCCCAGGCCCACCAGCTGCATGCCCAGGCCGCCGGCGTTGGGCGTGATCTGGTTGCGCCTGACCGTGACCGGCACATCGCCACCGAAGTTGAAGACGTGGATGCCTTCGTTCACGCCGGTGATGATGTTGTCTTCCAGCAGCGCTTCGGCATAGGCGACCAGGATGCCGGCGCGCTGTTCGACATTGGTGATGGTCGAATTGCGCACGACATTGCCGACGCTGGTGAAGCTGCCGTCACCGAAGATCTGGATGCCGCGCCGGAAGACGTTGCGGATCTCCACATTGTCCACCACCAGCCCGCCGAAATCGCCGGCGGTGTTGTCATGGGTGATGCCGGTGCGGAAGTTGTTGCGCCCCGCCGTCAGAGTGGGATTGGCCTGCCCGTCGATGGTCAGGTTGCCGATCGTCACGTTGTCGGCCGCGATGATGAAGGCGTTCTGCGCGACGCCGCCGAAGGTGCTGCTGTCGTGGCTGTCTTCCGCCTCCGGCGCGATGATCACGTCGGCGCGGGAGGCGCCGTTGCCGAGGATGGTGGCCGACAGGCCGACCGTGATGTTGGATTCGAAATAGGTCCCGGCTTCGATCAGCAAGGTGCTGGCCGACAGCAGGTTCACGCCTTCCTGGATACGCCCGACGGTCCCGACCTGGGAGCCGAGGGCGGAGACATGCAGGGTGGAGTAGTCGCCCTGATAGCCGCGCGTCCCCGCGTCGGTATCGCCGCCGATATCGAGGTAGGGTGTGAAGTCGACGCGCTGGGTCGCAATGGCGCCGTTCTGGTCGACCATGCGCTCCGCGATCTGCTGTTCGCTCAGAGCCACGAAACCGCCACCGTCGGCCACGCCCCAGAAATTGCCGCTGGCCTGCAGCACGGTCGTCGCGCCACGACGCACCAATACACCGCCCAGGTCCGCCAGGATCACCTGGTTGTTGAACACCTCGTACTGGTTGGCGACGGAACCGGTGCGGAAGTCGAACACCGTCCCGGTGATGCCATCGAAGAAGTTGTTGCGGACGATCAGGTTGTCGACGCCCAGCCCCGGCACGTCGCGCCGCGACCCGATCGCCGTGGTCAGCCCGTCGAAGGTGTTGGCCAGGATCCGCACCGTGCCGACACGCTGTTCGTTGGCCTCGACGAAGACGCCGACGAAGTCGCCCGCCGTGCTTTGCTGGAAGGTGAAGCCGTCGATGGTCACGCCGGTCAGCGTGCCGCCGCCCGCGCCGTCCTCGCGGCCGACCCAGATGGCCACCGGGTCGATGCCGGCGATGGCGCCGCTGCCCAGCACGCCGTTGGGCGCGCGCCCGAACGCATCGGACGTCGCCGCGTCGATCACCACGGCGCCGTCGCCCAGCGTCGGGTCGGCCAACAGGGTGATGTCGTTGAAGTCGATGCGGATGCGGCCCCCGAAATTGCCGGCGCCCACCGTCACCGTCTGCGCGCCGCCGATGGCACCGGCGGCGTCGACGGCAAGCTGGATGCTGTTGCCGTCGGTCACGAACAGCCCGCCGCCGGCGGACGTGTAGTCGATCAGGTCCTTGTCGGGATCGTCGAGGAAGTGCTCCAGCCCGGCCTCGATCTCGAAGCCGGTGGCCGCCGTCGTCCCGGCCGTATCCGTGAAGAAGCTGACGCCGGAGGCATCCAGCACGCGGACCGTGCCGGGGTCGGACAGCGCATCGTTGTGCAGCTGGATGAACAGGTCGCTCTGGCCGCGGAACACGGCGTCGGCGAAGGTGTCGCCGACGATCGCCTGCCCGTTGCCGGAGAAGAAGATGCCGGTGTCACCGCCGATGAAGGTGTTGGCGCCCGCCACCGTGTAGGCCCCGACCACGGTACCGTCGGCCAGGAACTGAACCGTGCTCTCGTCTGCCGAGTTATAGCCGACGGCGATGCCGACGGTGTTGTCTTCCAGCGTATTGCCGCCGAACACGGCGCCCGTCCC
This sequence comes from Rhodospirillaceae bacterium, assembly GCA_020638595.1. GTDB lineage: Bacteria > Pseudomonadota > Alphaproteobacteria > DSM-16000 > Inquilinaceae > JACKIG01. The sequence goes on along the minus strand of JACKIG010000018.1, from coordinate 43,429 downwards.
CAGGCCGTAATAGGTGCTGACCAGGAACCCGGCGGAGATCGAGCCGTCGCTGTCGGCCACGCCGAGATTGTTCTCGACGCGGTTGTTCAGGACCGTGACCTCCGCACCACTGCCGATATCCAGCGCGTAGTCCAGCCAGTCGCCGGCACCCTTGCCGGTGTAGGTGTTGCCGGCGAACACGCTGCCGTCCACGCCGTCCCCGAAATACTGCACGCCGATGCGGCCGATATTCGTGAACGTGGAATTGGTGACGTCCACCGCGCCGGTGCCGAACGCGGCCACCGCCGTGCCCGCATAGCTGGAGGACGGATTGAACAGGATGTTCTGGAACGCGACGTTGTCGATGCTGCCCGACCCCTGGTGGCGGATCGCCTGCCAGACGAGGTGCCCCGCACCGTCGAAGGTCACGTCGGAGAGCTGGAGGTCGACGCCGCTCTCGACCAGCCACCACCCGCGCGCATTGCCGCTGCTGCCGGTGTCGAATCCGGGCGTGATGATGGTCGTCCCCGGCCCCTGGCCGTAGATGACCACGTCCTTGTCGACCACCACCTGGGCCGGATCGGTGAAGGTTCCGGCACCGAGGATCACGGTGCTCGCCGTGACCAGGTCGATACCTTCCTGGATGCGGCCCGTGCTGCCGGTCTGCTCGCCCAGCGTGGTGACGAACAGGGTCGAGAAATCACCCTGGAAGCCGGTCGACGCCAGGCTATCCGTGTCCGTGCCACTCATGAGGAACGGCGTGAAGTCGACCAGGGCGGACATCCGCCCGGCGATGACCGACTCGTCCGTGGAATCCCACCAGTTGCCCGAGGCGTTCACCGTGGTCGAATAGGTATTCTCGACCAGCAGGCCGGCAACATTGGTGACGCTGTTGTCGGAGATCGTGATCGTCGACCCGTCGAGGTCGCCGCTGAAGCTTCCGAGATCCAGAACCCGGATACCGGTGCCGACGTCGTCGATGAAATTATGCTCGATCGTGACGTTGTTGGTCTCGTACACGATGAGGCCCGCGGCCGTGCCCGAGATCGTGTTGCCGCGGAACGTCGTCCGGCCGAAGACGTCCGGATCCGGATACCCCCAGGTGGCGAGCGTCGCCGAGCTGCCGTTGCCCGTGACGGTGTTGTACGCCACCAGCCCGTTCCTGGCCTGCGTGATCGCCGTGCTGGTGAAGTTGCCCAGGATGCTGTTGTTCGAGAACTCGAAGTCCTGCACCCCCGGGTTGATGTAGAACGCCCGCCGTCCGCTGCCGTTCAGCGGTTCGAAGATGTTGCCCGTCACCGTCAGGCTGGCCACGTCGTTCGTGCCGCTGACGTCATAGGTCGTCAGGATGCCGATGCCGTCTTCGCCGTTGGTGCTGCCGGCGTCGAACTGCCCCACCTGGAAGCGGTTGTTGGAGATGACGATCTCGTTCAGCCCCGCCATCACCCAGATGTTCGCCGCGCCGATCTGCCCCGGCGTACCGTCCCGCCCGATGATGGTGAACCCGTCGACCGTGACGTCGTCGCCGCCGATCGTCAGCGAGCCCAGATAGGTCGGCCCCGTCTGCAGCTGGATGAAGGTGGCATCGCGCCCCTGGTCCGAAGTCAGCGTCAGCGACTTGTCGATCAGCGGGCTTTCCGCATAGGTCCCCGGGCCCACCAGCACGGTGGCGCCGATGCCGGCATCGTCGATCGCCGGCTGGATCATCCCGTAGACGGACCCCGCCTGCCGGTCCCACGCCCCGCCCTGGCCGGCGCTGATCGTCACCCAGCGGTCGAAGGTGTTGCCCGCGCCCAGAAGCGTATTGATGTCGGGCACGGACCCCGTGCCGTACACGCCGATATGCACGGCGTTGTCGGCGAAGTGGTTGTTCTGGATCGTCGGCGCCGCATCGGGGCCGATGCCCAGCCCCTCGAACGTGCTGTTCGTGAAGGTGTTGCCGTCGATGGTGACGCCGCCCGCCCCAGACGGGCCGTCGACCGACATGCCGACGGTGTTGCCGTCGAACAGGTTGCCGCCGACCTCCACGTCATCGGCATTGGGGTTCACATAGACGCCGGTCGCCCAGCCGGTGAAGCTGTTGTCGGTGATGTCCACATGGGACACCCCGGCGCCGGACGTGATGATGCCGCGCGCCAAGCCGGGCGCACCCGTGCGCGTGAAGATCGTGTTGGCGATGGTGACGTCGTCGGCGTTGTTGTTCAGATAGATACCCGCCGTCTCACCCAGGATGGCCGCCCCATCGATGATGCTGAGGCCGTCGATGGTCACGCCGCTGATGCCGGCACCCACCTGGATGCCGCCGATGATCGCGCTCTCTGCCCCGCGGAGGATGTCGTCCGGGCTCACGTGCTCGTTGTTCGCCCCAACCAGCTCCAGCGACTTGTCGATCAGCACCGTCTCGATATAGCTGCCGGCCCCCACGATCACGCGGCTGGCCGTCACCAGGTCCACACCTTCCTGGATGCGGCCGACGCTGCCGCTCTGCTCGCCCAGCGTGGTGACGAACAGCGTCGAGAAGTCGCCCTGGAAGCCGGTCGATGCCAGGTCATCCCCGTCCGTGCCGCTCACCAGGAACGGGGTGAAGTCGACCGCGCCGCTGGTCAGCGCCAGGACGTCTGCCTCGACATCCGTGCCCCACCAGTTGCCCGATGCGTCGACGAGGGCCGCCGTGCTGCGGACACCGGCACCATTGCCGGACAGGTCGTTGTTGAAAACGGTGACTGTGCTGGTATCCGACGCATCGAAACCAACGAACACGCCGGTCGAATTGCCGGTGATGAAGTTGTTCTGAATGAGCGCGGAGGTCCCCGGCCCGAAGAAGGTCGAGACCAGAATGCCGGCCGAGGTCGAACTATCGGACGACGCCACGCCCAGGTTGTTGGTGATCGTGTTGGCGGTGACTGTCACCTGGGCGCCGTTGCTGATGTCCAGCGCATAGTCCAGCCAGTCGCCCGCGCCCTTGCCGGTATAGGTATTGCCGGAGAAGACGCTGCCGCTGACGCCGGCGCCGTAGTACAGGACGCCGACGCGCCCGATGTCTTCGAAGACAGAGCCGGTGACATCCACCGCACCATCGCCGAACGCAGCAATGGCCGTCCCCTGATAGGTCGGGCCGCCCGCATTGAACTGGATGTCGGTGAAACGGACACCATCGACGGTGCCGCTGCCCTTGTGGCGGATCGCCTGGTAGACCTGCTGGCCGTTGCCGTCCAGGGTCAGGCCGCTCAGGTGGAACTCCACGCCCGTATCCACCAGCCACCATGCCCGGTTGTCGCCCGAGGACCCGGTATCGAACACCGACTGCACGACGGTCGCGTCCATGCCCTCGCCGCGAACGGTGAGGGTGTCGGCGATCACGATCTGGCCGTCTTCCTGGAAGACGTCGTCGGCCAGGAACACCGTGCCGCCGGGCACGCTCTGCTCCACCGCGCGGCGCACGGCGCCCGGATTGGTGGTGTGGTTGTCGGAGACGGTGGCCCAGATCCGGTCGGCATCCAGGCGAACGAACCCGACGCCCTCGTTGTCGAGGTAGTGTTCGATGCGGTCTTCGAGGTTGAAGCCCGCTGCCCGGCCGGCCGCGTCATCGCCCAGTGCCGCAGCCGTCAGGCCTTCGAAGGTCAGCCCGCTGCCATCGATTTCCTGCCCAGCCATGGCGCCGTCACGCAGCGCGATGTAGTTCTGGCCCGGGTCGTCGAAATTGACGAACTGAACCGGCGTCGCGCCGGTGAAGGTGAGGGAGGCCAATGCCCCCTCGGCCAGGATGCCGACCGCCATCCCGCCGTCGCCGTCGATGATATTGGGCGTATTCAGCAGGTTGGCCGACACGGACGCCGTGCCGGACGGATCGTCGTCGACGAAGACGCCCACGCCGCCCGCATTGAAGTCTTCCAGCGTCAGGCCGGTGATCGTCACCGCGGTATCACCGCCGGCATTGAACGACGGCGAGAAATTCTGCACCCAGACGCCGTAGTCGACATGCGAGACGGTGCCGCCTTCGATGGCGATGTCCGCCGTCGTGGGCAGGTTCCACATCTCATAGCCGGTCGTCAGCCGGCTGCCGGCCAGCGCGATGGCGTCGATGATGTTGTCCTGGATCACGACGTCGACGGCGTTCTGGATCGAACTGACCCACACGCCGGCCCAGCGCCGCGCGTCAACGCCCAGGGCCGCCGGTGCCGCTTCGGCAGTGACGGTGTTGCCGGCAATCGTCAGCGTTGTCGCATCCTGATAGGCCAGGTTGTGCCAGATGCCGGCGATGCTGGCCGACACCTGGTTGCCCGTCCAGGACCATGGACCGGCGGATGCCCGGTACATGTTCTCCGAATAGATGCCGACCGGCGTGTTGCGGATGACGTTGTCCGTAACGCTGGCATAGCCGTTCCACAGCAGCACGATCGAGCGCCCGCCCGCATAGTCGAACAGGCTGTTGGAAATCAGGTTGCCGGACATCGCCGTGCCCGACGGCGTCCACAACACCACGCCCCAGCCCTCGTAGCCGCCGTCCGGCGCATCCGTCAGGTTGGTAATGATGCTGTTGGTGATCGTCAGGTTGTCGATCGCCGTGTAGGTGCCGGCATTGTCCGTATTGGCGACGCCGTAATAGGCATCCGGATCGCTGCCGTTGGTGTGGTCGTCGATCGTCGCGGTGGTCAGTGCGGTGTTGTCGCCGTCGATGGTCACGCCGTCGATGGTCACGCCGTCCGCCGTCACGCCGATGACGGCATCCAGGTCCGACGTCCCCGGCACGATGATCGTCTCGGGCCCGCGCGTGCCCGTGTTGGGATCGATGCCCGCATTGGCGCCCGACAGCGTCAGTGTCTTGTCGATGACGACGTTGCCGACAAACGTTCCGGCACCGACCAGCACCGTGCTGCCGCTCACCAGGTCCACGCCTTCCTGGATGCGGCCGATGCCGCCGCTCTGCTCACCCAAGGCGGTGACGAACAGCGTGGAGAAATCGCCCTGGAAGCCGTCGGCCACATCCGTGTCGCCGCCGCTGGTCAGGAACGGCGTGAAGTCGACCGCGCCGCTCGTCAGCGCGCGGACTTGCTCCTCGTCATCCGTGCCCCACCAGTTGCCGGACGCATCGACGACCGGTGCGCTTGACGTCACGCCAAACGTGTTGCCGCTCAAGTCGTTGTTGAAGATGGTGACGGCGCTGGTGTCGGAGCTGTCGAAACCGACGGCCACGCCGATCGTGTTGCCCGTCAGCACGTTGTTTTCGATGGTCGCTGCCGTTCCCGGCCCGAAATACGTCGAAATCAGGATAGCGGCCGAGCTCGAGTGATCGGTCGACGCCTCCGCGATATTGTTGGTGATGGTGTTCGCGATGATGTCGGCCACCGCGCCGCCGCCCAGCTCGATCCCGTAGTCGAGCGCATCGACAGCGCCCTTGCCGGTGTAGGTGTTGCCGCTGATCGTGCCGGTGGTGCCGTCGTCGAAATAGTGGATGCCGACCCGTTCGATATTGCTGAAGGTCGAATTGGTGACATTGACGACGCGCGGCGTCCCGGCGCCCGGCGTCAGATAGTCCTCGCGGACCATGACGCCGAAGCCGAGATAGGTGCTGTAGCGGATGTTCTCGAACGCGAGTTCGTCGATCGTGCCCGAACCATGGTGCATCAGCGCGGTGAAGATCTGGTGCCCGCTGCCGTCCATGGTGAAGCCGCTGATGTCGGCAACCACGCCGTCTTCCACCACCCACCAGGCCCGCGAACGCCCGCTGGTGCCGGTATCGAAACCGGGCGTGACGATGGTCGTGCCGGCGCCCTGGCCCTGGATGGTGATGTCGGCGCCGATGACCACCTGCGTCGGATCGACGAAGGTGCCCGCGCCCAGTAGCACCGTGCTGCCGCTGACGAGGTCGATGCCCTCCTGGATGCGGCCGGTGCTGCCCGACTGCCCGCCCAGGGTGGTCACGAACAGTTCACTGAAATCACCCTGGAAGCCGTCGGCCGCATCCGTATCCTCGGCGCTGGTCAGGAAGGGCGTGAAGTCCAGCCGGCCGGACACGACGGTTCCACTGCCGTCGACCACGCGCTCGGCGACCTCGGTTTCCGACAGGATGCGGAAGCCCTCGGGGCTGCCGTCCTCGACGCCCCAGAAGTTGCCGCTGGCGTTCAGGACGCGGTTGAAAGGCCGGCGCAGCAGATCGGCATCCAGATCGGCGATGATGATACGGTTGTTGAACACGGTGAACGTGTCGGCGAACGACCCGCCGTCCAGGTCGAAGACGACACCGGAGATGCCGTCGAACATGCTGTTGGTGACATCGACGCGCCGCACGCCGCCACTGCTGCCGGTGGTGCGCAATGCGGTCGTCAGGTCGGTGAAGGCCACCGCCTGAAGCGTCACGTCTTCGACATTGCTGCCGTCGGCTTCGACCAGCACGCCGGTCGTATTGGCTTGATCCTGGCCGTCGAATTCGATGCCCGTCACCGTGACGTCGCTGCTGGTGATGGTCATGCCGACGCTGCCGGCCTCGACAGCCACCGTCGTCGTGTTGCCGATGCCGCCGCCGGCGACGGTCAGCGCCCGGTCGACGACGATGCTTTCCTCATAGAGGCCGTCATTGACGTGAACCGTCGCCCCGGCAACGGAGGCGTCGATCGCACCCTGGATCGTCAGTCCGATGCCGTCCGCGCCGACATTTCCGTCGTCGCTGGTGACGGTTGCACGCCCGACGAAGGTGTTGGCCTCGAAGATCTCAACGATGTTCGACGGGGCGCCCGCAGGCAGGTCGGTATAGATCGTCTCGTGGACGAACAGGTGGCCGTTGGTGTCGGTGAGGCCCGCGGCATGGAACGTATTGCCGCTGATCAGGGTGTTGGTGCCGCGCGCGCGCAGGCTGGTCCCGTACCGCGACGTGACACCGTTGAAGATGTTGCCGGTGATCGTCGCGTTGGTGGCATCGATCGTCACCAGCGTATTGCCCTGGGGGTTGCCGCCGGCATTGGTGCCGCCGGCGGTGCCGGTGATCTCGTTGTTGGTGAAGGCGACGTTCGATGTATTGGGACCGCTCAACGTCACCAGCTGGCGCGGCACGTTCGGCAGCGTGAACTGCTGGCCGAAGCCGTCGCCGGCCGGGGCCGACCCTTCGAATGTCTGGCCGGAGAAGATGTTGTTGTCGACGACGACGTCGTTGACCGTGGCCGTGTTTTCGCTCAGCAGGCCCGCATCGCCGTTGGCGACGATGTCGTTGCCGATGATGTCGATACCGTCGTGGCTGCCCTGCAGGTAGACGGCCGCGTTTTCGATCCCCGGACTGCCGTTATCGATGCCTTCGATGGTGAATCCGTGGCCGATATCACCGATCTGCACGTCGTTGACATTCGGGACGATGACCACCGTCCCCAGCGATCCGGCGCCGGAGATCCCCTCGATCGTGGTGACGTCGCGCCCGTCGGTCGACACCAGGGTCAACGACCGGTCGATGGTCACATTCTCCACATAGGTGCCCGGGGCGACATTGATGGTCGCGCCGGCGGCGGACATGTCGATGCCGTCCTGGATGGCATCGCCCAGCGTCGTGGAAATGTTGACGATGGTGGCTTCGCCGGTGATGCCCTGCGCCGCGCCCAGCGTGATCGGGTTGTCCAGGTTGACCGTCAGCGCGTTGTCGTCATCCTGGTCATCGAAATTCAACGTCCCGGCAACCGCCGACCCCGAGGTGTCGATCGCTACGTCGACAATGATTGCCTCGGTCGCCGTCAGGTTGACCGTGCCGCCACTGCCGCCCACGCCAAGAACGCTGTCGATCGTGCCACTGACTTCGGACACGAGGAGGACGGTCGGATCGAGGATCAGGCTTCCGGCCTTGCCCAAGGCGGCGCGGAGTTCAACGGCCCCATCCGCGACAAGGGTACCGCCGGACAGTTCGACCAGCCCGCCGTCGCCGCCGTTGGCGCCGCCTCCGGCGCTGATCGACCCGTGGAATTCCAGTTCGTCATTCGCCCAGGCCACGACTGTGCCGCCGTCGCCGGTATCGGTCGCATCGGCCGCCACCACGGACCCGCCTTCGACATAGACGATGTCCGCCTCGGGGATGAAGCCGTCGGTTTCGAACGCGGCATCCACCACGATGGTGGTGCCCGAGCGGCCGCCGGCCGCCGGTGCCAGATACGCCAGCGACCCCGTCGGCACATGGGCGCCGCCGCCCTGATCGCCGCCGATCAGCGCCGTGCCGCCGCCGGCCCGGCCCGACACGTCGATCACCGCCCCGTCGGCCAGCACCACCGTGTCGCCCAGCACATGGACCGTGCCGCCTGCTTCGCCGTCGTCGTCGCCGGTCGCCTCGATGGTGCCGGCCACCACGACCGCACCTTCGTCGCCGCCGACCAGGGCCACCTGCCCGCCCTCTGTCGCGATCGACCGCGCCATCACGACGCCGTCCAGGTTGATGACGTTGTCGATCACCCCCGCCGCCGCATCGGCCGCCAGGATCACCTGCCCGCCATCGGACATGATCGTCCCGTCGTTGACCACCAGCGCCGCCAGCGGGTTGCCGTCCGCATCGATCGGCTGCGCCGTCGTCGGGTCCGTGATGGTGAAGTTCACCAGCCCGTCGCCGTAGTAGTCCAGCGCGAAGCCCTGGCCGCCGCCCAGGATCGTCACGTCGGCGACGATCACCCCGGCATTGCGGGCACCCGGGCCCACCAGCGCCGCCAGGCCGCTGGCCCGGATCGCGCCGTGGTTCTCGATCACCGCCGTCGGGTCGCCGGCGATGTTGAAGTCCAGCCGGCTTTCCATGAAGTCGCGGTTCATGATGTCGAGCGAGGTCGCCACGATGGACGCCACGTCGACATTGGCATTGGGGCCGAAATTGATGCCGGCGGGGTTGGAGATGAAGACCTGCCCGTTGGCGGTCAGCGAGCCGAGGATCTGCGAGGGGGCACCGGAGAGGACGCGATTGAGGGCGGCAGCAAAGGCGGAGGGCTGGATGAAGTCGACGCTTTCATGCCCCGCGATGTCGAAGGTCTGCCATTCAATGATGACACGATCGGACCCTTGCTGGATCGTGACCGAGTTCTCGCCGTAAATGATCTCCGCCTGGCCCTCGACCACGGTGCCGTCCGTCGGCAGCGCCATGGCGGCGTCGGAAAGGAACAGGTGGCCGCAGACACCGGCCGCCGTCAGCGCGGTCGACCCGACCAGCGCCGTGCGCAGCACCGGCGATCGCCCCAAGGGGCGCATCCGCGCGAATCGCCATGTGGGGTCATGCGGGGCCCCAAGCCCGAGCCTGCCCAAGGGTGTCCGCCGGGCGTCGGCAGGACCATGGACCCTAGTCTCAGCTCGATTGCGACGGCTGGTCATTGCTTGGTTCCCCCTTTGCCCCCGGAGTTTCGCCGCTCGCGACACGCAACGGCCCCGGACACACGTATTCCCTCGCCGGTTACACTACTTCGCCGGACCGCCGTCGTCATCCCTTTAGATCGCATTTTAGCGATATTATTGGTTAATGAATGGAATGATATTAGTTAATCACCGACAGCCACAACATCGACCGAGAAACATTTATCAAATACTGATGCGCGATTTGAAGGTGCTCTCAATGACTGAATGTGCTCGCACATCTCGTTGATACTACCTGAAGTCAAATTGACCACTTCATTCAGTGCGCCCACCATCGAATTCATGCCCCTGCGAGGCGGAAAGACATCATTTCAACCCGACGAACTACGTCTTCAAATTATCCAGGTCGTCGGCTCGCCGACGTACCGCTCATGCGGATTTCGCGAGAACGTTTCAACTTAGTCTCACGTGAAATGGCCACACTGCACAGACAACGCGCGAACCGGACCCGCCGGACATCAGGCCTTTGATTAGGTTCCGTCGCCGAATGTTGGGTTAAGATAGAGTTAATCTCAAGCGACCATAAATGGGCGAGACGGTCTGGATTTCATCGGCCCGTTGGTATCATCGCAAGCCGGTGTCGTCCCCGATCCCGCGCGCGCCGACCCGCCGAAGCCGCCCCGCACCGGCTTGCCCTGCCGATGCGACCCGCGCCACATTGGCGCCCCCGTTGCATCCCTATCCTTGCCCGGACATGGCACGGCTGCAATCCCGCACCTTCGTCTGGCGGTTCGACAGTCCGCCGGAGGCCGTCTGGCCGGCACTGGCGGACACCGCCCGTGCCAACGAGGCTGCCGGACTGCCCAAGCACACGATCGTCGAGACCGTGCGCCCCGACGGATCCGTCCGCATCACCGCCCACGCGCGCAAGGGTCCGGTCCACCTGGACTGGGAAGAAGTTCCCGTAGAATGGATCCATGCCCAGTGGTTTCGCCATGAACGCGTGTTCAGCCGCGGGCCGCTGGCGCGCCTTGTCGCGACGCTGAGGCTGCGACCCGACGGCACGGGCGCGGTCGGGCACTACACGGTGGACGCCGAACCGAGGACCCTGTTCGGCCGCATCCTGCTGGCCACCGCCTTCTTCGCCTCCACCCGCCGGACATTCACGCGCCTGGCCGACCTGGCCCGCGACTGGGCCGCACACCGGCGCGACACCGCCTTCGAAACGACACCCCATCGCCTGGCCGGGGGCCGGCAGGACCGGCTGTCGGCGGCCATCGACAGCATCGAGGCATCCGGCAACGGTCACGGCCTGGCGCGCCGGCTGACCGACCATCTGGCGCGCGCGATGGAGATGGACCTGGTCCGCCTGCGCCCCTATCCGCTGGCCGCACACTGGGGCTGCCGGACGCGCCACGTCGTCGAGCTGTGCCTGCAAGCCGTCGTCGACGGGGTGCTGGAACTGCGGTGGGACCTGCTCTGCCCACGCTGCCGCGGCGCGAAGATGTCGGTCATCAGCCTCGACCGCCTGCCGACCCGCGCCCATTGCGAAAGCTGCAATATCACTTACGACCGCGAGTTCGCCCGCAATGTGGAGGTGACGTTCCGGCCGGCAACCTGGCTGCGGCCGATCCCCGACGGCGAGTACTGCCTGCTCGGGCCGATGACCACCCCCCACATCCGCGCCCAGGTCACGGTCGGCCCGGGCCTGACGCGCGAGGTCGAGGCTGCATTCCCGCCCGGCGACTATCGGCTGCGCACATTCGAGATCGGCGGCGCCACCGACCTGTCCTGGAAGGACGGCCCGTTCCCCGAGCTGGTGCTGGAAGACGGCACCGTGCGCATGGGCCCGCCGGCCCCGCCGGGCCGCCTTCGGCTGATCAACCGGGAAGACCGCCCCCTCACCGCCGTGATCGAGGACCGGACCTGGCTGCGGGACGCGTTGACGGCCGACCGCGTCACCGCCCTGCAGACCTTTCGCGACCTCTTCCCCGATGCCGGACTGCGCCCCGGCGACGAGGCCCCGATCTCGCAGGCCACGCTGATGTTCACCGACCTGAAGGATTCGACGGAGCTGTACGAGCGGATCGGCGACGCCCCGGCCTATGCGCTGGTGCGCGAGCATTTCCGCTTCCTGGCCGGCCATGTGCGGGCCCATGACGGCGGTATCGTGAAGACCATCGGCGATGCGGTGATGGCGGTCTTCAGCGACCCGGCCAGCGCCGCCGCGGCCGGGATCGCCATCCAGCGGGCGGTCGCGGGATTCAACCGGCAGCGCGGGGGCGAGCCGCTCGTCATCAAGCTGGGCCTGCATCGCGGGCCGTGCGTGGCCGTCACCTTGAACGACCGGCTGGACTATTTCGGCAGCGCGGTCAACATGGCGGCGCGGCTGCAAAGCCGCAGCACCGGCGGCGACATCGTGCTGTCGGGCGAGATGATGGCCGATCCGGATGTGTCGGCATTGCTGGACGGCATGGACATCCGCCGGGAAAGCTGCGTCCTGAAGGGCCTGGCGGAGCCGGTTTCGTTCTACCGCATCCCGGCCGCGGCGCTCGCGGCCGGCTGATTTGGGCATTCCGCGGCCCCGGCGACCGCGGAAGCGGACGATGGGGAGCGATGTCTGCACCGATCGATATCGATGCCTGGCTGGCGGGCCTGGGCCTGGGGGAATACGCCGCGGCCTTCCGCGAGCACGCCATCGACGCCCAGGTCCTGGGCGGACTGACCGACGACGACCTGCGCGAGATCGGCGTGACCAAGGTCGGCCACCGCCGCAGGCTGCGGACCGCCATCACCGAATTGACGCAGACACCCGTCGCCGTCACAGCGGCCGCGCCTGGCCCGCTGCCGGCCGCCGGCAGGGCTGCCGCCCGCCCGGCGGACGAAGCCGGCGTCGTCGGCGAGGCGGAGCGGCGGACGCTGACGGTGCTGATCTGCGATCTCGTCGGCTCCACCGCCATGGCAGCGCAACTCGACCCCGAAGAGACGCGCGAGGTGATCCGCCGCTTCCACGAGACCTGCACGGAGGCCATCGTCCGGTTCGGCGGCCATGTCGCAAGATATGTGGGCGACGCGGCGATCGCCTATTTCGGCTATCCCCAGGCGCACGAGAACGAGGCGGAACGGGCGGTCAGGGCCGGGATCGCCGTTGTCGACGCGGTCCGGCGCCTGCCGTCGTCCCTGGGCTGGCCGCCGGAGGTGAGGGTCGGCATCGCCACCGGCCTGGTCGTGGTCGGCGATCTGGTCGGCGAGGGGGCGGCCCAGGAGCGTGCGGCCGTGGGCGACACGCCCAACCTGGCGTCGCGCCTGCAAATGATGGCGGAACCCGACCAGATCCTGATCAGCGCCATGACCCGGCGGCTCGCCGGCGGCCTGTTCGAGTTCGAATTCAAGGGCGGCTTCACGTTGCGGGGCTATGCCGAACCCGTGGAGGTCTGGCGCGTCCTGGGGGAGCGGGTGGTGGAGAGCCGGTTCGCCGCCACCCATCCCCGCCAGGTCGCCACGATGATCGGGCGCATCCAGGAAAAGGCGCTGCTGGTGGAACGCTGGGCGATGACCAAGTCCGGCGAGGGACAGGCCGTGCTGCTGGCCGGCGAACCCGGCATCGGCAAGTCCCGGCTGGTCAGCGACCTGCTGGACCACGTCGAGGCCGAGCCGCATTTCCGCCTGGCCTATCAGTGCTGGCCGCATTACGGCGACAGCGCCTTCTTCCCGGCGATCCGGCAACTGGAGCTGTCGGCCGGCTTCACCCCGGACGACCCGCTGGAGATGCGGCGCGAAAAGCTGCAATCGCTGCTGAACGCCGTGCCGGCGACGGTGTCGCAGCTGGAGAGCTTCGAGCTGCTGCTGTCCCTGCGCGACCGCGGCCGCGATGGCGCCGAGGTCGTGCCGGAGCATCTGCACCGCCAGGTCATCTCGGCGTTGACGGAGCGTATCGTCGAAGCGGCGCGGACGAGGCCGGTCCTGTTCGTGGTGGAGGACGCCCACTGGAGCGACCCGTCCACGGCCGACCTGGTCGGCCATGTGATCGCGCGGATCGCCGAGGTCCCGGCCATGGTGCTGGTCACTTACCGGCCCGATTTCGCCTGCCCCTGGGCACACCTGCAGAACGTGACGTTGCTGAAGCTCAGCCACCTCACCCGCGCCCAGGCGGCTTCGATGGTCCTGAGCCAGCTGGAGGGACGCCAGCTGCCGGAAGCGGTCTTCGACGAGATCGTCGAGAAGACCGACGGCGTGCCGCTGTTCATCGAGCAGGTGGTCCAGGCCATCCTCGAATCCGACCGGATGCGCGAGATCGACGGCCGGCTGGTGCCGGTGGAAGGCGAGATGCACGTGACGGTGCCGGAGACGCTGCACGACACCTTGCTGTCGCGCCTGGACCGGGACGAAGCGTCCAAACAGGTGGCGCAGGTCGCCTCCGTCATCGGCCGCGAATTCTCCGTGCCCGTCCTCGCCGGCGTCATGCCGGTTCCGGAACCCGCGCTGCGCGCCTCGCTGGACGTTCTGGTAGCGGCCTCGCTGATCGTGCGCGAGCACGGGCCCCAGCTGGAAGCCTATGCCTTCAGGCACGGCCTGCTGCACGAGGCGGTCTACAACACATTGCTGCGGCGCACGCGCGAGGACCTGCACGGCCGGGTGGCGGAGCGGATCGAGGAAGTGCTGCCCGAGATCGGCGAGAACCGGCCAGAGGTGCTGGCCCGCCACTACACCGAAGCCCGGCGCGTCGACCGGGCCTGCGCCCTGTGGCTGGAGGCGGGCAAGCGGGCCACCCGGCGCGGCGCCTACGGCGAGGCGCGCAGCCATCTGGACGCCGGCCTGCGCCTGCTGGCGCCGCTTCCCGACGACGAGGCCCGCGCGCGCCTGGAACTGCCGCTGCAGATCATGCTGGCAGAGACGTTGCGGTCGGCCCGCTTCACCGCCGGCGACGACGCCCGCCAGGCCTGCCGGCGGGCGCGGGCGCTGTGCGACCGCCTGGGCGAGCGGCGACGGCTGATCCGCGTTCTGCGGCTGGAATTCGGAATCAACTTCAACCGGCCCGACCCGGAAGGCGCCATCGGCGTCGCCCGCGAGGCGTTCCGACTGGCCGAGCAGCATGGCGACCCGATCGCCCTGATCCTGGGGGAGTCGTTCTCCGGCTGCATGTCGTTCTTCCACGGCCGGCTGGAGGCGGCGCAAGGCCATCTTACCCGGGCGCTGGAGATCGGGCCGCGGCTGAAGGACACGCGCGAGCTGGCCAACCTGCAATACCCATCGACGCCGCTGACCTATCTCGCCTGGACGGAGATGCTGCTGGGCGCGGTGGAGCAGAGCCGTGCCCATATCGAAGAGGCCATCGAGGTCTCCACGGCCCAGTCGACCTTCACGCTGTCGCTGACCCTGGCGAATGCCTCGCTGGTCTCGCAGACGGGCCGCGACTACGACCGGCTGCTGCACTGCCTGGAGCGGCTGGAACGCCTGGCCGAGGCGCGCGGCATTCCCTATTGGCTGCACCTCGTCGGCTTCCACCGCGGCTTCTTCGCCACGCGCGAGGGGGCGGACGCCAAGGGCCTGACGCTGATGACCCAGGCCATTGCGACCTTCCGGGCCAATGCGGTGGAGATCGAGATCCCGTTCTACCTGTCGATCTTCGCCGAACAGCTGGCCGCCGCCGGCCGCACGGGCGAGGCGCTGGCCACGTTGAGCGAGGCCCTCAACCACATCAAGCGCACCGGCGAATGGTGGTGCCTGCCCGAGATCCAGCGCCTGAGGGCCAGGCTGTTGCGCCCGACGGCCCCGGCCCAGGCCCAGGTGATCGCCACCGAGGCCCAGGACCTGGCGCACGAGCAGGGGGCGGCACTGTGGGAACTGCGGCTGGCGGAAGACCGGATCGCCGCCGAAGGCGACGGCGAGCCGGACGAGGACGCCCGCCGCCGGCGGGCCGACGTGCTGGCGCGCCGGCCGGACCTGCGCCTGCTGGCAGCCCCGTAGCCGCTGGACTGACGGTCGCCGCCCCACTGTACCGAGCCTTGGCCGCAGTCCCCCCGCGCACCCGCCGAAGCAGCCCGACCCCGGCAGGCGGCATTGATGCCCGGGGTCGAGTCTTTCATCATCATGCCCGGGGTCGAGTCTTTCATCATCACATCAGGAGGGCCCCGCGGTCGGCCCCCCCGGGGTCGGGCCGCCCCGGTACGGGGCCGGGCTCGCGCGATGCGGTCGACTTCGCTAGTGTCGGCAGCAGGCCGGCGGCCGGCCCCGCGGGATCCCGAAACTCCATGGCCCGGACACCATGGCCCGGACGCCATGGCATGGTGCAGCGATGACGAAGCCCCCTCCCCCCACCTTGCCCTTGAGGGTCGCCATCGGCGGCCTCGGCGCGATCGGACTGCCGGTCGCCAAGCGGCTGGACGCCGGCATCGACGGCCTGCGGCTGGTCGCCGTCTCGGCCCGCGACCCTGGGCGGGCGCAGGCGCGGATCGCCGGCTTCCGGGACCCCGTGCCGGTGCTGCCGCTGGGTGAGCTGGCGGGCCACGCCGACGTCGTGGTCGAATGCGCACCCGCCGCCGTGTTCGCCGAGGTGGCGGAAAGCACGGTGTCCGCCGGCCGCGTGCTGGTGACGCTGAGCGTCGGGGCGCTGCTGTCGCGCATGGACCTGGTGGAGCGTGCGCGGGCGACCGGGTCCCGCATCATCGTGCCGACGGGCGCGCTCTTGGGCCTCGATGCCGTGCGCGCCGCGGCGGAGGGGGAGATCGCGCGGGTGACGCTGACCACCCGCAAGCCGCCGGCCGGCCTGAAGGGCGCCCCCTACCTGGACCGCCATGGCATCGCCATCGACGGCCTGACCGCCCCGCTGAAGGTGTTCGAAGGCTCCGCCCGCGAAGCCGCCGCAGGCTTTCCCGCCAACGTCAACGTCGCGGCGGCCCTGGCGCTAGCCGGCATCGGCCCCGACCGCACGACGGTCGAGCTGTGGGCCGACCCCACCGTCACGCGCAACACCCATACCATTGAGGTCGAGGCCGACAGCACCCGGTTCGCCATGACCATCGAGGGCGTGCCGTCGCCCGACAATCCGCGCACCGGTCGGCTGACCCCGCTCAGCGTCATCGCGACCTTGCGGCGCCTGACGGCGGTGCTTCAGGTGGGAACCTAACCCGCCCCCGCCATGTCCGCGCGCATGGCGCCGATCGGCCGGAGGATCGCAGCGCGCCCGGTCAGCCGGGTGCGCCCTCGGCCACCCAATGGGCGGTGCCGGCCAGGCGATAGCTCATGGGCGGCGCGCTGTGGTCCAGCGGGTAGATGGCCGACGCCGGTGCCCGGAACCGTTCGGGCCGGTGCCGGCGCGGCCGCGTGGGATCGGCCACCGGCACGGCGGCCAGCAGCCGCCGGGTATAGGGATGGCCCGCGCCGGAAAGGACGGCATCGGTAGGCCCGATTTCGACGATGCGTCCCTGCTCCAGCACGGCCACGCGGTGGCTCATCTGCTCGACCACGGCGATGTCGTGGGAGATGAAGAGATAGGCGATACCGTCCGTCGCTTGCAGCTCTCTCATCAGGTCGATCACCTGGGCCTGGACCGACACGTCGAGGGCCGAGACCGGCTCGTCGGCCACGATCATCTTCGGCTTGACCGACAGGGCGCGGGCGATGCACAGGCGCTGGCGCTGGCCGCCGGAGAACTGGTGCGGATAGCGGTCGAGGGCGTCCGGCGGCAGGCTGACGCGGCGCAACAGCTCGGCCGCCACGTCGCGCCGCTGGCGCCGGGTCAGGCGGGTGTGGATCGCCAGGGGCTCCGTCACCAGCTCGGAGACCGGCAGCCGCGGGTTGAGGCTGGCATAGGGGTCCTGGAACACCATCTGCATGTCCCGCCTGACCGGCATCATGGCGGCGCGCGTAAGGCCGGCGATGTCCCGACCCTCCAGCCGGATGGCACCGGCGGTCGGCTCCACCAGCTTCAGGATCGATCGGCCGATGGTCGACTTGCCGGAGCCGCTCTCCCCCACCAGGCCCAGCGTCTCGCCGCGATGCAGCGTGAAGCTGACGTCTTCGACCGCGTGGACGCGGGCGACCAGGCGCTTGAACGGCCCCGTGCGCACGGGAAAACGGGTGACGAGGTTGGCCACCTCCATCAGCGGCGCACCATCCGCGACAGTCACCGCCGCCGGCGCGCCGGAGCCCAGCTTGGGCACGGCGGCCAGCAGGGCGCGGGTATAGGCGGCGCGGGGCCGGCCGAACAGCGAACGGGTATCGGCCTCTTCCACCCGCTCGCCCTGGCGCAGGACGACGACGCGGTCGGCGATCTCCGCCACCACGCCCATGTCGTGGGTGATGAAGATGACCGACATGCCGGACGATTGTTGCAGCTCGCCGATGAGATCCAGGATCTCCGCCTGCACGGTCGCATCCAGGGCGGTGGTCGGTTCGTCGGCGATCAAGAGGCGCGGCGAGCAGGCCAGCGCCATGGCGATCATCACCCGCTGGCGCATGCCGCCGGACAGCTCGTGCGGGTACTGGGCCAGGCGCCGCAGCGGATCGGTCATGCGCACCCGCTGCAACGCCTCGGCCGCGAGGTCCGCGGCCGCGCGCGCCCCGACCGGCCGATGCCGCCGGATCGTTTCGACCAGCTGGTTGCCGACGGTGAACACCGGGTTCAGCGAGGTCATCGGCTCCTGGAAGATCATGGAGATCTCGTTGCCGCGATAGGCCCGCATCTGCCGGTCGTCCAGCCGTGCCAGGTCGACCGTGCGGTCGCCGCACCGGAACAAGAGGCTGCCCTTGTCGATCGTGCCGCCTTCCCGCTCGACCAGCCGCATGATCGCCAGCGCCGTCACGGACTTGCCGGACCCGCTCTCGCCGACGACCGCCAGTGTCTCGCCGGCACCGACGGTGAACGACAGGTCGCTGACCGCCTGGGTCGTTCGCCCGCGGCTGCGGAACGAGACCGACAGCCCGCGAACCTGCAAGAGATCTACCGGCCCGCCGCTTGTCGCCACAGCCGGATCTCCGGATGGTCCTCGAACCGGGGCAAGGGCGCGACCCAGCGGGCGACGCTGTCGGCCGCCCGCAGGCGGACATGCAACCCGTCGCGGCCATGCACCGTCCAGGCGATGTCGGCGCCCAGGTCCAGCACGGCATAGCTTCCGGCCGGCTCGGGATGGGTGGTGAAGGTTTCCGTCAGCGATTGCAGGGTAAGATGCGGCTGGCCGTTGACGACCGTCAGCGTGTTCCAGTGGACATGGCCCGCCACCCAGACCAGCGGCACCCGGGCCGTTGCCAGCACGGCGCGCACCCGGTCGGCCGCATTGGGATAGGTCGACGCATCGGGATTGTGCTGGAAGTAGTAGTTGCCCGCCTGGCCGTGGCCGGACACCGGCACATGCGAGAAGACGGCCAGCGGCCCCTCGGCCCTCGCCACCACCCCGGCCAGCCAGGTCAGGTCGCATTCGCGCAGGACGAGGCCCAGCCCGCGGGCGATCCGTGTCTCCGCACGCCAGAGCACCAGGGTCCAGCCGTCGATATCGACCGTCTGGTGGCCAAGGGATTGGCCCAGGATCTCTTCGTTCTCTTCGACCGACAGGTGGACGCGGTCGTGGTTGCCGCAGACGTGCAGCCGGGGCGCTGCGATGGGGGCGAACATCGCCGCCGCCTCGCGCGCCAGGCGCCGGTCCGTTTCGGGATCGCTGTCGGAGATGCGGTCGCCCAGGTCGATGACCGCATCGGGGGCCTCGGCCCGGCAGAAACCCGCGAAGCCTTCCATCAGCCTGGGGGCGGCCGCGCCCTTCTTGGTGAAGGTGTCGGGGCCGTGGTGGATATCGGTGACGATACAGAGTCTCGGCATCGCAAGCCTTCACAGGTGTTGCAGCGGGACGCGGAAGGCGGGGGCCGGCCGGACGCCGGCCCCCGAGGATCGCCGTCAGGTACCGGACACCGAGATGCTGCCGGCCCGGAAGTCGAGGACATAGGGGATGTGCCCCGGCCGCGGCGCCCATTCGACGCCGTTGCGCACGGCCCAGGACTCATAGGGCCGGTACAGCGGCAGCACCGGCGGGTCGGCGGCGATGCGGTCCATCAGCTCCGCATACGCCGTCCGGCGCGCCTCCACGTCGGCGGAGAAGCGAAACCGCTCCCAGATCTCCGCGTACTCGGCATCGGTGTTGAAGCGGCCTTCCGATTCCGACGGGCCGCCCGGCGCCCACATGACGCCGAAGCAGCCGAACGGGTCGGCGAAGTACATCGGGTTGGACCAGTTGCGCACCATCAGTTCCGGATCGTTGCCGGTCCACTCCTCCGTCAGGTCGATGCGCGCATTGATGCCGACCGCGGCCCACATCTCCTGGATCGCCTGCGCCGCCAGAAGGCCGTTGGTGTAGTAGACGGGATGCGTGTCGAAGGTGACGGTGAAGCCGTCATATCCGGCCTCGGCCAACAGCGCCCGCGCCCGCTCGGGGTCATAGCGGAAGGTCTCAAGCTCGGGCATGTAGAGGGCGCCGAACTCCTCCATCGTATGGGACGCCGGCACCACGGCACGGCCCAGCCACAGCGCCTCGTTCAGCGCGTCGCGGTCGATGGCCAGGCTCAGCGCCTGGCGGATGCGCGGGTCCTGCAGCTGCGGATGGTTCACGTTCATGATCATGACGTGGAACAGCGGCGTCACCGCGCCCACGGCATGCATGCCCGGGTCGTTCTCGATCAGTGCCAGCTGGTCCGGGGCGATATTGGTGGCGATGTCGATCTCGCCGGTGCGCAGGGCCGTGATGCGCGACGCCGTCTCCGGGATATGGGTGACGACGGCACGCGCCAGGGGTGCCCGTTCGCCCCAGAAGTCCTCGAACCGCTCCCACACCACGCGCTCGCCGGGCACGAATTCCGCGACCCGGTAGGGACCCGATCCGACGGGCGCCAGCGAGAAGGCCTCGTAGTCGTCGTCCTCGGCGACATCGGGGTCGCCGGTCAGGGCCTTGGTATAGTCCTCGGGGATGATCATCAGCTGTTGCAGGTTCAGCAGCGTCTCCCACAGCGGCTCTTCGCGCGCCACGTGGACGCGGACCGTGTGGTCGTCGACCGCCTCGGCCATGGTGAAGTTGTTCAGCCGGTCGCGGGCGCGCACCTGATAGGGCGGGAAGGTCGCCTGGAACATGCGGTTCAGCGAGAACACGACGTCGGCGGCGGTCAGCGGCTCACCGTTGTGGAACACCACCCCCTGGCGCAGGTGCAGCTGCATCACCGTGGGCTCCACCAGTTCCCAGTCGGTGGCGAGCCCGGTCGGCGTGAACGCGGACTGCGCGCTGGCGTAGTCCTTGCCGACCAGCGTGTCGAACACGTTGATGTAGAACTGCGATCCCACATTGGAATGGTCGCGGCCGGGGTCGAGATAGGTCGACACGTTGGCCGCGCCGACGGTGATCTCCTGGGCCAGCGCCGGCATCGACAGCATCGATGCCGCGAACGCCGCCAGCTTGAGGGCACGCATGGGCAAACTCTCCTTGTTGGATGCGAAACAGGCGTTGGGGGCGGCCGTCCCGTTGGTCTATCCCCTAGCGTTCTTCGAGACGGACATCGGTCTTGTCGCGCAGCCAGTCGCCCAGCATCTGCACGACGAACGTCACCAGCAGGATGCAGACGGCCGGCGCGGCGACGATCCACGGGGCCGACGGCATGTAGTCCCGGCCCGTGCCCACCATGGAGCCCAAGGTGGCGATGGGCGGCTGCACGCCGAGGCCGAGGAACGACAGCGTCGATTCCAGAAGCACGATGTTGGAAAAGGCGAGCGTGAACATCACCACCAGCGGCGACGCGACGTTGGGCAGGATGTGCTTGACCGCGATGCGCAGGCCCGAGGCGCCGCTGGCGCGCGCGGATTCGATGAACGGCATTTCCCGCAGCTTCAGCACTTCGGCGCGGATGATCCGCGCGTACTGCTCCCACCCGTAGACGCCCAGGACGACGACCAGAACGTCCAGGCTGCTGCCGAACACCGCCACCAGCAGCAGCGCGATCAGCGTGAAGGGCACGGCGATCTGGATGTCTACCAGCCCCATGACCAGGGTGTCGCACCAGCGCCCGAGGGTGCCCGCCAGCATCCCCAGGGCCGTGCCCAGCACCAGCCCGATGCACGAGCCGAACAGGGCGAGGCCGAGCGTCAGCCGGAGGCCGTGGAGACAGCGCGAGAGGACGTCGCGCCCCAGCTCGTCCGTGCCAAGCAGGTGGTCGGGAACGGCGCGCTCGAACCCGATCGGCGGACGCAGCCGTGCCAGCAGGCTCTGGCCGGCGGGATCGAAGGGGGCGATGATGGGCGTGGCGATGGCGACCGCGACCAGCAGCAGGCCGGCAACGGCGGCCAGCCGCCGGATCCAGTCGGCCTCCACCCACAGGTCGGCGAGGCCGCGCAACGGCCGGCCGGCAGCCCCCAACCCCAGGCTGCGGATACCGCCATGGCTTGCCAGGTCCGCCATCGGCCTAGCGCCCCCGCAGCCGCATGCGCGGGTCGGCATACGCATAGGCGATGTCGACGGTCGTATTGACCAGGATGACGGCGATGGAGACGGCCAGGACCCCGAATTGCAGGACCGGGTAGTCGCGCAGGATCGCGGCCCGCACCAGCAGGTCGCCAACGCCGGGCCAGGAAAAGACCGACTCCACCACCACATTGCCCGCCGCCGCCAGCCCGGCGACTTGCAGGCCGATCACCGACAGCACGGTGATCGAAGCGTTCTTCGCCCCATGCTTCAGGATCACCCGGCGTTCCGGCAGGCCCTTGGCCCGGGCCGTGCGCATGTAGTCCTGGTTCAGCACGTCCAGCATGGCGTTGCGGGTGAAGCGCGTGAGCCCCGCGACCAGGTAGAGCGACAGCGCCAGCGTCGGCATGACGAAGTGCCAGGGCGTGGCGTCGCCCACCACCGGCAGCAGGTTCAAGGTGTAGGCGAAGACCAGGATCAGCAGCGTCGCCAGCACGAAATTCGGAATGGCATAGCCCAGGAAGGCGAAGGCCATAACGGCGCTGCCGATCCACGACTTCCGGTAGACGGCCCCGAGAATTCCCAACGGCAGCGACACGGCCACGGTGAACAGGATGCTGCATGCCAGCAGCCTGGCCGTCGGGCCCAGCCGTTCCGCGAAGATGGCGGATACCGGCCGGCGTTCATGGAACGACAGGCCGAACTGGCCGTCCAGGAACGAGCCCAGGTAGCGCCAATACTGCTCCCACACCGATGCGTCGAGGCCGTAGTAGACGGTGAGGATCCGCCTGTCTTCCTGCGTAATCCCCTCACCGATGATGAAGTCAATGGCATTGCCAGACAGGCGCGTGGCAAAGAACACCGCAGTGACAATCACGAAGATCGTGATGGTCATGCGGATCAGCCGGCTCAGCACGAATTCTGCCATAGTGATGGTATCTGTTGCGGTGGACGCCAGATTGACGGAAATGCATGACACTATGTTGATTGTCGTGTTGCGAATACATGACCGTTCTCACGACTCTTTCTGTTGATTTTCGATGACCATGCGTTCGCCGATACCGGGCAGGTATGCGGTCGGGGCGGTCATTCCATCGAATGTGATGAAGAAAGACCTGACCCCGAATACTCCGGCGTGCCGGCTACCCGCGCCGCCCCATGATGGCGCGGTAGATGTCGGCGTCGTCGACGATGCCGACCAGGTGGCCGTCTTCGACCAGCAGCAGGGGCCAGTCGCTGCGGTGGCGGAATTCGATGGCGCGGCGCAGGGGGATGGTCAGCGGGGCGGCCAGCACGTCCTCGCAAGCCACATCGGCCGGCGTCAGCGCCTCCGTCACCGGGCGCGGGGTCACGGCGCGCCCGTCGCAGGTGACGGCGAAGCGGCCGTCGCCGTTCCTGCGGGCGGCCAGGCGGGCGAGCGGATCCAGCGCGACGCCGCCGGCCGGTGCGGGTGCCAGGTCTTCCAGCGGGCGCATCAGCGCGTCGCCGCACAGCACGTTCAGCGGGTTCACGTGCTGGACGAAGGCGGTGACGTAGTCGTCGGCCGGGTTCAGGACGATATCCTGCGGTGTGCCGTACTGTACGATGGCGCCGTCGCGCATGATGGCGATGTGGTCGCCCAGCTTCAGCGCCTCGTCCAGGTCGTGGCTGACGAAGATGATGGTCTTCTGCAATTCGTGCTGCAGTTCCAGCAGCGAATCCTGCAGGTGGCTGCGGATCAGCGGGTCGAGCGCGGAATAGGGCTCGTCCATCAGCAGGATGTCGGCATCCGTGGCAAAGGCGCGGGCAAGGCCGACGCGCTGCTGCATGCCGCCCGACAGCTCCGCAGCATAGCGGTCGGCCCAGCGTTCCAGCCCGACCAGCTTCAGCTTCTCGTCCACGACCCGGCGGCGCCGGGCCTTGGGCGTGCCTTGCAGTTCCAGCCCGAAGGCCACGTTCTCCGCCACCGTCCGCCAGGGCAGCAGGCCGAACTGCTGGAACACCATGGCGATGCGGTGGGTGCGCAGCCGGCGCAGTTCGCCCGCATCGCAACTGGTGACGTCGATGCCGCCGCGGCCGTCGGCCTCGTTGACGAACAGCCGCCCGCGCGAGACGTGGTTGAGGCGGTTCACACAGCGCAGCAGCGACGACTTGCCGGATCCCGAGAGCCCCATCAGCACGCACAGTTCGCCGCGCCGGACGCTCATGGTGGCGCCGCGCACCGCCACGACGGCGCCCGTTTCGGCGTTGATGTCATCGCGGCTGGCGCCCCGGTCCATCAGGCCCAGCGCCTCTTCGGCGCGGTCGCCGAAGACGACGTCGACCTCGCGGAAATCGACGGCGACGGGCGCGTTGTCCAGCTTGGCCGCCATCAGCGGGCCTTGCGGCCGGCCCGCCGCTCGGGCTGCTTGACGATGCGGTCAAGCAGGATGGCCAGGATGACGATGGCCAGTCCGGCTTCGAAGCCCATGCCGATATTGACGGTGTTGAGCGCGCGCACCACCGGCTCGCCCAGACCGTCGGCCCCCACCAGGGCCGCAATCACCACCATCGACAGCGACAGCATGATGCACTGGGTCAGCCCCGCCATGATCGTCGGCATGGCGTGCGGCAGCTCCACCTTCCACAAGAGCTCACGGCTCGAGCAGCCGAACGCCTCCCCCGCCTCCTTCAAGGCCGTCGGCACCGACGAGATGCCGAGATAGGTCAGCCGCACCGGGGCCGGAATGGCGAAGATGACGGTGGAAATCAGCCCCGGCACGACGCCCAGGCCGAACAGGATCAAGGTCGGGATCAGGTAGACGAAGGTGGGAATGGTCTGCATCAGGTCCAGGATCGGCCGCAGCACCGAATAGAGCCAGGGCCGGTGGGCGGCGGCGATCCCCAACGGAATGCCCACGACCATGCTGACCCCGGTGGCGAACACCACCAGCGCCAGCGTTTCCATCGTCTCCTTCCAATAGCCGAGATTGATGACCAGCAGCAGCGACAGCACGACGGCCAGCGGCAGCTTCCACCCGCGGTGCAGCCACCACGCCAGGCCCGCGACGGCGGCCACGACCACCAGCGGCGGCAGCCAGACCAGGATGTCGATCAGACCTTCGATCAGGAAGCCGAGAACGTCGGAGATCAGGTCGAACACGCCGGCCGCGTGCTCCGTGAGGAACCCCACCCCGTCGCGGACCCAGCTGCCCAGCGGGATCTTCCAGTCCGTCAGCCAATCCATGACCCGATGCCTCCGCCGACGGGCGTGGCGTCCTTCGAAGCCGGGCTTCGCGGGGCGTCACGGGGGAAAGGTCAGGCGGCCACGCAATCGCGCGCGGCCGCCCCGATGATCGGGTGCCGCTAGAGCCCCAGATGGGCCTGCACGGCCGGCAGGCCAGGGTCGCCCGACAGGGTCGTCACACCGTCCAGCCATGTCTCGAGAACCTCGGGATTGGCTTGCAGCCAGGCCGTCGCCGCATCCTCCGGCGTCTCGCCGTCGTCCAGGATGGCGCCCATCACCTCGTTCTCCATCGCCAGGGAGAATTCGAGGTTGCCCAGCAGCTGCCCGACATTGGGGCACTCGCCGGCATAGCCGGGCCGCGTGTTGGTATAGATGGTGGCGCCGCCCAGATCGGGGCCGAAGATGTCGTCCCCGCCCGTCAGATAGGTCAGGTCGAAATTGGCGTTCATGGGGTGCGGCTCCCACCCCAGGAAGACGATGGCATCCTCCCCGCGCACCGCCCTGGCCACCTGGGCCAGCATCCCCTGTTCGGAGGATTCGACCAGTTCGAACCCGCCGAGGCCGAACGTGTCGTTGTCGATCATGTCCTGGATCAGGCGGTTGCCGTCGTTGCCCGGCTCGATGCCGTAGATCTCGCCGTCCAGCGCATCGTGGAATTCGGCGATATCGGCGAAGTCGGTCAGCCCCTCGTCGGCCAGATAGGTCGGCACAGCCAGGGTGTATTTGGCACCCTCCAGGTTGACGCCGATGATGTCGACGGTGCCGGCCTCGCGGTAGGCCGCGATATCGCCCTCCATGGTCGGCATCCAGTTGCCCAGGAAGACATCGATGTCGCCGTTGGCCATGCTGGCATAGGTGACGGGCACCGACAGCACCGTCGCCTCCGGCTCGTACCCCAGCCCCTGAAGGACGACGCTGGTCAGCGCCGTCGTCGCGGTGATGTCGGTCCACCCGACATCGGAGAAACGGACAACGCCGCAGGCATCCGGATCCGCCGCCTGGGCCAGGCCCGGCAACACGGCCACGCCGGCAACGGCAACGTACCTGACAAATTCACGGACCATCATCTCTGGCTCCCTGTTTCTTGCCTTCTTGGAAGGGCCGCGCCTCGGCGCCGGCCGCTTGTGGTGGCTCGTCGGCCACGCGCCTACGATGGCCCGATTGCCGGCCGGAGGGAACGGGTTTTTGCCCGGGCGGCGGGAAAGGCCCCCACCCGCGCCATGGCCCTGGCCCGCATCCGCGTCGTATGGTGCCCTTGGGAATCGGGCAGGATGGACCGGGAAGCGACGATGAAGACCAGGCCCGAATACGACTATGTGATCGTCGGCGCCGGCTCGGCCGGCTGCGTGCTGGCCAACCGGTTGACGGAAGATCCGGGCGTCTCGGTGCTGCTGCTGGAAGCAGGCGGTCGGGACCGCAGCCTCTATATCCACATGCCGACGGCGCTGGCCTATCCCATGCACGACCCGCGGCTGGCCTGGCAGTACTGGACCGAACCGCAGGCGCATATGGACGGGCGGCGTCTGTTCTGGCCACGCGGGCGCGTGCTGGGCGGCTCGTCATCCATCAACGGCATGTGCCATGTCCGCGGGCATGCCCGCGACTATGATCGCTGGGCGCAAAGTCCGGGGCTGGAACACTGGGCCTATGCCCATTGCCTGCCCTATTTCCGCAAGCTGGAACGGCGCGACAAGGGCGCCGATGCCTGGCGCGGCGGCGACGGGCCGGTGGGCGTGACCACGGGCCGGCCAGACCGGAACCCCCTCTACCGGGCCTGGATCGAGGCGGGCCGGCAGGCGGGCTACCCGCTCACCGACGACATGAACGGGTTCCAGCAGGAAGGTTTCGGCGACATGCAGATGACGGTGGCCGGCGGGCGCCGCCAGTCCACCGCCGTCGCCTATCTGCGCCCGGCGCTGAAGCGGCCGGGCCTGACGGTGCTGACCGGGGCGCTGGCGCTGCGGTTGATCGTGGAGAACGGCATCGCCGTCGGGCTGGACTATGCCCGCGACGGGGAGGTCCGCAGTGTCAGGGCCGAACGCGAGGTGATCCTGTCGTCGGGGCCGATCAACACCCCGCAGCTGCTGATGCTGTCCGGCATCGGACCGGCAGACGACCTGCGCGGCCTGAAGATCCCGGTCGTGAACGACCTGCCCGGGGTCGGCGGCAACCTGCAGGACCACCTGGAAGTCTACCTGCAATACGCCTGCACCCAGCCCGTCACGCTCTACAAGGTGATGAACCCGCTGGCCAAGCTGGCCATCGGCGTGCGCTGGATGGTGTCCGGCACCGGCCTCGGCGCCACGAACCATTTCGAGGCCGGCGGCTTCATCCGCAGCCGGGCCGGCGTCGAACACCCCGACATCCAGTACCATTTCCTGCCGATGGCGGTGCGCTATGACGGCGGCAACCCGTCGGACCGCCACGGCTTCCAGGCCCATGTCGGGCCGATGCGCCCGACCAGCCGCGGCCGGCTGGCATTGCGGTCGACCGACCCGAAGGACGCGCCGATCCTCCAGCCCAACTATCTGTCGACGGACGACGACGTGCGCGATTTCCGCGAGGCGCTGACGCTGACGCGCGAGGTCTTCGCCCAGGCGGCCTTCGACCCCTATCGCGGGCCGGAGCTGCTGCCGGGTCCGCAGGTGCAGACGGATGCGCAGATCGACGCCGCCATCCGCGAGCATGCGGAAACCGCCTATCATCCCAGCTGCACCTGCAAAATGGGGTCTGACCCCTTTTCTGCCGACCCCGGTTCCGGCGGGGCAGTGGTCGACGGCTATGGCCGCGTGCACGGGATCGAGGGCCTGCGGGTCGTCGACAGTTCGATCATGCCGGACATCGTCTCGGCCAACCTGAACATTCCGACCATCATGATGGCGGAAAAGCTTGCCGATGCCATCCGCGGCCGGCCGCCGCCGCCGCCGTCGGACGCGCCGGTGTGGATCCACCCGCACTGGCAGACGCAGCAGCGGTAGGGCAGGACGACATCGGGCTAACCGGGCCGGCCGCAGCATCGCGCCACGGCCCGGCGTCACGCCACGCGGTTGGGCGGCTCGCGGCCGGCGAAGACCGCATCCAGGTTGTCGAGCGCGGTGAACCCCATGGCGTTGCGCGTTTCCACCGTGGCGCTGCCGATATGCGGGAACAGCACGGCGTTCTCCAGCGCCAGATAGCCGGGATTCAGCTTCGGCTCGCCGTCGAAGACGTCCAGGCCGGCGGCCGCCAGCTTGCCGGTGGTCAGCGCCGCGATCAGCGCCTCGTCATCGACGATGCCGCCGCGCGCCGTATTGACCACCACCGCCCCGTCGGGCAGCAGCCCGATGCGTTCGCCGTCCAGGAACCGCCGCGTCTGCGGCGTCAGCGGGCAATGCAGGGTCAGGAAGTCGCAGTGGGGCAGCATGTCCTCCGCCCGGGCATGATAGACGGCACCGGCAGCGTCTTCCGGCGGCACCGGTGCGACGTCGGAGTAGTGGATGGCCATATCGAAGCCGCGCGCACGCCTGGCCACCGCCCGGCCGATGCGCCCCATGCCGAAGATGCCGAGACGCTTGCCCGTCAGCTGGATCCCCAGCTGGCCGGTCGGTGCCCAGGCCGTCCATCCGCCGGACCGCAGCAGCCGCTCGGCGGAATACGCCCCCCGCGCCGCGGCCAGTAGCAGCAGCATGGCCACGTCGGCCGTCGCCGCCGTCAGCACATCGGGCGTGTTGGTGACGACGATGCCGCGGGCCACGGCGGCCGCCACGTCGATGTGGTCATAGCCGACCGAAAAGGTCGCGATCGCCCGGATCGTCGCCGGCAGGCCCGCAATCACGCCGGCGTCCAGCCTGTCGGTCGGGCAGGGCAGCACGGCATCGGCCCCCTGGCAGCGCTCCGCCAGCGATGCCGGATCGTACAGCTGGTCAGTGCGATTCAGGACGGCGCGGTAGTCGCGCATGAGCCGCGCCTCCACCGCCTCGGGCAGGCGGCGGGTGACGAAGACCACGGGCCTCTCATCCGGCATGTGCTGATCCCTTCCATCTCAATCGCGCCCTGCGGCGCTGCCGACCGTTCCGCCCTCGCCGACGACGACGAACGGCGCCCAATAGGAAGGATGCGGGTCGGGCAGCCCGTCGATCAAGGCCAGCATGGTCCGGCGCAGCGCCTCTGCCCGATCCAGGGCCGGATCGTCCGCCAGCCTGTGGAACGTGCCGGTCGTCAGCGCCTGTGCCGCCTCCGAATACACCGCCCAGTGCGACACCAGCAGCGATCGTGCACCGGCATGGAAGAACGCCCGCGCCAATCCCGACAGGCCTTCCGCCCCCGGCCGCCCATCCGGGCCCGCGGTGTTGCAGGCCGACAGCACCACCCATTCGGCGCCCAGGTCCAGCCGGGCAATCTCGCTTGCCCCCAGCAGGCCGTCATCGTCGTCCGTGGCGTCGGCCGGCGGCGTCAGCACCAGTCCCGGCTCGTCGAAGCCGCGCAGCTCCCCCGACATCAGGCCATGGGTGGCAAACGCCAGGATCCGGGCCGCCCCCAACGCCCCCGACCGGCTCAGGGCCTTCACGCGCGCCTCCGTCGCCTGGGTGTCGAGGTAGAGGTCGGTGCGCCACCCTTCCAGCGACGCGGCGATGCCCAGCAGCTCCTCCGCCGTCTCCGGAAGCCGCGGCAGCTGGCTGAGGCCGTGGGATGTGGCGATGCCGCGCCGGCCGGGCTGCGCCGCAGGCGTGGCCGGCGGCCCGCCGGCCAGCACCGGATCGCCGAACCCGATGAAGCGATCCTCCGTCGTGCGTCCGCCCGCCAGCCGGCGCAGCGCCCGCAGCGAGTCGACGGCAGGCAGCGTGGTGAAGGCATGATCGCGGATCAGCCAGCCCGTGCGGCGGAGCCGGTCCGCCGTCAGCCCCGCCGCGACGGCGCCGTCGGCAGGCGTGCGCACCAGGACGGCAAGGGGCAGGCTGGCCAGCGGCCCGTCGGGCACGGCCAGAACGTGGCCAACGCCGTCCAGCGCCCCTTCCAGCGGCTGCCACAGGGATGTGTAGAGCCCATGCGCCACGGCCAGCGGGTCGTCATCGCCCGCCACCCCCGGCCGTGCGGCCGGGTCCAGCCACCGGCGCAACAGCGTGACCATGCCGGCAAGCTCGTCCTCGCCGACCGGCAGCACCGCCATGACCGCGCCCTGCGGCCGCACGACCCAGGCATACGACACCTCGGCAAGCACGGTGAACACGACCAGCGCCTCGCCCGGGCGCAACAGGGCCTGCGCCTCGGCCAGCGGCAGGGGCTGCGGCCGCGCCAGGGCGGCATAGGCCGGGAAATCGCGGGCGATCGCCGCATCCTGCGTGGCCAGCGCCCCGCTGAGGTCCGCGATGCCGCGGCGGATGGCATCGCCGCCCCCCCCCGACGCACCGGACGATACCAGGTCGACCAGCTCGGCCTGAAGCGCGGCAAGCCGTTCCGCCGTTTCCTGCCGGTCGCGCACCAGCCGCGCCAGCCCATCGTCGCCGGCGGCGAACCGTGCCGCCATCCTGGCAATGGACTGGCTGGTTGCGGTGAACCGCAGAAGCTGCGCGGCATCGAAGCTCTCGGCGACCCAGCGGGTGCGCTCGGCGTCCGTCTCGGCCTCGCCCGCCCATCGCCCGGACAGCCACAGCACGTCGCCAAGCACGTCCTGCGGCGTCGGCGACGCCGCGATCGCCACCATCCGGTCGGCATCCAGGCGGCTGAGCCAGCGCTGCAAGCCGGCGCGGGCAGCACCGATCGCATCGCCCGCCCGCTCGTGCTCCCCGATGGCGTCATAGGCGATCGCGAGGTCCGCCAGGCCGCTTGCGGTGTCGGGATGGTCCGGCCCGAAGCTGTGCTGCCGGATCGCGACGGCCCGTTCGAGGGGGGCGGGGGCAGCGGCGGCGCCGTCCAGCCGGCCCTCGGCGATGGCCAGGTTGACCAGGGCGGTGGCGACCGACGGATGATCCGGCCCCAGGGAGGCCTCGAACACCTCCAGCGCCGCGCGGTACAGGGCCTCTGCCTCATCCCAGGCGCCGATGGCATCGTAGTGGGCCGCCAGGTTGTTCAGGCTTCTCGCCGTCTCCGGATGCCCCGGCCCGAACATCTGCCGCCGGATGATCAGGGCCCTCATCAGAAGCGGCAATGCCCGGTCGATGTCGCCGCGGCCGTGATAGGCGTCGGCCAGGTTGTCCAGGATCGTCGCGACATCCGGCGTGTCGGGACCGCCCTCGCCTTCGACGATCGCCAGGGCGCGTTCATAGAGCGTCGCGGCCGCCGCCCATTCCCCCAGGCGGCCATGCAAGGCCGCGAGGTTGTTCAGCACGGTGGCGACGGCGCGGTGGTCCGGCCCCAGGGTGCGTTCGCGGATGGACAGGACGCGTTGCAGCAGATCGCGTGCGAGGGGGTAGTTCCCCTGATGCTGGACGACGACCGCCAGATTGTTCAGCGAGATCGAGACCTGCAGGCTGTCCGCCCCTGCGGTCGCCTCAAGGATGTCGATGGCCTGCCGGTAGAGACGCGCGGCCGCGTCCAGATCGCCCTGGACGCGGCGCAGGCCGGCCAGGTTGTCCAGCGCGACCGCGACCTCCTCGCTCTCCGCGCCATGGGCATTGCGGACGATCGCAAGCCCATGGCGATAGACCAGCTCGGCCGCGGCACTCTCCCCGGTCTCCTGGTAGACCAGCCCCAGATTGTTGAGAAACCGTCCGACGATCGGCCGGTCGGCGCCGTAGACGGTGGCGGCCAGGCCGGCGCCGCGTTCGAACAGGCGGATGGCGGTGCGGTAGTCGCCCGCATCCCGCCGGCGGCTGCCTTCCTCGTTCAGCCGGATCAGCATCGCCAGGAACAGGTCGGCGGCGTCGGCCTCGCCGCGGTCATAGGCCGCCTGCAAGAGCCCGAGCCCCCGCAGCAACGGCTCCACGATGTCGCCGCCGATGTCCTCGGCTTCCTGAACCTGGCGCCCGAATTCGATTAGCCGGCTTACCTCATCCGGTGCCAGTACGGATGCGGCCACGGCGTCGGCGGCGGCACAGTCGCTGCGGTCGGTTCCGCGGGGACACAGGCCGCTGCCCAGGATCGACGGCTCGTCGCAATCGCCGTCTTCGCTGTACTGGCACGCCGCCGGCTGCGCCCCGGCCGGACCGGCCGGCAACGTTGCCGCGACGGCAAGCAGCATGACCCCTGCCAGGCCCACGGCCCGGCGGCACACGCCCACGGGACGCCGGCCCGGCAACGCCGTCTTCATCATCGCGGCCATGCGCACGGTTATCCCCCTTGTTGAGCGCCCCCAGCCCCTTGCCGTGGCCAGAAAACCGCGGAACCCGCCCCGGGGGTGCACCGTTTGGCCACCAGGACCGTGGACCTCCGGCCGGCCGGCACCCACGCTTGACTGTAACCGATTCTGCACCACCGTCATCGAAGGCGCCGTGCAGGGAGGATTTCCGGACCTCCGGCACCGTCCGCGGCCGCCACGACAGGGTCCAGCGGGGAGCGAGCAGGCCATGGCCTATCAACCCATCGAGTCCTACGGCATGATCGGCAACCTTCACACGGTCGCGCTGGTCGGGATCAACGGCTCCGTCGATTGGATGTGCCTGCCGCGCTTCGACTCGCCGGCGGTGTTCGGGCGCATGCTGGACGACGGCAAGGGCGGCCATTTCAGCGTCGAAGCCCTCGACGAGGACACGACCAACAAGCAGTTCTACTGGCCGGACACGAATGTGCTGGTCACGCGCTTCCTCGCCCATGCCGGCGCGGCCGAACTGATCGACTTCATGCCGATCGGCGCCACGGCCGTGGCCGGGCACCAGCGCCGCCAGCTGATCCGCCGCCTGACCTCCATGCGCGGCACAACGACGTTCCGCGTCGTCTGCAAGCCCGCGTTCAACTTCGCACGCGACGGCCACCAGGCCAGCGCCGTGCCCGGCGGCATCCGCTTCACCTCCCCGTCCCTCAGCCTCGGCCTGGCCACGACCATCGACATGCGGATCGACGGCGATGCGGCCGTAGCGGAATTCACCCTGGAGGAGGGGGAGTCGGCGATCTTCGTGCTGCGGCTGATCGAGGACGATTTCGGCAGCGAACTGGTCTTGAGCGAGGGGACGACCGAGGCGCTGTTCCGCGAGACGGTGGCCTATTGGCGCAACTGGCTCAGCCAGTCCAATTACCGGGGGCGCTGGCGGGAGATGGTCCACCGGTCCGCACTGGCCCTGAAGCTGATGACCTACGAACCGACGGGCGCCATCGTCGCCGCGCCCACCTGCAGCCTGCCGGAGGGCGTGGGCGGCGAGCGCAACTGGGACTACCGCTATACCTGGGTGCGCGATTCCGCCTTCTCGGTCTATGCGCTCTTGCGCCTGGGGTTTGCCGGGGAAGCCGCGGCGTTCATGCGATTCCTGTCCCATCTCTGCAAGGACGCCGACGCCGCCTACCCGTTGCAGATCATGTACGGCATCGACGGCCGCACGGACCTGACGGAAGAGACGCTGGATCACCTGGACGGATACAGGGGCTCCAGGCCCGTGCGCATCGGCAACGGCGCGCATGACCAGCTGCAGCTCGACATCTACGGCGAGCTTCTGGATGCGGCCTACATCTTCAACAAGAACGGCGAGCCCATCTCCTACGACATGTGGGTGCCGCTGCGCCGTTTCGTCGACTGGGTCTGCGACAACTGGAAGCTGCAAGATGAGGGCGTGTGGGAGGTCCGCGGCGGCCAGCGCGATTTCGTCTATTCCAAGCTGATGTGCTGGGTGGCCATCGACCGCGGCCTGCGCCTGGCCGACAAGCGGTCCTTCCCCGCCGACCGGGCGCGCTGGCAGCAGGTGCGCGACGAGATCTATGAAGACATCATGACCCGCGGCTGGAACGAGGAACGCAAGGCCTTCGTCCAGGCCTATGGCAGCGATGCGCTGGATGCGGCCAATCTGATGATGCCGCTGGTGTTCTTCGTGGCACCCAGCGACCCGCGCATGCTGAGCACGCTGCGCGAGACGCTGAAGCCGCCGGAAGACGGCGGCCTGGTCGCCAACAGCCTGGTCTACCGCTACAATATCGGCGAGATCTCAGACGGCCTGTCCGGCGAGGAAGGCACCTTCAACATCTGCACCTTCTGGCTGGTGGAGGCGATGACGCGGGCCGGGCACTTCGACCACAAGTGGCTGGACGAGGCCCGGCTGATCTTCGAGCGTATGCTGGGCTTCGCCAATCACGTCGGCCTCTATGCGGAGGAGACGGGCAAGCGCGGCGAAGCGCTGGGCAATTTCCCCCAGGCCTTCACCCATCTCTCGCTGATCAGCGCGGCCTTCAATCTCGACCGGGCCTTGAGCGACCGGCATCAGGGCGGATAGCGCCGCAGGCCTGGCCAATCCGCCATCGGCCGCGGCGGCGAACGGCGGCCCTGGAAATGGGATGACACGGATGAGCAACGGTCCCGAACACGAGACGCCGGCAGTGGTCATGCCCCGCCCGGTGGACCCGCAGCGGCGGCTGAAGGGCCAGAAGGCCCTTGTCACCGGCGCCAATTCCGGCATCGGCGAGGCCGTGGCCATCGCCCTCGGCGCGGCCGGCGCGGACGTCGTCGTCAACTACATCGTCAACGAGGATGCCGCCCAGCGCGTCGTCGCGGCGATCGAGGCGCACGGGGTCAAGGCCATGGCGATCAAGGCCGACGTGTCGAAGGAAGACCAGGTCCAGGCGATGTTCGCCCGGATGATCGACGCCTTCGGCACCATCGACATCCTGGTCAACAATGCCGGCCTGCAGCGCGATGCCCCGTTGCACGAAATGACGATGGACCAGTGGACGCTGGTGCTCAACGTCAACCTGACCGGCCAGTTCCTGTGTGCGCGCGAGGCCGTGCGCGAGTTCCTGCGCCGCGGCGTGCGGCCGGAGATCTCGTCCGCCGCCGGCAAGATCGTGTCCATGAGCTCCGTCCACGAGGTGATCCCGTGGGCCGGCCATGTGAACTACGCCGCCTCCAAGGGCGGGGTCATGCTGATGACCAAGAGCATGGCGCAGGAGCTTGCCGAACATCGCATCCGCGTGAACAGCGTCTGCCCCGGCGCCATCCGTACGCCCTTGAACCAGCCTGCCTGGGGCACGCCGGAGGCGTATCAATCGCTGATGACGCTGATCCCCTACAACCGGATCGGCGAGCCGGAAGACATCGCCCGGGCGGTGGTCTGGCTGGCATCGGATGAGTCCGACTATGCCACGGGCATCAGCCTGTTCATCGACGGCGGGATGACGCTGTATCCCGGTTTCAGGGAAGGCGGCTGACCTTCAGGCCCTATCCCCGGACCGCGGCGGATCCGCAAAGCCCATGCCTTCGGCTGGCCACGACCCTTGCGCCTCACCCCGGGCGGACCAGCAGCCGCCGCGCGATCGCATAGTCGCGCGGGGCCGGGCCGGCATCGGCGAAGCCGTATTTCCGGTAGAAGGCGATGGCGCGGGCGTTGGCGGCAATCACCGTCAGCTTGACCGGCAGCCCGGGACCGATCCATCCCAGGGCAGCGTCCATCAGGGCCTGCGCCACGCCGATCCCGTGATGGCGCGGCGCCACCATCAGCCAGCCGATCTCCGGGACATCCGGGTCCAGCCGATCGGCAAGGACGAAGCCGGCCAGGCGGCCATCCAGCTTCGCGACGAAGGCGGACCTGGCGGGGTCGGCGATCGCCGCCAGGCAGGTCTCCCGGGCGACGGAGATCCATTTGCGGTTCTCCGCGATCTGCTCGCCCGTCAGCCCGGGGCTGGCGAAGGCCTCGCGCGTCGCATCGGCGACCAGGGCGGCCACCTCGGCGAAATCGGCGGCTTCGGCCGGGGCGACAGCCAATCCCCGCACGGGCGATCCCGGATCGGCAGCCTGCCCCACGCCACGCTCCTCCGGGCCGCCCCGATCGCCGGCCCTGCTTCGTCCGGCGGCCAAGTCCGCCCGGCCTTGGGAGGATAGCAGGCCGGATCGGCAGCCGGCATCCCCCGCAAGGCATCAACGATCGAGCGACCGCCGCCCCCGCGGCGGGCTCCTGAACAGGAAAGGCCCCTTTCGATGTCCGATACCGATCCCGTCATCGTCGTCGGCTCCGGCGCCGGCGGCGCCTCGGTCGCCTACACGCTGGTCAACGCCGGGCGTCCGGTGCTGATGCTGGAGAAAGGCGGCGTGCTGCCGCGCGACGGCACCACGCTGGACGTCAAGCGCGTGATGAAGGAAGGCCAGTTCAAGAACAAGGAACCGTGGGTGAACGGGCAGAACCAGGTCTTCATCCCCGGCGAATACTACAATCTTGGCGGCAAAACCAAATGGTACGGCGCCGCCCTGCTGCGCTATGCCCCGCACGAATTCCTGGCCGATGAGGAACACCAGTGCCTGGCCTGGCCGTTCGGCTATCGCGAGCTGGTGCCCTATTACGAAGAGGCCGAACGCCTGCTGGACGTCAACCACTTCGACAATGAGCCGGAGCTTCAGGCCCTGATCGACCGGATCGTCAGGGCCGATCCCCACTGGAAGCCCGATCCGCTGCCGCTGGGGCTGAAGCGCGAGATCCTGAACGACGAACAGGAAGCCAAGCATTTCGACGGGTTCGCTTCGGCCTGCGGCTACAAATCGGATGCCGAATGGAGCCTGCTGGACAGGATCCGCGACACTCCCGCCTTCCGGGTCGAGACGGGCAAGACCGTCAACGGCCTGATCCATGCCGACGGCGACCCGGCCCGCATCACCGGCGTCCGCTGCACCGACGGGTCCAGCCACCGGGGATCGGCGGTCGTCCTGGCGGCCGGTGCGATGAGCTCATCCCGCATCCTGCAGGACCATCTGGCGGCCACGGGGCTGGAGACATCGCTTGCCTGCGCGCCGCTGGTCGGTGCCAATTTCAAGATGCACCTGAATAGCGCACTGATCGGCTTTTCACCGTTTTCCAACCAGGACGTGTTGCGCAAGACCGCGATCATCTTCAACGAGCAATACCCCCACAGCACCGTGCAGTGCCTGGGCTGGATCGACGGCGACATCCTGGGCAGCGAACTGCCGGCCGCGGTGCCGAAATTCGTGACGCGCGCGATGGGTGCCCGCGCCTACGGCTTCTTCGTGACGACGGAGGACGGGTCCAGCCCCGACAACCGCATCGTTTCCGGCGGCGGGGCCAGCTATCCGCTGATGGACTACGACCTCCAGCGGATCAAGCCCGCGGCCCGGGAGCACCGGCGCCTGGTGCGCGCCTTTACCGTGCGGCTGCTGGCGGCGGGGCTGGTCGGCGTCGACAAGTACATGGGGATGGCCGGCACGGCCCATGCGCTGGGCACGATGGTGACGGGCGACGATCCGGCCGCCAGCGTGGTCGATGCCTGCGGCCGGGTCCACGGCATGACCGGGCTGTATGTCGGCGACGGCAGCGTCCTGCCGCGGTCCAGCCGCGTCAATCCGGCGCTGTCAATCTATGCCTGGGGTCTGCGCCTGGGCCGGCATCTGGCGACCGCAGGGCGATGAAGGCAGCCCTGCGGTCGGAGGTTCACCGGTAGCCGGGCCACCATGGCAGCCCCGCATACCATTCGGTGCCTTTCGAAGCGTTTAGTGCACTTAACTCGTGGATCCGGCGCTCGATGCTCTGGGCCCGGCGCATGTCCGGTGTATCGCGGGTCGCCGCCGCACGCACACGCGCCGCGACCAGCATCGCCCGAAGATCAGAAACCGTATCGGGCAACCGCTCGCCAATCCCTTCTGGATCGATGACCTCTTGCCTTGCCGGTTCCGGCATATCGCTCCTCCCAATCACCCGACTGCGGGTTAGCCCCGTGGTCCACACCCGTCGGCCCTGTTCAGTTTATTGGGGCCGGCTGCATGATTATTCATTACAATTGTCGTGTTTCATCTAACGAAATTCAAGACTTGAATTGCAGGCTCCTGACTATTTGCGCTGCAACATCGAATATTGCAGCGCAGCATCGGTTTTACTGCACTGCGGAATCGCTCTGCCGGCATTGCGCCGCCGGGACCGCGGGCGGGGAGCCGTTGACAAGCGGGGGCCGGCTGGTCTCCCCTGCCTCTCTCTTGCCAGGACGGCCGTCGCTGCAAAGGGGTCATTTCATGTCCGCTGGCCTGCCGGACGCATCGCCGCTGGAGTCCACGCCCGGGGTGCCCCTGGGCGACCGCCCGTTGAAGGTGGTCATGGTGGGCGGCGGCTTCGTCACCCCCTATCACGCCAAGGGGTGGCATGCCCTGCCGGGCGTGACCCTGGCAGCGCTCCAGTCGCGGACACGCAGCAAGGCGGAAGAAACGGCGCGCCGCAACGGCATTCCGACGGTCTACGACGACTTCGATACGATGCTGGAGGGTGAAAGCCCGGACATCGTCGACATCTGCACCCCGCCCGAGGCGCACCCCGCCCAGGTCGCGGCCGCCGCCGCGCGCGGCATCCACATCATCTGCCAGAAGCCGGTGGCGACCACCCTTGAGGACGCCAAGGCCATGGCCGCCACGGCGGCGCGCCATCGCGTCCGCCTGATGGTTCACGAGAACTTCCGGTTCCGTGTCTGGTACCGGGAAATCAAGCGCCTGCTGGCCGAGGGCCTGATCGGCCGCCCGATCTACTTCCATTCCACCCTGCGCCAGGGCGGCACGGTGACGACGGCCGCACATCCCGACCGGCCCTGGACGATCGCCCGCCAACCGTTCTTCGCCACGATGACGCCGCTGATCATCCTGGAATCGATCATCCACCAGTTGGACGTCGCCCGCTGCATGCTGGGGGAGGCCGACAGCCTGTACGCCCAGGCCCGCCGCATCAGCCCCCATGTGCGGGGCGAGGACATGGCAAGCCTGATGCTGCGCTTCGGCGATGCGATCGCGGTGGTCGAGCGCAGCTATGCCTCGCGCGGACATCCGACGCCGCCGGCGACCAGCGAAAGCGTCGTCATCGAAGGCGAAGACGGGGCGCTGTTCCTGTCACGCGACGGCGACATCCGGGTGGAGGTGGACCGGCCCGGTCTCAGGCGCACCATCGTCCCGGGCTACGACAAGACGGATGCGTATGCCCGTTCCTATTCCGAAACGATCGCCCATTTCGCCGCATGCCTGCGCAGCGGCGCGGCATTCGAGACGGACATCGCCGACAACCTGAAGACCTTTGCCCTGACCCTGGCGGCCTATCGGTCGCTGGACACCGGACAGGCCGTACAGCCCACGCTGTGACCCAGACCGCCGGCGGCGGTGGGGGCTGCGGGAAAACGGCTGGCTCAGTCCAGCCCGGGCAGCTGCTCGACGTCGCCGGTGACTTCACGGCCCCATTCGCTGACCAGGGCCTCCTGGCGGGCCTGCCAGCGGGCGATGTCCTGCTCGTTGCGCCACACCATGGTCGCCGACACCATGGCCGGCACGATGGTGTAGATGACCCAGCCCAGGCCCGCCGCGCCCAGCATCATGGCCATGTTGAACGGGTCGGCCAGCAGCTTCAGGGCCCGGTCCGTGGTGGCGGCGCCACCCCACAGCTCGAAGCCCGCCGGCATCACGCCGCAGAAGTTCAGACTGCCGACGATCATCGGCAGGTACTTTTCCTGCGTCCGGTCGGCAACGAACGAGACGATCGTCGGCACCATGCCGCCGAAGAACAGGACCGTCGTCGGCAACACGAACAGGGCCAGTGGCGCCAGGCAGACGGCCACGATCAATGCCGCCTTGTCCGCCTTGTTGGCCGGGCGCTTGGCCCCGGCGCGCGGAACGGCCGCGCCCTTGCCGAGCGCGGGGATCTGATCGACGGGAACCGGCAGGTTGCGCCCCTGCCCGCTGCGACCGCCTGTTGACGCTGCCATACCGGACCCTCACCTGAAGCTGGATGACATCAGGCCGACGCCCCCGATGTCCGACCCTTCCTCTCTCACAAAACAGTCAGCGACTGATTGACCGGTCACGCCGGTTCGACGTGACCGGACCAGGCTCTACGCGACACCGCCAACGACGATCGCGGCAAGAATGACCGCCGACAACAGGCAGGCCACCACCGCCGCGACCTGGCGCCCGATGCCGGTCGTAAACTTCTCCCGCTGGTCAAGTTCGCGCTGGCGATGCTGGATCACCTTCCTCGCCAGCTGGTATTCGCGCTTCGCCAGGTCGAACGCGGCGCCGTCGCGCTGCACCAGGTTGTTGTTCTGAACGATGACGTAGAGGTTCTTGAAGGCACCCGTTTCGGCCTGCTTGGCCAGTTCGTCGCGGACACGGTCGCGCAGGGTGCCGCTGCGATAGCGCTCGATCGCCGGGTCCATCATCGTGGCAACCCAGCCGCACAGCTTCGGCAACGGGAAGGCCCGACTCTTGCGCTGGATCTCGAACAGGATATCCAGGATCCCCAGGACCCGCTCGAGCGGCTTTCCCGTCGGGCCGATGCCCAGCAGGCTGCGCTCGTTGATGCCGCCGTGGCGCGACAGGATGAAGGCCATGATGTGCCGGTCCAGGGGCTCGGTGGGCCGGTCGGGCCTCTCGGCCGCCCGTTCCATGGCGTACAGCAGGTCGTCCAGTTCCTGCGGGTATTCGTCGACCACCATCGCGCCCATGCACGGCATGCCGGGATTGAGGTGGTAGAGCACGCGCTCGATCCCGAAGCCGGGCGAGATGCGTTCCAGGTAGTTCCGGGCCGTCTCGAACATCTTCACGATCGGCACATGCTCGGGGCTGAAGACGCCCTGCACGCTGATCCAGAAGATCGGCAGCTGGGCGGAGATCACCTCCGCCACCTCCTGCACGTGGACGCCGGTGCTGACCGCCTCGGCAAGGGCGACGCCGATGCCTTCCGGCATGACCGAGATGCCGCGGTAGCGGATCGGGGCGGTGGGGTCGAGCGCCATCAGCACGCGCGCCAGCCGCCGGTCCGACAGCGTCCCCCCCGATCCCGACGAGGCCGACTGCGTTCCCTCGTGCACCCGGTCGGCCAGCGTCTCGTCTTCCATGCTGCGGCGCAGCCAGGTCTCCAGCTCGCCGTTCTCGATGATGC
Organism: Rhodospirillaceae bacterium; assembly: GCA_020638595.1. Classification (GTDB taxonomy): domain Bacteria; phylum Pseudomonadota; class Alphaproteobacteria; order DSM-16000; family Inquilinaceae; genus JACKIG01. The sequence goes on along the minus strand of JACKIG010000018.1, from coordinate 2,567 downwards.
GGACCGCCTCGATCGGCGACCGTTCCATGGCGAAGGCCAGGGACCGCGCGGCGACATAGTCGCGCCCGGCGAAGGACAGCGGCCGCTGCGCCCGGCGCACCGGCTGCGGCTGCTTCGGGCTGAGCCGGCGGCCGCTGAGCCAGAGATCCAGGTCGGCCAGGCTCCAGCGCTGGCCGGGATCGTCCAGCAGCAGGCCGCGGACCGGTTCCGTCATCATTGCCGAGACGCGCGCATCGCCCACCAGCGCAGCATAGGACCCGCGGTCGAGCTTTGCCTGCAGCACCCGTTCGTCGGACTGGCCGCCGACGGGGTTGCGCCCCAGCGCCAGAAACAGGATCAGCACGCCCAGTGCATACATGTCGTCGGCAACGCTGCCTGGCCCGCGCCCGGACGGCATGGCCATGCCGCGTTCCAGCGTCTCGAAGACCAGGGGCTGGCAATAGCCCGACGGTGCCGACGCGCATTCGCCGAAGACCACCGTGCTGTTGGCGCCCGGGCGCATGAAAATGTTTGTCGGGTTGATGCACCCGTGGAACAGGCGGCGGGCCTTCAGTTCCTTCAGCGCCAGCAGCGCCGGCTGCATCACCTGGCGGGTGATGGCTTCGTCCAGCATCGGTTCGATGCGGTCGTCCAGCGTCGTCATCAGCCGCCGACCCGCCGGACGGTCGAACAGCACGACGGCGCGATGCGCCCGATTCAGCGGCCAGTCGACGACGCCCGCGTCGCGCAGCCGCAACAGCGCCGGGGTTTCCACCCCCTTGAGCGCACCCATGATGTCGCTGCGCGGCGGCAGGCCGGGCCGGCAGACATAGGCGAACATATCGGCCCGCTCGTCGCGCTTGTCGGCAGCGCGGTAGGCCGTCGCCGTGGCGGTGTTTAGCTGGACCAGCGGCTGGTCGGCAAAGATCTCGTAGCGCTTGCCCAGGACCACCTTGGCGGCGGCCGGGTCGACGGCACCCCTGCCCTGCGGCCCGGCACCGGGGGCGCCGTCAAGAAAGCTGGAAAGATCGCTTGGCGGCATACGCCGTGGCTCCGATCGCGGCGGTCGGCTTACTCTCGCCAGCGATTGAACCCGATTATCAAAAACGAACGGTTAACGCCGCGCGGCGGGATGTCAGTCGACGAAGGGATCGCGCACCAGGATGGTGTCGTCGCGGTCGGGGCTGGTGGACAGCAGGGCGACCGGGGCTTCGATCAGTTCCTCGATGCGGCGGATATACTTGATCGCCGTCGCCGGCAGCTGCGCCCAGGACCGCGCACCCTGCGTGCTCTCGCCCCAGCCCTCCATTTCCTCATAGACCGGCTCGACCTGCCCCTGGGCCGACTGGGCATAGGGCAGGTGGTGCAGTTCCCGGCCCTTGTGGCGATACGCCACACACAGTTTCAGCGTCTCGAATCCGTCCAGCACATCCAGCTTGGTCAGCGCGATGCCGGTGATCCCGCCGGTCTTGATCGCCTGGCGCACCAGCACGGCGTCGAACCAGCCGCAGCGGCGCTTGCGCCCGGTAACGGTGCCGAACTCCCGCCCCCGTTCGCCCAGAAGCGTGCCGACATCGCCCGTCTGCTCGGTCGGGAAGGGCCCCGCGCCGACCCTCGTCGTATAGGCCTTGGTGATGCCCAGCACGAAGCCGACGGCCCCCGGGCCGATCCCGCTGCCGGCTGCGGCGTTGGCGGCCAGGGTGCTGGACGAGGTGACGTAGGGGTAGGTGCCGTGGTCGATGTCCAGCATGGCGCCCTGTGCACCTTCGAACAGGATGCGCTTGCCGGCCCGGCGCAGTCCGTCCAGGCGCTCCCACACCACGCCGGCATAGGGCAGGACCTGGGGGGCGATGGCCTCCAGCTCCACCATCATGGCGTCCGGGTCCAGGGCATCCGCCCCCATCGCCGTCAGGAAAACGTTGTGGTGGGCCAGCAGGTCCTCGACCTTGGCGCGCAACAGCGGCGGGTCGGCCAGGTCGCAGACGCGCACGGCGCGGCGCGCCACCTTGTCCTCGTAGGCCGGGCCGATGCCACGCCCTGTGGTGCCGATGGCGCCGGCGCCGCGCGCCTGCTCGCGCGCCCGGTCGATGGCGCCGTGCACCGGCAGGATCAGGGCCGCATTCTCGGCGATCATCAGCGACTCGGGCGTGACGACGACGCCCTGGCTGCGCACCTGCTCGATCTCCCTCAGCAGGGCCCAGGGGTCGATCACCACGCCGTTGCCGATCACCGACAGCTTGTCGGGGCGGACGACGCCGGACGGCAGCAGGCTGAGCTTGAAGGTGCGATCGCCGATGACCAGGGTGTGGCCGGCGTTGTGCCCGCCCTGGAAGCGGACAACCACGTCGGCGCGGCTCGACAGCCAGTCGACGACCTTGCCCTTGCCTTCGTCGCCCCACTGGGCGCCCACCACGGCAACGTTGCTCATCGGCCGGATCTCTCCTCAAGCACGGCGACGATGCGGTCGCCGCTCCAGACATGGGTGCAGCCCAGGCGTCGTGCCTCGGCCATGTCGTCGGCGACGGGGGCAAGACCCGCCACGGTGATCCAGCCGTCCTGCCGTTCCCCGTCGCCGGCCGTCGGGGCCG
>JACKIG010000017.1 GCA_020638595.1 Rhodospirillaceae bacterium | reverse complement strand
CGGCATGGCGGCCAGGTGGGGCACATGCGCCGCCAGCAGCCGGCGGATACTGGCTTCGGGCAGGTACATGTCGCTGACCCCGACGATCCGCGGCGGCGACGGCACGCCGTCGACGGCCGTCCGAAGGACCGACACCAACCGCCGGTTGGCGCGCACATGCGCCAGGTCCCACGCCGTTTCCGCCTCCAGCAGCACGATTCCGGCGGCTTCCGGCAGGCCCAGCATCCGGCACATGGGCCGGGCGAGGTCGTCGTAGGCCGGATCGCCGCCGTCGCCGGCCTTGTCATAGGCCCGCTTCTGGGCGGTCAGCCGCGCCAGGCACACGCCCCGGCCGGTGATGCCATGGCCCGCGGCCCGCAAGGCGGCGGCCTGGGCCCGGCTTACGGCCAGCAGCCGGGCCAGTTCCGGCCGGCAGTCCCGCAACAGCAGCGTATCGAACACGTCCAGCGACAGCACCCGGCCGGACTGTGACAGATGGCGCAGCACGGCCTTCCCCACCGCGGTCTCCGGCCCCATGCCCGCCCCTTCTCCCCCTGCCTCAGGACGTATAGCAGAGGGTCGGTTCGGGCAGCGCGATGCCGCCGGCCAGATAGGCGTCCAGCACCGCGGTGTAGTATCGCAAGCCCGCCTTGCGGTCGTCGTCCCCCAGCGGATCCCGCGGCTGCGCCAACCGCGTCAACACCTGGGCCGGGTGGATCTGCGACAGCGGCCGCGGTTCGGACGGCGCCTTAGGCATCCGATCGGTGAACGGGGTCTGCCCCAGCGCTGCGTTGCGTGCGAACAGAACGATGTTCTGCCGATACCACCAGCAAACCCGAAGATCGTTCCAGAGGGTCGGCCGGATGACATCCGCCGCCGAAAAGCCGTACCGGCGGAACAGGATCGCCCAGTATTCCAGCCAGTTCTCGTTCACATGGCCTTCGCCACCCTGGAACGGCAGGGCGGCCGAAAACAAAACCGCATCGGCGCGATTGACCAGGTCGTTGACCAGGCCTTCCGCCCGTTCGGGCGCCAGGTGCTCCGCCACCTCAAGGCACAGGGCCAGGTCGGCCCTGGGCCCTGGGGGCAGCGGGCGTTCCAGGTCCGCCGCGGTAAAGGCTTCGACCGGGATGCGCAACAGCTCGCGCGGCACATGCGCGCCGTCGATGCCTTCGATCGCCGCCACGCCGGCCTCGCGGAAGGCCGCCAGCCAGGTACCGACGCCGCATCCCACATCGACGACCGATCGCGCGGCCACCAGCCGAAGCGCCATCGGGGCGATCACCCGGGCGGACGCCTCGCTTTCGATCATCTGGTCCAGGTAGAAATCCCGGGAATAGCCCATGGGTCGCCCGCCCCTACCCGTGCACCACCGTGGCGGCCGCCTGCCAGTAGGCTGGCCGGCCGTCGGCCAACGGCCCCCCGGCGTCGGCCAGCCGACGGCTGGCATAGCCGGCATCCCCGTCGTAGTGCCAACGGCCGATGACCTCAGCCTCCGCCCGGCTCGGCGTCTCCACAAGGTCCAGCGCGAGACGCCGGCACCGGTCGCGGCTCGCCGGCCCCTCGCCGCCTTCGGCCGCCCGCCGGGCAAACGCCCGGCATGCCGCCTGCAACCGTTCCATCGCCGCCACCTGGGTTGGACCGTAGGGACAGGCCGCCAGGTCCGGCCCCCCTTGCCCATAGTCCAGCGTCGTACCGCAAGGGCTGCCGCTGGCCAGTTCCCACACCTCGCGGGCCGCCAGGAAGCGCCGCAGGAAGGCCTGGGGCTGTCCGGTGTCGGCCAGGAAGCCCGACGCCCGGCCGCCGTTTCGCCTGGCCCATACGATCCCGGCCGACGTCACGAGATAGAGGCCGACGACCGGCTTGCAGAGGCCTTCCAGCCGCAGACATTGCTGCAGCGTGCGCTGGATGTTGCCCGCATAGCCCAGGTCGACCAGCACCAGCGGCCGGTCATCATCCCAGCGGATACCCATGCCGGACAGATAGTCCAGCAGCGCCGCGCGGACGCGCCGCGATCGTTCGCGCACCTGCATGATGCCGCCCGTCGACCACAGATGACCGAGAAGGGCGGCGATGTCGACGGGCGCGTCGGCCCCACCCGGCGGCCAGCCGTCGATCCCCAACAGGTCGCAGGCTTCGCCGTTGGTTGCCGGCTGCGCGCGGGCACGGACCAGCAGATTGGCCAGGCCCTCCCCATCCACGTCGCCCAGCGCGGCCAACAGCCCGGTGCGCCGGCTCAAATGCAGCGAACGGGACCGAAGGCCGAAGGGCTCCGCCATGCGGGTGAGATGGCGGCCCTCACGCTCCACGCCGAAGACCTGCGGGTGCCCCGGCAGCCGCCGCACTTCCGCAGCGCACCAGTGCCCGAACGCGGTGAAGACCGGGCCGAACCCGCGCTCCACGGCGCGCCCCAGGACGGCGTCATCGTCGGGTCCGCTCCGGTGCGTCTCACACGGCGCGCTGCATTCCACCATCGGGGACGCCGCCAATCAAATCGGGTGTGCCTGCATGCGTCTCTACCGGACATCGCGCGGGAAGGCGAGCGGGCCTTGTCCGCCCGTGCCGGCGTCGGTCGCGCTGATTTCCCACAAGATGGAGGGGAGATGTTAACTTTCCGCTCCCAATCGGGGCGATACGCTGGACAGGACAGCCCAGGCACCGGAGAGCACGATGGCGTCGGCACATCCCGCACCCCCCCGTCGATGAGCAGCGTCCCCACGGCCAGGACGGCGGTGATCACGCGGACGTTCAACCGTCCCCGGATGCTGGCGCGTGCGGCCGACAGCGTCTGCGGGCAGACGGCGGGCGATCTCGTGTGGGTCGTCGTCAACAACGGCGGCCGGCCCGACGACGTCGAACGCATCGTCGACAGGGCGCGCGGGCGCGGATTCATCGTGCGTGTCCTGCACCTGCCCGATGCCGTCGGCATCGAAGAGGCGTCGAATGCCGGGATCGATGCCGTCGCGTCCGACTACATCGTCATCCACGACGACGACGACAGCTGGCACCCGCACTTCCTGGCCGAGACCGCGGCGTATCTGGACGCCAAGCCGCACTATGCCGGTGTGGCCACGGCGTCCTGTCGCATCTCGGAGACCTTCGACGGCGACACCCTGCGCGAGAGGGGCCGCGAACGGTACAACGCCTGGGTCCGCAACATCCATCTGGTGGACATGGCGCAGGCCAACCTGTACCCGCCCATCGCCTTCCTGTTCCGCCGCAGCGTCTGGAAGGCCGTCGGGCGGTTCGACGCCGGCCTGCCCGTGCTCGGCGATTGGGACTTCAACCTGCGGGTCCTGATGCATGGCGACATCGGCTTCATCCCGGACGTGCTGGCGAACTATCACATCCGCGAAACCATCACCGACGCCGCCGACCCCGCCGGCAATTTCGTCGCCGCCCGCATGTCCCTGTTCCAGGAATACGACCCGATCATCCGCAATCGCCTGCTGCGCGGCGACTTGAAGGACGGCCGCATCGGCCTGGGCTGGCTGGTGTCGTTGGGCCGCCAGCACCAGGCCATGTGGCGGGTGCTGCGCACCGTCGCCGCCGCCGGCGCCGCACGACCATCCGACAGCGAGGACGACCAGCAATGACATGCGCCGCAACCGCCCTGGACGGTGTTACGACCTTCACGCCGGATATCTTCGAGGACCATCGGGGATACTACGTGGAAACCTTCAACCTGAGGGACTACCGCGCCGCCGGCGTATCGGTGGCGTTCGTGCAGGACGACATCTCGGTTTCCCGCAAGGGCGTGCTGCGCGGGCTGCACGGCGACGCCAGGACGTGGAAGCTGGTGTCCTGCCTGTGGGGGGAGATCTACCTGGTGGTGCTCGACTGCCGCGAGGCATCGCCCACCCGGGGGCAATGGCAGGCCTTCACCATCAGCGATCGCAACCGCCAGCAGGTGCTGGTGCCGCCCGGCGTGGCCAACGGCCACCTGGTCCTGTCGGACCGCGCCATGTTCCACTACAAGCAGTCGGAATACTACGAGCCCGGCAGCCAGTTCACCGTCGCCTGGAACGACCCCGCCTACGGCATCTGGTGGCCGGTGGACACCCCGATCCTGTCCGCGCGCGACCGCGGCGCCCCGCGCTCCTGACGCCGAGCCCGCGGAATGCCGCCGCGCATTTCCGGGGTCAAGTCTTTCTTTATCATATCAGGTGGCCGCTTCGCCCCGGCCATCCTGTCGAATTACATCAATCAAAGACCTGACCCCTAGACCTAGGCCAGCAGGTTTGGCCGACATCGACTGTCAGACGTTGCCGTAGCGGGTGTTGTTCAGCATGGTGTAGCCCTTGATCAGCTCCCGGATCCCGTCTTCCAGCGAGTGGCGCGGCTTGAAGCCGGTGCGTTCGATCTTCTCGTTGGACACGATGTAGTCGCGCTTGTCCGGGTCTTCGCCCAGCGGCGCTTCCAGGGCCAGGAAGCTCGGCACATGGCGCTGGATCACCGCGCACAGCTGGCGCTTCGTCAGGTTGGCGTCCGACAGGCCGACATTGTAGCACTGGTCGCGCATGGCCTCGAAATTGTCGATGACATGCAGGAATGCGCGGGCGACGTCGCGGATGTGGATGTAGTTGCGGGTGAAATCGGCTTCGAACAAGACGACGACACGATCCTTCACCGCCCGATAGACGAATTCGTTCACCAGCAGGTCGGTCCGCATGCGCGGGGCCATGCCGAACACCGTGGCCAGCCGCAGACTGATGGCGTTGCCGCGGTCCAGCACCGCCGCCTCCGCCTCCACCTTGGTGCGGCCGTAGAGCGAGATGGGGTTCAGCGGCGAGTCCTCGGTGCAGGGCACGCCGGGCCGGCCGATGCCGTAGCCGCTGTTGGTATTGGGAATGGCGATGCGCTGCGACGGCGACAACAGGCGCGTCAGCAGCACCACGGCATCGCGGTTGGTGGTGACGGTGCCGATGGCGTCGCGGTCGCACAAGGGCGCGCCGACCAGGGCCGCCAGCGGGATGACCACATCGGCTTCGCGGACCAGCGGGCCGATCACCCGCTCGTCGCGGGCATCGCCCCGGACCACGGAAAACCGGGGATCGCAGCAGACGTCGAACAGCGCCGGCTGCCGGTACATGAAGGTGTCGACGACGGTGACGCGATGGCCGGCGCTCAGGAGGGCGGGAACCAGGATCGATCCAAGGTACCCCGCGCCCCCCGTGACAACGATGGAAGTGGTTCCGGACATTCTGTCTCAGCCCATTGGTCCTGCGGGAGCGATTGTGTGGCGGCACCGCGTGCCGTCGGCGCATGCGCGCTGTTGAAGATGATCTGCGAGCCGTCGGACTCGAACTTCAGGTTGGTCCACAGGAAGTCCGACAGCGCCCCGCGGACCGACGCGTGGTCTTCCGGGCGGGCCATGATCAGCAGGAAGCCGCCCCCGCCCGCACCCAGCAGCTTGCCGCCGAGCGCACCCGCCCGGCGTGCGGCGGCATAGGCGTCGTCGACCAGCGGCGTGGTGATATGGGACGACAGGGTCCGCTTCAGCTTCCAGCTCTCATGCATGAGGCGCCCGAAATCGGCGATGTCGCCGCCGCCGGCCAGGATGTCGACGGCCATGTCGACGAAGGCCTGCATGGTCTTCAGCTCGGCCCGCTTGTCCGGGATGTTGCGGATCTGGTGCTGGGCGATGTCCGACGCGTTGCGCGACAGGCCGGTCCACACCAGGAGGAAATGGGATTCCAGCTCCGCCAACCGGCGGGCAGAGATCGCGATCGGCCGGGCCACACACCCGTCGGCCGTGAAGGTCACGTGGTTGAGGCCGCCATGGGCCACGGTCATCTGGTCCTGCGAGCCCACGTTCTCGCACATGACGTTCTGTTCCAGGTGGATCGCCAGTTCCGCGAGCGATTGCTGGTCCGGGTCGAGGCCCCGCAGCGCATGCAGGCAGTTCAACAGGCCGACGGTGAATGCGGAGCTGGAACCGAGCCCGGAGCGCGCAGGCAGGTCGGCGTTATGCACGATCTCGACACCCTCGTGGATGCCCATATGCCGCAGGCAGGCCCGCACCGACGGATGCTCGATGGCCTCGATTTCCCGCGCCAGCTCGATACGGCTGTAGACGATGCGGTAGCGGGCATCGAAATAGTTGGGAAACCACCGGCACGACAGATAGCAGAAGCGGTCGATCGAACCCGCCAGCACCGCGCCGCCATGCTCGCGATACCAGTCGGGGTAGTCGGAGCCCCCACCGAAGAAGGAAACGCGAAAGGGCGTGCGGCTGATGATCATGCTTGTTCTTATGGCGAAAGAATTAATGAAAGGTTCCACCCGCCACGCAGAATTGCAACACTCTTACTTGCCCCGGCAGTCGGGGATCGGGCCGACGGGCACACCCCGTCACAGCACCATGGCACCGTCGACGCCGACAACCTGGCCGCTGACATAGGCTGCCAGGTCGGACACAAGGAACAGCACGACCTGCCCCACCTCCTCCGCCCGGCCGGCGCGCCCGAGCGGGATACCCCCCACCAGCGCCCCGCGGGTCGCGTCGTCCAGGTGGGCCGTCATGTCCGTGTCGATCACCCCCGGCGCCACGGCGTTGACGCGAATGCCGTACGGCCCAAGCTCCTTCGCCGCGCTCAGGGTCATGCCGACCAGGGCCGCCTTGGTGGCGGCATAGACCGTCTGGCCCGCATTGCCGCGAAGCCCGACGATGGAGCTGATGGTGACGATCGACCCGCCGCCGCCCCGGCGCATCAGCCGGGCGGCCGCCTGCAGGTTGTAGATGGCACCCGCGGTGTTGACCCGCAGCGCCCCTTCCACCATCGCGTCGGGGATCATGCCGATCAGCGCATCGGCCAGGATGCCGGCGTTGTTGACCAGGATATCCAGCCGCCCGAAATGGCCGGCGACGGCGCGGTACATGCCCATGACGGCGGCGGCATCGCCGATATCGGCGGCCATCGGCAGGGTCTCGACGCCGTACTCGCGCCGGAGATCCGCCGCCCTTTCCGACACCACCTGACGGTCGCCCAGGCCGTTCACGACGATCCGCGCCCCGGCGGCCGCCAGCGTCCGGGCAATGGCCCAGCCGATCCCGCGGGTGGCCCCCGTGACCAGGGCAACGCGGCCGTCAAGGCGCAGAAGATCGACCGGCGATGGCGTTTCGGGCATGGTCCCCTGCATGGGTCCGGTTGTGGTATGGTGGCGTCACGCTAGCATTTACCAGTTGCTAATGTGCAGTCGACAGGCTGACGGGCCGAACAACCGCCCCCGCATGGGCCGTGTTTCCCGCCCGCGCGCCGGGCCGCCGTGATTGCCGGGATCGAGTCCCCATGACCTTCATGCCCCCGCCCGCGCTGGACGACCGCCTGAAGGCGGCCTTTGCCGATGCCTTGCAGATCCCCGCCGACACCGTGCAGGACGACCTGGCCTACCGCAGCATTCCGCAATGGACATCCGTGGCCCACATGGCGCTGATCGCGGCCATCGAGGAACAGTTCGATATCATGATCGACACCGACGACGTGATCGACATGAGCAGTTTCGCCAAGGCGAGGCAGATCGTCACCCGCTATGTGGCCGTCGGGGGATGAACGGGCGCAAGGACCTGCGGCATTGGGCTTCTGGAGACTGGACCACCCCGACACGAACCCCGCCCTGATCGACGGTGCGACCGGCCAAGGGTTGACCTACGGGGGCCTGCGCCGGCGCGTCGATGCGTGGGCCGGCCGCCTGGGCGCCAGCCGGAAGCCCCTGGTCTTCCTGCTGGCGGACAATTCGGCCGACGCCGTCGCGGCCTACCTGTCGGCCCTGACCGCCGGGGCCGCCGTCGCGCTGCTGCCTGCCGGCGTGCCGCCCGACCTGCTGGCCAGCCTGATCGACGCCTACCGCCCCGACCGCATCGCCGGGCCGGCCATCCCGGCGCTGGGCGGCGACTATGAAGACCAAGACAGGCTGGGCACCTTGACCCTGCTGGCGCGCCGCCGGCCGCCCGAGGGGCCGGACCCGCATGCCGACCTGGCCCTGGTGTTGCCGACCTCCGGCACGACCGGCAGCCGGAAATTCGTGCGGCTCAGCCACCGCAACCTTCGGGCCAATGCCGGGGCGATCGCCGCCTATCTGGCGCTGACGCCGGCGGAACGGCCGATCACGACTCTGCCGATGGCCTACAGCTACGGCCTGTCGGTGATCAACAGCCATCTGCTGGCCGGCGGGACGCTGCTGCTGACCGGCGACAGCCCGATGCAGCGGCCGTTCTGGGACCTCATGCGCGACGGGCGGGCGACCTCTCTGGCCGGGGTGCCCTATACCTACCGCATGCTGGCGCGCCTGGGCCTCGACCGGCGCGAGCTACCCGCGCTGCGCACCCTGACCCAGGCCGGCGGCGCACTGGAAGCGCCGCTTGCCGCCCGGTTCGCCGCGATGGCCGACGCCCGCGGCTGGCGCTTCTTCGTCATGTACGGCCAGACGGAGGCGACGGCCCGCATCGCCTATGTCCCGCCGGAGCGGCTGAAGGACAAGATCGGGGCCATCGGCATCCCCATCCCCGGCGGTGCGCTGTCGCTGGACCCCGAGACGCAGGAGCTGATCTACCAAGGCCCGAACGTGATGATGGGCTATGCCGAAGGCCGCGACGACTTGGCCCGCGGCGACGAACTGGGGGGATGCCTGCGCACGGGCGACCTTGCCACCGTCGACGGTGACGGGTTCTATCGGCTGACCGGGCGCCTGAAGCGCTTCGTCAAGCTGTTCGGGCTGAGGATCAACCTGGACGATGTGGAGCGCGACCTTGCGGCCGATGGCGGCGCGGCCCTCGCCTGCGTGGGCGACGACACCGGCATCCGCGTGGTCGTCGAGGGCTCCGGCCCCGCGTCCGCGTCGCTGGCAGCCCGGCTGGCGGAGCGCTACCGGCTGCATCCCTCGGTCGTTTGCGTCGACAGCATCGCCAGCCTGCCGCGCCTGGATAGCGGCAAGGTCGACTATGCGGCCCTGTCCGCCGGACGGTCCTGACGATGCCCGACATCGGCAGTGACATCGACCCCTTCGCCATCCCACCCTACGGCCTTGCGGTCCGGGAGAAGGACGCGCTGTTGTGCCGGCAGTTGAACCGGCTGACACGCCACCACCGCCAGTGCTGCGCCGGCTATCGCGCGATCCTCGATGCGCTGGGCCGGGGCTGCGAACCGGCCTTCCGCCTGGAGGATGTGCCGTTCCTGCCGGCCGCCCTGTTCAAGCTGTCGCCCTTGCAGAGCGTTCCGGACTACGAGGTCGTGCAGGTGCTGACCTCCAGCGGCACCAGCGGGCGGGCGGTATCGCGCGTGGCGCTGGACCAGCGCACGGCTGCCAGCCTGACGCGGGCGCTGGTCACGGTCGTCACCACGTTCATCGGCAAGCGGCGGCTGCCGATGGTCATCGTGGACGGGCGCGAGTCGCTGGGCGGGGACGGCGCGGCATCGGCCAGTGCCGCCGCCGTGCGCGGCTTCGTCGCCTTCGGGCGCGATCATCTGTTCCTGCTGGGGGCCGACGGCCAACCGGACTGGCCGGCGCTGGAGGCATTCCTCGACCGCCATCGCGACGAGACGAAGCTGGTGTTCGGATTCACCTACATGGTCTGGCGCCACCTCTACCAGGCCGCCCGATCGGCCGGCCGCAGGTTCGATCTCGGCCCCGGCATCCTGATCCACGGTGGCGGCTGGAAGCGGCTGCAGGACGAAGCCGTGTCCAACGCCGGCTTCCGTGCCGTGATGCAGGACGTCTTCGACATCGCCGCCGTGCACAACTACTACGGCATGGTCGAACAGGTGGGGGCCGTGTTCATGGAATGCGACCATGGCCGCCTGCATGCCCCGGTCTTCTCCGACGTGCTGATCCGCGATCCGCTGACGCTGGCGCCGGTTCCCCTGGGACAACCCGGCCTGATCCAGGTCATGAGCCTGTTGCCGGAAAGCTATCCCGGCCACTGCCTGCTGACGGAGGATCTGGGCGCCATCCTGGGGGAGGACGACTGCCCCTGCGGCCGGCCCGGGCGGACGTTTCGCGTCGACGGACGCCTGCCGGCCGCGGAGCTGCGCGGATGCAGCGACACGCGCCCGCTCTAGCGGCGGCATCGCCGTCCCGCTAGGATCGCCGCCATCCTCAGCCCAGATGCCGAGACCCCGTGATGCCGGACCCACGCCTGTCGGCCTTGGTCGTCGCCCACAACGAAGAAGCCCAGCTGGCCGACTGCCTGGCCGCCCTCGCCTTTGCCGACGAGATCGTGGTGGTCCTGGACCGCTGCACCGACGGGTCCAAGGCGATCGCCGAACGGCTGGCCACCCGCATCATCGAGGGTGGGTGGGAGATCGAGGGCGCGCGCCGCAATGTCGGCATCGACGCCTGCACCGGCGACTGGATCGTGGAGGTCGACGCCGACGAGCGCGTGACCCCGGCCCTGGCACGGGAAATCCGCGCAACCATGGCCCATGCGCCCGCCGGCCACTACCGCATCCCGTTCGACAACTACGTCGGCGACCGGCTGGTCAAGCACGGCTGGGGTGCGGCCTGGGGTGTGAGGGCGACCGAGCGGCTGTTCGCCAAAGGGTGCAAGCGCTGGGGCGAACAACGCGTCCATCCCAGCCTTCAGCTTACCGGCGCGAAGGGCGAGCTGACCGCGTGCATGATCCACTACGCCCACCGCGACGTATCCGACATGCTGCAGCGCCTGGACCGCTATACCTCCGCCCGCGCGGCAGACCTGCGGGCCGGCGGCGATATCGGCCGCTTCGGCCAGAATGTGCGCCGCATCTTCTCGCGCTTCTGGAAATGCTACGTGGCGCGCCGCGGCTATCGCGAAGGCCAGTACGGCTTCGCCATCGCCCTGATGGCGGCGCTCTATCCCATCCTGTCGTATCTCAAGGCCAGTCTCGACCGGAAGCCGTAGCCGACCGGCCGCCCCGTCGACGCCCACCCGGTCGTGGTGTCCGCGAAGCGCCGACGGGGACTTGCCATGGCATCGTTCGCCCCTAAATTAACCGATTGGTGAAAAGCTGCATCCGCGGCCAAGACAGAGGGGAGATCAAGACATGGAGATGGAGACAGCCACCCTGGCCCGAAACCTGGTTCCCGACGATATCCGCGTCCGGACGACCAAGGACGCCATCGTGCTCTCCGACGGGCAGTGGTCGACCGAGGTCGACGCCCACCGGTTCGCCGATGTCCCGCAGGCCGAGCGCAGCCAGGCCCTGCGGCAGGAGATCGACCGGGCGGTCGCCAGCCTGCGCGCGGCCCGCCACGGGGACGCCCGCTGACCCCCGGGCGCCGGCCAACCGGCCGGCGCCCCCCTTCTCGAGCTTCGGTAGCGACGGCGGGACCCCCGCCCGGGGAACTGCCGTCCGCTTCCGGTTAACCCCTTGGTGACTCTCCCGGCCCTATTGTCTGCTATCGACGCGGGATGAGAGCCATGGCACCAAGCATCCAGGACTTCCAGTATGTCGAGCGGCAGGCCGCTTTCTGGGAGAAGCAGACCAGGGACGTGCAGAATTCCGAGGAGCGGCTGTCGAACGCGCGGGATATCGGCCTGGTCAACATCAACGACAGCCGGCTGAACCTGATCACCGCCCTGCACGAGGGCGACACCGTCGACCATTTCAAGTTCACCGCCACATCCCGCGGCGAGGTGCAGCTGACCTACGCGATCAACGACGGCGTCAAGATCGAAGTCTACAACAAGCTGGGCACCAAGCTTGGGGACAGCTCGGAAGAAGGCACGCTGGAGTTCACGCCGATCGAACTCGGCGACGACGAGGACTCCGAATCCTATACGCCCGGCGCCGTCTTCGTGACGCTCGACCCCGGCGAATACTACATCAAGGTCACGCGCGACTCCGACGTGCCGACGACCGAGCACCTGAACTACCAACTTCAGCTGCAGATGGGCGACACCTACGGCAACGCCTATCAGGTGATCGAAACCAAGGCCCCCAGCACGTCGCAGCTCTATTCCACGAGCGCGACGACCGCGACGGCCACGGCGCCCGGCTCCAACATCGCCAGCATGCTGAGCAGCCTGGTCGGCGGCATCTTCGACGCGCTCAGGCGGTAATCCGCCGGCAGCGGTCCTTCGTCAGGCCGCGTCGGCAGTCGCCCCGGCGCCCGGCTCATAGCCCAGGACCGGGGCCAGCCACCGTTCCATCTCCGCCACGGACATGCCCTTGCGGTGGGCATAGTCCTCCACCTGGTCGCGCCCGATGCGCCCGAGGCCGAAATAGCGGGCGCTCGGGTGGGCCAGATAGATGCCGCTGACCGACGCCGCCGGCCACATGGCGCAGCTGTCGGTCAAGGTCATGCCCAGCGTGTCTTCGGCCTTCAGCAGGGTGAACAGTGTGCGCTTTTCCGTGTGGTCCGGGCAGGCGGGATAACCGGGTGCCGGGCGGATGCCGGCATAGGCCTCGGCGATCAGGGCCGCGTTTTCCAGGTCCTCCCCGGGCGAGGTTCCCCACAGCTCCTTGCGCACGCGCTCGTGCAGGCGTTCGGCAAAGGCTTCGGCCAGGCGGTCCGCCAGCGCCTTCAGCAGGATGGCGCTGTAGTCGTCGTGCTCCGCCTCGAAGTCGCGCACGATATCGTCGACGCCCAGTCCCGCCGTCACCGCGAAGGCGCCGACATAGTCGCCGACACCCGACCCGAACGGCGCCACGAAGTCGGCCAGCGCCAGGTTGGGCTTGCCGCGGTCGCGGATCATCTGCTGGCGCAGCGTGTGGATGGTCGCCTGAACGGTCGAGCGGCTGTCGTCGGCATAGACGACGATATCGTCATCGCCGACGGCATTGGCCGGCCACAGCCCGACGGCACCGCGGGCCTCGATCCAGCGTTCGCCGATGATCCGCTGCACCATTGCCTGGGCGTCGGCATACAGGCTGCGGGCCGTCTCGCCCACCACCGGGTCGTCCAGGATGTCGGGAAACCGCCCATGCAGGTTCCAGGCGGTGAAGAAGGGCTGCCAGTCGATCCGCGTCGTCAGTTCCGCCAAGTCGTAGTTGCGCAAGACCGTCAGGCCGGGGCGCACCGGGCGCACCGGCCGGTAGCCCGACCAGTCGAGCACCGCCTTGTTGGCCCTGGCCGCCGCCAGGGGCGCCAGCTGCCGGGTCGCACCGCTGCCGGCGCGGCCGTCGCGGATGCGGGCATAGTCCGCCCGCACCGCATCGGCATAGCCCGCACGCGCGGTCGCGGACATCAGGTTGCCGACCACGCCGACCGCGCGCGAGGCATCGAGGACATGGACCACCGCGCCCGAATAGCCGGGGGCGATCTTGACGGCGGTATGAACCTTGCTGGTCGTCGCCCCGCCGATCAGCAACGGCAGGGTGAAGCCCTGCCGTTCCATTTCGCGGGCGACATGGCACATCTCCTCCAGGCTCGGCGTGATCAGCCCGGACAGGCCGACCATGTCGACCTTCTCCTTGCGCGCCGTTTCCAGGATGCGGTCGGCGGACACCATCACGCCGAGGTCGATGACCTCGTAGTTGTTGCATTGCAGCACGACGCCGACGATGTTCTTGCCGATGTCGTGGACATCGCCCTTCACCGTCGCCGTCAGGATGCGCCCCTTGGCCTCGGGCCGATCGGACGTCCGCTCGGCCTCGATGAAGGGCAGCAGATAGGCGACCGCCTTCTTCATCACGCGGGCGCTCTTGACCACCTGCGGCAGGAACATCTTGCCGCTGCCGAACAGGTCGCCGACGACGTTCATTCCGTCCATCAGCGGGCCTTCGATCACCGACAGCGGCCGGTCGACGCCTTGCCGCGCCTCTTCGGTATCGTGCTCTATGTGCTGGTCGATCCCGTGGACCAGGGCGTGCACCAGCCGGTCATGCACCGGCGCCTCGCGCCAGCTCTGGTCCGCAGCCCGGTCGCGGGCGGCACCGCCGCGATAGCTGTCGGCAATCTCCACCAGCCGCTCGGTCGCATCGTCGCGCCGGTTCAGCAGAACGTCTTCGACCCGCTCGCGCAGGTCTTCCGGGATGTCGTCATAGACGGTGATCTGGCCGGCATTCACGATGCCCATGTCCATGCCCGCGGCGATGGCATGGTAGAGGAAGCAGGAATGCATCGCCTCGCGCACGGTGTCGTTGCCGCGGAACGAGAACGAGACGTTGGAGACGCCGCCGGAGACATGGGCATGCGGCAGTTCCGCCCGGATGCGGCGGGCCGCCTCGATGAAGGCGCGGGCGTAGTCGTTGTGCTCCTCGATCCCGGTGGCGACGGCGAAGATGTTGGGATCGAAGATGATGTCTTCCGGCGGGAAGCCCACGGCCTCCGTCAGCAGGAAATAGGCCCGCCGGCAGATCTCCACCTTGCGTTCCGCCGTATCGGCCTGCCCTTCCTCGTCGAAGGCCATGACGACGACGGCGGCCCCATAGCGGCGGATCAGCCGGGCCTGGCGAAGGAACTCGTCCTCCCCCTCCTTCAGGCTGATGGAGTTGACGATGGGCTTGCCCTGCACGCAGCGCAGCCCCGCCTCGATCACCGACCATTTGGAGCTGTCGATCATCACCGGCACGCGGGCGATATCGGGTTCCGAAGCGATCAGGTTCAGGAAGCGGACCATCGCCTCCTGCCCGTCCAGCATCCCTTCGTCCATGTTGACGTCGATGATCTGGGCGCCGTTCTCCACCTGGTCGCGGGCGATGGCCAGCGCGCCTTCATAGTCGCCCGCCAGGATCAGCTTGCGGAATTTGGCGGAGCCGGCGACGTTCGTGCGCTCCCCGATATTGACGAAATTTCCGATCATTGGACGAGCTCGAACGCCTCCATGCCAGCCAGGCGAAGATTGGGCGGCACCTGTGGGGGCACGCGCGGGGTGATGCCGGCCACGGCCTCGGCGATGGCGCGGATGTGGTCGGGCGTCGTGCCGCAGCAGCCGCCGACGATGTTGACCAGACCCGACTCCGCCCATTCGTGCAGGTGGGCGGCCGTCTCGTCCGGTTCCTCATCATAGCCGCCGAAGGCGTTCGGCAGCCCTGCATTCGGATAGGCGCTGACCAGCGTGTCGGCGGTGCGCGACAGCTCGTCGACATAGGCGCGCAGCTCCGCCGCGCCGAGCGCGCAGTTCAGGCCGACGGCAAAGGGCTGGATGTGGCGTATGGAATTCCAGAAGGCGCCGACCGTCTGGCCCGATAGCGTGCGCCCCGACAGGTCGGTGATCGTGCCGGACACCATCACCGGCAGCACGATGCCCAGGTCCTCGAACAAGGCGTCGATGGCGTAGAGCGCAGCCTTGGCATTCAGCGTGTCGAAGACCGTTTCCACCAGCAGCAGGTCCGCACCGCCGTCGACCAGGCCCCGCGCCGCTTCGCCATAGGCATCGGCCAGCTCGGCAAAGGTGACGTTGCGCGCGCCGGGGTCCTCCACGCTGGGGGAGATGGAGGCCGTGCGATTGGTGGGGCCCAGCGCGCCGGCGACGAAACGTGGCCGGTCCGGCGTTTCGGCCGTCTTCGCGTCGGCCGCCGCCCGGGCCAGCCGCGCCCCTTCGCGGTTCAGCTCGTAAGCCAGCGACGACAGGCCATAGTCGGCCTGCGCGATGGATGTCGCATTGAACGTGTTGGTTTCCAGCATGTCCGCACCGGCATCCAGGTAGTCGCGATGGATGGCGGTCACGATATCCGGCCGGGTCAGGGTCAGCAGGTCATTGTCGCCCTTCAGCGACTGCGGCCAGTCGGCGAAGCGCCGGCCACGATAGTCCGCCTCGTCCAGGCTGTAGCGCTGGATCATGGTGCCCATGGCGCCATCGAGCACGAGAATGCGCCGCGATGCCGCCTGTGCCAGGGCAGTGATCCTCTCGGTCCTCTCCACGGCGGGTCCCCATTGCTGCAAGAGACAAAACCTGACTGTCCGCTGACGGGCCTGCGCCGCATCGGTGTCCGGAACATAAACATATCTTTATATTGACATGCAAGCTGGAATGACTTGGAATCCCCTCCCGTCGGCAACGTTGCCGTCGCCCCCGTAAACCTGGGCTTAACAGGAAGAGGTCATTGGATGCTGATGCTCGCCGGACCCGACGCTAAGGCTGCCGCAGCGGCCGTGCCCGCACCATCGTGCGGCCCCGACCGCCGTCCGGCCGCCGGGCGTATCGGGTTCAGCTTTGAGATCTTCCCGCCGCGCACCGCCCAGGGTGAAGCACAGATGTGGGGGGCGATCGCCCGCATGGCCGCGCTCGATCCGGCCTATATCTCCGTCACCTATGGCGCGGGCGGATCCACCCAGACGGCGACACGCGACATCGTGGCGCGGCTGCAGCGCGAGACAGCGGTTCCGGCGGCGGCCCATCTCACCTGCGTCGGTGCCGACCGCGCGTCCATCGATGCCATCGCCCGGGACTACCTCGCCATGGGCGTCCGTCGCATCGTCGCGCTGCGCGGCGACCCGTCGAACGGCCCCGGCACCGCCTATGTGCCCCACCCCGGGGGCTATGCCTATGCGGCGGACCTGGTCGCCGGACTGCGCCGCATCGCCGATTTCGACATCTCCGTCGGCGCCTATCCCGAAGTGCACCCCGAAGCGGCTGATGCCGCTGCCGACCTGGACGCGCTGAAGCGCAAGCTGGACGCGGGGGCCGCGCGGGCGATCACCCAGTTCTTCTTCGATCCGGCGGTGTTCCTGAACTTCCGCGACCGCGCCCGCGCCGCGGGCATCACCCAGCCCATCGTGCCCGGCATCCTGCCGATCGCCAATTTCGCCAAGGTGCAGGAATTCGCCGGCAAGTGCCGCGCATCGATTCCGGCGGCACTGGCCGGGCGATTCGCCAAGGTGGCCGGCAACGCCGCCGACACGCGCAAGCTGGCGGCCGAAGTGGGCTGCGAACTGATCGCGTGCCTCAACCGGCACGGAGAAGGCGAATTCCACATCTACACCCTGAACCAGGCCGGATTGCTGGTGGACATCCTGACCGGCCTGGGCCAGGTCCCCGCGACCCGCGCCGCCGGCTGACCGACGCCGGCGCGACACGGTCGGTCGGGGTATGCCCATGGACCTGACGCGCACGGGCGATCCGGAGATGGCGGATGGTCCCTTGGGCGCGCGCCAGCATGCCCGGCTGGCTGCCGCTATCGCCACCGCAGTCGGCGGCTGGCTGGGCGCAAATGCGTGGTTTCCCGGCCACGGGCAGAGGGTCGCGGGCGCGGCCGTTCGGCGGTTCCTGCGCGTCTACGGGTCGCGCCCCGCGGCCGACAACGCCGGCGGCAGCCGCTTCAACGCCTGCGCCTGGCTATTCGTCCTGACACGCCTGATCGCCCCGCGCCTGATCATCGAATCCGGCACGCATCGCGGCCAGTCGGCCTGGCTGTTCCGCCAGGCAGCACCCGATGCCCGCATCCTTACCTTCGATATCACCCACCAGGCGCTGTCCCACCGGCAGCCCGGCATCGACTACCGCCTCGGGGACTGGAGCGACGCGGACCTGCCGCCGGTGGACGCGGACACGTCTCTCGGCTTCTTCGACGATCATGTCGACCAGGCGCGGCGGGTGCGCGAGGCCTGGGCACGGGGCTTGCGCTGGCTGGTCTTCGACGACAACCTGCCGGCCCATCTGCTGTTCGTCACGGGCCGCCCGCCTGCCCCCACCATCTCGATGCTGTTCGACCCCAGCCTGCGCGACGGCGAACGGCTGGCATGGACGCGCCGCGGCCGCCCGCGGTCGATCGATGTCGACCAGGAAGCCTGGGCCGAAGCGCGCCGCCTGATCGCCCACTGGTCGGTCCTGCCGGACCTGGCGCCGGCCACCGGCTGTCGCCCGCAAACCGGCCTGACCGTCGTGCGCCTGGCCGACCGGCCCCGCTGACACCGGGAATGCCACGACAGGCCGCAAAGGCTTGACGTTGCGGCGACCCGATCTCCATCTCTTTGGGGCCGACGCGAGTCGTCCCCTTTGAGATCAGTTGAGCCGCTGCCGCCGATGTCGATCCTATCCAGGTCTGCCCTTGTCGCCCTCGTACTGGCGGCGGCCGCCTGCCAGACCGGCGAGCGGGAGCTTGCCGTCCGCTCGTCGCCCCCCCGCACCGACGCCTTCCCCGTGACCGGGCAGGAGGCGGTGCTGTCGATCGCGCCGATGCTCGACCGCGCGACGCCGGCCGTGGTCAGCGTCGTCGTCGAAAGCTCGCGGCCCGCCCGCCCGAACCCGATCTTCGACGACCCGGTGCTGCGCCGCTTTTTCGGCCTGCCCGACGAACTGCCCCCCAGCACCAGCATCGATGCGGGATCGGGCGTCATCGTCGACGCCGCCAACGGCTATGTCCTGACCAACAACCATGTCGTCGAGGACGGGGAGCGCATCGTCGTCACCCTGAAGGACGGCCGGCAGTTCGATGCCACCTTGATCGGCAGCGACCCCGGCACGGACGTGGCGGTGCTGCGGATCCCGGCCGACGGCCTGACCGACCTGCCGTTTGTCGATTCCGATACGCTGCGCGTCGGCGACTACGCCGTCGCGATCGGCAACCCCTACGGCCTGGGACAGACGGTGACGACCGGCATCGTCAGTGCGCTCGGCCGCAGCGGGCTGATCAGCGGCGGATACGAGAACTTCATCCAGACCGACGCGGCGATCAATCCCGGCAATTCCGGCGGGGCTCTGGTGAACAGCCGGGGTGAGCTGATCGGGCTGAACACGGCCATCCTGTCGCGGACGGGGGGCAATGTCGGCATCAGCTTCGCTGTGCCCAGCAACATCGCCCGCGCCGTGCTGGAACAGTTCGTGCGCTACGGCGACGTCCGCCGCGGGCGCCTGGGCATCACCATCACCGACCTGACGCCGGAGGTGGCGGCAACGCTGGCCTCGGCCGGCGGCGAAGGGGCCGTGATCACCAAGGTCGAACAGGGGTCCGGCGCCGCGGCGGCCGGATTGCAGCCGGGCGATGTGGTCCTGTCCGTCAACGACCGCGTGGTGCAGAACGCCTCGGACCTGCGGGCGCGCATCGGGCTGCTGCGGGTGGGCGACCAGGTCCAGCTGGGGATCGTGCGCGACGGCGCGCCGCGCACCCTGACGGCCACCGTCCGCAACTAGCCGCCATCAGCGTCGCGGGGTCGCGGGCCGGTGGACCCGCGGGTTTTCCCATCGGCATGGTTAACCTGCGGTGTTAACGTCGCGCCCAGCCGGCGGAAGACCGCCCCGGCACCCACAGGAGCCTATGGCCGATGAAGTTCCTTTGCGTCCACCCCGGCCCGCTGATGTACACCAAGATCTTCCTGCGGCTGGAACCGCTGGGGCTGGAACTGGTGGCCGAGGCGGCGCGGCGGGCCGGCCACGAGGTCCGGCTGATCGACCTGCAGGTCGAAAGCCACGGCGCCTATCGCAAGCTGGTGCGCGACTTCCGGCCGGATGCCATCGCCTTTTCCTGCAACTACCTGGCCAATGTGCCGGAGATCGTCGACCTGGCGAAGGCGACCAAGCGGGACCTGCCCGGCTGCTTCATCTTCGTCGGCGGCCACAGCGCTTCGTTCACCGCCGACGCGTTCCTGGAGCATGGCGACGGCGCGATCGACTGCGTGCTGAAGGGCGAAGGCGAAGCGACGGTCGCCAGCCTGCTGCTGGCCGCCGAACACGATCGCGCCGCTGTTGCCAAGGTGCCGGGCGCGGTAACGCCCGACGGCGCCGGCCCACCGCCCCGCTTCGTCCACAGCCTGGACGACCTGCATCCCGCCCGCGACCTGGTGCGCCACCGCAACAAGTACTTCATCGGGGTGCTGGACCCCTGCGCGTCCATCGAATTCTCGCGCGGCTGCCCGTGGGACTGCACGTTCTGCAGCGCCTGGACCTTCTATGGCCGCAGCTATCGCACCATGAGCCCGGAACACGTGATCGAGGACCTGTCGCGGATCGAAGAACCGGGGATCTTCATCGTCGACGACGTCGCCTTCATCCACGACCAGCACGGCATGGCCATCGGCGAGGCCATCGCCAGCCGCGGCATCAAGAAGAGCTATTACCTGGAAACCCGCGGCGACGTGCTGCTGCGCCACAAGGAAGTGTTCCGGTTCTGGCGCACGCTTGGCGTCAAGTACATGTTCCTGGGCCTGGAGGCGATCGACGATGACGGGTTGAAGAAGTTCCGCAAGCGCATCCCGCTGGGGCAGAACTTCGAGGCCCTGGAATTCGCCCGGTCGCTGGGCCTGACGGTGGCCATCAACCTGATCGCCGACCCCGACTGGGACCACGAACGCTTCCGCATCGTCCGCGAGTGGTGCCTGGAGATCCCGGAGATCGTCAACATCTCCGTCAACACCCCCTATCCGGGCACCGAGACGTGGATGACCGAAGCACGGCGGCTGACCTCGCACGACTACCGCCTGTTCGACATCCAGCATGCGGTCCTGCCGACCAAGCTGCCGCTGGCGGAGTTCTATGCCGAACTGGTCAACACCCAGCAGGTCCTGAACCGCAAGCACCTGGGCTGGTCGGCGCTGAAGTCCACCGCGCTGCTGTCGGCCAAGCTGCTGGCGAAGGGCCAAACGAACTTCGTCAACATGCTGTGGAAGTTCAACAAGGTCTACAATGCCGACCTGCTGTTGGCCGACCACCAGAAGCCCGTGACCTACCAGATGCGGCCGCCGCCGGAAGCCCAGGCGACGGTGAAGGCCAAGGGCCTGTACGTGCATGGCTCGCGCGGCCGGGCCGACCGTGCCATCGACGACGCGACCGAGCAGTTCGTGGAAGAGACCCGCATGGGCGCCGGCGCCTGAGACGCCCGGCGCACCGATTCCGGCAGGCGCCTACGGAACCGCCGCGAAATCGCCCAGCAGGGTCAGGTGAACGTCCATGGCGCCGTCCGCCGCACAGCAGCCGTCGTGGATCATGTTCTCGGTCGGGGCGATGTAGCCTTCGCCGGGGGCCAGCGTCATGCGGATCACCGGATAGTCCGGGCAGAGCGCCAGAAACGCGCGCGGCATGGCGGGCACCGGCATGCCGGCGGGCGATGGCCGGCGGTCGCGCCACCGCTTCCACAGCGGCAGCGATGCGCGCTCCGCCTCCGCCAGAACCTGGGCAATGGCGGCGATCGGCAGGTCGACGAACAGCAGGTCCCGGGACTGCCGACCCAGATTGACCGCCAGCCGGTTGCGGGCGATCGGCCTGCGGCCCAGCGGCATGCGGTCCCAGCTGTCGACATGCAGGCCCAGCTTCGCCTGGCGCGGACCCTCGATGGTCTGGGTCGGACCCGCCCCCGGCTGCGCATGCACGCCGAGGGACCGCAACCGCTCGCGTCGCCGGGCATAGCGGTCGGTCAGGTCCTCCTCCATCCGGCGGATGACCTCCTGGATCGCCGGTTCCCGTGCACGCCGCTTGATCGCCGCGGCGTCGCCGCCGCCGTCCAGCAGGGCGGCCTGGACCTGCGCCAGCAGGGCGCCGTCGATCCGGGCAAGCCCGATCGTCCGCGACCAGTCGCACGGGCCGTCCGGGGCTGCCAGCGCGGCCAGCATCGCCGCGTCCGCCGGCCGCCATTCCGGCCTCGGCACCCGGGCTTCGGGAACGTATGACCCGTCTTCGCCATCCGGGGTATCGCCGATCGCCACCGTGCCGTCCGCCACGGCAATGCGCCCGGCCGTCACCACGCTGCCGCCCGGATCGAAGATGCGGAGTCGCGGGGCGTGGTCGAGCCCACGGGCACGCGCCATCACCTGGGACCTTTCAAGCGAGCTGGCGTTCGAGATCGTCCAGGACGACATCGGCGACCGTCTTCTTGGTCAGCCGGCAATACAGGGTCTCCGTCGCCTCGAAGCTGCCGTGCTCGAAATACTTGTTGGCCGGCGCACCGCCGCCGCACAGGCGGAAATAGCTGCAGGATTGCCGGCATGCCGCAACGCCCTTGGCGATATCCCGGTTCAGGCGCCGGTACTTGCGCGATCGCACGGCCGAGGCATAGTCGTCTGTCTTGAAGTTCCCGATCAGGAAGTCACCATACCTATCTGATTTGACGTCAAGAAGCTCGGGCGAGAACGTGCCGAAATTGCCAAGGTGGTCGACGCTGACGATGCTGAACGGCGTGAACTGGCCGACCACCGTATCGCCGCCGCCGGTGATCAGCCTGTGCATCGCATCGAATTCGCGGACCCGCGGCGCGCCGGGCGTTCGCCGGGACAGCTCCAGGAACCGTTTCAGGAACTGCGCATAGGCTTCGGGCGTCACCCGCGACAGGCTGGAGGTCGGGTTCTCGCCTTCGATCTCCTCCACATTGAAGCCGACCGTCCGGATGCCGGCATCGACGTAGAACCGCAGCAGGTCCTCCGGCCGCTCCAGCGCCTCTGCGGTCAGGACCGTGATGGTGTTGAACGGGATTCCGGCGTCCTGCAGGCGCTTGATGCCCGCCAGCGTGGCGGCATGCGTCCCGCCGCCGGACCGGGTGACGCGCATGCGGTCGTGCAGGTCCGCCGGCCCGTCGACGCTGATGCCGATGCGCACCCCCTGGCGCCGGATGAAGTCGCACCATTCGGCGTTGATCAGGACCCCGTTGGTCTGGATGTGCACGGCGATATCGGTGTCGGAGCACGTCGAGGCCGCCCGCCCCGCCTGCATCCGGGCCATCGCCTCTTCGTAATAGGCCGGCGGCAGCGTCAAGGGCTCGCCGGCGTGCCACAGCAGCGAGAACCCGCCCTTCACGAAGCCGCTGTCGATGGTCTTGCGCACGATGGGTTCGACCAGGGCCGGGTCCATGCGCGACTTCACGTGCCGGTCCGCCAGATAGCAGTAGCGGCAATCCAGATTGCAGAAGCCGGTGGATTGCAGGACCAGAAGCTTCAGCGGCCCAAGGTGGCGATCACCGCGTCCCGGTCCGGCCCACGGCCACAAGCGGCGCCAGGCCGATCCGCCCATGCGCGGTTGCGCCGCCCCTGCGGTGGTGATGCGTGCATCGGTCGGCAGCGGGGCCGCCGCGGGTCCCTGCATCGCACCCGCCTTCAGGCCATCGCCGGCAACGCCGGGGGGCTCACCGCCGGGGCCTAGCCGTTGCCCCAGTTGTCCCAGTTCCCCCAGTTGTCCCAATTGCCCCAGTTATCCCAGTTGGACCAATTGTCCCAGTTGCCCCAATTGTCCCAGTTGGACCAGTTGTCCCAGTTGCCCCACTGGGCGGTGCGCAATTCGTCGTCGGGGCGGTCGGGTGCCGGCGGGGTCAGGGCGTCCTCGCCGCGGACACTGCGGATGCGCTCGCGCACCCAATCCACGCGGGCATCGATGCTGGACGGATCATGATCGTTGCCCCGCGCCCACGCGCGCCCGCCCAGCAGGGACGAACCCACGCCAAGCAGCCCGAAAAGCACACCCCTACGACCGCTCCGCCCCATGCCCATCGCCTCCCCCTGATTGCCGGTGGCGCCTGTCGGCGGCCAACCGGGGCATCAAATCCGTGCACATCCCTGAACAACCGCCCGATGCCGGGCAGCGACAGGGTACGAAACCTGCAATATCGGGCGAATTCAAGTCGAATTGGTGGCATCAGGCGAAAACGGCCCGCCCGCCGGGGACGGCGGCACCGGGCGGGAGGCGTCGGATAGGTCGTGCACCGGCAGGATTTATCCACCCAAGGATGGTTCAGACACACGGTTTCGCCCACCGCGCGGCCCCCGGCAATGCGCCGGCGGCGGGGCCGGCCCGGCCGCACGGCCACGCCGTTGCGCTGCCTTGTCGCAGGACGGCGCAAGAGGTAAAGTGGCCTGACCAATTTCACCAGCCCTTGTGTTGAGGAGTCGGACGGTGAAGATCACCGATGCCCGTGTCATCGTCACTTGCCCCGGACGCAACTTCGTCACCCTGAAGATCGAGACCGACGAAGGCCTGACCGGTATCGGCGACGGGACATTGAACGGCCGCGAACTGGCGGTGGCCAGCTATCTGACCGACCACGTCATCCCCTGCCTGATCGGTCGCGACCCGCACCGGATCGAGGATACCTGGCAGTATCTCTATCGCGGCGCCTATTGGCGCCGGGGTCCGGTCACGATGTCGGCGATCGCCGCCGTCGATACGGCGCTGTGGGACATCAAGGCCAAGGCCGCGGGCCTGCCGCTCTACCAGCTTCTGGGCGGGGCCAGCCGGACCGGCGTCATGGTCTACGGCCACGCCAACGGTGCCGACATCGAAGCCGCCGCCGACGAGGTCGCCCACTATATCGAGCTTGGCTACAAGGCCATCCGTGCCCAGTGCGGCATCCCCGGCCTGCCGTCCACCTATGGCGTGTCGAAGGACAAGATGTTCTACGAACCCGCCGATGCCGACCTGCCGACCGAGAATATCTGGTCGACCAGCAAGTACCTGGACCATGTGCCGAAGCTGTTCGAGACCCTGCGCGACCGCTTCGGCTGGGACCATCATCTGCTGCACGACGCCCATCACCGGCTGACACCGATCGAGGCGGGCCGGCTGGGCAAATCGCTGGAGCCCTACCGCCTGTTCTGGCTGGAGGACGCGGTGCCCACCGAGAACCAGGAGGGCTTCCGCATCGTCCGCCAGCACACCACCCAGCCGCTGGCCGTGGGCGAGATCTTCAACACCATCTGGGATGCCAAGACCCTGATCGAGGAGCAGCTGATCGACTATATCCGCGCCACGGTCGTGCATGCGGGCGGCATCACGCATCTGCGGCGCATCGCCGATTTCGCGGGACTGCACCACGTGCGCACCGGTTGCCACGGCGCCACCGACCTGTCGCCGGTCTGCATGGGGGCCGCCCTGCATTTCGACCTCTGGGTGCCCAATTTCGGCGTGCAGGAATACATGCGCCATACAGAGGCGACCGACGCCGTCTTCCCCCACGCCTACAGCTTCGCCGGCGGCTACATGCACCCGGGCGATACCCCAGGCCATGGGGTCGAGATCGACGAGGCCCTTGCGGCCAAATACCCCTACAGCCGCGCCTTCCTGCCGGTGAACCGCCTGGAAGACGGGACCATGTGGAACTGGTGAGGGCCCCGGGTCGGCCGGCAGGCGGTGCAGGTCAGCCGCAATCCGCCTGCAGGACGATCCGGCGGAACAGCCCGTTCGCTTCCGCCCGAAGGTCCCGGCGCCCTTCGGGTAGCGAGGCCTGCCTCGCCCAGGCGAATTCGTCCTGGACCAGCCGATCGAGCCCGGGCATCCGCGGCCCCACACCCATTTCCCGCGCGGCACGCTTGAGGGCCAGCAGGCGGGCGATGGCATCGACGGTTTCGGCATCCAGGTCCAGCCCATGGCTCATCGCCTGGATGTTCATCGGCGGCGCGGCGTCGGGATTGAGGCGGACCCACCGGATGGCCAGGGCCGGACGCAGGACATAGAAGTATTTCTTGTAGCTGACGTCCGTTCCGTCGCCGACATGCCGGCGCCACTGCCCCTCACCGAGATGCAGGTAGTGGCGCAGGCACGCCGACGCATGGGCCGTCTTCTGCGCCAGGTCGGCCAGCTCCGCGCCGACCTCGGCATTCCAGAAATAGCGGATGGGACTGGAGAGCCATTCCAGCATCACCGGGTTCGGCTTCAAGAGCAGCGTGAGCGCCTTGCGGAGGTCCCAGCCGCCGATATCGAGATCGTCGCGGATCGGCAGCTCAATCACATCGCGCCCGGGAGTCAGCGCAAGATACCAATCCAGGCGATGGACGTAGACGAAGCGCACGTCGTAGTCGCTGTCCGGCGACGGGAACCCCCATGCCCGGCTGCCGCTTTCGACCGCGAACAGGATGCGCACGTCGCACTCCGCTTCGACAGCATGAAGCCGCTCGACAACCGTGCCGCGCACGTCGTCGCCGACCTGGGGTACGAAGGGGGGAAGCGTTGCAGCAGTCATCGGCGTCGTGCCCTCCCGGCCGTTCCGGGCCCAGTCCCTCGGATTCGGGCCGCCAGGCCACAGCCCCGCATTTCTAGTGCTGGCAGGCCGTCGGCGAGGGACTATCTTTGCCATCTCCGCTTTCTTCGCCAAGGGCCACCCCCATGGATACCATCGTCCGCCCATCGCTGATCCGCCTTAGCGACGACGACAACATTGCCGTCGCCATGGACAAGCTGCCGGCCGGAACGGCCCTGGACGGCGCGGGAACCGTGGCGCGGCAGGAAATCCCGCGCGGCCACAAGGTGGCCGTGACGACGATCCCGGCCGGGGCGGACGTGCGCAAGTTCGGCCAGTTCATCGGCGAGGCGACGCAGGCCATCGGGGCCGGAGAGCACGTCCATACGCACAACCTGGTCTACCGGCGCCGCGACGCCGATGCGGTCATCGGCTCCGCCCGCCGGGGGTCCGAACTGCTGCCGGAGGACCAGCGCGCCACCTTCGACGGCATCGTCCGGCCCGACGGACAGGTGGCGACGCGCAACTACATCGGCGTCATCCCGTCGGTGAACTGCTCCGCCACGGTGGCGCGGATGATCGCCGAGCGCTTCCGTGTCCCCGGCGCACTGGACGCCTTTCCCAATGTCGACGGCGTCGTCTCGCTGACCCACCGCACCGGCTGCGGCATGGCGTCGGAGGGGGAGGAGATGGACCAGCTTCGCCGCCTGCTGGCCGGCTATGCCCGCCATCCCAACTTCGCCGGCGTGCTGGTGGTGGGCCTGGGCTGCGAATCCAACCAGATCGCGCGCCTCTTGGAAGCCGAGCATCTTGAGGAAAGCAACCGCCTGCACACCCTGGTGATGCAGCAGGTCGGCGGCACCACGGCCACCGTCAATGCCGGGGTGGAACGGCTGCGGGCCATGCTGCCCGCCGCCAACGACGTCCGGCGCCAGCCGGTCAGCGCCAGCCACCTGATGCTGGCGCTGCAATGCGGCGGCTCCGACGGCTTTTCCGGCATCACCGCCAACCCGGCCCTGGGGGCGGCGGCCGATATCCTGGTCCGCCACGGCGGCACCGCCGTCCTGGGCGAGACGCCGGAAATCTACGGGGCCGAGGCCATGCTGCTGCGCCGCGCCGTCAGCGCCGGGGTGGGGCGCAAGCTCCTGGACCGCATCGCCTGGTGGCACGACTACACCGCGCGCAACGGCGGCACCATGGACAACAACCCGTCGCCCGGCAACAAGGCGGGCGGGCTGACGACGATCCTGGAAAAGTCGCTGGGTGCGGCCGCCAAGGGCGGCACCACCGACATGGTCGACGTCGTCGCCTATGCCGAACAGGTCCGCACGAAGGGCTTCGTCTTCATGGATACGCCGGGCTACGACCCCGTTTCCGTCACCGGCCAGATCGCCGGGGGCTGCAACGTCGTCTGCTTCACGACGGGCCGCGGATCCTGCTTCGGCGCCAAGCCGGTGCCCAGCCTGAAGCTGGCCACCAACACCGCCGTCTATCGCCGCCTGGAAGAGGACATGGACATCAACTGCGGCGAGATCGCCGATGGGACCGCTTCGGTCGCCGAGCTGGGCCAGACGATCTTCGAGGCGATCCTGCGCACAGCCTCCGGCGAGCGGACCAAGAGCGAGATCCTCGGCTACGGCGACGACGAATTCGCCCCCTGGGTCCTGGGCGCGACCATGTGATCGCGGCGTGCGGGCAGCGCGATGGTCCCCCCTCTTCTCTTCACCCAGCGCCTCAGGCTGCGCCCGCGCAGCCTGGACGACCTGGAGGCGAACCTGGCCATGGACATGGACCCGCGGGTCCATCGCTACATCTGGCCGGACGGGCCGCCGGACAGGCAGGAACGACTGGCCCAGCTGCGCGAGCAGTACGGGACGGACCAGCCGCATCCACGGGCCATCTGGACCGTGGAATGGGCCGACCGGCCGGGCTTCCTCGGCTGGTGCGGCGTCTTCCCGCTTGAGGACTCCGGCCTGATCGAGATCGGCTATCGCTACATCGCCGCCATCTGGGGCCAGGGTGTCGGCACGGAAGCGGCGCGCGAGGTGCTGGACCACGGTTTCCGCGCGATGGCCATCGACCCGATCGTCGCCGTCGCCCACCCGGACAACCGCGCCTCGCGCCGGCTCCTGGAGAAGATCGGCCTCGAGCCCGCCGGAACCGCCTTCCACTACAGACAGTGGCTGGCATTCTATCGGCTGAACCGCCGGGACTACCTGTCGGCCCCGCAGAAATCGTGAGCGTTGACGGCGGCCATCCATTGCGCCGCCGGCGATGATTTGTGACAAGACGGGTCGAACGAACCTGTCGGGACCCATCCTCATGAACCGTCTGCCGCTGACCATGGTGTGCACCTGCGACCTCGCCGGGCAGGTCAGGGGCAAGGGCTTTCCCGCCCAGGTGCTGGAGGCGCACCGCAGCAAGGGGGTCGGCTGGACCCCCACCAACAGCATGATCACCTGCTTCGGGCAGATCGTCTCCACCCCCTTCGGCCCGCGCAACGACCTGATGCTGGTGCCCGACCCGGCGACCGAAACCCATGTGGATTTCGGCGACCACGGGCCGGCGGAGCATTTCTTCCTGGGCGACATCGTCCATACCGACGGCAAGACACCGTGGGACCTGTGCCCGCGCGGCTTCCTGAAGGCGGCACTGGCCGACCTGGAAGCCAAGGCGGGCCTGCGCCTGGTCGCCGCTTTCGAGCACGAGTTCGTCTATTCCGGCCAGCCGCCGCGGCTGGGCGACTCATACGGCCTGGACGGCGTGCGCCTGGCCGGCGCCTTCCCGGAAGTCTTTCTCTATGCCCTGGAGATGGGCGGCGTGCGGCCGGAGACGTTCCTGCCCGAATACGGCGCCGGCCAGTTCGAGGTGACGGTGGAACCCTGCGGCGGGCTGGAAGCCGCCGACCGGGCGGTCAGGCTGCGCGAGCTGGCGCGCGCCACCGCCTACCGGCTGGGCCACCGCGTCACCTTCGCCCCGATCGTCGACCGCAGGGCCGTCGGCAACGGCGTGCATATCCACTACAGCCTGACCGACCTGCAAGGGCGGCCGGCATCCTATGATCCCGCACGGCCCTTCGGCATGAGCGCGGCGATCGGCAGCTTCACCGCCGGCATCCTTGCCCACATGCCGGCCCTGTGTGCCGTGACAGCCCCCAGCGTCATGTCCTACGAACGCCTGGTGCCGAATCGCTGGAGCGCCGCCTACACCAATCTGGGCTACCGCGACCGCGAGGCGGGTGTGCGCATCTGCCCGCTGTGGGAGGTCGAGGGCGCCGACCCGGCCCGGCAGTTCAACCTGGAATACCGCGCGGCGGACGCGGCCGCCTGCCCCCATCTGGCACTGGGCATGCTGGTCCGTGCCGGCCTTCAGGGCCTGGTTGACGCTCTGCCGGCGCCCGAGCCGACCAGGAGCGACCCCGGGACCCTGTCGCCGGAGGAGGCAGCGCGGCTGGGCATCGTCCGGCTGCCGCAGTCCCTGGACGAGGCCTTGCAGGCGCTGGAAGCCGACAGCGCGGCGTCGGGCTGGATGCCCGACGACCTGCGAACCGCCTATCTGATGCACAAGCGCGGCGAGATCCTGTTGCTGAAGGACTTCAGCCCGGACGAGATCGTCGACCGCTATCGCCAAGCCTATTGAGGCAGACCCCCCATGAGTCCGCGAGAGACCCTGCTTGACCCCGATGAGCCGCTGCCGGTCATCGTCGCGCAACCCAACGGCACCTCGCCGCTGCTGTTGTGCTGCGACCACGCCGGCAACCGGATTCCCCGCGCGCTCGGCACGCTCGGCCTGCCGCCGCACGAGCTGGAACGGCATATCGCCATCGACATCGGGGCGCTGGCCGTGGCCACCGGCATCGCCCAGGCCCTGGATGCCACGCTGATCGCCCAGCCCTATTCCCGACTGGTCATCGACTGCAACCGCCAGCCGGGCCGGCCGACATCGATCCCGGAGATCAGCGAGACCACGGAAATCCCCGGCAACCTGCACCTGTCGGAAGAGGAGCGGGCGCAGCGGGCGCGGGAGATCCTGCACCCCTACCATCACCGCATCGAGACGGAGATCGACCTGCGCGTCTACGCGCGCCGGCCGGTGCTGATCGCCACCATCCACAGCTTCACGCCGGTGTTCAAGGGCGTGTCGCGCCCCTGGCACCTGGGCACCATCCACGGCCTGGACGGGCGCGGGGCCCGCGCCTTCCTGGACCTGGCTGCGGCCGAAACCGACCTGGTCGTGGGCGAAAACGAACCCTACATCGTCGAGATGGACGACGACTACACCCTGCCCATCCACGCCGAGGGCCGCGGCATCCCCTATGTGGAGCTGGAAATCCGCCAGGACCTGATCGGCACCGAAGTGGGCCAGCAGGCGATGGCCGACCGCCTGTCGCGCCTGCTGGGCCGGTGGGTCGACCACATGCTGCCGTTGGCCGAGTGACCCGGCATGGCGCTGGCACCGCGTGACCACCCCGTCGATCCGCGCCGCACCGCGCTGCTGCTGATCGACGTGCAGAACGGCATCTTCAATGACGGGGAGCATGCCAAGCGCCCATATTTCTACGAGAGCGCCCGCGATACCGTCATCCCCAACCTTCAGCGCCTGATCGCCGCCGCGCGCCCCGCCGGTGCGGAGGTCGTCTACACCGTCATCGAAAGCCTGACCCAGGACGGGCGCGACCGCAGCCTGGACTACAAGCTGACCGGCTTCCACTTCCCCAAGGGGTCCTTCGAGGCCCAGGTGCTGTGGGCCGTCGCCCCGGGCGACGACGACATCGTACTGCCCAAGACATCGTCCGGCGTCTTCAACAGCACCAATATCGACTATGTGCTGCGCAACCTGGGCATCGAGCATCTGGTTGTCACCGGCTTCCTGACCGACCAGTGCGTGGACCACACGGTGCGCGACGGCGCCGACCGCGGCTACCGGGTGATCGTTCCGACGGACGCCTGCACCACCAACACGCCCGAACGGCACGAAAGTGCGCTCGCCGCCTTCAAGGGCTATTGCCGCCTGACCACGACCGCGGGGCTTGTCGACGAACTGGCCGCGGCATCCGCCCGCGCCGGCTGATCGAACCCATCGCGAGGCGGCTGGGCGCCCCTACTGCGGCGCTGCGGTCGTGGCGGACCGGGTCAGCCGCATGGCAGACGATGCCTGGTCGCGCGGGAAACCCAGGGCTTCGATATCGTCACAGGCCCCGACCCCGGCATCGACGGGCGGGCCGCCGGCGGACTGGAACGCCTGGTCGCGATAGATCCGCCACAGGCCGGCGATCACTTCGAACGACGCGATGCGATCGTCGAACTCCAGGGCGGCCAGGTCCGGCGCACTGGTCGTCAACACCCGATAAGACCCGGC
The DNA here is from genome assembly GCA_020638595.1 of Rhodospirillaceae bacterium. Lineage (GTDB taxonomy): Bacteria > Pseudomonadota > Alphaproteobacteria > DSM-16000 > Inquilinaceae > JACKIG01. The sequence goes on along the minus strand of JACKIG010000017.1, from coordinate 46,286 downwards.
CAGGCCCGGATCGTCGTAGAGGATGACGGCAGCGTCGGGTCCCGGCGCCGGCGTCACCAGCTGCACCGAGTTCATGAGATCCGGCGGGAACTGCGCCGCGCCCCCCTGCCCCAGGTCGACGCAGCCGTCGGGCGAAAGCGTCATGGCCGGGCCGTCGTCCGACCCGAACCCGTCGTCGCGATGGATGCTCCAGGTACCCGCGACCACCCGCACCGAGGCGGCGCGGTCGGCGAAGTCGATGTCGGCGAGATCATCCTCGCTGTCGATCAGCACCCGATAGGGGGCCGCACAACCGGGGCCGTCGAACAGGATGATCTCGCTGGCCATGGCCGGGGTGCCGGCCAGCAGGGCCACCCACACCAAGGTCCACGACATGCGCATTGGCCGTCCTCCCCATGCCTGCCCGCCCCCCTTTTGGTCCGGCGTCAGCCGGTGCCGCCAGTCGGCGCCTTGCCATTGCCCGCAGACCGCCAGCGAAGGATCCGATGGTACGCAGGGCTGTGTCGAGAGTGCGCTGCCCATCCGGCATCATTGTGGTGATCGCGGATGTGAGTCGGCCTGCACGACAAATTGCCGCACCTGCGAACAGGGCTTTGTGCTTTGCAGCATCGCCGCCATGCCCAACCATCACCCCAATGATATCCGACTGACGGAGGAATCCCGCCGATCCGAAACCGGATTTGGAGGGACAATGGATCAGTTGATGTTTGCCTTGATGGCGTGGATCGGCGCCGTCACGGGCATCCCGCCGGCCCCCGACGTGCCGGCCGTGATGTTCAATTCCGCCGCGGAGCTGCAACGGCTCCACTCCCCCGACGCCGCCTATCTCGACCCCGCGGATGGTGACGGATCCCCGCAGGCGGTGGCCCTCTACAACCCCCTTGATGGCACCCTCCACCTGCCGGAAGGCTGGCAGGCGGACGACCCCGTCGACATCTCCATCCTGCTGCATGAGCTTGTGCACCACATGCAGAGCCGAGCGGGCATGGAGTATGCCTGCCGGGCGGAAATGGAAAAGGCGGCCTACGACGCGCAGATCGCCTTTCTCGCCTCCATGGGCATGGACATGTTCGAGGTGATGGAGATGAACGAGCTGTTCTATCGCATCATCACCAACTGCGCGCTGATGCAGACCTACTGACCGGCAGACCGGAAGGGGGCGCGGATTGGCACCCGCGCCCCCAGTGTCTTACGTGCGATCCGCCCGGCCGACCTATTCGCCCGGCGTCCACGTCTCCAGCAGCGTGAACTCGCCGTTCTCCACGCCGATGATGGCGACCGGCTTCGGCGGCACCATGCTCTCGCGGGTGTAGGAGATGGTGCCGGTCACGGCGTCGAAGTCGCGGGTTGCGGCCAGCGCATCGCGAATGGCCTCCGGGTCGGTGCTGCCGGCGGCTTCGATGGCATTGGCGATCAGGCCGACGGCGTCATAGCCCAGGGGGGCGAATGCGTTTTCCGGCGGGCGGCCGTATTCCTCCTCATAGGCGGCGACGAAGTCCGTCACCACCTGGCGGTCGTCGGCCCGGTAGGTGTGGGACGAGAAGTAGACGTCGTTCGCCAGCTCCGGCCCCGGGACGGTCGCCACCAGCTCGGTATCGAAACCGTCGCCGCTGACGATGGGGAAGGCCATGCCGGCCTCGCGGATCTGCTTGACCGACAGGCCCGCCTCGCCCGGGATGGCGGCGATGAAGACGCCGTCGGGCGCCGGATCGATCGCCTGAAGGCGGGCAATCTGGGCGGAGAAATCGGTATCGCCCATCATGAAGACATCTGCGCCGACGATCTCCCCGCCCCGCTCCTCGAACCGCTCGCGGAAGAAGGTCGCCAGCGCCCGGGTGAAGTCCATGCTGTCGTCGGTCCACAGCGCCACCCGCCGCAGGCCCAGCGTGTCATAGGCGTAGTCGGCGATGGCATAGCTCTGGTCGTCGTCGCCGAAGGCGGTCATGAACATGTGGTCGCCGACCCAGGTGGGCAGCATCGGATGGGTGGCGCCGGACGTGACGAAGGGGATCCCCGCCTCCTGGAAGGCCGGGGCCGCCGCCAGCACGAAGGTGGTGTCGCCGAAGCCGATGCCGGCGATCAGGTTGTCCATGGACAGCGCCTGCTGCGCGGCGGTGGCGGTTTCCTGCTGGTCGGTCTTGGTGTCGATGCCCACGACCTCCAGCATCACCGTGCCGCCCAGAAGGCCGCCGGCCTCATTGATCAGCTGGGCATGCAACAGTGCGCCGTTCAGCGCCGGCGCGTCGATGGACGACATGCCGCCAGTGAGGTTGTAGAGGGCGGCGATGGTCACGGTTTCCTGGGCCTGCGCCGCCGTGCCGAGGCCGGCCGCCAGCGTTCCGGCGGCCACGATGCGCGTCAGTGTCCTCATGTCGAACCTCGCTGTGGGTCAGTGTTGTCTGGTGTCGCGGGCTGCCGCTCAGGCAGCGACGGCACTGCCTTCCCTTGCAGGAAGGCGGGCTCCCGGCTGCCGAACAGGCCCTGGGACCGAAAGATTAATACGCCGATCAGCACCAGGGCGACCACTATCTGGGTCAGGCCGTAGAGCCCGGTCGTCTGTTCCACCGGGCGCAGCAGGTTGGCGATGGCGCTCAGGCCCAGTGCCGCCACGGCCGCGCCGGTGATGCTGCCCTGGCCGCCCAGCACGATCATCACGACGATCTGGAAGGCCAGGAACACGCCGAGCGAGGTGGGCGTCAGGTTCGTGACCAGATGCGCCCACAGTCCCCCGGCGATGCCGGCCAGGATCGCGCCGATCGCGAAGGCCAACAGCCGCGTGCGCGCCAGCGGCACGCCCATGCAGGCGGCCGCCATCTCGTTCTCGCGCATCGCCATCATCGTGCGGCCGAGCGAGGACTGCTTGACGCGCCAGCAGACGAAGATCGTGGCGACAGCCCAGCCATAGACCCACCACAGGTCGGTCAGCCTGGGAATGCCGCTCAAGCCCAGGGCCCCGCGCGTATAGCCGTCCAGGTTGTTGACCACCGCGCGCAGGATGAAGATCAGTCCCAGCGTCGCCACGGCCAGGTAGTGGCCGCGCAGCCGCAGTACGGGGAACCCGACGATGACGGCGGCGATCCCCGCCGCGGCGCCGCCGGCCAGCAGCGCCGGCAGCAGCGGCCATTGCTGGGCCGCCAGCCAGTCCGGCAGGTCGGGCAGCATGAAGCCCTTGCGGCTGGCCGGAAAGGTCAGGATGGCGGCGACATAGCCGCCCACCATCATGAAGGCGGGATGGCCCAGCGAAAACAGGCCGGTCAGCCCGTTGGCCAGCGTCAGGCTGACCGCCAGGATGACGTTGATGCCGGCAAAGGCGATCAGCGTCAGCAGGTAGTTGTTCAGGCTGGCGGTCGCCAGCCACACCGCCACGGCGCCGGCGACGGTCAGGCCGGCCGCCAGCGACCAGCCGCGCGCCGTCCCGCTCATGCCCGATCCTCCGCCGCGCGACCCAACAGGCCGTTGGGCAGCACCAGCAGCACCAGGATCAGCGTGCCGAAGACGAAGGCGTCGCGGAAGCCCGCGTATTCCGGCGGCAGCAGGCCGACGAACAGTACCTCCGCCAACCCCAGAAGATAGCCGCCCAGCATCGCCCCGGGGATCGAGCCGACACCGCCGATGACCGCGGCGACGAAGGCCTTCAGGCCCGGCAGGAAGCCCATCATCGGGTCGATCTGGCCATAGCGCGCGCCCCACATCAGCCCGGCCATGCCGGCCAGCGCGCTGCCGATGGCAAACGCCGCCATGATGGCGCGGTTGACGTTGATGCCCATCAGACGGGCCACATCCAGGTTTTCCGCCGTCGCCCGCATGGCCATGCCCAGGCGGGTGCGGTTGACGATCGCCCCAAGTGCCGCCATCAGCACGATCGCCAGCACCACGATCAGCACGTCGACCAGATCGACGGTGATGGGCAGGCCTGCGATCGGCTGGCTTAAGAAGGCGGGGAAGGCAACGCTGCGCGGCTCGGCCGTCAGCACCAGGATGCCCGTGTTCTGGATCAACACCGAGACGGCCAGCGACGTGATGAAGCCGTTGACCTGCGGCGCGCCGCGCAGCGGCCGGAAGGCGACCGCTTCGATCGCCAGGCCCACCGCGGCCCCGACCAGCAGCACCGCCAGCACGACGACGATGATGGGCAGGTCCGCCGCCATCAGCGCCGCCAGGGCGGTAAACGCCCCGATCATGGCGATGTCGCCATGGGCGAAATTGATCAGCCGGACGATGCCGTAGATCATCGAAAAGCCGATCGCCACCAGGGCGTACATGCTGCCGAGGATCAGGCCGTTGGCCAGCTGCTGCAGCAGATAGTCGCTCATCGGCCTGCCATCGTTTCGTCAGCGGCCCCCAGATAGGCGCGGCGCACCTCCGGATTGTCGGCCAGATCGGCCGCCGCGCCGGACAGGGTGACGCGGCCCGTCTCCATCACATAGGCGCGGTGCGCCAGCTCCAGCGCCATGGCGGCGTTCTGCTCCACCAGCAGCAGTGTCGTGCCGGCCCGGTTGATGTCGCCCAGGATGTCGAAGATCGTTTCGACGATCTGCGGCGCCAGGCCCAGCGACGGTTCGTCCAGCAGCAGCAGCCGCGGCCGCGACATCAGCGCCCGGCCGATGGCCAGCATCATCTGTTCGCCCCCCGACAGCGACCCGGCGGGCAGGCGCGCCCGCTCCCCCAGGATGGGGAAGCGTGCGACGACGCGGTCGAGATCGGCCGCCACGGCAACACGGTCGCGGCGCAGATAGGCGCCGATCAGCAGGTTCTCGCGCACGCTCAACGACGCGAACACCTGCCGTCCCTCCGGGCAATGGGCGATGCCCAGGCCGACGATGGCCTCCGGCGCCAGGCGGGCGAGGTCGACGGGATCGCCGCCGTGGGGACGATAGCGCACGGCCCCGTCCCGCGGTCGCAGCAGGCCGGAGATGGTCATCAGCACCGTCGTCTTGCCGGCGCCGTTGGCGCCGATCAGGGCGACGATCTCACCCTCGCCCACCGTCAGGTCGATGCCGTGCAGCACATGGGTCTGGCCGCGCCAGACCTGGGCCGCGTCGATCTCAAGCACCGGCACGGGCACGGCGGGTTCCTAGATAGGCTTCGATCACGGCAGGGTCGGCCTGCACCTGTGCCGGCGCACCGTCGGCCAGCACCTCGCCACGGTTGATCACCTGCACCCGCCCGCACAGGCCCATGATCAGGCTCATGTCGTGTTCGACCACCAGGATCGTCAGCGACAGGGCATCGTGGACCGCGCGGATCACGTCCATCAGGTGGCGGGTCTCCGCCGGGTTCATGCCGGCGGCGGGTTCGTCCAGCAGCAGCAGCCGGGGTTCCGTCGCCAGGGCCCGCGCGATCTCGACCTTGCGCTGTTCGCCATAGGGCAGGTCGCGCGCACGCGCCTGCGCGCGGTCGGCCAGGGCGAACAGGTCCAGCAGCTCCAGCCCGCGGGCTGCCATCCGCCGCTCCGCCCGCCGGGCCGCCGGCAGGGCCAGCACCGCCGATGCCAGGGCCGGGCCGTGGCGCAGGTGCAGGGCGGCCGTCACGTTGTCCAGTACCGTCAGGTCGCGGAACAGGCGGATGTTCTGGAAGGTGCGCGCGATGCCGCGTGCGGTGAAGCGGTCGGCCCGCTGGCCGGTAATGTCCTCGCCGCGAAAGACGATGCGGCCCTCGCTCGGCCGCGTCACCCCGGTCAACAGGTTCAGCACCGTCGTCTTGCCGGCCCCGTTGGGACCGATCAGGCCGATCAGCTCCCCGGCCGCGACCCGGATGGCATAGCCCGACAACGCCACCACGCCGCCGAAACGCTTGGTCAGACCGTCGACGGCCAGCAGCGGGACAGACTCAGCGGGGGGCATGCCGTCCAAACGAAGGCGAGCCTCCAGGGCTCCAAGGCAACGGGACCGATGGCGGGGGGTCTTGACGGGCGCCCATGTTTCCACAGCCGCGTCGCCGGCTCAACCGGCGGCTCGATCCTCCGGCCCGCAGACGGCCCGGATTTCCGCAATCAGCTGGTCGGCCGAGCGCACACGGGCGTATGCGCCGTCCATCGAGCGGATGGAATGCACGTGCCGGGCTTCGGTATAGGTGGCGCAGGCATCCTCCACCACCGTCACCAGATAGCCGCGGTCGGCAGCATCGCGGATCGTCGATTCGACGCACTGGTCGGTCAGTACCCCGAACAGCACCAGCGACCGGACACCGAGATTGCACAGCACATAGTCGATATTGGTGGAATTGAAGACGCCGGAGGCGGTCTTGGGAATGACGATCTCGTCCCCCGCCGGCCCAACCTCGTCGATCACCCTGCCCTCCCACGAACCGCGGGGGGCGTGGATGCGCGAGATCTTGTGATCCAGGCTGCGGTCGCGGCCGTCGCGCGTCAGGCTTTCGATGGTGGTGAACATCACCTCCACGCCCGCGGCCCGGGCCGCCGCCAGCAGCCGGGCCTGCGCGGGAATGACCACATCGTCGATCCGCCGGAAGAACCACGCCTTGGCGTGTTCCGGCGTACCGACCTCGTGCGCCCGGTGGCGCAGGTGCACGCCGCATTCCATGTTCTGCATGTCGATGCTGAGCAGGGCCGTCCGCCCCGGCTCGATCGGCCGCTCGCGATAGCGGCCGCCGGCCGCATCCACGGGCATCGCGTCGAAGTCGTTCATCCGCCTTTCCGTCCACTCGGCCGGTGTGCATTGCAGCGTGATGCTTCGGCGACGGGTTCCCGCTGTCAAGGGTTCCGGCGGGAAAGAAAGCTCTTGGCCGGCCGGGTGTGCACGGGCATCGTCGCGCAGAATCCGCCACCCGCGTCGCAGCCTTGTCCATGGGAAAGATCTTCGGACCCATCACGGCCCTGTTGCTGGGCGCCGCCATCCTGCTGGTCGGCGGCGGCATCCAGGGGCTCCTGATCCCGGTGCGCGCGGGGCTGGAGGGCTTTGCCCCCCAGCTGATCGGCCTGTTGAGCTCCGGCTATTCCATCGGCTTCGTGCTGGGCTGCCTGCTGGCACCCCATATCGTGCAGCGCGTCGGGCATATCCGCACCTTCGCCGTGCTTGCCGCCATTGCCTCCAGCCTGGCGATCATCTTCGCGCTGGCGGTCAACCCCATCACCTGGATCGGGTTGAGGATCTGGAGCGGCTTCTGCTTCTCCGGCCTGTTCATGGTCATCGAGAGCTGGCTGAACGAACGGTCGACGAACGAGAACCGCGGGCAGATCTTCTCCGCCTACATGATCATCAACTTCGCCGCCACGACCTGCGGGCAGATGATGCTGCCCCTGGCGCAGCCGCTGGAATTCACCCTGTTCGCCATGACCGGCGTGGCCATCGCGTGGGCGCTGATTCCGGTGGGCCTGACCAAGTCGGTGGCGCCCAACCCCATCGCGCAGGTCCGGCTGCGGCTGCGGCGGCTGTATCAGACCTCGCCCGTCGGCGTCGTCGGCGCCTTTGCGGTCGGTGTCGCCAACGGCTCCTTCGGCGGACTGGGCGCGATCTACGGGCAGCGCCTGGGGCTGTCCACCACCGGCGTGGCCTTGTTCATGAGCGCGGCCGTCGTCGGCGGCGCGCTCTCGCAGTATCCGGTCGGCCGGCTGTCCGACCGGATCGACCGGCGCTATGTCATCCTCGGCAGCGGGCTGGCGGCGTCCGCCATGGCGGGTGTGCTGATCGCCGCCGCGGTCACGGGATGGCTGGGGGACGGGGCGATCAACTGGCCGCTGATCGCGCTGGGTCTGGTCTTCGGCGCCTGTGCCTATCCGCTGTACGGCCTCTGCGTCGCCCATACGAATGATTTCGTCGACCGTTCGGGCTTCGTCGAAGCCAGCAGCGGCCTGCTGCTGACCTGGGGCTTGGGGGCGACCTTGGGGCCGCCCCTGGCTGCGACCGCGATGCAGGCCATGGGCGCCGGTGGGCTGTTTGCCTTCACCGCCTGCGTCCACTGCCTGCTTGCCGTCTTCGCCGGCTACCGCATGACGCGCCGCGCCGCGCTGCCGCCGGAAGCGCGCGAGGATTTCGTCGCCTTCGGCGTCATACGCTCCACGCCCGAGGCGATGGGCCTCGACCCCAGGGCACCCGATAGCAGCGCCGACCCCGAGCCCTGATCAGCGGGCGCCGTCGTCATCCGCGGCCAGCGGACCGTTCAGGTTTGCCGCCCCCAACTCGGCCTCCAGCGCCCGTTCGGCGCGGAAGACACGCCTGTACAGCCACACGGCGATCGCGCAGGCGATCACAAGGACGACGATCATCGCCGGCGTCGTGACGGCAGGGGGAAGGTCGAGCATCCCGGCCACCGACCACACGCTCGCAACTCCGAGGGCCACGACCTCGGACGCGAAGAATGCCGCCACGGCCACTGCGGCAATGAACGCCCCGACGGCCATCGATCGGGGGGCCACCCGCGACGGGTTGGCGGGAAGTGACGACGCTGTCGCCTGCATCTCATTGGTCCGAGGCCGGGGGAAACACCGGAAGACGGGGGGCCGGCCACCCCCCGGGGCCGGTGACGGCAGCCGGGCCTTGCGAAACCGGGACGGTTGCCACGCCACCCGATGGCACCCGATCCCCCTATCGCCGGATATCCCCTGCCTGCGCCTGGCGGAAGAGACGCCCCGCAAGCGTCGTATCTCGCCAGGCGGCGATCGATATAGGGTGCATGGAATTGCACTGCAAGTACATCAGGCCGCAACAAATTTTTGGTGCGACTTCTTGAACCACGAAATAACCATCCAGCCCGATCGTCCGTCCGGCGCTATGCAGCGGATGCATGGATGGAATTAGCAGTATCGTAGTTTTTGACGGTTCTTGGATGTCGTGACCAGAGCCGCCGGTGAGAAGACTTCGTCCGGAATCACAAAGTCGAGGCGCTTGAAACCGAAGTCGTCGCCTCCAACATATCGGCGGTCCCCGGCTGTCGGGGATACCAGCGAAGGACAACCGAGATGGACAAGGGCAAGCCGCAACCGAAGTCAGCCCCGCAACCCGCCCCCACGGGCAAGGGCAAGCCCCAGCCGACATCCCAGCCGACCAAGGGCGGCAAGGGCGGCAAGGGCGGCTAGCGCCCGATCCGATGACGTCGGACCGGCGTCGTCGGTGAATCAGGCTCTCGCCATCGGAAAGAGGGCAGGGTCAGCCTGATGTCACCTGCTCCAGGGCCTGCCCCCGCGAGCGACCGTCCCCGTCCGGAAAGCGGACAACGACGAACCGGGGCCGCCCGCGCGCACTGCGCCCGGGTCAATGGCCTCGCATCCGGACCGGCCGGGCCGTGGTGACGCGGCCCGGCTTCCCTCCCCTGGAAATGGACCAAGACCGGCATGCTGGCGCTGTCCCTGTTCGGTGGCCTGGTGATGCTGGCGGTCGGCGGCGACATCCTGGTGCGGGGTGCCGTTGCCGTGGCCCGTCGCATCGGCGTCTCGCCGCTGGTCATCGGCCTGACGCTGGTCGGCTTCGGAACCTCGATGCCGGAGCTTGTGACCAGCATCAACGCCGCACTGGCCGGATCCGACGGCGTGGCCATCGGCAATGTCGTGGGCAGCAACATCGCCAATATCCTGCTGATCCTTGGCGTTGCCGCGATCATCGCACCGATCGCCTGCAATCCGGTCGCGTTCCGCCGCGACGGCTGGGTGCTGGCCCTGTCAGCCGCCCTTGCCGCGGCCGTCATGATGGTCGGCAGCGTCGGGCGCGTCGCCGGCATTGCTCTTGTGGCGTCGATCGCCGTCTACACCGGGTACACCTATCTCAGCGAACGGCGATCGCAGATGGCGGCAAAGCAGGTGCACGAACAGGAAGCCGCCATCGTCGCCGCCCCGGCCTGGCCCCTGTGGATATGGCTGGGCATCACGGGCATCGGCATTGCCCTGACGATCCTGGGGGCACGTTTGCTGGTAGACGCCGCCATCGAACTGGCGCGCCAGGCCGGCGTGTCGGAGTCGGTGATCGGCCTGACTCTGGTGGCCGTCGGCACGTCCCTGCCGGAACTGGCGACATCCGTGACCGCTGCGATCCGCCGCCAGGGCGATGTCGCCTTCGGCAACGTCGTCGGCAGCAACATCTTCAATGTTCTCGGCATCCTCGGCGTGGCGGCACTGGTGGAACCGCTGGCCGTCCCGCGCGACATCATCGCCTTCGACCTCTGGGTCATGCTCGCGGTGACGGGGCTGGCCATCGTCATGGCCATCACCGGCTGGCGGATTACCCGGCGTGAAGGCGGCGTGCTCCTGGCCGGCTACGGCGGCTATCTGGCCGTGCTCGCTGCCGGGGCTGCGTAATCCCAAGGGACTGCCGATGCCGTCAGGGGGACGGCGGCAGCCACGCGGTGCGGTCGGGAAAGGTCAGTTCCAGATAGTCGATCAGGGCCGGGGTCAATGCCTGCGGGCCGGCGCCGGGGTCGGTCATGTCCCCCGTCGGCGGCGCCAGGTGGATCACCACGACGGCATAGAGCGGCGACGGGCCGGCGGGCAGCCGGTCGGTCATGTCGCGCTCCACGATCCGTTCCACCGTCAGGCCGAGCACGTCGGCCCCGTCGATATCCAGGCGGTAATCGACCATGTAGTTGTGGGCCGTCATCAACCGGTCGAAATCGACCTCCGTCAGCATCAGGTAGTGTTCGCCCGGCGCCGGCATCGCGTAGGCGTGCGCGGGGCCGACCCGGTCGACGAAAGCCGGTGTGCGGACATAGTCGAACAGGCGCGCATCTGCGGAAATGAAGATGCGCACATTGGGTTCCCGGGTCTGGTAGTCGGCCATTGCGAAGACCGTGCGGGGGAACAGCATCGCAAAGGCGGTGCGATCCAGCGCCGCATGCAGCACGCCCGCCCGATCCGGGACCAGCGGCACCGGCTGGCCATGCTGGCGGATCTCCACCCGCGTCTGCCCGACCGACGGCGATCCGACCGCACCGTCCGCCGATGCCGGACCGGCCCACGCCATCACGGCACCCAGCAGCAGGGCCGCCGGAACCAGGCGCCGGCAAAGCCGCGCCGTGCGGCGGTCCGCAGATATCGCAGTGCATGTCGCCCGCCGCATGGATCCGCCGTTCTCCTCTTCCACGTCCGGGCATCAGGCCGCCTGCCGGAATGGTCACGTAGAGGGGCCCGCCGGCCGAACACCCTAACCCAGACCCCGCGGGCACGCCAACCCGGCCGTCCCAGCGCCGCCGGGGTGGCATCGCGCAGCGGATCATCGGATAGTCCGCCGGACGCCTGGCAACACTTGGCAAACGGGAAGGACCCATCGCATGACGGCAAATCGCTGGAGACTGCTCGCATCGTCGGCCGTGGTCATGCTGGCCTGCACCATGGGTCCGACCCGGCCGTGGGCCGGTGCCGGGGCCTGCGATAACGGCGATGGTGCGCTGGACGGCGCGGCGTTCGTCATCGCGATGGCGCCGACGGCGGGTGCCCGCGTATCCAGCGGCTTCGAGGTCAGCGGCTGCTCGCGCACCTTCGAAGGCACCGTGGTGTGGCAGCTGCTGGCGCGGGACGGCAGCGTCCTGGCCAACGGCTTCACATCCGGCGGCGGCGTCGACGGATCGGCCGCCTTCGCCTTCACCGTGGACTACACGGTCGCCGAACGGCAGATCGGGCACCTGGAGGTGTATGAGGAGGATGTGTCCGATGGCGAGGGCTACCCGCCCGGCCGCACGGTGCTTCCGCTCGTGCTCCAGCCGTAGCGACCCGGGCGGACCGGTTCGGACGGCAGCGACCGCGATGCCGTCGCTTGCGCAACCGGCGACCGAAACCGGCTGGCGACCCCAGCGGGAGTCGAACCCGCGTCTTCACCGTGAAAGGGTGATGTCCTAGGCCTCTAGACGATGGGGTCCAAGGTCGTTCAAGCCGCCGTCGATGTAGACCGGCAAGGCTTCGAAATCAAGGAAAAGGGCGGCCCATCATCGGGCCGCCCCATCCCGCTGTCGCCCGGCTATTCCGAGGCTGCGGCCTGCTGGGCCAGGATCTTGGGCACCGGGTAGTTGCGCAGACGGAAGGCGTCCGGCATGCCCTTGCCCAACAGGGGTCGCAGGTAGAGGCGGAAGGCATCCGTCACACCCGTGCCGGCGGCATTGATGAACTCATCCGGCATGACCTTGGTCTTGCCGGCGATGTCCTCCAGCGGCGACAGGTGGTATTCGACGGAATAGAAGCCGGTGCGGTGGATCGTCACCGACCCGTTCTCCTCGCGCCAGCGCGCGTACTGCACCGCCTTTTCGCCTACCTCCCGCGCCTCGCGCTGGTCGACATCGGAAACGCAGCCCAGGAACGAGCGCTGCGGATAGCCGAAGGTGTCGCCGCGGACCCGCGAGATGCCCAGCTTCGTCTTGATGACATCGGTCAAGAGGTCGGCCAGCGCCCCGGTGCCCGACAGCTGGACATTGCCGTGGGCGTCGCGTTCCACGGTCTGTGCCAGCTTGGTGATGATCGGCGTGCCCTCGGCATCGTGGATGCCCTCCGACACGGCGACGATGCAGCGGCCCCACTTCTCGTAGGCCGTCTTGACGTCGGTCAGGAAGCGGTCGGTGTCGAAGTTGCGTTCCGGCATGTAGATCAGGTGCGGGCCGTCGTCCCGGTACTTCTGGCCCAGGGCCGAGGCCGCGGTCAGGAAGCCGGCGTGCCGGCCCATGACGATGCCGATATACACCCCCGGCAGCGACCAGTTGTCCAGGTTGATGCCGGCAAAGGCGCTGGCGACATAGCGCGCCGCCGACGGGAAGCCCGGGCAGTGGTCGTTGACCACCAGGTCGTTGTCGATCGTCTTGGGGATGTGGATGCAGCGCAGGCGATAGTTGGCGGCGGCCGCTTCTTCGGCGACGATGCGGATCGTATCCGAAGAATCGTTTCCGCCGATGTAGAAGAAGGTGGAGACCTCGTGCGCCCGCATCACCTGGAAGATCTCGTTGCAGTACTTCCGGTCGGGCTTGTCGCGGGTGCTGCCAAGGGCCGACGACGGCGTGTTGGCCACTTCCTCCAGGTTGTGCGTCGTCTCTTGCGTGAGATCCATGAATTCTTCGTCGACGATGCCGCGCACGCCATGGAATGCGCCGTATACGCGCTCGACAGCCGGGATCTTGCGGGCTTCGACAACGACGCCAGCCAAGGACTGGTTGATCACCGCCGTCGGGCCGCCCCCCTGTGCGACCACCACCTTGCCTCGTAACATGGGATTGATCCCTCCAAGGGTTTGCTTTTCATGGATCGCCGCCCGCCCGGCAGCGCCGTTCGGCGGCAGCCACGCCACTCCGCCGAAACCCTGGGCATCCCTGGAGAAAGCCGGTCTGCGCCGCGGATCACAGCCTCGGCGGCGATGAAGTCAGACATGCTAGCACATTCGCCGGCCGGCGGCCACCGCAGGTCTTTCGCACCTGCGAAATTCACCAGGGCCTGGCGGCGTCCTCCACGCGAAAGCTCACGCGTTCGCGGCCCTGCCAGCGGTCGATGCGCAGCGCCCCGACCAGGTGCAGTGCGGCAGACCCGCCGGCCAGCAGGGCATCGCCCAACGGCGTTCCGGCGGCCCGGAAGGCGATCGCCCCCAGCCAGTGCCCGCCGGCATCGGTCAACCGGAACCGGATGTGGTCGCTGCCGACCGTCGCGGCCTGGACCACGCGGGCCGCCGGCACCAGGAAGCGCGGCTCCGGATAGCCGGAGCCGAACGGCCCGAGGCGGGCCAGCGACGTCGCCATCGTACCGTCCAGGGCGGCCGACACGGCCATGGTGCCATCCAGGTCGATGGTCTGGGCGGCAGCCGTCGCCCGCGTCGCACCCATGCGGTCGGCCAGGAAGGCCCGCAGCTCCTCCAGCCGGTCGGCAGACGCGGTAAACCCGGCGGCCATCGGGTGCCCGCCGCCGGCGATCACCAGGCCGGCACGCCGTGCGTCCGCGACCGCTGCCCCCAGGTCGATCCCGGGCATCGACCGGCCGGACCCCTTGGCAATGCCTTCGGTGACGGCGGCGACGATGGCCGGGCGCTGGTACCGCTCCTTCAGCCGTGCGGCGACGATGCCGACGACCCCCTCGTGCCAGCCCTCGCCCGCCGCCATGACCAGCGCCCCCGGCGGGCCGTCCCGTTCCGCCGCCATCAGGGCCGCATCCAGCACCGCCGCTTCGATCGCCCTGCGGTCGGCGTTGTGGCCGTCCAGAATGCCGGCGATCTCCGCCGCCTCCAGCGGGTCGTCGGTGGCCAGCAGCCGGGCGCCCAGGTCGGCGCGGCCGATGCGCCCGCCGGCGTTGATGCGGGGACCCAACAGGAACCCCAGATGCTCGGCATCCACCGGCTGGGCGATGCCCGCCCGGTCGGCCAGGGCGGCAAGCCCGCAATTGCGGCGGCGTGCCATCGCTTGCAGCCCGCGGGCGACGAAGACCCGGTTGACGCCGGACAAGGGCACGACATCGCACACCGTGCCCAGGGCGACGATGTCCAGGAGCTCGCGCAGGTCGGGTTCTGCCCGTCCGGCGAAGCCGCCGGCGTTGCGCATCGCCCGGTTGACGGCAACCGCCGCCAGGAAGGCCAGCCCGCAGGCCGCCACCGCGCCCAGCTGACGCGTCGTCTCCGCGCTTTCGTCCAGCCTGTTCGGGTTGACCAGCGCATAGGCCGGCGGCAGCCCCGCTTCGGGCGAATGGTGGTCGAGAACGATGACCTCCAGCCCGGCCGCGGCCCCCGCGGCCAGCGCCTCGAACGCCGTGGTACCGCAATCCACCGCAATCACCAGGCGCACGCCCTGGGCCGCCAGCGCGGTCAATGCGGCGGCATTCAGTCCGTAGCCCTCGCCACGGCGGTCGGGAACATAGAGCTGCGCCCCGTGGCCAAGGGCGCGGAACTGGCGGATCAGGACGGCGGCCGCCGCGGCACCGTCGACATCGTAGTCGGCGAACACGGCTGTCGGCTCGCGCGAACGGATGGCCCGGGCGATCCGTTCGGCGGCCTTGTCCATGTCCTTGAGGATCGACGGGTTCGGCAGCCCATGGCGCAGGCTGGGCGCCAGATGGTGCTCCACCTCGTCCAGCGACACGCCGCGGCCGACGACGACCCGGGCCAGCAGCTCCGGCAGGCCGTAGCGTTCCTGGATCGCCCGCGCAACGCGCAGGTCGACCGGCCGCATCCGCCACGGACGGCCGCTGACCGGCTGCAGGCGGTCCAGGGCGTCCATCGGGCCGGTCCGGACCCGCGGGTCCGCCTCAGGCGCGCCCACGGGGGCCGGGCACGGACCCGTTCGGCCGATGATGGGCCTCGATCCGCCGGACCGTTCCCGTTTGCGAGCGCATGACGATCGAATGGGTCACAGCACCGCTGCCCAACCGGTGGATCCCGCGCAGCAGCGATCCTGACGTCACGCCGGTCGCGGCGAACATCACTTCACCCGCGGCCATGTCGTCGATGGTGAAGATACGGTCAGGGTCAGTGTGTCCCAGGGCCAGGGCCTGCGCGCGCTCCTCGCTGGATCGCGGCGCCAGCCGCCCCTGCATCTGCCCGCCGACGCAGCGCAAGGCCGCCGCGGCCAGGATGCCCTCCGTCGCGCCGCCCACGCCCAGGTAGATGTCGACGCCGCTCATCGGCTCGGCCGTCGCCACCACGCCGGACACGTCGCCATCCTGGATCAGCATCACGCGCGCCCCGGCCTCGCGGATCTTCGCCACCAGCATCTCGTGCCGGGGCCGGTCGAGCACGCAGGCGGTCAGGTCGGCCACATCCGTGCCAAGGGCGCGGCTCAAAGCCTTCAGGTTCTCCGCAGGACTGGCATCAAGGCTGACGACATCCGCGGGCAGGCCGCCGCCGACGGCGATCTTCTCCATGTAGATCGGGGGCACGGCCAACAGGCCGTTCTTGCTGGCCATGGCCACGGCGGAGATGGCGTTGGGACCGCCGAGCGCCGCGATCGTCGCCCCCTCCAGCGGGTTCACGGCCAGGTCGAGCGCCGGCCCCTCGCCGGACCCGACCAGCAGTCCCGGCGGGATGGCGACATCGTCGCCATCCTCACCCTCGCCGATGACGACGGTGCCGGCGATGGCAAGGCCGTTCAGGGCGCGGCGCATCGCCAGGATCGCCGCCTGCTCCCCCTGGATGTCGTCGCCCCGGCCCATGAATTGAAAGGCGGCCAGGGCCGCCGCCTCCGTGACCCGGACGGCCTCGAGGGCCAGGTTGCGGTCCATATGCGCGTCGCTGGGCATCCCGCCTCGCCTCCCCCGCTCACTGATGGTTCAGGGTTTCGATCCGGATCAGCACCGGCGCTTCGAGAACGACAGGCAGCGCGGCGATCTCGCCCAGCGCGGCCTGCATGGCCGACTCCGTCGTCTCATGGGTCGTCATCACCACCGGCACGGCCACATCCGGCGACCGTGCACGCTGGATGAACCCTTCCAGGCTGATACCTTGATCGCGCATATGGGCCGCAATCTCCGCGATGACCCCAGGCCGGTCCAGCACCATCAGCCGCAGATAATAGGCACCCTGCCGGTCGGCAATCGGTACATGCGTCAGCGGGGCGAGGCATTGCACCGGCGCCCCCAGCGGCGGTACCCGGCACCCCCGGGCAATGTCCAGAAGGTCGGCGACCACCGCCGAAGCGGTGGGGCCGGCACCCGCCCCCTGGCCGACCATCATCACTTCGCCCACCTCGTGTCCATAGGCCACGACCGCGTTCAGCACGCCCTCGACGGTGGAGATGGGCAGGTCCCTGGGCACCATGCACGGATGCACGCGCAGGCACACGCCCTCGCCCATGCGTTCGGCTATCCCCAACAGCTTGATGCGATAGCCGAGCTCCTCGGCATAGCCGATGTCGGTGGTGGCAAGGCCGCGGATGCCTTCCACATGGACGCTGTCGAAGGCGATGGCGCCGTTGAACGCCAGCTGCGCCAGCAGCACCAGCTTGTGGGCGGCGTCGATGCCGTCGATGTCCATCGTCGGGTCGGCTTCGGCATAGCCGCGCGCCTTCGCCGTCGCCAGTTCGGTGGCGAAGTCGCGCCCGCTCTCGCGCATGCCCGTCAGGATGAAGTTGCAGGTGCCGTTCAGGATGCCGACGACCCGGTCCAGCCGGTTGGCCGCAAGACCCTCGCGCATTCCCTTCACCGCGGGAATGCCGCCCGCGACTGCGGCCTCATAGCCCAGGGCCACGCCCTTGGCTTCCGCCGCCCACACCAGCTCGGCGCCATGGTGCGCCAGCAGGGCCTTGTTCGCCGTGACCAGGTGTCGGCCCTGCGCAATCGCCTCGTGGCACACCGCCCGGGCAACGCCGTCGCTGCCGCCGATCAGCTCTATGATCACCTCAGCCGGGGCCGACCGCGCCAGGGTCACGGCGTCGTCGTACCAGTCGATTCCACCCAGGTCGACCCCGCGGTCCTTCGTGCGGTCGCGGGCGGATACGCCCACGACCTCCAGCCGGCGGCCGCATCGCTGGGCATGCAGGTCGGCCGCCGCCCGGACCAGCCGGACGACTTCGGCACCCACCGTGCCGAGCCCGGCCACGGCCACCGCCAATGGCCGAGCGTCGCTCATGACATAACCAGTTCGCCTGCCGGCTTCTCGATGTCGATCTGAGTGTTGTTCAAGAACGCCTTGATATTCCTGCAAGCTTGGCGGATCCGTTGGCGGTTCTCGACCAGTGCGAACCGGACGAAGCCCTCGCCGTATTCCCCGAACCCGACGCCGGGCGACACCGCGACCTTGGCATGGCGCAACAGCAGCTTGCTGAACTCCAGCGATCCCATGGCTGCGAATTGCGGCGGTACCGGCGCCCACAGGAACATCGTCGCCGGCGGGCTGGGCACCCACCAGCCGGAGGCACGCAGCCCCTCCACCAGCACGTCCCTGCGGTTGCGGTAGAGCTCGCGCATCTCGTCCACGCAGTCCTGCGGGCCGTTCAGCGCCGCCGCGGCCGCTACCTGCACCGGCGTGAAGGCCCCATAGTCCAGATACGACTTCACCCGTGCCAGGGCGGCGATCAGCCGCTGGTTGCCGGCGGCAAAGCCGATCCGCCATCCGGGCATGGAGTAGGTCTTGCTGAGCGACGTGAACTCGACCGCGATCTCCCGCGCCTCGGGGATCTGCAACACCGACGGCGGCGGGTCGCCTTCGAAATAGATCTCGGAATAGGCGATGTCGGACAGGATGTAGATGCCGTGCGTCCGGCAATAGGCGACGACCTCGCGATAGAAGTCGAGGTCGACGACCTGCGTCGTCGGGTTGGCCGGATAGTTCAGCACCAGCGCGGTCGGCTTCGGCACGCTGTGGCGGAACGACCGGTCAAGCTGGGTGAGGAATTCCGGTCCGGCCAGGGCCGGCAGGCTGCGAATGGCCGCACCGGCGATGATGAACCCGAACATGTGAATCGGATAGCTCGGGTTCGGCGCCAGGATGATGTCGCCGGGGCTGGTGATCGCCTGTGCCAGGTTGGCCAGCCCTTCCTTGGAGCCAAGGACGGCGACGACCTCGCTTTCGGCGTCCAGCTCCACCCCGAACCGGCGGCCGTAATAGCCGGCCAGGGCCTTGCGCAGGCCCGGGATGCCGCGCGAGTTGGAATAGCGGTGGGTGCGCGGGTCCTGCACGGCCGCCACCAGCTTGTCGACGATGTGCTTCGGCGTCGGGCTGTCGGGATTGCCCATCCCGAAGTCGATGATGTCCTCGCCCGCCCCGCGCGCCTTTGCCTTCATGGCATTCACCTCGGCGAACACATAGGGCGGCAGGCGCTTGATCTTGTGGAACTGCTGATCGATCACCCCATCACTCCTAACAGGGCCGTTGAAGAAGGCTCCGGATCCGGTTGGCGGGTCTTGCCCGTCCGCCGTGTGCTCGGTCGGAGGTCTATTCCAGGAAAATCTCGGCTCGCTCGCCGCCGTCGGCACTGCCACCGGCGGTGTCATAGACGGCTTCGACGGCGATCCTGCCCGCATCGACACCCAGTGCAGCCAGGCTTGCGGCCACCGCTTCGGCCCGCGCGGCAGCGGTTCTGCCCGCGCCGGCCAGGGGCGCTGTCAGCCCGCTGCCACGACCGCCGTTGCCGGCATAGGCGACGATGCGGATGGTCCGACCGCTGGACCGCTGCTCGGCCACCACATGTTCCAGCACCGCCCTGTTGGACGCACCGATCTCCACCGAGCCGGGGCCGAAGAACAGCGTTGCCACGCGTTGCGCCTGGCCGACCGACGCCGACGGGCGCGCCGCTGCCGTCACGGCCGGCGCCGGCGGCGACGCCGGTACCGGGGCCACCTGGGCCGGTGCTATCGGCTGGGCAGCCGGCGTCGCCGCTGCCGGCGGCGGCGCGGCCGTATCGGGCACCGGCGCCGTCGTCGTCACCGGCGGCGGCACGATCCGCGGTGCCGGCGATGCCGGGGCAGCGGGGGGCGCGGCCACGCGCGGTGCTGCCGTCGGCGCAGGTACCGGTGCCGCGGCCGTCGGCGGAACGGCACCATAGGGCACGACCGGCGGGCCTTCGGGAATCGCCGGCGTCACGCGGGGCGGCGACGAGCCGGCCCGCAACGCATCGCGATCGGCCTGCAGCTGGCGCTGCAACGCCGTGATCTCGTCTGCCGTGGGCAGGTCGTCCGGCCGCGCCGGCACATCGGCAAGGTTGGGATAGTCCTCCGACACCGGCGGCCGGGGAACCGTCTCCAGCGCCGACGGGACGGTCGGGGACGCCGCTTGCCCCGGACGGCCGGGAATTGCCGGCGACGGCGTGCCTGGGACCGGGGCTTCGGCGACGACGGGCCCAGCGGTCGGCGGACGGGTCAGCGCGCCGGGGTCCTGCACTGCCGACGAATCGCCCGATGGAGCCGGCGCCGGCGGCGGGGCGGCCGGCGGCGGCGGTACCGTCGGTTCGGTAATGGTCGCCGGCGGCGTGGGACGCGGCCCGGTCGGTGCGGCAATCACGCTCGACCCGCGCGCCGTCGGCGGCGGCCCGGGCGGCGCTGCGGCGGGCGGTGCGACCGGCGCCGGAACGACGGTGGGGGTTGCGGTACCGCCTGCCGGAACCGCCGGTGCCGGGGCCGGCACCGGCACGACCACCGGCGGCGACGGCGGCGGCAGCGCCAATTGCGGGGTCGGCGGGGCCGGCCGTTCGGTTTCCGCCAGGTTCGCCGGCGGAAGCTGGGCGACCGTGGCGGCAGGCGCTGGCTGCGGGGCGGCCGGCGCCGGGGGCAACACCGCGGGACTTGCCGGCTGGGCGCGAGTCGGCTGCGCCCCGGCCAGCGGCGTCGTCCCCGGCTCGTCCGTCACGTCGAATTGCGGGTTCGCCGGCGGCGGGGGCCGGGGATCGTCCTCAACCTGGCTGGGCAGGCGCGGCCGGTCGGCCACGGCATCCGGCGGTTCCACCGTAACTTCGACGGATGTGTCCGCCTCCAGCGCGGTCTCGGCATCCGGATCCAGGGACGGCGGCGGCAGGCGTTCCGGCGCCGGCGCCGGCGTTTCCTGCGCGAATTCCGGCGGCGGGGCCACCCGCGGCTGGATCTCGCCCACATAGGGCGTGTCGTCGAACAACCGTCCGCCCCCGCAGGCCGTCAGCGACAGCAGCAACAGGGCTGCCGATGCGGCGGCAGCCTTCGGCAGGGCGCTGTAGCGGATCGGAGCCCGCCGACCGGCTCGGGAGGGCGCAACGGGGATCACGTGAGTCTCGCTCCTATGCTCATCGCCTCCAGGCCGAATGCGGACCAGCCGCAGCCTGCACGCAAGACGCATCGGCAAAGTATCTATCAATGCAACACCATCCGGCACCCGCACAAGGGACAGGCGCACCCATCGGACCAATAATGCTCTGCCAACCCGCCGCAATCATCAAGCGTCAGCGGCCCCGGTCCCGGAACGCCAGGGGGCCGGAGCGGTCCGCCCCGGGTGCTAGTCGTGCCCGTGATGGCCGGCGATCGCCCCGTCCTTGAACAGGTTGTCCTTCAGCTCATGCGCGAAGTCGCCGTCGTTGCGCCGGATCCATTCCAGCAGCATCGCCGCATGTTCCATCTCTTCGCGCATGTTGTGCAGCAGGATCTCCTTCAACGCCGGGTCGTTGCAGTCATCGGCGCGCTGGCGGTACCAGTCGACGGCCTCCAGCTCTTCCATCAGCGAGGTGATGGCCTGGTGCAAAGCGATCGTTTGGGCGCTCAGGCGATCTCTGGGCGCATGCAGGCCCTCGCTGGACATGGGGTATCCTCCGCGTGTGCAAATCCGGGACGGTCCGACTGCCGGGCAGTGTACCCCCATCTTAGCCGGTGCGCGCCCCCGCAACGCAAGGGATTAGGCCCCCGGGGCAGTGCCGGCATGCCAGCCCGGGGCCGGCAATTGGGTGGGGCCAGCGGTCGGCCACCCGTTGTAGACTGTCCGGCGATGCCGGCACCATCGTCCGGACGGACACCGAGCGACGCCTATCCGACGATGCAGCGATTGCCAGACAGCGCCCCGACGAAAGACGGCCTGCACCGGCCACCCCTGCGGATATCGGGTGCGGCCGCGCGCCGATGGCTGCTGGCGGCCATGATCGCCGCGGTCCCCGCCATCGCCACCGCCGACCAGCACCGGCCGGCGGTCGATCCGCAGGAGGTGACGGCCGCGCTGCGGGCTGTGCTCGACGGCTCGGCCTATCAGGTGGAACTGCCGGGCGCCGCGCACGACCCGGCGCCGCCGACCAGTGCGCCGGACGACCCGCCGCCGACCCTGGACACCCCGCCCCCGCCCCTGCGCAGCGTCGCCAAGATAGCCCTGGCGATCCTGGCCGTCGGCGGGCTTGCGGCCGTGTGCCTCTGGCTGGTGGGGATGTGGCCCCGCCGCACGCCGCGCATGGCGGCCGACCGCGATCCCGTCGATGACCGGCAGGCGACCGGGCAGCCCGCCCGTCCCCTTGACGCCCTGGCGCAGGCCGACCGCCTGGCCGCCGCCGGCGACCTGGACGGCGCCGTTCACTGCCTGCTGATCGCGGCGCTGGAGCGGACCCGCCACATCCTGGACCACCCGATCGCCCCATCGCTGACCAGCCGCGAAGTCGTCGACGGCGCCGGCCTGGCGGAGGCGGTTCGTGCGGCGCTGCGGCTGCTGGTTGCCGGTGTCGAGGTTTCCCGGTTCGGCGGGCGAACCGCCACCGCGGCGGTCTACGACCGCTGCCGCGAAAGCTATATGCGCATTGCCCAGGCGGCCGGGTCCACCGCGCAATGACCGCCGGCCAGAGCGTCATCGCCCCCCGCACGGCCTTCTGGGTGATCGCCGTCGGCACCGTATCCTTCGCCTGCGCCATGCTGCTGACGATCTTCAGCGACCGCCTGGGGCCGGGGACGACGGCCGGTGCCAATGCCTATTCCCGGTCGGCCATCGGCCACCGCGCCCTGGCGGACACGCTGCGGCACCTGGGCATACCCGTCGTCGTCAGCCGGCACGAATCGGCGGCCCGGGCCGCCGGCGGCGCCTTGCTGATCGTTGCCGAGCCGGACCCCGGGCAATCCGCATCCGGGGCGATCGACGACGTCCTGGCCGCGGCCGACACCGTGCTGATGGTGCTGCCCAAATGGCAGGCCCGGCGCAGCCGGACGGACCCGCGCTGGGTGGAGGCCGTGTCCCCCCTGCCGACGGACACGGCCGAAAGGGTGCTGCGGACCGTTCTGGACACCGGCACCGTGGTGCGGCTGCCCGCCGGGCCGGCGTGGCAGGCCTATGGACTGGAGGGCGCGTTCGCGCCCGGCGTCGACGCGCAACTGATCCAGTCGCCGGCGCTGAAAGCCCTGGTCGCCATCGATGGCGGCATCCTGGTGGGCGAGACGCGCTCACCGTCCGGACAGCGCATCGTCGTCGTCTCCGACCCGGACATCCTGTCGAACCACGGCCTGGGCCGCGGCGACAACGCCGCCATCGTGGTCGCCCTGATCGAGGAGCTGCGCCCCCCCGGAGGTCCCGTGATCTTCGATGAGGTGCTGCACGGCTTCCAGCGGCGGCCGAGCGTCTGGCAGCGGCTGTTCGAGCTGCCGCTGGTCGTACCGACCGGCCTTGCCGTCATCGCCATTGCGGTCCTGCTGTGGTCCACCACCGGACGCTATGGCGCGCCCGCCCCGGTGGAGGCCCCGTTGCGGGCAGGCAAGGCGGACCTGATCGCCAATGCCGCCGATGTCCTGGCCATCGGCGGACACGGGCGGGAGATCCTTCAGCGCTATCTGGCGGCCACCATCCGCACCGTTGCCGCGGACCTGAATGCCCCCCGGGGGCTGGACGACCGTGCGCTGGTCCGCTGGATCGACGCCGTCGGCACGAGGCGCGGGGTCCGCCACGGCATCGCGGCGCTGCACCGCGACGTCGACGCCGTGTCGGCCGCCCCGCGTTTCGACCCTACAGCCGCGTTGCGCATCGCCGGCCGGCTGCACCGCTGGAAGAAGGAAATGACCGATGGACCTTGAGATGGTCGGCGCCATCCGGCGCGGGCTGAAGCAGGAAGTTCAGAAGGTCATCGTCGGCCAGGACGATGTCATCGACCTGATGCTGGTCAGCGCGCTCTGTCAGGGCCATGTCCTGATCGAAGGCGTGCCCGGCACGGCCAAGACCCTGCTGGTGCAGACCTTCGCGGCGGCCCTGGCACTGGATTTCGGGCGGATACAGTTCACGCCCGACCTGATGCCCGGCGACGTCATCGGCACCAACCTGTTCAATTTCCAGCTGAACGAGTTCCTGCTGACCAAGGGGCCGGTCTTCACCCAGATCCTGCTGGCGGACGAGGTCAACCGCACGCCGCCCAAGACGCAGTCGGCGCTCTTGCAGGCCATGCAGGAACGCTGCGTCACCATCGACAATGCCACCCACGACCTGGGCGACGGGTTCATGGTGATCGCGACCCAGAACCCGATCGAACTGCAAGGCACCTATCCCCTGCCCGAGGCGCAGCTCGACCGCTTCCTGTTCAAGATCCTCGTCGGCTATCCCAGCCTGGAGCAGGAGCGCGACATCGTCCGCCGCCACGGCCACAGCACCGCGATGCCGCGCCTCGGGGACTTCGAGATTGCGCCCGTCGGCACGCTGGAGACGCTGCGCGGCATGCGGGCACAGGTGGCCGCCATCCGCCTGACCGACGCCATCGTCGACTATATCGTCGACCTGGTGCGCGCAACGCGCGAGCATCCGTCGCTGCAGATCGGCGCATCGCCCCGCGCGGCCAACATGATGGCCTCCGCCGCCCGCGCGCATGCCGCGCTGGACGGCCGCGACTACGTCATACCGGACGACGTCAAGACGCTGGTCCGCCCGGCACTGCGCCATCGGGTGCTGCTGGCCCCGGGTGCGGAAATCGAAGGCCAGTCGGCGGACCAGGTCGTCGCCCAGATCGTCGAACAGACCAAGGCGCCGCGCTGATGCACCCGACGCGCCTGGCGGTCCTGGTCGCGGCCATGACGGTGCCGGTGGCGATCCTGTTCATCCTGGCACACGAAGGCCTGTGGCCCGCCGGCCTTGTGGCGGCCGGCATGGTCCTGGCGGCGATGGTCTGGGATGGCCTGTCGACACTGCCGGCCGCACGCCTGCGCTACACCCTGACGGCGCCGGAGGTCCTGTTCATCGGCAGCCGGGCGCAGCTGACCGTCGCGTTTGCCGGGACGGGATGGCCGCGGCCGACCCGGCTTGAGCTGGTCTGCGATTTCGGCCCGAATATCGGCCCCGCCGCCAGGGCCCCCGTGCGCGTCCTTCTGGACGATGGGGCGGCCGTGCACATCCCGCTGGTGCCGGACCGCCGCGGTACCGTGGAGCTTCAGCGGATCTGGATGCGCTGGCTGGGACCCCTCGGCCTGGTCTGGCGCCAGCGGGTCTATCCGGTCGATCGCACGTTCCCCGTCGTCCCGGATATCCATGCGGTGCGCGCCGCCGCGATCCCGTTCGTCGTCAAGGACGCCTATTTCGGCATCAAGGTGCGCCGCGAGCTGGGCGGGGGGACGGAGTTCGATTCGCTGCGCGACTACCTGCCCGGCCTCGACCACCGCGCCATCGACTGGAAGCACTCCGCGCGGCACTGCAAGCTGATCTGCAAGGAATTCCAGGCGGAGCGCAACCACAACGTCGTGCTGGCGTTCGACACCGGCCACCTGATGCGCGAACCGCTGGACGGCATCCCCCGCCTGGACCATGCGATCAATGCCGGGCTGCTGCTGGCCTATCTGGCGCTCAGGACCGGCGATCGCGTCGGCCTGTTCGCGTTCGATGCCCGCGTGCGCCTGATGTCGGCACCGACCGGCGGCGTCGGCGGCATGCCCCGCCTGCTGGAAGCCACGTCCCGGCTGGACTACCACCTTGAGGAGACGAACTTCACCCTCGGCCTGGCGGAGCTGAACGCCAGGCTGAGGCGGCGCGCGCTGGTCGTCCTGTTCACGGAGTTCGTGGACACGGTGACGGCGGAGCTGATGGTGGAGAACGTGGCGCGCCTGGCCAACCGGCACCTCGTCATCTTCGTCACCTTGCAGGATCGGACCGTGTCCGACACCATCGATGCGCAGCCCCGGGGCATCGCCGACCTGGCGCGCACGGTGGTCGCGGCCGACCTGGCGCGCGAACGGATGGTGGTGCTGGAAAAGGTGCGCCGGCTGGGGGTCCATACGCTGGAGGTGCCGGCTGCCTCCCTCGCCGTGGGTCTGGTCAGCCGCTATCTGACCGTCAGGCGCATGGAACTGGTCTAAGGCAGGCGGCGGCCCGCCGTCGCGGAGCGCAATGGTGCGGCCATGGCAGGCATCACCCTGAGAAGCTTCCAGTTCCGCCGGGAGCGTGAAGCCACCTGGCGGGAGCTGGACCTGATGGTCGCCGAGGTGGAGCGGCGCAGCCTGCGCGCGCTGTCCGCCGACCAGCTTCTGCGCCTGCCCATGCTCTACCGCGCAACCCTGTCGTCGCTGTCCGTCGCCAGAAGCATCTCGCTGGACCGGAACCTGCTGGACTATCTGGAGAGCCTGTCCAAGCGCGCCTATTTCTGTGTCTACGGCACGCGGACCGGCGCCCATGATGCGGCATGGCAGTTCCTGTCGCGGCGCTTCCCCCAGCTGATGCGCCGCGCGCGCTGGCATGTGGCCATGGCGGCCCTGTTCGTGCTGCTGGGCATGGCGACGGGCTGGCTGATGACCGCGGGCGAACCGGACCTGTTCTACAGCTTCGTGCCGGAAACCGTGGCCCAGGACCGGGGGCCGGCCAGCACGACGGCGGCCCTCCGCGCGGTCCTCTACAGTGGCGGCGACGATGCCGGCACGGCGCTGCACACCTTCGCCAGCTTCCTGTTCACCAACAACGCGCGGATCGGCATTCTGGCCTTCGCGCTGGGATTCGCGCTTGGCGTGCCGACGCTGTTTCTATTGTTTGCCAATGGGTTGACGCTTGGCGCTTTCGCCGCGCTTTATCAGTCGCGCGGCCTGTCGATCGAATTCTGGGCCTGGGTGCTGCCGCACGGCATCACCGAGCTGCTGGCCGTGGTCCTGTGCGGCGGCGCGGGGCTGCTGCTGGCCGATGCGATCGTCTTTCCCGGCCGGCACACGCGGCTGGAAACCCTGGCGATACGCGGACGTTCGGCGGCCGCACTGGTGATCGGTGCCGTGGCGCTGTTCTTCGTGGCCGCGTTGATCGAGGGGCTGTTCCGCCAGCTGGTTCACAGCGTGCCGCTGCGCTATGCGGTCGCCGCCGCCAGCGCCGCCCTCTGGATCGGCTACTTCACGCTATGGGGCCGGGGACGGGCCGATGACACCGACCGGCACCGCTGACGCCGTGCCGGTCCGCCGCGGCGGCCGGCTGGAGCGGGAGATCGTGACGCCCGACGGCGTGCCGCTGCATATGACGCTGGCGGACCGCGGGCATCGCGCCTCGGCCTTCGTCATCGACATGGTCATCCTCGCCGCCACCCTGCTGGCGCTCAGCCTGATGCTGGTGATTGCCGGCACCGACGTGCTGCGGGAAAGCTGGATCCTGTCGTTCTTCCTGCTGGCGGCCTTCTTCCTGCGCAATTTCTATTTCGCGGTGTTCGAGCTCAGATGGCAGGGGGCGACCCTCGGCAAACGGGTCGTCGGCCTGCGGGTGATCGACCGGCATGGCGGCCGGCTGGAGGCGGACGCCGTGCTCGCCCGCAACTTCATGCGCGAGATTGAGGTCTTCCTGCCCCTCACCCTCGCCGCGATGGCGCAGGTGGAGGACACGTCCGACCGCTGGCTGGTGATGCCGGCACTGGTGTGGGCATCGCTGTTCCTGCTGATGCCCTTCTTCAACCGCGACAACCTGCGGGTGGGCGACATGGTTGCCGGGACCTGGGTGGTCATCGCCCCGAAGGCGATGCTGCTGCCGGATCTGGTGGACCCGGCCGGCCCCCAGCCCGGGCAGGCTGCGGACAGCCCGGCCTACCGCTTCACGCCCGCACAGCTGGATGCCTATGGCGCGTTCGAGCTGCAGACGCTGGAGGGCGTGCTGCGCCGCAAGGGGTCCCCGACCTATGATGAGATCGAGGCCGAGGTGTGCCGCCGGATCCGGCGGAAGATCGGCTGGGACGCCCAGAACCCGCCGCCCGACGCAGGACCGTTCCTGGACGACTTCTATGCCGCCCTGCGCGCGCACCTGGAAGGCCGCCTGCTGATGGGCAAGCGGCGGGAGAACAAGTACGACCGCTGAGGGCGCAGCCGGGCCGCGCGCTCAGTCGAAGACGGCGGCGATTTCCTCGATATCGGTCCCTTCCTTGGCCCGTCGCAGCTCGAAATAGCAGACGCATGCCAGGACGGCGCCGCAGGATTGCCCCAGCGCCTCGGCGACGAAGCCGATCAAGCGGACGGCGATGCCGGGGGACGAGTGGCTGGCGAAGCCCATCTGCGGCGACAGCGGCAATGTGACGACCGCCTGGAAGACGATATACAGGATCACGAACACCAGCAGGACGGCGAACACCTTCCACCGGCAGTCCCGCGTCAGCCCGGCACTTCGCGCCATCGCCCCGAACACCCCGCCCCGTTCGACCACGTTTGCCGGAACGGCGACCCAATAGCGGATGATGATGATGGCCGCGACGACGATTCCGGCGATGACCAGACAGCCGAGGAAGAAGATCCCCGCGAACGACCGGACGTCCTTCAGCAGCAGGACAGCGGGCACGACGATCGCCCCCGCCGCCAGGCTGGCTGCGATGGCCACGCAGATCGAAACCCCAAGCACCGGCAGCAGGCGTACCAGCCCCGCCCCCAGGCTGTCGGCGACCCGCATCGGGCGTCCGCGCAGAAGCTGGAATGCCCCGGCCGCGATGGCCGCAGACAGCAGATTGAACAGGACCATGCTCATGGCGAAGAAGAGCAGGGCGTAGCCCGAATCCGTCTGCGACCATGGACGCCCGCCCTGGTTGCCCAACGCATCCGGCCCGACCGTCCATTCCAGCAGGGCAAGCGGCGACAGTATCAGGATGCCCAATGCCCCAAATTGCAGAATATTCCGGAAGAACAGGGAGAAACCGGTACTGATTGCCGTACCGACCTTGAATCCCAGTCCTTCGGGAATGCGCGCCCCGCAATGCGGGCATTGCCGCTGGTCGAAACTGACCGTCTTGCCACAAGTAATACACTGCACAATCATGGTGTTTCGTCGCTCCCGGCGCGCATCGCTCGGCCGATGGTAGCGCCACCGTTGCGAATGCGCGAGGCGCAGCGAACGGCGGCCCATCAGATCGTGCAGTGGATATCCCGTGCCGCCGCCAGCGGGCAATTCCGGCCTTTCCGCGATGGCGGTTGCCGCGGCGGCGGGGCAGGCACATCGACACGTCCGGGGGCCCAGTTCCACCACGCGTCGATGACAAGCAGCCATGCCACTGATATTGTCGGCATCAGGGTGACACTCGCTCAATCCGGACAATGCCGACCGTTGATCGCACCGCACTGCACGCAGGCCGAGCACTCGTCGTTGCCGCCGGGATGGCATGTCTATGTCTGACGGCCAGCCCCGATGCGGCCGGGCAGAACATCGCCTACCCTGTCAGTGGAGCGGTGGACGAATACTGGGATCCTTCCGGCCGTGCACTTGTCGGGGGGGAGATCGTGGCCGGCGTGATGCTGGGGGACCGGCCACGCCAAGTGCCTGAGCCCGTGACCTTCACCAGCCTGATCGATACGCAACCCGTCGTCTGCCTGTCGCTGGTGTCGCGCGACGGAGCCTACAGCTACCGTGCCGAGTATGTCTTGACACCCCCTGCCGACGAAGACGTGACATCGCTTGCCTACGACCCCAGGCATCCCGAAGCCTTCGAAGCCGAAGTGCCGGTGGGATTGCGCCTGACCCTGGGACGGTGCACCGAAAGACAGACCGCGTTTGCCATCGTTGCCCCGTCGGCCGGCGATCTCGCCGCCGCCGACAGCGTGACCGTCTTCATCAACGGGCTGAACGCCGATCGCGTGCGCCTTGGACTGCCGGGGACCGGACAGCGCGTGGCCTGCGATCGGGACATCGCCGGCCGAACCACGGGGT
Organism: Rhodospirillaceae bacterium; assembly: GCA_020638595.1. GTDB lineage: Bacteria > Pseudomonadota > Alphaproteobacteria > DSM-16000 > Inquilinaceae > JACKIG01. The sequence continues at coordinate 16,923 of JACKIG010000017.1, read as the reverse complement.
TCAACTTCGCGTGCCGGATACCGCGCGCACTGGCGACGGGCGAGCTTCAGGTGGCCGTGGAGCGCTTCCGCGGCACAACCGCCCTGGACCCGGTGTTCTTCAGGCTGGTCTCGCCATAGCAGATGGCCATTCCCACGGCGTTCAGGCTCCGGCCGGCAAGACTGACACTGCTGACGGGGCGCACAAGCCTGATCGCGGCGATTACCGTCGCCGCGATCCTGGCGCTGCTTGTGCTGCTGGAGGTCGTGCCGCGGACGACGGTCTATCAGGTTGCAGCGCGGACCGAGGTCCTGCACATCGCCTTCGAACAGGCGAACGAAAACGCCTGGTCGCTCGACGACACCCTCGTCTGCCATGGCGAAGCAGGCGTTCCCGACGACGCGAATCCCTGCGGCTGGATGGAACAGCTGGCGATACCGGCCGGAAGCGACTGGCTGCTGCTGGTCGATCGGGGAACGCGAGGGAGCATTCGCCGCCAGGGCACGCACGACCTGGAGATCACCTTGCAGCGCTCCGACGCCCTGCCGATCGGCCGGGTCGTCGACGGGCAGGGCGGCGAGATGGCCGTGTTGACCGAGGTGGCGGTGCTGATCGACCGGTTGCAGACCCCCAGGCCCTATGTGTTCCGGGGGGACGTGACGATCGGCCAGGTCAGCGGCCCGGCGCTGCCGGAAATGCTGCTGGACGGCACGGCCGCGGCGCTCGAGACCTCGTTGATCGGGGGATCGCGCTACAAGGTGGCCGGGGTCGACGTCCAGCGTGGCGACCTGCTGCGCTTCGGCGGCGACGGCGGCGGTGTCGTCGCACGGGGCGTCTTCGTCCCCGCGGCCGACGGCAACGATGGCTTGACCGTGGTCGCGTCCGCCGTCGCCGATCATGTCAGCGTCGACCGGTTTTCCGGTCACGGCTTCGAATTCAAGGTGGCGCTGGGGGATCGGCTGCGGTCGGACCCCGTGCTGCAATGGCTGATCCTGGCGATCGGCGTCGCCGTTTCGGTGGCCGCCGTCGTCGCCACCTGCGTTCCGGCCAATCCGCCGGACCGCCAAGCCCCGTCCCACGGCCAAGCCCCATCGAACGAGGCCCCGCATGAGCCCGCCCCGCCTGCGCCGCCCGCCGCTGCTTCGGATCGCCCTGGCTCTGGTCCTGGCTAGCATAGCCCCGGCCGGCGCGCTCTCGCAGAACATCGTGGTGGACGGTGGGCAACGCGGCCAGGGCCTGCTGGCGCATTTCGGGTCGCGATGCCTGGTGGTGACGGCCGCGCATGTGTTGCAGGACAGCACCTATGCCGTGATTTCGAACGGGACGCCGGGCACCCCCGCCGCGCCGGCCGGTCTCGCCCGGCTGTTTCCCTTCGACGTCGCGGTGCTGGAGCCGAACGTCGAGGTCAGCGAATGCCATCTTGACCTGGCAGACCTCGGCGCCGCCGGGCCGCTCGACGGGGAGCTGACCTTGCGCATCATCGAACCGAGCGGCCTGATGGCGCAGCATTCGGTCGCCGTCGTGTCGGACGACGGCATCCTGGTGCATGTCAGGCCGATGGGCGCCTGGACATTCCAGGCGGGCATGAGCGGGGCAACCCTGGCCGCGGACGATCATCCCGTCGCCATGCTGCTGGCGGTGCTTCCGGATGGCGTGCATGGCGAAGCCATACGGCTGGACGTCGCGGCCCGTTGGATGATCCCGTTCCTGCGGCCGCGGCCGGTGGCGACGCTGGACCCCGCCCCCCAGGGGATCGCCGCCCCTGATACGCTCAGCGATCCGGAGGCCGGCGCGTCGGTCACGACGACAGCCGCCCCCCAGGACGACCACGGCGATCCCCGGACCCTCCTCACCGGGCCGACCGATGTCTGGCGCGGCCGCATCGTTGCCCGTCCGGTCGAAGTGGTCATCGACCTTGCCGGCGAGGAAGCCGGTCAGGTGCGCTGTGTCATGGTTGAGCCGGGGCCCGAGACGCCACCCTACGCCATGCCGCGCACCATCGCCGTCTTCTATCGTGTCGGCAGCAGCCATTGGCGGCAGGAAGGGTGGGGCGAACCGTCCCTGGTCGACGGGACCTTCCGGCTGTCGAGGGGCCTGGGCTTTCGGGCGAGCGCGATCAAGCTTGAACTCGGCGACCCGGTCGACGGATCGACCGTACTGGAAATCGGTCGGATCAGCGTGCTGAGCCGGGCCTGCCCGCAATAGGCCGTCAGTGAAACAGGTCGATCCGCACCGGAAAGCTGCCATAGCCCTCCGTGCAGTCCAGATCGCCCGCCAGGGCCACGCCGTCGACCAGTTGCAAACGCCCGGAGCAGACCGGATAGAGGGAAACGGCAAGCTGGATCGCCAGCCGCACTTCATCCCCGATGACCTGCGACGGCGGCGTGTCGGCGTAGCTGAGAACGAACGTTCCCCGCAGCGCGTCGAATGAGATCTGCGGCGTCGACACTATGCCTGCGTCGTTCCCTCGAATCACATGGCTGACGAACCTCTCTGCCGGCGACTCCCCTCGATAGATCGTCACCACCAGCGGGTTCATTTCCTCCAGCCGTTTGGTGATCGCCAGGGAACGCAGGTCGACATCCGTGCTGTTGAGGGCGGATTGGAACGCCAGGTTCCGTTCCAGGGGATCGTCGCTGGCCGACATCTGGTTGAACGCCTCGAAGCGCACGGCCGGGTCCGGATGCTGGAACAGCGCGGCCAGTTCGCGCATGCGTTCGCTCTTGCCGGCTGCCGCATCGATGATCTGCTGGGGGTCCAGCTGTGCCGTGGCCGGCGAGCAAATCCCGAGCAGCAGCAGCGCGATTGCGATCCATCTCATGTCAAGGCCCCCACACGGCTTGATTGTGTACATGCGCCACGGGGGCATTCTATCGGGCTGCTCGCGGAATGTCGCCCGAACATGCATCCGCCACACCAATTGACAGACCACCACCCCGGCACAGCCGTCGCGGGTTATCCGCCCCCTTCGCTACGGCGCGAAGTTGCGACTGAGGTAGTTCAGGATCATCCGGCGGTCTTCGGGGGACTGCTCCGGCATGCCCTGTTCGGCCACCATCCAGTCCAGCAGGTGGTCCCACCGCTGCTGGGTCAGGCGCTGCTGCGTGACCATCTGCAACGAATGGCAGGCGCCGCACAGGTTGAAAACCAGGTCGACCCCCTCTTCGTCCGGCAGGCCGCCGTAGTCGCTGCTGCGGGCGGTGCGTGCCGGCTGCGTTGCCGTGGGCGCCTGGCTTTGCAGGACGGCCATCGGGTTGCCGGCACCGGCGCGCGCGCCCATGGGGTCATAGGCGGCAGCGGCCTGCCGCCTCTCCTCCCGGGCGCGCGCATCCTCCTCTTCCTGTCGGCGGCGTTCCTCGGCCAGCCGCTCCTGCTCGGCCCGGCGTGTGGCCTCGACCGCCGCTTGCCGAGCGGCGGCCGCTTCGGCCTGGACGCGCGCCAGCTCGGCACGCCACCGGTGCCCGGACTCGGCCACGATGGCCTGGCCGGCATAGCCCACGGCCACCGACAGGACCAGGGCCAGGGCGAAGGTCTTCACCATCTCCATCGACGCAGCCGTCCACCGCCGTCAGGTGGCAAACAGCGCAATCCGATGGATCATGTTGTTGACATAGCCCTTCGGGTTCCACCCGGGCGTGGTCGGCGGCTGGGCGATGCCGTTCTCGTCGATCGCCTTGGCCCAGACTTCGTAGTACCCGCCGACGAGCAGGTTGACGGTGGTGGTCCAGCGCCGCCAGGCATAGCGGTTGGGCTCCTCCGCCAGGTCGGCCGAAGTCCAGGTCTGCCCGAAGTCGATGGAGACCTCCATCGCCACCACCGGGGTATCGCCGCTCCAGGCATGCCCGCGGACCTCGACGGCACCGACGCCGACCTCCGCCCCGGTTTCCGGCGCGGTGATCAGCGACTTCACCGGCATGCTCTCGATGATCCGCATGTCGGTGTCGGGCACTTCGGTCCCCGGGGCCACCGGATAGGCGGGCACCCGGTAGGAATCGCCCGTCATCTTCGCCCCGTCATGGACGACGTCGCGCACCTGGATGCGCCGCAGCCATTTCTGCGAGCACGAGCCCGGCCAGCCCGGCACCACCAGGCGGCAGGGGAAGCCGTGCAGCGCGGGGATCGGTTCGTTGTTCATGCGGAACGCGATCAGGTTGTGCGGCTCCATCGCCTTGGCGATCGGCACACCGCGCGAGATCGGGTCCTTCTCCGGATCGCCCGACAGGTGCGTATCCATGCCGTAATGCCCAGTGTAGACCGCTGCCGGGCGCACGCCTGCCGCCTCCAGCACGTCCTTCAGGCGCACGCCCATCCATTCCGAACAGGCCACCGCCCCCGTCGTCCACTGGTTGCCCGAAGCGCCGGGGTTGAAATAGGCGCGGCCGTTGCCGGCGCATTCGACAACCAGCTGCAGCGACACCGTCTCGAACCGGGCTTGCAGTTCCTCCAGCGTGAGTTCCAGCGGAGTGTCGACCTCGCCGTCGACGGTCAGCGTCCAGCCGCTGGCGTCGCCGGACAGCGCCATCTCCGGCAGCAGGCCGTTGTTGCGGACGAAATGGCGGCTGGCGGGCGTGATGTCGTCATCCAGCAGATGGGCCGGCGTCTCCATATTGATCGGCCGGTCGTTGAGGATGACGAGCCCGTCCTTCTCGGCGACCAGCGCCCCCTCATCCATCTGGGCGAACGCCGCCGGGATCAGTCCGGACGGCATGGAGCGGTGGAACGGGATGGTCGCGCCGATCAGCGACCCCATGGCCGCAAGCCCTGCCCCCTTCAGGAAGCCGCGCCGGTCGGCATGGGCCCGGCGCCCGAAGACGATCAGGTCCGCCGCCTGCGGATCCTCGGCATACAGCTCGTTCAAGCCGCGTTCGCGCTGCTGCTTGGTCATTCCTCAGTCCTCCCGCTTGACCGTTGGCATGGCGGCTTCCGGCGCCGTCTTGTGAGCCGATGGTAGCGTGAGAGGCGGGATTACCGTAAGCAAACTGTGGAATAGGACCGCGCACAATTGTCGCGGGGCTGCACAGATACCCGGTCAGAAAACCCGCACAACGACTTGATCCGGATGGATATTTCCGTGACCTTGCGGCGTGTGCCTTCGTCAGCCGGCAACGCCGATCCCGGCCGCCAGATAGTCCGCGGCCAACGCGACATAGCGGCCGACCGTATCGGTCAGGCCGGCACGCTCAGCCTCCGACAGGTCGCGCATCTTGCGGGCCGGGCTGCCGGCCCATAGTTCGCCCGCCGGTACGCGCTTGCCGGGCGTCACAACGGCCCCACCGGCGACCATGGCCCCGCTTTCCACCACAGCGCCGTCCATGACGCAGGCCTTCATGCCGACGAAGCTGCCGGCTTCCAGCGTGCAGGCGTGGATCAGCGCCATATGGCCGATCGTGACGTCGTCGCCGATATAGGTACCGAAGCGGCCGCCGGTGACGTGGACGACGCTGCCGTCCTGCAGGTTGACGCGGCGACCGATGCGGATTTCGTGCACGTCGCCGCGGACGGTGCAATTGAACCAGATGTTCGTCTCTTCACCGATCTCGGTGTCACCGATCACCGTGGCACTGGGCGCGATGAACACGCGCGGCCCGATCTTCGGAAGGACGCCGCGATAGGCAAGCAGGGTGCCGGACATTTCCGCCTCGCTCTGGCCGGCCGCGCGGATGGAAAACCGGACCGCCGGCCCTTGGGTTTGCCCTATCGGCAATAGAGGATCGGGCGGGTCGGCGCAATCCCGGGCGACCAGGCCGCGGCCATGGCGCCATTGTCACACAAGCTTAACGCCACCATGCACGATTGCGGGCAACCCGCGGTGCTAGTATGGCCGCCCGCCGGTTTGGGAAGCGCAGCCCGAGGAGCCGCCGTCATGTCCGAGCGTTCGCCAGCGCGATTGGGCCGCCGTACCCTGGCGGTGTCGGCCGCCGTCGGGGCGATCGCGGCCGTCGTCCGGCCGATCGGGGCGGCGGAGGGCGACGATACGCGCTATGTCTGCACGACGGCCGACTGCGCGCCTTATGTCTACGATCCCGCCCTGGGCAACCCGGCGCAGGGCGTGCCTGCCGGAACGCCGTTTGCGGCCTTGCCGGACAGCTGGCGGTGCCCGAACTGCGGCTCGGCCAAACACGCCTTCATTCCGCTTGGCTGACGGCGCAGCCGCACCCGGCCATTGTTAACGCAAGCGCCATGACACCGTCATGGTCCTGCAACCCCGTGGGTATACCAAGGCCGCTCCGCATCCCCAAAATCGCGACAACAAGGGAGAGGTTTGGACATGCAGCGCATTCGCTTCGTTCCCACGCGCATCAACCGCCGCGGCTTTCTGGCCGGCACCGCCATGGGCGCCGGATTGGTTGCCGCCGGCGGCCTTCTGTTTCCGCGGCCGGGCATCGCCCAGTCGGGCCGGCCCGTCATCACCCATGGCGTGCAGAGCGGCGACATCTCCGCCGGCCGGCGCGCCGGCCAGCGCGCGGTGATCTGGAGCCGGGCCGACCGCCCGTCGCGCCTGCATGTCGAATGGTCGACCACCGAGAGCTTCGCGGAAACCCACCGCGTACAGGGACCGGCCGCCCTGCCGGAGACGGACCTGACCGCCAAGCTGGACCTGGATGATCTGCCGGCGGGCCAGCACATCTTCTATCGCGTGCAGTTCCAGGACCTGGGCGACGTCAATGTGATGAGCGAGCCCGTGATCGGCAGCTTCCGCACCGCGCCGGGTGAGAAGCGCGACATCAACTTCGTGTGGACCGGCGATACCTGCGGCCAGGGCTGGGGCATCAACCTCGACTGGGGCGGCATGAAGGGCTACGCCACCATGCTGGCCAACGATCCGGCCTTCATGATCCACAGCGGCGACAACATCTATGCCGACGGCCCGATCCAGGAAGAGGTGACGCTGGCCGACGGCACCCTGTGGAGGAACGTGGTCACGGAAGAGAAGTCCAAGGTCGCCGAAACGCTGGACGACTTCCGCGGCAACTACAAGTACAACCTGACCGATACGAACGTGCTGGCGTTCAATGCCGCGGTGCCGGTGTTCTCGCAGTGGGACGACCACGAGACGGTCAACAACTGGTACCCCAACGAGGTCCTGCTCGACGACCGCTATACCGAGCGCAGCGTCGCCCTGCTGTCGGCCCGGTCCAACCGCGCGTTCCAGGAATTCATGCCGACCCGCCAGTTCGCCATGGACCCGGAGCGCATCCACCGCACCATCCACTACGGCCCGTCGCTGGACGTCTTCTTCCTCGACATGCGCCGGTTCCGCGGCAACAACAGCCCGAACGCCCAGCAGGCGGCCGGCGGTGATGCGGCGTTCCTGGGCGACGACCAGATCGCCTGGCTGAAGACCGCACTGTTGAACAGCCGCGCCACCTGGAAGGTGATCGCCGCCGACATGCCCATCGGCATCATCGTGCGCGACGGCGAAACGGATTTCGAGAACAGCTCCAACGGCGACGGCCCGGTGCTGGGGCGCGAACACGATATCGCCGAGGTGCTGCGGTTCATCCACCACAACGGCATCAAGAACACCGTGTGGCTGACCGCCGACGTCCACTACACGGCCGCCCACTACTACGACCCCAACAAGGCCCAGTTCCAGGACTTCAGCCCGTTCTGGGAGTTCGTGTCGGGCCCGATCCATGCCGGCAGCTTCGGCCCCGGCGACATGGACAACACCTTCGGCCCGCAGGTCATGTACTCCAAGGACCCGGCCGGCGAGGCCAACCTGCCGCCCTCGGCCGGCCTGCAGTTCTTCGGCCATGTCCACATCGACGGCGCCACCGAGGTGATGACGGTGACGCTGAAGGACATCGCCGACCAGGACCTGTGGTCGATCGACCTGCAGCCCGAGGTCTGACGATCAACGACCGGCGGGGCGCCCGGTGCGGGCGCCCCGTCCCCTTCGGGGCGAGTTCGCGCCTGCGGACGGTCGGCACACAGCCCCGGGAGATCCCCGCCTTCGCGGGGATGACGGGAGCTGCTTTCGCTCCAACTCTCAATAAAGCCGTCATCCCCGCGAAGGCGGGGATCTCCCGGGACGGCGTGCCGACCGTGCGAACTGCCGGCGCCGATCAGACCGACCCGGCGACGACCAGGTTGCGCACGGCCAGGAAATAGGACCGCTGGTCGACCATCATCAGGTCGTTGTGCCCGGCGCCGGGGATCTCGACCAGCCGCTTGGGCGCCCCTGCCGCAGCCTGGTGCAAGGCCCTGCCGTCGTCGACGGGGATGATCCAGTCTTCCGTCCCGTGGATGATGACGGTCGGCACCTTGGCGCGGGCGATCTTGTCGAGGTTGCCGAAACCGTCGCGCGCCTCCTCCGCCCCGGAGATCCGGAAGCCGCCCAGGCGCTCGATCAGCGCCAGGGTATGGGCAAAGCCGCTTTCGATGATCAGGCCGTCGGGCGGCGTCTCAGCAGTCGCCAGGATCTCCAGCGCCGCGGCGCTGCCCAGCGACCGTCCCATGACGTGCAGGCTGGCCGGCGCCAGGCCCAGGCCTTCGAGAATGCCCGGCGTCTGCGCCCAGGTCGCGCGGGCGTCGGCCAGCAGGCTCGGCCCGTCGGGCCAGCCCTCGCTGGCGCCATAGCCGCGATAGTCGGCGACGAACAGCGTCATGCCAAGCTGGTTGTAGATGGACGACAGGCCGTCGTAGTCCGCGGCGATCTCGCCATTGCCGTGGAAGTAGAGGATGGCCGGCGCGGTCGCCGACGCCACGAAGACCTTGCCGCCCAGCCGCGTGCCGTCGTCGGCCGTGATGGTCACGGCATGGGCGGTGTCGTCGATGCGGGTCATCCGCGGTTCCGCCCGCGGATGGAACAGCACCTGAAGGACTTCCGGCCTGGCCAGAAGCGGAGCGGCTGAACGCGACATTGCGGGGCGCCCTTTCGGGTTTCGGGACGGTTGGCAGAGCAGCACCTTGTGTCCCGACGTTGCCGTATCGCGCCGGAGGACGCAAACTCCGCCGCAGCAAGACGCCCAGCAGCCGCAATCCGTTCAGGGAGAGACAAGACCATGGATGTCCGCGCCGCCGTCGCCCACGCCGCCGGCCAGCCGCTGTCGATCGAGACCGTGCACCTGGAAGGCCCGAAGGCCGGCGAGGTGCTGGTGGAGATCAAGGCCACCGGCATCTGCCACACCGATGAATTCACGCTGTCCGGCGCGGACCCCGAAGGCGCATTCCCAACGATCCTGGGGCATGAGGGCGCAGGCATCGTGGTGGAGGTCGGCGAAGGCGTGAAGTCGGTGAAGCCCGGCGACCACGTCATCCCGCTCTACACCCCGGAATGCCGGGAATGCGACTATTGCCTGCACCCCAAGACCAATCTGTGCCAGGCGATTCGCTCCACCCAGGGCCAGGGCCTGATGCCCGACGGCACCAGCCGTTTCTCCCTCGGCGGCAAGCCGCTGCTGCACTACATGGGCACGTCGACCTTCGCCAACTTCACCGTGCTGCCGGAAATCGCGGTGGCGAAGATCCGGCCCGACGCGCCCTTCGACAAGGTCTGCTACATCGGCTGCGGCGTCACCACGGGCATCGGCGCGGTGATCTTCACGGCGAAGGTGGAGCCCGGATCGAAGGTCGTCGTCTTCGGCCTCGGCGGTATCGGCCTCAACGTCATCCAGGGGGCGCGACTGGTGGGGGCCGACATGATCGTCGGCGTCGACCTGAACCCCGACAAGCGGGCCATCGCCGAGAAATTCGGCATGACGCATTTCGTCAACCCGGGCGAGATGCCGGAAGGCGAGGTGGTCCCCTATCTGGTCAACCTGACCGGCGGCGGTGCCGACTATTCCTTCGAATGCGTCGGCAACGTCAAACTGATGCGCCAGGCGCTGGAATGCTGCCACAAGGGCTGGGGCGAAAGCGTGATCATCGGCGTCGCCGGCGCCGGACAGGAAATCTCCACCCGCCCGTTCCAGCTGGTCACGGGCCGGGTGTGGCGGGGCACCGCCTTCGGCGGCGCGCGCGGCCGCACCGACGTGCCGCGCATCGTCGACTGGTACATGGACGGCAAGATCAACATCGACGACCTGATCACCCACATCCTGCCGCTGGAGCGGATCAACGAGGGCTTCGACCTGATGCATCGGGGCGAATCGATCCGCGCCGTCGTTCAGTATTGACGCACCCGGGCCATTGCGGCGCGCCGCATCTTGGCGCGCCGCCGGCGTTTCCGCTATGACGGCCGGCGTCCGGCTGCCGCCGGCCCCCTGCCCCGACCCCGCAGCGATCCGGAACCCCCGATCCGCCGATGCCGATCCCAACGCGTCGACCGGCCGCGTTCGCGGCGCTTGTCCTGTGGCTTGCCGTTTTCTGGTGCAGCGCGGGCATGGCGCAGGACCACCCGGTCCGGCGCATCCTGTTCGTCGGCGACAGCCTGGGCCACGGGGTGTCCGCCCATATGGACCTGCTGCTGGCCGCCCGTGGCCGCGCGTGGCGCAATGCGGTGGTGGAACCGTACGTCTTCACCGGCGGCGGCGTGATCGTGCGGCCCGGCCAGGACCTGCTGGCAACGTTGCAGACGCGCCTGCAGCAGCCCGATCCGCCCGTCGACATCGTCGTGCTGATGGCCGGGGTCAATGACGTCGGCATGCCCATCGGCGGCGGCACCTTCTATGACGACCGGTGGCAGCAGGCCTATGCGCAGCGGATGCGCGAGATGATCCGCACCGCCACCGACCGCGGCATCCCCACCTATTGGGTCGGTACCCCCATCCTGGGCCGGCGCATGTTCGCCGAGCCGTTCGAGGCCCATGTCCGCCGCGTGCAATACACCGTCCTGTCGGAGGAAGGCTGCGCCGCCGTCCTGATCGACCTCTACAAGCTGACGGCCGTCGACGGCGCCTATGCGGAATTCCGGGACTTCGGCAACGGCCGGGCCGAGCGGTTCCGCGACGGCGACGGCATCCATTTCTCGCCCAACGGCTATCGCCTGATCGCCAACCACATCCTTGACCGCATCGAAGCCGACCTGATGGTGCACCTGCGCCCCGGCGTCGACTGGAGCAGTCTCGAAGAGTGAGGCAGTCCGCACGCGGCGGCGCAGTGCAGGGGGACATCCGCCCATGGCCGTAGACCTTGCCTACCGAGCGATCGGCAGCGGCCCGCCGGTTGTCATCCTGCACGGCCTGTTCGGGTCGTCGCGCAACTGGGCCAGCGTGGCGCGCGCCCTGGCCCGCCGCTTCCACGTCTACAGCGTCGACCTGCGCAACCATGGCGACAGTCCCTGGGCCGACGCCATGGGCTTCGACGCGATGGCGGCAGACCTGGACGCCTTCCTGACGGCCCGCCACCTGGGCTCGGCCGCCGTCATCGGACACAGCCTGGGCGGCAAGACGGCGATGATGGCCGCCCTGATGGCCCCGGACCGCATCGCCGGCATCCTGGTGGTCGACATTGCGCCGATCCCCTATCGCGAGAGCCTGCTGGAGCACGTCGAATCGGCGTTCGACCTGCAACTGGACGGCACCGAGCGGCGGTCGGAGCTGGACGAGGACTTGAGCGGCCTGATCCCCGAGCCGGGAACCCGCAGCTTCATCCTGCAGAACGTCGTACAGGAAGGCGGCCGCTTCCGCTGGCGGGTCAACCTGGCGGCCCTGCGCGCCAACGCCAACCTGCTGACCGATTTCCGCCCGCCCCGCGGCGCCACCTATGACGGCCCGGCCCGCTTCCTGGCGGGCGGACGGTCCGGCTATGTCATGCCGCGTCACCACGACGCCATCCTGAGCCTGTTTCCCGCCGCCGACGTCATCACCATTCCCGACGCCGGCCACTACCTCCACGCTGACCAGCCGGACCGCTTCGTGCAGGCAGCGACGGCGTTTCTTGACGGACCGGTTTTCGGGCGGTGACGCCGGCAGTCGGTCGTTGACACTGAAACCATTAGTCGCCCGGCCCCTGCGACTCTTCGTTTTCTATTTGCATTGTCCGGGACCCTGCCGCAGAGTCCCGCGACAGAGATGCAGGCCCATATGTCACCGGGATCCGGCAACGGCCGATGGCGGTGATTGGCCATGTGGGCCGCCGATGCGGCGTTGGACTGCATCGGATCGCGCGTGAAGGGGGAACCCGCGGGTTGTTGCGGGGTCCCGGCGCGATACACACGGCCGGATGCGATCCCTGCCGCGCAAGCCGCGGATCGCCCGGCCGGCGGGCCGCACTCTCCCGGGCATCGGCAAGGTGGCTGCAACCACGGCATTCACTGGAGGGAACTGGCGATGTGCGAAGACTGGTTGGGCGGTGATTGGCGCAATGTCAGGGAGTTCATGGAGGAGGTCGTCGACCGCGCACGCGAGCGTCGCAAACGGGACGCGGAAGACTATAGCCCGCGCCAGATGACGGACACCTCCGTCGAGGGGATGGGATCGGCACCCTTCCCGGGCAAGCGCGGACATTCCGACCTCTGCTATGCCTACAGCCCCCGCAGCGGCGACTTCTACGTCGGCTACAGTTCGTATTCCGGCGGCATGACCTACCGGGTGCCGAAGTCGGGCGGATACCGCACCGTGTCCTTCGGCCGGGACACGACCCAATCCGAACGGCGGGAGCGCCGGTTCGAGCAGGAGGTGGGGAGCGTCACCTCCGGGCCGATCGACCGGCCGCTGTGCAACTGTGCGGAGGCGTGCGCCGTGTCCATCGCGGCCAGTTGGGGGGAGAGCCTGCCCGATCTCGTCTTCGTCACCTTCTACCCGATCGAGAAATCCAAGGGCGGGCTGAAGGATCCCTGCGAGAACTGCCAGACCTGGATCAAGAAGTCGAAGTCCTACTGGATGGGCGACAAGTTCCACTGTCGCGACGATCGCGGGTCCGGCGGGTCTTCCGGCGGACACGGCTTCGGCACCGGAGGGTCGACGGCCATCCTCGGGTATTGAGACCCCGGGGGCAGTGACGGGCCGGCACGCCCCTTGCCCGCATCGCCTGTTCCGGCCGCGGCGCAGCCATGCCATGCTTCCGGCGCGAGGCGGCGCCGGCGCGTGCCGGCCCACGCCCACGCCCACACCAGCAGAAGGATGCGACGATGCCCCTCCGGTTCCCGACGGCAATCACCGCTGCCGCCCTGGCCGCCCTGACGACTGCCGCCGGCGCCCAGCAGGTCGCACGCGACGACCTGGTCGGGACCTGGAGCCTGGACGGCACCTGCGCCAGCGACTATGGCATGGGCCTGGACGGCGACGGCAATGTCTGGTTCGAGGACTGGGGCAGAGGCCTCTGGCGGTTCGACGGCGACACCATCCACATGATCCTGCGGTGGAACTTCGGGCATCGACGTGGTGGAGGACGTGGATTCCGTTCCGCTCGGTGATCGGTACACCCGGCCGTTGCGCCCACTATATCAGGCGCGACTACCCACAGCCGCGACCCGCTGCGACTGACAGCCGCCACCCCAGACCCGCGGCAGGATATGGCCTGCCGAGACAGGCGTCGGCCAGCAGCTTCGCCGCGAAGACGGTCGCGGCCCGGCTATCGACACCAGTATCCAGGGGCGTCTCTTGTCGCTATCGTTGTGCCGGATGGGCCAAGGGACGCCCTGGCACGATACAAGCCAGGGACACGCCGCAGATCAGTTCGGCTGCGAACTTTCCGGCTATCAGATGCCGGCCTGACGCGACGATCGTGCTGTTGAACGTCCACTACTTTCAGCGCGTCAGCTATCTGGAAGTGGCCGATCCGCTGATCCTCCCGGCGGTGCCGGTAAAGCTTATCGCGACAGCTTCAGCCCGGCGCTGGTGCGGCCGACGCCAGCGCCCGCGGGAACGCTGGGTACGAACCGGCGCGATCCGCGACGACCAGGACGGCGACTTCCCGTCGGCTGGGACGCCAGTGCAGCGTCGCAAACCCTGTCGCCAGAAGCGCTTCCTGTTCACTGGGCGGCCGCTTCTTGCCGGACCGACCACTCGGACGCAACGCCTGTTGCTTTGCGACTGGCGCATGCGACCATCTGCGATTTCGTACTGGCCCGTGACCACGCTATTCAAAGGCATTTCCGCGCCACCGCGGCGGCAGAACCTGCCGGGAGCACCGGCGTGGCGCGCGCATCAGCGATCCACCGCACGCGCGAAGACATCGGCGCTTTTCCGGCGGCAACCAGTATCGGCCCAGCCGCCACCATGCCTCGCCGATGGACTTTGCCCGTGGATGGAGGTATCTGGGCGCCGCCCCGGTGACGCTGACGCACAACGGTACTGCTTGCATCGGCGCATCACGGTCGCGGGCGCGACGCCGCCGACGACGCGCGGCCCTTTTGCTGGGCCAAGAACATCCTGGCCGGCTACACGCGTCTGGACGGATGGATCGGACGCCGGGGTTCCGATGACAGGATCGACGGCGAGGATCGACGACACAATGCAGTCCCTGCGTTTCCGGTGACAGAGTTCCGTTGACGCCATGCCCATCCACGCGCGGCGAGATGCGTATCACCAGTTATCACCGACTACTCCAGCAGATCAACCATATCACCGTCGAGCGATCGCACCGACAGGCGGTCACAGCATCCCGCACGCTGGCGCAGCCCTGCCGCTGGGTGGCCCGGACGTGATGCGGCTGACCCTGCCCTCCGTTCGCGGGCGTGCCGTCGCGGTGAACAATGATCGGCGGCGTCAGGCCGTGGGTGTCAAGCAGGCGGTGGTGGATCTTTCCGGCAACCGAAGCGATTGGAAGCCGATCGCCGGAGACGACGATACCGTCGAGAACCGAGCCGAAATTACGGCGGGCGCTCGGGCGTTTCTCCGCCAGTTTGGTGATCGGCGCCAGACGGCGGGCGGGGCGAAGCCACTTTCCGGCGCCGCCAGGATATCCACGGTGTCGTCCAGCGGGCCCGACACCATCTCCGGCCAGCGGTCGCGGAAGGCACGGATCAACGGCGCCTGGTCGGGAAAGCGAGCGACCAGTTCGGCGATGGCCTCATCCCACGGGCGGCCGGCGTCCATCTCCAGGTTCCAGGCGGGCGTGCACACGGTGGCCAGGAAGGTCTCCATCGCCGCCTCGTCGTCGAACAGCTTGCGGTAGAGGTAGCGGGGGTTCCAGTCGATCAGCACGGCCCCGACGTCGAAGACGGGGATGGATGGTTGCGCGGTCATGGGGCGGGCCTGCACACTCGCGGGATGGATGGGGCAAGGGGCCGGCCCGGCCGGCCGGCGATGGGGATCGGCATGAAACTCTACACCTATTTCCGCTCGTCCGCGGCCTTCCGGGTGCGCATCGCCCTGGCGCTGAAAGGCGTGGCGGTGGAGCATATCCCCATTCACCTGCGCCGCGGCGACCAGGTGGCGCGGGACTATGCCGCGGTCAACCCGCAGCGCTTCGTTCCGGCGCTGGACACGGGTACGACGGTGCTGACGCAATCCCTCGCGATCATCGAGTACCTGGACGAAACGGTCCCCCGGCCGCCGCTGCTGCCGCCCGGACCGGAGGGTCGGGCGCGCGTCAAAGCGCTGGCCCAGATCATCGCCTGCGACATCCACCCCATCAACAACCTGAAGGTGATGATGTACCTGCGCGACGTGCTGAAGGTCGCCGACGCCGATGCCACCGCCTGGTCGCGCCACTGGATCGGCGAAGGCTTCACGGCCCTGGAACGGCTGCTGGCGGAAAGCCCGGAGACGGGCCGCTTCTGCCATGGCGACAGCCCCGGCCTGGCCGATATCTGCCTGGTGCCGCAGGTCTACAATGCGGGCCGCGTCGGCTGCCCGCTGGACGCCTATCCGACGATCCGCCGCATCAACGCCGCCTGCCTGGAGCTGGAGGCGTTCAGCGGCGCCTGGCCGGACCGCCAGCCCGACGCCGACCTGTGAAGGTCATCCCCCCGTGCGCCCGGTGCCGGGGGCCGATCCGGTCACGCCCGATCGGCGTGACCGGGTCCGGCTTCAGCTGCCGCGGGCACCGGTGATCATGGTCTCCAGCACCTCCAGCCCGACCGCGCCAGGCACGACCTCGTCGCCGATGACGAAGGCCGGCGTACCGTTGATGCCCAGCGTCTGGGCCAGGGCATGGTTGGCACGGATCTCACCCATCACCGCATCGCTGGTCATGTCGGCACGCAGGCGGTCCACGTCCAGGCCGACCTCGGCGGCAATGGCGAAGATCGCGTCATCGGTCAGCTGGCCGCGATGGTCCATCAGGGCATAGTGGAATTCCGTGTACAGCCCCTGCGCCTGCGACGCCAGGGCGGCCTGGGCCGCGGTCATCGACGACGGGCCCAGGATCGGGAATTCCTTGAACACCACGCGCAGGTTGGCATCGTCATCGATGGCCTCGAAGACGTTGTCCAGCATGCGCTTGCAGTAGCCGCACTGGTAGTCGAAGAACTCCACCAGCGTCACGTCGCCGTCGGGATTGCCCAGCACCGGCGAGGTGGAGCGGAACAGCAGGTCATCGCGATTGGCCACCACCTGGGCGCGCTGCTGCTCGGCTTCCGCTGCCTCCTGGCGCGACTGATAGATGTTCAGCGCCTCGACAACCACATCGGGATTGTCCAAGAGGAACTGGCGGACGACCTGCTCGATCTCCTCGCGATCGCCCGTCGTCAGGTCCAGGGCCAGGGCAGAACCGGTCGCGGCAAGGACCATGCAGCTGGCGGCGATTGCGGAGCGAAGTCCAGAGGTCGGGCTGATCGGCATCACTGGGGGTGTTCCTGCGGTGGTTAGGATCGCTAGCAAACGAACATGACCGCCCAATTGTGGCGGAACAAGCGGGCAGATGACCGCCGTCACGATATTTTGAGCACGCGGGGGGGGGCTAATCCTCGTCGGCGAGGTCTTCGGCCACCCTCAGCACGTCTTGCAGGCGCAGCCACCCCGGCGAGCCATAGGCAAGCTGCGCTTCCGCACGGTGCGCCTGGTCCAGCGCGGTCCGGCCGTCGCCCTGGGCCAGCGCCTCTTCCGCCAGGGACAGGGCCGCCATGCCCAGGTCGCCCTGGCGGCCATAGGCCGTGGCCAGCAGGTGCCAGGC
>JACKIG010000016.1 GCA_020638595.1 Rhodospirillaceae bacterium | reverse complement strand
GTGACGTCGGCCTTCAGGTCGCGCACGAAGCCGATGTCGTGCTCGATGATGATGGTGGTGAGGCCGAGCGAGGCCGACAGCGTGCGCACCAGCTCGGCCGTCGCATGGGTTTCCTCCGCCGTCATGCCCGCCGTCGGTTCGTCCAGCAGCAGCAGTTCCGAACCGTTGGCCAGCAGCATGCCGATCTCCAGCCATTGGCGCTGGCCGTGGGACAGGGCGGACACCGTCTGCGTGTCCAGGTCGCCCAGCCGCACCCGTCCCAGTGCCTCGTCGATGCGGGCCTCGCGCCGGGCCGCCGGCAGGCGGCTGCCGAGGACGGCAAGCTCCAGGTTCTCGCGCACGGTCAGGTTCAGGAAGACGGTGGGCGTCTGGAACTTGCGCCCGATGCCCAGGCGCGCCCGGGCCGCCACCGGCAGGGCCGTCACGTCCTCGCCCTTGAAGGTGATGCTGCCGGCCGTGGGGCGCAGATGGCCGGAAATCATGCTGATGAAGGTGGTCTTGCCGGCGCCGTTCGGCCCGATGATGCAGCGGATGCCGCCCTGTTCCAGCTCGAAATTGACGTTGGCGTTGGCAACCAGGCCGCGGAAGCTCTTGGTCAGGTCGTGGGCGCGCAGGATCTGGGCCATGGCGACTACTCCCCCCCGCGCGGCCGGCCGAGCTGGGCGAACACACCGGCCACCCCGCCACGGAAGAAGACGATGGCCAGGATGAACAGCAGGCCCAGGAACAGCTGCCAGTATTCCGGCGCGACGGAGCTGAGGTAGTTCGACAGCGACGCCACGACGATGCCGCCCAGCAGTGCTGCCAGCAGCGACTGGCGCCCGGCGATGGCGACCCAGACGACGATCTCGGTGGAGAACAGGACACCGCCCAGCGACGGCGAGACGAAGCTGGCGTGCGTGGCGTAGAGCGCGCCGGCGAGGCCGCACATCGCCCCCGACACGGCGAACGCCACGGTCTTGTACAGGGGCGTGCGGAAGCCCAGCGCCACCATGCGGTCTTCGTTCTCGCGGATTCCGGCGAGGATCTTGCCGAACGGCCCCTGGATCTGCCAGCGCAGCACGCCATAGACCAGCGCGACGACGGGCAGCACGACGTAGTAGATCGCCCAGTCGTCCCACAGCGACACGGCACCCAAAGGCCCGAAGGCCAGGTCCATGCGGTCGACGAACATGCCGTTCCAGCCGCCGGTGATCTGCGACTGGCTGACGGCGATCTGCTCCACCATGATCGACAGGGCCAGCGTGACGATGACGAAATAGGTGTCGCGCACCCCGGCACTGAACAGGAAATAGCCCACCAGTGCCGCCAGGGCGGCCCCGATGGTGGCCGCGACCAGGATGCCGAGATACGCGGCCTCGGGTGCCCCGATGGCCTGCATGACCAGGCCCATGGTATAGCCGCCCAGGGCGAAGAACGCCGCCTGGCCGAAGCTCAGGATCCCGGCATAGCCCCACATCAGCGCCAGCGACATGGCCAGCACGCCGTAGAGCATGTATTGCGGCAGGATGTAGATGACGTAGCCGCCGAACAGCAGCGGCAGCACGCCGAGGATGGCGAACACGGCTACTGCGGCGGCGTTTTCCGTCAACAGGCGCCGGCTCCGCCCGGCACGTCCGGCCGGGATCGCAGAGGAAGTCGTGGTCATCGCGGTGTCAGCACGCCGCGCGGGCGCAGTCGCAGGACGAGGATGGCGAGGGCGAAGACGATGGTCTGGGCCACCGCCTGTTCCGACACCACGGCGAAGATCGTTTCCGACCCCCCGATCAGGAAACTGCCGATCATGGTGCCGCCCAACAGCTGGCCGACGCCGCCGACGGCGACGACGAAGAACGACCGCACCAGATAGACGTTGCCGATATAGGGATCGATGCTGAGCATCGGCGTGATCAGCCCGCCGGCCAGGCCGGCCATGAAGCAGCCGGCCATGAACACCAGCTTGTAGGTGAGGCCGATATTGAGGCCGAGCAGGGCCGCCATCTGCCGGTTCTGGATCAGCCCGCGGATCTTGATGCCCAGGCTGGTGCGGTAAAGGACGACGGCGGACGTCACGATCAGCGCCAGCGCGAACAGGGCAACGGCGGCCCTATAGGCCGGCACGTGGATGCCGCCGATGGTGATGGCGTCGGGCAGGGGGTTGGTGACGCTGCGGAATTCCGGGCCGAAGATGATCTTGATCACCTCCGTCGTGATCAGGAAGAAGGCCCAGGTCAGCAGCAGCGTTTCGAACGGCCGGTCGTAGAAATGGCGGATCAGCACATGTTCCAGCACCAGGCCGATCACCGCCACGGCCACCGCGGCGACCAGGACGGCAAGCAGGAACGGCACGCCGTTGGTCTGGCAGACCCAGGTGATATAGGCGCCGGCCGTCAGCATGGCCCCGTGGCCCATGTTGATGACGCCGATCAGCCCGAAGATGATCGCCAGCCCGAACGCTGCCAGCGCCAGGACCAGCGTGATCAAAGTGGCGTCAATTGCCACGCCCAGTGCGTACATGATGGGCTTCGCTCGCTGCCAGGGAAGTCCGGACGCGCGGTGTCCGGGGGGCGACCCCGAACACCGCAATCGTCATGCCAAGCCGGCGGATGCGGCCAGGGTCTTGTCGAGAAGTCCGTCCCCCATCAAGGGGGAGGGCTTCAAGAGAGGCGACTGACCCTGGGAGCGGCAGGCTACTGCCCCAGGGGCAGGCTATCGCACTGCGCGTTCTGCGGTTCCACACCCTGGAAGTTCTGGATCTCCTCGAACATGTCCGACACACCGGTCCAGCCTTCGCGGACCTTCATCAGGTAGGATGGCAGGACCAGCTGGTTGTCCAGGGCCCGCATCCAGACCGGACCCTGCGGCGCGTCGTTGAACTCCAGATCGCCGAGATAGCCGCGCAGCGCCTCGGTGCTGACCTCGCCCGCCTGGTTCAGTGCCAGGGCGGCCATGTGGGCGGCGTTGTACATGGCGACACCGACGGTGTTCATCAGCACGTCGTCACCGAACTTGGCGCGCAGGCGCTCCAGGAAGGCGGCGTTGTTCGGGTGCTCGATCGACATGAAATAGTCGAAGCTGACATAGTCGTTGGCCGAGACGTCCGGACCCAGGCCGGTCGTCACGACTTCTTCGTCGTCGACCGTCCACAGCGTGAAGTCGTTCTTCATGCCGGCGGCGGCGTATTGCTGGCGGAAGTTGACGGTATCGCTGCCGGTCAGGGTGTGGAAGATGACGTCGGCGCCGGACTCGCGGATGTCGCGCAGCACGCTTTCGTATTGCGGCGTGTTGAAGGGGATGTAGACCTCGCCGACCACCTCGCCGCCCAGTTCTTCCAGCTTCTGCCGGGTGAACAGGTTCGTCACCTGCGGCCAGGCGTAGTCCGAGCCGATCATGAAGAACTTCTTGCCGAAGTTCTCCAGGATGTACTCCATATGCGGCCACACCTGCTGCGTCGGCTCCGGCCCGAACATGTAGATGTTGGGGTTGCAGACACCGGGGAAGTATTCCTGCAGCTGGCCTTCGTAGAAGGTGGGATAGAGCAGCACCTTGCCGCTGGCTTCCACCACCGGGCCGGCGGCGTTGCGCTCGGCGGAGCTGAAGGTGCCGGCCAGGAAATCGACGCGCTCTTGCCGGATCAGGCGGTTGGCCTGCTCGACGACGACGCGCGGCTCGGTGCGGCTGTCGCCGACGACGATCTCCACCTGGCGGCCGAGGATGCCGCCCGCTTCGTTGATCTCGTCGACCGCCAGCTCGAAGCCGGCGCTGTGGGCGGCACCGTAGACCGTCCATGCCCCGGTCAAGGGCGAGATCATGCCCACCTTGATCGGCTCGTCGCCGCGCGCCGCGCCGACGAAGCCGAGGGTCGAGGCGGCCGCGGCCGTGCCGGCCATGGCGGTCATGCCTTTCAGCGTCGCGCGCCGGCTGAGCGGCGCCCGCATCAATGCTGCTGTGTATTTCATAGCTGGTCGTCTCCCTGCTGATATCCACGGATGGGAAAGGGTGACGCGTCCTCCCGAGGACGTGTGATCGGTGGGGTCGGTCCCTTGTCAGTACCAGCCGGCCGGATGGGTGGAGCCGAGCATCTCGGCATACACATCCGTCCGCCGGTCCCGCAGGACCTGGTTGTATTCGTTCCAGTTGCGCTTGCGCCTTGCGTCGGCAAGGTTGATGTCGGCGTACAGGATCTCTTCCCGGTCGCGGCTGGCGGGGCCGGCGATCGGCCAGCCGGTATAGCTGGCGATCAGGCTCTGGCCTTCGAAGGGCTGGCCGCGTTCGGTGCCGACGCGGTCTGCGGCGGCGATGAAGATCGAGTTGGAATGGGCGGCTGCCATGACCAGGATGTTGGCCATGGCCTCGCGCCCCGGCGCCTGGCCCGGGATCGGCACCCAGTTGGTCGGCACGCAGACGATGTCCGCGCCCTGCAGCGCGCACAGCCGGTAGGTTTCCGGGAACCAGCCGTCATAGCAGATGCCGCAGCCGATGCGCCCCAGCGGGGTCCGGAATACCGGGAAGCCCAGGTCCCCGGGCTCGAAGAACAGGTTCTCCGCGTTCCACAGGTGCACCTTGCGGAAGGTGCCGATATGGCCCTGCGGCCCGATGACGGCGGCAGCGTTGTAGAGGACGTTGCCGTGGCGCTCGGCGATGCCGGCCACCAGGTGGATGCCGCGATCGGCCGCGACCTCGGCCCAGGCGCGCATGGTGGGACCGTTGGGGATTTCCTCCGCCAGGTCGAACGCCTCCTCGCGCGTCTCGAACACATAGCCGGAGTTGCACAGCTCGGGCAGCACCATCAGCTTGGCACCGTTGTCCGCAGCCTCGCCGATCATGGCCTGCGACCGGGCGACGTTGGCCTGCTTGGCGCCCACCACCGGCTCCATCTGAATGCACGCGATGCGGATTTCGCTTTCGTGCCCCGCCATGCCCGTTGTCCCGTCAGCCGAAAATGAAAAAGCCCCCGACCGGCCCCCCTGGGGGGAGGGCTGTTCGGAGGCGTTCCTGCCAGATGTGGGCGGCGTCCCTGCCGCGCTGGTGCCCGGCAATCCTGCCGGCCACGTGTATACAATTCAAGGAATCGGAACGGCGGTTGTCAAGCGGGATCCTGCCGCTTCATGCGCCGCTGGCGCAGATCGGCGACATCGGCCGGCAGGTCGTCCGCCTGCCGGGACGGAAGCATCAGGCTTTCGAAGACCTCGTTGGCGTTGATGATGGAATGGGCGACCACCGCCATCGACAGGCGCTTGGCCATCGCCTGGCGCCGGATCAACTGATAGGCCTCGTCCTCCGTCATCTGGCGCGCACGCATCAGGATGCGAGTCGCCTTCTCGATGGTGCGCTGGGCGCGCAGCGTTTCCTCCAGCTTGCCGACCTTGGCGCGCAGGCGCGTCTCGTAGCCGTGGATGGCCCGGGCCAGCACCAGGTTGGTCAGGATGCCCATGGGCCGGATCGGCTTCGACACCACGGCATGGGCGTTGCTGTCGATCAGCGCCTTCAGCGTCGTCGGGTCCTCGTAGGCGGCGATGGCGACCGTGGCCAGCGTCGGTTCGCCCGGCCGGCGCGGGGCATAGGACGGCGAGGCCGCGTCGATCAGGAAGAAGACGACGTCCACATGGGCGCCGACCTCCGGCGGCGGCGGCCATGTGCTCTCGACGCGGCAGCCGATGCGGCGCAGCTGGCGCGTCAGCGCCTCGGCCTCGTCGTCCGGGGGGTGGATCACCAGCACGCGCGTATCGCGCAGGTCGCGGATGATCGCCTGGGTGGCCTTGCTGGTCATGGCCGGCGTCTCCCTGTGGGCACCGGGGTGCAGATGGCCCCCGGAGTGAGGATCGCGCGCACTCCCGGGAGATCCCCGCTTTCGCGGGGATGACGGTTATATATTTGATATAGATGGGAAAACACGTCGTCCCCGCGAAGGCGGGGACCTGCCGGGACAGTGTGCGGCATCTCGGCCAGCGACGTCGCCTCGCTGTCCACGGCCCCTCAATCCGCGCCGACGGGCAGCATCACCTCTTCGCTGCGCCAGTGGTGGATCAGGTAGGGGTCCGGCTTTAGCGGGGCGGCGGCTTCGCTGACGATCATGAAGGTGCCGTCGGCCTCGACCCGGCCGATGCGCGGCGTCACATAGGTGTGGTTGTTGTCCGGGTCGATCGTGACCAGACCCTGGGGCGCGGCCGCTTCCATGCCCAGCGCCTCGGCGCACAGCTTCTGCGGGTTGAGCGTTCCGGCCGCCTCCAGCGCGCGCGCGAACAGGTAGACCTGGTAGTACGCGGCTTCCGCATACTGGCTGACCGGCGCATCCGGCCCGAAGCGGCGGCGGAAGCGCGCGACGAAGCCGTGGTTCTCTTGCGTATCGACGGTGGAGAAATAGGGCGACGAGGTGATGTGCCCGACGGTCGCCTCCGGTCCGATGGCCCGGATCTCCCCCTCGCCCATGGTCAGGCTGGCGATCGGGATGTGGTCGGCGCGCAGGCCCGCATCGGCATAGAGCCGGTACAAGCGCTGGGCCGACCGGCCGACGACGGTGGAGAACACCACATCGGGCCTGAGCGTCTGGATATCGGCGATGGCGTCCAGGATGGCATCGTCGGCCGCGTGCAGGTCCAGGTACCGTTCCGCCACCGCCGTGCCGCCGCGCGCATCCAGCAGGTCGCGCATGATGCGGTTGGATTCGCGCGGGTAGATGTAGTCCGACCCGATCAGGTAGATGCGCGACCCATAGGTTTCGAACACGTAGTCGGCCAGCTGCACGCTGTTCTGGTTGGGCGCCGCCCCGGTGTAGATGACGTTCGGCGAGTATTCGAAGCCTTCGTAAAGGGAGGGGTACCACAACAGGCCGTTGCGCCGTTCGATCGACGGCAGCACCGCCTTGCGGCTGAACGAGGTACTGCAGCCGAAGATGGTCGACACCGCATCCTCGGTCAGCAGGCGCTCGGCGAAATGGCTGAAGCGCCGGTGGTCGGAGGCGGGGTCGTAGGCCACCGGCTCGATCTCGCGGCCCGCCACGCCGCCGGCGGCATTGATCTCCTCGATCGCCAGGGTCGTGCCGAAGAAATGCTCGGTCTCCGTCACCTTGGTGATGCCGGACCGCGAGAACAGGATGCCGACCCGCCAAGGCTCCGATGTCTGTTCAGCCACCCGATCCGTCCCAACCCTTGCCGCCCGGCCCCTGCCGCGTGACGCCAGCATGCCTGTCCGGTGGGGAGCCTTCAAGATGCCGCCGGTCCTGCCGAAACCGGGCCGGATCGCTGCCCTGTGGGCGCCATGGGCACGGCCCCATGGGCGGTCCGGCCTTCGACCCCGCGCAGCCGGTCCGGCTACGGCGGCCCGGGATCGTCCGACGATGGCCGATAGCGCCTGTGGCGGGCGTGGACGATGTCTGCGCCGGTGGCCTCGTCCGGCTGCATGTCCACTTCCGCAATCCTGCCGTCCTGGCCGAACAGCAGGCCGCAGAACGGGTCCAGGGTGGCGTCGTCATCCGTGAGGACGCGGGCCGGGAGGGCCTTGGCCAGGCGGACGGCGAAGTCCTCCATACCCCGGTAGGGGAACGGCCGTTCCGCAGGCCCGCGCGGGTAGATCTCGACCGATACCGGAAACGGGCTTCCGGGGTGGTGGAAGCGCAGGATGGCAAGGCGTCCGTCCGGCAGGCGGGCAAGGTCCTCGACCGTGTCGATCACCGTGACGTCCTCGCACGCCATCCCCCAGCATTCGGCCAACACCGCGCGTAGCCGGTCGTCGGATATCGCATCATCCAGAAAGAAGCGGCGCAGATGAATGCCACCGGGTCCCATCAGTCCCTCGCCAGCGGAAGCCGGTCGCCCGGATGTCCTGCCCACGGAGCATTTGTCCACCCTGATGGCCCTTTTGCGGTCGACGGGGGGGGCCGGCCCAGGTGTCAGCATGCTCCCCCTATCCAACCGTCGTCGCGATGATGCTGCCCATGGGGGTGGGGTTGGGATCGTTGCGGTGGTCGACTGCGTGCACTGCCCAGTCCGCCAGCGTCACCCGGTCTTTCTGGAACAGCATCATATGGGTGGAGCCGCCGAATTCGAAGCGGCCGATCTCGGTGTCGCGGGCGATCGGGACTGCAGCCGCCCCTTCGTCGACGATGAAAGTACTGGGCTGGATGATGCAGCTGGACACCTCCACCATGCCGATGCAGATCAGCGCGACGAAGCCGGCGCGCTCATGCTCGAAGATGAAGATGGCGCGGGTGGCGACCTGGCCGAGATAGGGCTGGGATTCCGTGCCTTCCCAGGTGCCGGGGACTTCGCCCTGGCCGGGGCGCTGGGCGAAATAGGTGCCCGGCTCGACCCAGGCGCGCACCAGCCGGCCGTCCAGCGGCGAACGCCAGCGATGGTAGTGGGTGGCCGACAGGAAACCCTGATAGGCCTGCCCCCCGTCGAACAGCTGCGCCCATTGCCGCTGGCCGCCGAACAGGTCCAACAGCGAGTAGTTCACGTCCTTGATCCAGAACGCGGTCTCCAGCTTCGCCGCCGGCTCGTACGCCCAGGGGGTGGTTTCGCAGCCGATGTTGATGTCCGTCTGCGGGTTGCCGTGGAAGGGGCGCGCTCCGGGCACGAACTGCCGGAGAAAGAAGGAATTCCAGGAATCGAACCCGTAGCCGGGCTTTTCCGGATCGTGGACCATCTGGGTCCAGACCCCGGCGGCATGGGCCGCCTGGGAGATCCACGATCCGGGCTTCTCGGGCTCCTGGATGTCGAGCTTGTCGAGCGACGGGCTGGTCTTCAGGAAGGTGTTCCAGGCGTCCAGGATCGTCTTGAACTGCGCGTTGAACGTGCGGTCGTGGAACAGCGCCAGCCCCGCCGGCGTCGCCATCGACACGGCCAGCAGGCCGTTCATCGGCGTGCCCACCATCACCGTCGTGTTGAACGCGGGCGAGGTGGAGATGATTTCGTTGATGATCTCGAACAGGTTATCGAAACCCTCGATCCACAACGCATCGCCGTCGCCCTTGATCTCCTCCTTCGTCTTCTCGTCCAGGCTGGCGATGAAGGCGTTGGCCTGTTCGATCATCGAATTGACCCACATCCGATAGACGCTGTTGGCGACGATCCAGGACCTGAAATCGCGCACGACAGGGGCAAGCGGGGCCAGCGTCCCGGCCTTCTTCTTCGCCGCGATTTCCCGGCGCAGCGGCACCAGGAAGCGCGCGGTTGCCCAGACGCGGTTCGGAACCCAGAAGCCCATCTGCACGGGTCCGGCGGTTTCCAGGGTCAACAGACCGCGGGCATCGATCACTTCGGATTGGCGGGGGCCAGTCATCGGCAATACTCCTAAAATTGTATGCAATCGACGCGTTCGTTAGCAAAAGTATATAACACTGCAGGTCCGGTTGCGGGATTAATAGTATTTCATCCGGATATAGATGCCATCATCACGGGAATCATGGGTATTTGCCGGCAATCCCGCGCAATCTCGGGTTGAGATCGTGCCGGTGGAGGCCATCGGTGGAGCCCGTGCCCGGGCTTTGCAGGGGCGCATGGTCGTCGGGTGGCGGACGCTTGATCGTGGCCGCCGGCGCCACCACCATCATTGCGGCAGAACTGATGCAGCGCCCCTGCCGGGCACGCCCAGGATATCCCGCGGACCGAAATCCCCATGGCCAGCATCCGGTCGCTTCTCTTCTACCTCGTGCTTGTCGTCGGCGGCGGTATAGCCATCGGCATCGTGACCGCGCCGGGGGCGTGGTACGCAGGGTTGACCAAACCGCCCTTCAATCCGCCGGACTGGGTGTTCGCCCCGGTCTGGACGATCCTCTACGTTTTCATCGCCATTGCGGGCTGGCGCATCTGGCTCCGGGCATCCGGCGGCTGGGCCATGAAACTGTGGGCAGCACAGCTTGCCCTGAATTTCCTCTGGTCGCCGATCTTCTTTTCCGCCCACCGGATCGACATCGCGTTCGCCGTCATCATCCTGCTGCTGGTTGCCATCGCTGCCGTCATCGTGGCGGCATGGCGCCGGCACCGCCTTGCGGCCCTGCTGTTCCTGCCCTACGCGGCCTGGGTCGCCTTCGCATCGGTGCTGAACGGGTCGCTCCTCTACCTGAACACGCCTGCCGGCGGATAGCCGACCGGGGCGCGGGCAACGGTGTCGAGCGGATGGACATGCCAGAAGGTTGCATAATTCTTCAGATCTGCAATTGACGGCGACGGCGCAACCTTAAATAATGGTCGGATCTCGTCCGCTCCGGATTGTGGGGGCTGAGAGACAGGAGCATCCGATGCCGCGTCACGACAATCCCTATCGTAACAGCGCCCCTTACAGTCAGCGCGCCGCGGATTGGGATCGGCAGAAGACCCAGCAGGAAACGGCCCAGTTCTGGCGGGATGTCAACCGGTCATCGACCGCAGCAAGCCCGACGAGGGCATCCGGCCAGGCCCGCGTCAGCCGACTGCCGAAATCCCGAAGCAGCCCTTCGCCATCGTCCGGTACGGCTGCGTCACCGCCGCCGCCCGCGGCTGCGATCGCGCAGGGCCCGCTGCCGACAGCCAGGCTGGCCGTTGCCGGCGGCCTGATCGGCGGCCTGGTCGGGGCCACCGGGATGGTTGCGGGGCTTCTCCAGATCGCGCCGATGACACCTGTTGCGGGGGGCGTCGTGGGGGCAATTGCCGGCGCCATCGCCCTGCCTGTATCCGTCGTGGCGCTCATCGTCCTTTTCAGGCTTGCAGTCATCCTGATCAAGGCGGCCCTGGCCGTCGGGGTCGTTGCTGGCGTCCTGTTCGCCTTGGCCAAGCTGATAGAGGGGTCGTGACGCAGGGGGAAGGGGGGCGGGTCCCCCGGGCGCCAAGGTAACGGGGCCACCCTGGCTTCCGGCATCGCGCGCCATCCCGGGAGATCCCCGCCTTCGCGGGGATGACGCGAAGAGACGATGGTCGGATCCGGACTAAGTCCGTCATCCCCGCGAAGGCGGGGATCTCCCGGGATGGCGCGCGATGCCGGAAGCCAGGGTGGCCCCGTTACCTTGGCGCCAATGGTGCTCTCGAGTTCCCGTGCTAGGCTGTTCGACCTTACCCGCAGGAGGTCGTCCCATGCCCGCATCCGCTCTCCGCCTGGCTGTCCTCGGTTGCGGTCTTGTCCTGGCAGTGCCTGCGGGTGCCGCGGACTACGGCCTGTACGGCGAAGCCGTGTGGTGGCGGCTGGTGCCGCCGGGTGGAGGGGCCGAAAGCGAGATCGTCGGCACCTTCCACGTCGTGGACCCGGCGCTGGAGCCGGCTATCGAACGCGCGCTCGCACGGCTTGACGCGATCGGCGCCCTGATCGTCGAAGTCGACATGGACGCTGCCGCCACGGCGCTGCCGCCGCGCATGCTGCTGCCCGAAGACACCAGCCTGTCCGCCATCCTTGGCGATACCGACTATGCCGAAGTCGCGGCGGTTGCCGCCGAGTACGGCTTGACGGACGCCGCCCTGCAAAGGCTGGCGCCGTGGGCCGTCACGTTGATCATCACGCCGCCGGTCGAACAGTATGCCCGGATGCAGGCCGGCGCCCTGCCGTTCGACTACCGGCTGCTCGACGCGGCGGTCCAGGCCGGCTTGCCGGTGGCGACGCTGGAAACGGTGGAGGAGCAGGCGGCCGCCTTCGTCGGTGCCTCCGAGGGCGACCAGGTCGCGCTGTTGATGCAGACCGTGGCCCTGCACGACGACGCCCCGGCGCTGATCGACGCCATGCTGGGCCGCTATGTCGCCGGCGACCTGGCCGCGCTGGCGACGGCCGGCGTCGAAGCCATGCGGTCCGCCGACCCGGCCGCGACCGCGCGCATCCTCGCCGGCCTGATCGACGACCGCAACCGCCGCATGGCGGGGCGCCTGGCCCCGCTGCTGGCCGAGCGCCCGTACCTGGTCGCCATCGGTGCGCTCCATCTTCCGGGCGAGGCCGGCGTCCTTGCCCTGCTCGCTGCGAAGGGCTGGGGCGTCGAACCGATCCCCTGAGCGCGGCCCGGCCCGGGGGGTCGCCGGTCGGCGTGCGCGGAGACCGGCCTGGACCCGGTCGGCCGTTCGCCCGAAGATGACCGGGCTTGGGACCTGCGGTCCGGCAATCGGAAACGCGAGACGGGGGACTGGGATCATGCGTGCGACGCTGATCGGGGCATTGGTGCTGGTTCTCGCGGTCCTCGCCGCGCCGGTCGCACCGCGCTGCCAGGACCTCGCGCTGCCGCCATCCGGGATCGAGGGGGCGGACAGCCCGGTCTTCCGCGCCGCGCTGGAGGACTGGCTGCACGGGGACGACCAGCACGCATTGCCAAGCCTGGGGGAGCTTGCACGGCAGGACAACCTCGCCGCACAGATCCTGCTCGGCATCATCTATGACCGGGGGCTGATGCGCACCGCCTGGATCGCCGGGCTGTCCCTGGCGGAGCGACGGGCCCTTTTCCGGTTCGACGATGGGCGGTTCGGGGTGCCCTGGCTGCGGCATGCGGCGGACCGGTCAGAGCTGGCCGGGCTGATCATCCAGGCGGGCCCGGACGAGCAGGGGAATTTCACTGCCGATGCCGGGCTGAGGGCGGCGGCCGCGGGGGAGCCGCGATCGACCGTCCGCCTGCTGGGCATCCTCCTCAACCAGGGCACCTGGGCGGAGGCGGTGCGACTGGCCGCTGTCGCGGAGACCTATGACATGCAGGCGATGGCCTGGGCCGCGGCCACCTATCTTGCGACCGACAAGGCCCGCGCCCTTCGCGAGAGGGGCCTTGCCGAATTCCGGGCGCGCACGTTGCAGGGCTGGATCTTCGCCACGCTGGCCGACCGGCTGTTCGATGCGGAGCTGGAGGCGATCTTGGCGCCGCATGACCCGATGCGGATCTATGTCAGCCGCGGCCGCCTGCCGCTGGACACGGCCGACCCGCCGCCGCCCGGCGGCGAAGCGGTTCTGGACGCGCTGCTTGCCGACGCGCCGGAGGCGGACCTGCCGCGGCGCTATTGCCGGCGGGTCTGCGCCGCGGAGGCCCCCGTCTGCACCCGGCAGATCTACGGCATGCTGGCGGGATACATGACGCTGCCACATGCCGTCTCCAGCCCGGTCGAAACCCTGATCCCGCAGGACGTCTGGGTGACGACACGGCGCGCGGAAATCGTTCTGGAGCAGTACGTTCTCAACACCACCCACGCCAGGCCCGATCCGGCCGCCGCCTTCGAGACGCTGCGCCTCGCGCCATGCCTGCGCGACGCGCTCCGCCCGGCGCTCGTCCTGCCCTGAGCCGGTCCGGGCAAGCCCCGTCCCGCTCCGGCGGTTCGGCGGCGCGTGAGCGCCGGCACCACCCTTGAGAAATGCTATCATCTTTCCTATATTGATGGCGTCGCAGTCGTTCCGTGTAGGATGCTATCATGGCCGCCGTCACCATTCGCAACCTCTCCGAGGAGGCACATCGCGCCCTGAAAGTCCGCGCGGCGCAGCACAATCGCAGCGCGGAAGCGGAAATGCGCGCCATCCTCGAGGCCGCCGTCCGCCCCGAGGGCCGGTTGCGGATCGGCACGGCGATTTCGGAGATGAGCCGGAAGATCGGTCTCACCAATGCCGATGTCGAGGCACTCGAACACGCCCGCGACGTCCGACCTGCCGAGCCGATGCGCTTCGAATGATCCTTCTTGACACCAATGTCGTCTCAGAGGCGATGAAGCCCGAACCGCATCCATCCGTGCAAGACTGGCTCGACGCGCAGGCGGCCGAGACGCTGTTTCTCTCCAGCGTCACCATCGCCGAGTTGTTGTTCGGTATCGGCGCGCTGCCCAACGGCAAACGCAAGGACAATCTGGCAACGGCACTCGACGGCGTCCTGGACCTGTTCGCAGCGCGCATCCTGCCCTTCGATACAGCAGCGGCGCGGCGCTATGCCGAACTTGCCGTCGAGGCTCGCGCGGCGGGAAAGGGCTTCCCCACGCCCGATGGCTATATCGCCGCAATCGCCGCCGCGCGCGGGTTCGCTGTCGCGTCGCGCGATACGGGCGCATTCAATGCCGCCGGCCTGACGGTGATCGATCCCTGGACCATGACCAGCTGATTGCTGCCCGGACGGTGACTCCGTCCGCATCATCCGCAGACTGCTCGTCTTCAGCAGCAGGTGATCGTGGTTGTCCGTCAGGCAACAGGCATGACAGGGCCAGATGAAGCGGCCGATCATGCGAACGGCTGGTCCAAGCATAGGCTCTTCAGTCCCGACGCAAGATAGGCCTCTGGCTCCGTTCGCCTTGCCGCCACGTCCGGAATCGCGGTCAGACGGCGCATCGAAGCACCGGCTGGCATCAGGCCGAGTCAGCCTGGCGTCAACCTGCTCCAGCGATGTCACATGGCCGCCGCACGCGCCTGCGCGAAGCGGTCCAGGTTGGCGTCGCCCCATTCCTTCAACGCGCCAAGGATCGGCGTCATGCTGCGGCCGAGGTCCGACAGGCTGTATTCCACCTTCGGGGGCACCTCGGCGTAGACCTTTCGCAGGATCAGTCCATCGGCCTCCAATTCGCGCAGCTGGTTGGTCAGCGTCCGCTGCGTGACGCCCGGAATCCTGCGCCGGATCTCGTTGAAGCGTGCGGTGCCCTCGAGCAGGTGGAAGAGGATGACGCATTTCCACTTCCCGTCGATCAGGCTGATCGCCGCCTCGACCGAACAGCCGGGGACGCAATCGAACCGCGAATGGGGGAGCTTGGCCAACACGGTATCCAATCTGATACTATAGGCAAATCTTGTGCGTATCGCGCCATGCAACGGTACCGACCAAGTGGGTGTTCGACAAGCAAGGAGATACACGCATGAGAGCCGTTGGATACGAAAAGCCCCTGCCGATCACCGACGAGGCTTCGCTCGTCGATATCGAGCTGCCCAAGCCGGTGCCGGCGGGCCCCGACATTCTCGTCGAGGTGAAGGCCGTGTCCGTCAATCCCGTCGACTACAAGGTCCGTCGCAGCACGCCGCCCCAGGACACGCGGTGGAAGGTGATCGGCTGGGATGCAGCCGGCGTCGTCGCGGCCGTGGGTCCCGACGTCACGCTGTTCGAGGTTGGCGACGCGGTGGTCTATGCGGGTTCGATCACGCGGCCCGGTACGAATGCCGAATTCCATCTCGTCGATGAGCGCATCGTTGGCCGGAAGCCGAAATCCCTGAACTGGGCGGAGGCGGCGGCGCTTCCGCTGACATCGATCACCGCATGGGAAGCCCTCTTCGACCGACTTGACGTCACCAAGGACGTGCCCGGCGCGGCGCGGGCCATCGTGATTATCGGCGGCGCGGGTGGCGTCGGTTCCATCGCCGTTCAGATCGCGCGCCAGCGCACGGATCTGACCGTCATTGCCACCGCATCGCGGCCCGAGACGCGGGACTGGGTGGAAGGTCTTGGCGCCCACCACGTGCTCGATCACGCCAAGCCATTGGCGGCGCAGGTCGAGGCGCTGGGGATCGGTGCGCCGGCGTTCGTGTTTTCGACGACCCATACGGACAAGCATGTCGGCGAGATTGCCGAGTTCATAGCCCCGTAGGGCCGGTTCGCCCTGATCGATGATCCGCAGGGCTTCGATATCATGCGGTTCAAACGCAAGGCGGTGTCGATCCATCACGAACTGATGTTCACGCGTCCGATCTTCGGCACGCCTGACATGGATGAACAGGGCAAGCTGCTGAACGCGGTTTCGCGGATGGTCGATGACGGGAAGATCAAGACCACGCTCAACCAGCACTGGTCGCCCATCAACGCCGCCAACCTCAAGAAGGCCCACGCGTTGCTTGAGAGCGGAACGGCGAAGGGCAAGATCGTTCTCGAGGGCTGGCAACCTGGGTAATGGGAATGTCCCACCCACACCAACTGTCCCTGACAGGGGGGGAGGGTGGGGGGCCGCTGGGCGGCAAGGCCGGGGGTTGCGCACAGAGGGCGATGCGGGGATCGGACGAGCGTGGCGAGGGGCTTTTCAGCGACGTGAGCTGCGAGGCGCGAGGACCCATGCCCGCCGTACTTCCCGGGCTCAACGTCCAAAGGCGACAGGTCAGCGGGTTGTTCCTCGCACCGTTAGGCTTCCCACGTCGTTCCCGCGCAGGCGGGAACCTCCCGCCACGGGCCGCGGACATCGTCGTGAGATGCCCGCCTGCGCGGGCATGACGGTGAGTGCGCACCCTCGCCATTTCCCCGTTGTTCCCGCGCAGGCGGGAACCTCCCGCCGCAAGCTGCGGACATCGTCGTGAGGTGCCCGCCTGCGCAGGCACGACGGTTGAGTGCGCACCGTCGCCAATTTCCCGTCGTTCCCGCGCAGGCGGGAACCTCCCGCCACGGGCCGCGGACATCGTCGTGAGATGCCCGCCTGCGCGGGCATGACGGTTGAGTGCGCACCCTCGCCAAATCTCCGTCGTTCCCGCGCAGGCGGGAACCTCCTGCCACAGGCTGCGGACACCGGCGTGAGATGTCCGCCTGCGCGGGCATGACGGTTGAGTGCGGACCCGCGCCAATTTCCCGTCGTTCCCACGCAGGCGGGAACATCCCGCCATGGGCCGCGGACATCGTCGTGAGATGCCCACCTGCGCGGGCATGACGGTGGTTGCGCACCCTCGCCAAATCTCCGTCGTTCCCGCGCAGGCGGGAACCTCCCGCCACGGGCCGCGGACACTGGCATGACGGTGAGTGCGCACCGTCGCCAAGAGCTGTAGGCGGCGGGAGATTTGTGCGGATCGGCTAGGTGTGACCTGGTCTTGACCCGCTCCGGACACGGCAGGCAAGGCCGCCGGGGCAACCGCCGACCTCAGACCACCTTGCCCGGGTTCATGATGCCCGCCGGGTCCAGCACGCCCTTCACCTTGCGCATCAGCTCGAGCTCCACCGGCGACTTGCGCCAGGCCAGTTCGTCGCGCTTCAGGCGGCCGATGCCGTGTTCGGCGCTGATGGAGCCGGTCATGGATGTCACGATGTCGTGGACCAGGTGGTTGATCTCGTGGGTGCGGGCGGTGAAGGCGGCCGCGTCGGCGTCGGGGGGCTGGCACAGGTTGAAGTGGATGTTGCCGTCGCCGACATGGCCGAAGGCGATGACCGCGGCACCGGGCATGGCGGCGGCCGCGGCCTCCGTCGCGCGGCGGATCAGTTCCGGCACGCGGGCGACGGGCACGGCAACGTCGTGCTTGATCGAGGCGCCGGCGACGCGCTGGGCCTCGACGATGGCCTCGCGCAGGAACCAGAGCTGGCGGGCCTGCGCGACGCTGGCGGCGATCACGGCATCCTGAACCAGGTCCCGTTCGAAGGCCTGTTCCAGGATGGCTTCCAGCTTTTCCTTCAGATGGGTGTCGGCGACGGGCTCGCTCAGCTCCGCCAGCACGTACCACGGGGCGGGTTCGGCCAGCGGGTCGACGGTGCCGGGCACATGGGCCAGGGCCAGGTCGATGCCGTTGCGCGGCATCAGCTCGAAGGCGCTGACGGCGTCGCCGCTGCCGGTGCGGGCCAGCGCGAAGAGCGCGACCGCGGCGTCCGGGTCCGGCACGGCGATCAAGGCGGTTTCCACCTGCTTCGGCCTTGGGAACAGCTTCAGCACCGCGGCAGTGATGATGCCCAGAGTGCCCTCGGCCCCGATGAACAGGTGCTTCAGGTCATAGCCGGTGTTGTCCTTGCGCAAGGCGCGCAGGCCATCCCAGACCTGCCCGTCGGGCAGCACCACCTCCAGC
This sequence comes from Rhodospirillaceae bacterium, assembly GCA_020638595.1. Taxonomy (GTDB): domain Bacteria; phylum Pseudomonadota; class Alphaproteobacteria; order DSM-16000; family Inquilinaceae; genus JACKIG01. The sequence goes on along the minus strand of JACKIG010000016.1, from coordinate 104,158 downwards.
CCCAATGCCAGGTCGCGGGCGTTGCCGTAGCGCAGGACGCCGGTGCCGCCGGCATTGGTGGAGAGGTTGCCGCCGATCTGGCAGGACCCTTCGGCCCCCAGGCTGAGCGGGAACAGCCGGTCGGCGGCGTCCGCCGCCTGTTGCACCTGGGCCAGGATGACGCCGGCCTCGACCGTGATCGTATAGTTCAGCGGGTCGATGGCGCGGATGCGGTTCAGGCGCTCCAGCGCCAGGATGATGTCGCGGCCGTGCTCATAGGGTGCGGCACCGCCGCACAGGCCGGTGTTGCCGCCCAGCGGCACGATGCCGATGCCGGCCTCCGCACACAGGCGCACCACGGCCGCCACCTCGACGGTCGAGGCGGGGCGGACCACGGCGGTGGCCTTGGGGTGATAGAGGCCGCGCCATTCGGTGAGGTACGGGGTCAGGCGGTCAGGCTCGTCGATCCAGCCGGGCGGGCCGACGACATCGCGGATGCGGGCGAGGGCCGATGCGCGCGTGTCGTCTTCGGCCGTGGTCATGGTGGGGCTCCCGGGTCGGCGGGGACAGGCCGCGGGGCGGCGGCGCGGCGCAGGCGGTCGTTGATGGCGGCGCCCAGCCCGGTTGCCGGGATGGGGGCCACGGCGATGGCGGCCCGGCCCAGGCGGTCGAGGTCGCGCAGCATGGCGAACAGGTTTGCCGCGGCCTCCGCCAGGTCGCCCTTTTCGCTCAGGTTGCGCACGGCATCGCCCTGGCGCAGGTCCGGGCCGAAGGTCAGCAGCGCCTCCCCGGGCTGCGCGCCGCCGGCGTCCAGCCGCAGGGGCGTGGCGGGCGCATAGTGGCTGGGCAGCCGGCCCGGGGAATGCGGCGCGCTTTCCCCCTCCGCGGCGGTCTCCAGGGGGCCGAGCAGGGCCGTGATCTCATCCTGCGTCACGCCGCCAGGGCGCAGCAGCCGCGGCCGCGCGCCGGTCAGGTCGACGACGGTGGACTCCACGCCGACGCTGGCGCGGCCGCCGGCCAGGATCAGCGGGATGCGGCCCGACAGCTCCTCCATCACGTGGCGGGGGTCGGTCGGGCTGACCCTGCCGAAGCGGTTGGCGCTGGGGGCGGCCAGCGGCAGGCCGGCCGCGGCGATCACCCGGCGGGCGACCGGATGGGCCGGTGCGCGCACCGCCAGCGTGTCGAGGCCCGCGGACACCAGCAGCGACGCCGCGCAACCGGCCCGGCGGCGCAGCACCAGCGTCAGCGGCCCGGGCCAGAACGTCTCCGCCAGCAGCTCTGCCCGGGCGTCGAAGTCGGCAATGCGCGCGGCGTCGTCCTCGTCCAGCACATGGACGATCAGGGGATTGAAGCGCGGGCGTGCCTTGACGGCGAAGATCGCCGCGACCGCGGCGTCGCTGGTGGCATCCGCGGCCAGGCCATAGACCGTTTCCGTCGGCAGGCCGACCAGCCCGCCGGCACGCAGGATCGCCGCCGCGCGGGCGATGCCGGCCGCACCGGCGTCCACGATCTCCGTCGGGCACTCTGGGTCCTTGTCGTGCATCGGACCCGCGTATAGCAGGTGGGCCCTGGCGCTGTCCAAGCCGGTGCCCCGGGCTGCGGCGCCGCGTCCTCCGTTCAGGTGCGCGGGGTGGCGGGCGGGTGGTTGCGAGGGGCAGGGCGCGCAGGCTATAAAACCTGCAAATCCTGGAAAACCGGCCATTTCAGGCCGTCGGCAGGGGGGCGGGACCGATGCGGCAGACCACAAGGCTGGTGGCGGTGGCGGCCTGTGCCCTTGCGGTACAGCCGGCCGTGGCACAGGTTGAACCGCCGCCCGATCGGCCGTCGCTGCTGGGCGACCAGTACGGATTCTATGCCGGCTTCCGCGGCACGTTCATGCTGACGGATGTGGGGGACGTGCAGCTGAGCCCGTCGCGTGCCAGCTTCGGCGAGAATGCCCCGGGGCCGGAAGCGACGGGCGGCGGCAGCATCGTGCTCGGCTATCGCTGGAACGATGTTCTGGACCTGCCGATCCGCACCGAGGTGGAGATCGTCCACCGCTTCCGCCACGACTTCGACACCCGCGTGCAGAACGCGGCGGAGGTCATCGACTACCAGCAGAACGTGTCGACCAACCAGCTGATGGTCAACGTCCTCTATGATTTCGACACGGGCACGCCCTGGCGGCCCTATGTCGGTGCGGGCATCGGGGCGGCACAGCATTTCGCCGACGCCTTCCAGGCCAACCGCGTGACCGGCGCCGATGTCCACAACGGCACGTTCACGACGAATTTCGCCTATTCGGTCCAGGCCGGCGTCATGGTGCGCATCGCCGAGAACTGGGCGCTGGAAGGCGGCTATCGTTTCACCAGCCTGGGCGACGTGTCCAGCGGCGTCTATCCCAACGGCGACGAGGTATCGGCGGGCGAATTCTATGCCCACGACTTCCTGGTCGGCATCATCTACCTGTTCTGAACGCCGGAGGGGGCGAACCGGGCAGGGGCCACGCCCGCAGGCGCCGATGGCAGATCGAGGGAATGTTGATGCCCCTGCCCGAACGGCAGGCACAAGGGTGTCGCGTCCACCGGCTCGCCTTCGCCTGACCCGGCCTTGACGGCCGCATCGCTGTTCCGCTTGATCGCCCGGCGCTCAGCCGCATATTCTCCGCGCGAGAATGGATTTGCCATATGGACAATTTTGGCGCTGCATTTCACAGGCTGATCGGTTTTCCCCCGATGTCCTGGCAAGAGCGGCTCTACAGACGTTTCCTCTGCGGCGATGGTGTTTGCGGCGATCAGGGCTTCAGCCACGTCGATCTGCCGACAGGGCTGGGCAAGACGTCGGTGATGGCGATCTGGTATCTGGCAAGGAAGGCAGGTGCGGCACTGCCGCGGCGCCTGATCTATGTCGTCGACCGGCGCGCGGTGGTGGACCAGGCGACGACCGCCGCCGATGAGATCAAGTTGAAATCCGGCGACGACCGTCTGCGGGTGAGCACATTGCGCGGCCAGCATGCCGACAATCGCGCGTGGCTGGAAGATCCGGCAGCGCCAGCCATCATCGTCGGCACGGTCGATATGATCGGGTCGCGGCTGCTGTTCTGCGGCTATGGCGTATCGCGGAAGATGCGCCCTTATCATGCCGGGCTTCTGGGCGCAGACGCGTTGGTCGTGCTGGACGAATCGCATCTCGTACCGCCTTTTCAGCGGCTGCTGGAAGCGATCGAAAGCGGCACAGGGGTTCTGGGTCCGCGTCAGGCGGACGACAGAACGGTGGTGCCTGCATTCAGGCTTCTCTGTCTGTCCGCAACCGGTCGCAAAGGCGGGCAGAAGCCGTTCGCACTGACGGGCGCAGACCTCCGGGACCCCGTCGTCGCACATCGGCTGTGGGCAAGGAAGCGTCTTGCGCTTGTGGAGGCGGATCCTCGGAAGCCGGAAGATGCGCTGGCCCGGGAAGCCTGGGCACTATCGGCGGAAGGCACGAAAGCGACCCGCTGCGTCGTCTACTGCGACAGCCGCCAGACCGCGGTGAAGACCAAGGCCGCGATCGAGAAGCTGGCGCGCGACAGCAAGGTCGCGGTTTCAGCCCATCTGCTGGTCGGCGCGCGGCGCCTGCGGGAACGCGAGGACGCCGCGGCGATGCTGACGGCTCTCGGCTTTCTGCCGGGCGGCGCCCCGGCACCGACCATGCCGGTCTTCCTGATCGCCACCTCGGCCGGGGAGGTCGGTGTCGACCTGGATGCCGACCATATGGTCTGCGACCTCGTGCCTTGGGAGCGGCTGGTACAGCGCCTCGGCCGCGTCAATCGGCGGGGCAACGGGGATGCCACGGTGATCCTCGTCCATGGCGGCGAGCCGCCGTCGCCCAAGACCCCGGACAGCCCGAAACCGGATGAACGGCGTGCCCTGATCGCCTGGCATGCCCGCCGCCTGCTCGACGAGCTTCCTGTGGACGGCGACGGCATCGACGTCAGTCCCGGCGCCTTGCGGCAGCTCTCGCTGCGCGCCGCTGGCGATCCGGACCTGGACCAGCGCATCCGGCAGGCGACGACACCGGCCCCCCTGCACCCGCCGCTGACCCGCGCGCTGGTCGACGCCTGGGCCATGACCTCGCTGCCGGCGCATACCGGCCGGCCGGAGGTCGGTCCCTGGCTGCGCGGCTGGGTCGACGACGAGCCGCAGACCGTCGTGGTCTGGCGCAGGCACCTGCCGGTGCGCATCGAGGGCGGCAGCGCCACGGAGCAGGAGATCGCCGACTTCTTCGAAGCCGCACCGCCCCATGCCAGCGAGATGCTGGAGACGGAGACCCGACGCGTCGCCGAGTGGCTGGCCGCCCGGGCCGCCGCAGTGACGGGCGGCCGGTCGTCATCGCTGCTGGCCGCGACCGACATCGTCGCCTTTGCCCTTGAGCCGTCCGGCGACCTTCGACACACCTATTCGCTGGACCGTCTCAATGGCGGCGCGGACGCCCGCAGGCAGAAGGACCGGCTGGTGCGCGACTTGGCCGGCGCCACCCTGGTCGTCGACGCCCGATTGGGCGGCCTGTCCGTCGATGGGCTGCTGGACGAGCGCACGACTGCCGAGCCGCGCACGGCCGATGACGGCGGCGACTCGCTTGAATTGACGGAGCACGGACATCCCGCGGTGCGCTTCCGTGTCACGCCGATGCCGGCCGACGCTGCCGGCAAGGTCGGCACGCCTGCGGTTCACAGCTTCGTCACGCGCCGGTCCGAGGACGGCGAAGACATCGACCTGCTGATCATCGAAACCTGGACGACGGAGGAGAGCCGCGCGGCCTCGATCCGTCCGCAGCTGCTGGCGGAACACCGGTCGTGGACCGAACGGCAGGCCGTCGCCATCGCCGACGGGGTGGGCCTGACGGGAGAGTTGAAGGACACCCTGGCCATCGCCGCCCGCCTGCACGACGAGGGCAAATCAGCATCACGGTGGCAGCAGGCCTTCAATGCGCCGGGCAAGGAGGCTTACGCCAAGACCAAGGGTCCCCTCAAGCTGCGGCGCCTCGACGGCTACCGGCACGAGTTCGGATCGCTCGCCCATGCGGAGGCTGATGCGGCGTTCAGGGCCTTACCGGCGGACTTGCAGGACCTGGTGCTGCACCTGATTGCCGCCCATCACGGGCGGGCTCGTCCGCTGATCGAGACCTCCGGCAGCGAGGACGCGCCGCCGTCGATCCTGGAAGGCCGGGCCCGCGACGTCGCCCTGCGCTTCGCGCGCTTGCAGAAACGGTGGGGACCCTGGGGCCTGGCGTGGTGGGAGGCGCTGCTGCGTGCCGCCGACCAGCAGGCCTCGCGGGCGAATGATGATAGGGCGAGGGCCGATGGCGCAGGCTGACATCCCCGTCGACCTCTTCAACCCCGGCCAGGTCTTCGCGTGCCTGGGCTTCCTGGAGGCGGCGGAAGTGCTGCTGGGCGACGCCGAGGGCGGGTTCGACTGGCGCGACGGGGCGGCAACCCGCTTCACGCTGCGGGCGGCGGGCGATGCCGATCCGGTTGCGGCCGTCCTGGCCTTTCTGGCGGACGCCGAGATCAGGGCCGTCGCGCCGGCCGGCTCGCGGCAGACCACAGAGAACTCGAAAGTGCAGATCGTCGCGCTAGACGATGGCGCGCCGTTTCCCTTCCCGGATCCGCCGAGCCCGGCGACCTTGCCGGCAGTGCTGACGGTCGAGGGCCGGTCCGCGATCGTCATCGACCATTGGGGCGATGCGACCCAGCGCGACACCGTCAAGTTCTGGGGAGGTTCCTCGGGCTATTCAGGGGCTGCCCGAGCTCGGGATTGCTTGGATCTCGTGAAGGTCAGGGCCGTTGCTGCCAACCATGCGCCCTTCGCGCTCTCCGCCCCGCAGACCAGCAGCTTCCGCTTCGACTGGCGGCGGGACTACATCCCGCTGGAGGTGGGCTTCTCTCCCAACAAGCATGGCAAGCGGGTGACTATGGTCGGCTTCCCCCTGGTGGAGATCCTGGCCGCCATCGGGTTGTCGAATGCCCGCCCGGACCGCATCGACAAGCTCCAGTATCGCTATGGTGTCGTGCAGTCCGCCGACGCGGGCGGCCTGCTGCCGCCGATGCTGCTGCGCGCCGCGCTGGGGGGCGCCAAGCTTCCATTCCCGCATCGCATATTCTGGATGCAGCTCGGCTGGCCGGCCCAGGAGAACCAGGAACGGTGTATCGTCAACGTCGTGGAGGAGCCCCAAGCATGACCGCCGTGGACGCACTGTCGCCGAGTGACATCGATGCCTGGGCCGACGACACCGACGGCCCCGTCGCCCTTCACTTGAAGCAGAAGCTGCTGCCGGTCGAAGGCGACGGCGGGGTGATCTTCCCGCCGACCTATGCCGATATCGGCTACAACATCGACGAGTTGAACGATGGGACCAAGGTTGCCGCCATCGACAGTGTCGGTGCGCAGGCCAACCGTATCGAGCCGATCTTCAAGCACCCGCCCTATCGCCAACTGGTGCCGCAGATCGAGATCCTCTACGGCAACGAGAAGCTGGTGACGATCTTCGACGCGGGCCATCGTCTGGGCGATGCGCTGATCCGCTGCGTCAAGGCCGACGAGGCGAGCGGCTTCGACCTGCGCGAGGCCGCGCGCGACGCCTTCACCCTGCTGCTCGACGCCAACGATGCGTCCGCCATCGCCAAGCTGGCGCCGACATCGCTGGTCTTCGGGGCGTGGGATTCGCGCGACACCCAGGCGAAGCTGCCGCGCATCGTGCAGTCGGTCATCCGGGCATGGGATGTCGACGTCCTGCGCCGATCGGCGCAGTACAGTCCCCCGATCGACTATGCCGCGCTCGACGTGTTCAGCGACGAGGAGAAGGCCAAACAGGAAGGCGACCCGAAAAGCCCGTTGGCCAAGCGCGGCTTTGTTCACGTGCCCGCCGGCCACGCCTTGGGCGGTATCGTCGCCGCCGGCCCCATCGAGCGGGATGTTACGGTCAACCTGATCGCCCTGCGCCGCCTGAACGGCGGCAATGCGCAGGCGCTGCGCCGCTATGTGCTGGGCCTGTCCCTGGTCGCGGCAACGGCGCCGCTGGATCCGTTCCTGCGCCAGGGCTGCCTTCTGGTTCCCGACGACGCGGTGCCGGCCCGGTGGACAGTGATCGACCGCCAGGGCGGGCGCCGTGCCGTCGCGCTGACCGCGGACCTGGCCCTGGCCCATGCCGAAGCCGCGGCGGCGGCCTTCGGCGTTGGCCCGGGGCGCAGGCTGACGTTCGACAAGGCAAGGGCGCGGGAAGACGCACGGAAGGCCGACAAGAAATCCAGGGCCGAGTGAGGCGGATCATGGCCGGCGTCCTGCTCGTCACCGTGCGCCTGCATGACGGGCGCTATCACGGCCGCCCGGAATGGCCGCCCTCGCCGGCGCGGCTGTTTCAGGCGCTGGTCGCCGGGGCGGCGGAGGGTGCTGCGCTGCGCGGCGAGGATGCCGCCGCGCTGGCCTGGCTGGAAGGGCTGGACCCGCCGGTCATCGCCGCGCCCGCCGCCCGCGACGGACAGGGCTTCGTCACCTTCGTCCCCAACAACGACCTGGATGCCGTCGGCGGCGATCCGGCCCGTGTCAGCGAGATCCGGGCGGCCAAATCCGTGAAGCCCCGGCTGTTCGATGCCGACCGGCCGCTTGTCTATGCCTGGCGATTGGACCAGGGGGTGGAGCAGGCGCGGGCGGTCTGCCGCCTGGCCGATCGGCTGCATCGTCTGGGATGCGGGGTGGACATGGCCTTCGCCGCCGCCGAACTGGCGGACGAGGACGAGGCGGGCGCCCGCCTGTCGGCCGCCGGGGGGGTGGTGTACCGGCCCAACGTCGGCGGCACCGGTGCAGTGCTGGCGTGCCCCATGCCGGGCTCGCTGGACAGCCTGCAACGCCGCCACGCTGCCGAGCGCGCCAGGCTGCACGTCACGATCCCGCCTGACGGCGCGCCGGCGGGAACCGGCGGGGCGCGGCGGCGGGGGCAGTTGTTCGCCCAGCCGCCCAAGGCGCACTTCGCCCAGGTCGCCTATGACAGCCCGCCGGTGCGCCTGCTGTTCGACCTGCGCGATGCCGCGGCGGGGGCCGGCTTTCGGCCCTGGCCCCTGGAGCGGGCGGTCCGGCTGGTGGAGACGGTGCGCGGCGATCTCGAGGGGCCGGGGGCGGGCGGTGCGGCGGCGCGGCTGGCGGCGGTGATGCCGCAGCAGGCGGCCGTGATCGCCCGCGTGTTCGTCGGTCGCGGCGCCGGCGAGGCCGACAAGGCCGGCCGCATCCGCATCCTGCCGCTGCCGTCCATCGGCCATCCGCATGCCGAGCCGTCGATCCGGCGCCTGCTGGTCGAGATCCCGGCCGACTGCCCGCTGCGCGCCGACGATATCGCCTGGGCCTTCTCAGGCGTCGCGGCGGCCGATGCCGGGACCGGCGAAATCCTCTGGACCCTCGACCGTGCCGACGACCTGCGCATGGCTGGGCACTACGGCATCGCCGAGGGGCAGGCCAGCCGCCTCTGGCGCACGGTGACGCCGGCGGCCCTGCCGGCGGCCCGGCATCACGGCCGCATCGGCGGCGGTGCCCGCATGGTGGCGGAGGACCGGGCAGGACGGGCCGTCGCCCAGGCACTGCGCCACGCCGGCATCGCCGCTGCCGTCGACACCATCCGCGTCCAGCGTGAGCCGTTCGCGGCCAAGGGCGCCCGGGCGGAAGCGTTCGCCCCCGGCACACGCTTCGCCGCGGACCGGCTGTGGCATGTGCAGATCGCCTTCGCCGCGCCGGTGGCCGGCCCGATCGTCGTCGGCGACGGCCGCTATCTGGGGCTGGGCCTGATGGCACCGGTGAAGCAGGCCTGGCGCGACCATCTGGTGTTCGACCTGCCGGGCCAGCCGGCGGTGGCGGCCGGCGACGCGCCGGCGCTGCTGCATGCGGCGCGGCGGGCGCTGATGGCCCTGGCCCGGCGGCCGGACGGCCAGGTCCCGCGGCTGTTTTCCGGGCACGAGGCCGATGGGGCGCCCGCCGCATCGGGCCGGCATGAACATGTGTTCCTGGCGGCCGACGACGCCGACGGGGACGGTTCCCTCGACCGGCTGGTCGTCGCGGCCCCCTGGCTGTGCGACCGCAGCTGGCGCGGGCGGCACCCCGATGCGCTGTTCGAGCGGGTGGTTTCCGGGCTGCGCGAGATCCGGGCCGGCCGGCTGGGGGTCATTGCCCTCGGCCGCCCCTCGGCCCTGGCGGCCGGCGACCGGCTCTGCGGTCCGGCACGCCGGTGGCAGAGCCTGACGCCCTACATCCCCACGCGCCACCCCGGCCGCCGCAAGGATCCGGTCGTCTGCGTGATCCGCGACCTGATCGACGAATGCGAGCGCCGCCGCCTGCCGCGGCCGACGGTGGACCTGCTGGACTTCGTCGCCGGACCGCAAGGCGGCCGACCGGCCGCGCGCCTACGGCTCAGCTTCGAAGCGGCGATCGACGGACCCCTCCTGCTCGGCCGCGACAGCCATGCCGGCGGTGGACTGTTCGGTGTAGCCGACGGGTGATCCGATCCCTATCGCGGATTCTTCCACCAGCCGCGGTATGGCCGCCCCGCATTGGCGCTGGACATGATGGAACCGTTCCGGCCGCTGATCGCCGACAGCGTCGTGCTGACAGTGATCAACAACGGCGAGATCCAGCCGGGCGACTTCGTGCATGCCGCCGGCGCCGCCGCCTTGCGCCCCGCCGGCCGCAAGGCGCTGATCGCCGCGTTCGAACGGCGCTTGCAGCAGGAAATCACCCATCCGCTGTTCGGCTATTCCGTCAGCTATCGCCGGCTGTTGGAGGTGCAGGCACGGCTGCTTGGCCGGTATCTGCTGGGCGAGATCGGCGAACTGCCGCACGTGACGCCGCGCTGACGCCGCGGGCAACGGGGGACACACGGATGCGCGGCCAGATGCTGTACATCGTCACCTATGACATCAGCGACCCCAAGCGCTGGCGCCGGCTGTTCAAGCTGATGCACGGCTATGGCCAGTGGCTGCAGCTCTCGGTGTTCCAGTGCCGGCTGGACGCCCGCCGGCTGGCCGAACTGAAGGCTGGCATCACCGGCATCATCCGCCAGGGCCACGACCACGTGCTGATCGTCGAGGTCGGCCCCGCCGACCACGTGAAGCCGCGCGTGACCAGCCTGGGCCAGGCATTCGCGGCGCTGGAACGCAAGCCGGTGATCGTGTAGTCTCGTGCCGCTGCCGGGGATTGGCGAGCGGTCCGGTGGTGCGGAAAATACGGGGAGCGCTCGCAGCGCTGTAAGACATTGTGAATCAGTGTGTTGGGTCTCCAACGGGCAACCGTGCGCCGGCTTCGGCCGTCGCCTGGAAGGGCCGTACGCAGCAGCGCTCGCAAACCGCCCGCGAACCCATTGGCCACACACGGAAATCCGCGCCCGCTGTATCCGCGGCGGAAACGCCGCGGCCTCATTGAAGCTTGATATCATTGATATGTTACGGTGTTACGCTGTTACGGTATCCGCGGCGGAAACGCCGCGGCCTCATTGAAGCCCCGTGTTCTCCCCCCGCACGACACCGGGGATATTCGTATCCGCGGCGGAAACGCCGCGGCCTCATTGAAGCAGCACGGAGCTGTCGCGGCCGAAGGGCCGGATATCCTGGTATCCGCGGCGGAAACGCCGCGGCCTCATTGAAGCAGATAAGAATTCGTTGCAGAAATCCCTGGGTGAGGCGGTATCCGCGGCGGAAACGCCGCGGCCTCATTGAAGCTCATACTTTTCGACCTATAGCAGTTAAATCAGAACCATGTATCCGCGGCGGAAACGCCGCGGCCTCATTGAAGCTGCCGTGCAGGGAGAAATGCAGGGACTCGCGCGACGGCGTATCCGCGGCGGAAACGCCGCGGCCTCATTGAAGCTCGAAGTACTGCTACGTTGCGGTGCGTTGGATGCCGGGTATCCGCGGCGGAAACGCCGCGGCCTCATTGAAGCCTGATCAATTACATGCACAACGGCGAGAACTGGTCGGCGGTATCCGCGGCGGAAACGCCGCGGCCTCATTGAAGCGATGAAGTAGAGGCAATCGGTCTGCCGCGCGGTGAGCGTATCCGCGGCGGAAACGCCGCGGCCTCATTGAAGCTCCTTTCTGGGGTTCCCCTTGGCCGATCGGCATTCAGCGGTATCCGCGGCGGAAACGCCGCGGCCTCATTGAAGCGTTTCCCGATAGGCGTACCGCGGAATGTCGATAACGTGGGTATCCGCGGCGGAAACGCCGCGGCCTCATTGAAGCCAGCAAGAGCACGGCAAGAACGTGATGTGGGGGATCAGTATCCGCGGCGGAAACGCCGCGGCCTCATTGAAGCCTGTCGCGCATCGCCAATATCGACGTGTCGCTGCTGAGTATCCGTGGCGGAAACGCCGCGGCCTCATTGAAGCTTAAGGGCGTGGCGAGAATTCCGCCGCCTTTCGCTCGAACGTATCCGCGGCGGAAACGCCGCGGCCTCATTGAAGCTGGTGGGTCCGATAGGCTTGGTAATCGTTGCCGTCGGTGCAGCCGCGGCGGAAATGCTGCGGCTTCTTGGACGGTATGGCGGTGTCGAGCCTCTGACCCATTGCCTTGGCGGCGGGTCGGGGTGACGCGGTGCCGGTGGGGTTCGCTGACCGTGACGCGGGCGGGACCATGCGGGTCCCGCCATGCCCCGGTGGCCGGGGTCAGTCGCGCGGCTGCGGGTCGCGGCGGTGCGGCGGGCGATAGTTGGTGGGGCGCAGTTCGGGCGCGGAACGCAGGTAGTAATGCGGGTCGTGATGGGGCGGCGGCGGGGGGTGGCGTTCGAACCGGTCGCCCGCGACCATCATCAGCAGGAAGGTGCCCGTCAGGACCAGCAGCGGCGGGCCGACGACGATGCCGACATTGCGGAACGCCAGGCCCATCTGTTCGGCGCGCTGGGTTTCCAGGCGCTGCTTGCGCTGGCGGATGCCGTGGGCGCAGGCCTGGGCGGCGGTGACGTCCTGCACCGTCGCGCAATCGGATTCCTCGATCAGCGCGATTTCCGGCACGCCCAGGGCGTCCCACAGCTGCTGCCAGTCGCGGGTCTGCGGAAACGCCGCCAGGGCGAAGGCGGCCCACACCGCAGAGCCGATCGCCCATATCCGCCAGTAGAGGCGCCAACCATTGGTCCTGGTCATGGGGTCCCGCAGTCCCGGCACCCTGTGCCGCCGGCCGGGGGCCGCGGCACCGGTGCCCGTCTTGGTATCGTCATCCGCCCGGGCCCCCGATTTCGGCCGCCGCGCGCCAGGTCAGCCGTTGGCCCAGCTGGTTGGCGGTGTTGGCCAGGGTGGCCAGGCATACCTGCACCCGGTCGGCCGGAATGCCGACGGACAGGACCATCCGATAGGCGTCGCCGTCCTGCCCCTCCAGCCGCGTGGCGACAAGGCCGACGATATTGGCCTCCGACGCGACCAGCACTTCGGTCATGCGCGCCAGCAGTCCCGGCTGGTCCGGGCCGATGCAGGTGATCTCGTGCGTCACGTTGGCCGCATCGCCCTGGTGCAGGCCAAGCCGGAACGGCGTCACCGCGATGGTGGCGCCGGCCAGCAGGGGCAGCCCCGCCAGCTCCGCCTCCAGTGCCGACGGGGCGACGCCGGGCGGCAGCTCGCACAGGGCGACGAATTCCGCCCCTTCGCCCAGCGTGGCGAAGGTGCCGTCGCCGAGATTGACCCCCAGATCGAACAGGCGGGCCGCGATCGCGGACACCAGGCCGACCCGGTCGGTGCATCCTATGGACAATCGTACGACTTCGCTCATCTCGGTTTCGCCTTTCCGGCCGTCCGCCAGCATGTGCCCACAGCTACCCTAGCGCCACCGGGCGGCGGGACGCCACCCATGGGCCGGCAAGCCATGCGCTTGCGAAATGCCGGCGGTTGAAGCCGGACGGATGGCGCCCTGTCTAAACCGGTGCTGGTGAATGAAACGTCAACGCCATGGCGGTGGTGCGCGCAGGACGGCTCAGGTGCTCAGGAAGCGGCGGTCGCGTCCGGTCAGCGCCAGGCAGGTCAGATGCCCCGACATCACCGCGCCCGTGTCGATGCCGATGCGGTTCGCCCGCACCTCCGGCGCGTCGACGATGGTGTGGCCATGGACGACGACCTTGCCGAAATCGTCGGTGCAGTTCAGGAAGCGGCCGCGGATCCACATCATGTCCTGCGGGGTTTGCCGGTCCAGGGGAACGCCGGGGCGCACGCCTGCGTGAACGAAGAAATAGTCGCCGACGGCAAGGCTGAACGTCGTGTCCGTCAGGAAGCGGCGATGGCGCGGGGGCAGGCGGTCGCAAAGCGCATGGTGCAGCGCGCGCCGGTGCTGGAACGGGTGCAGGCCATACCCCTCCAGCGTGGCGTCGCCGCCGTTGGCGATCCAGCCATGGGGTGCCTCGGCGTCCTCCAGGAAGTCGATCATCATCTGTTCGTGGTTGCCGCGCAGGAACGTGGCCGTCGCCGTGTCGGCAAGTGGTCCAGCAGGATGTCGATCACCTGGGGGACCGCCGGCCCCCGGTCCACATAGTCGCCCAGGAAGATCAGCCGGCGGTGCGGGGCCTTCGCCCCGGCCGCGTCCGATGCAATCGTCCGCAACAGGTCGGACAGCAGGTCGGCACGGCCGTGGATATCGCCGATGGCATAGACGGCCGTGCCTTCGGGGACGGACGGGTCGGCGGCGGCCATGCTGGCGGATCCCTGCGCCCGGCCGGTGCGGTCAGTCGGCCTGCGCGCAGCCGGCGCGCGCGGTCCGCACGACGGTCCCCGCGACGGCCGCCCCCTGCTGCGGCGGCAGGGCCGCGGCCGCATGTCCAAGTCCGACCGCAATCGATCTGCGCACGGGGGCGGCTCCCTTTCAAAGGCGGTGATCGGCCGGATACTGTATCCCAGCCCCACCATCCGGCCAACGCCGCCGGGCGGGACGATCCGGCGCAGGCGGGCGGTGCGGCGCCGTGCCGCCCGGGCGGGAGGCGTCCAAGCATTCCCATCAAATTGCCGATAATTTGATGCTTAATCCGGCATTAACCTTCTCTTGCCAATGTTATGGAATGATGGAGGGATTAACGTATTATTAACCATATTTCTTGTCCGGCATAATAAACAGGCTTGACATTATTGGGAGGTTGGCGATAGTGTGTAGATGATAAGGAGGAACCTGTCGTGGATAGCATTGGCTCCATAACCGCAACAAGCATCCCTTTGGGGGTGCAGCGCCTGCCGGAAGGGCAGGAGGTTGCGGCCGTCAGTGCGCCTGCGGCGACCCAGGTGAACGAAGGCGGCCAGGACATCCGCCTGAAGGTCCGCCTGGAAGAGTCCATCAACCGCATCGTCTTCGAATACCGCGAGCGGGAGACGGATCAGCTGGTGCGCCAGCTGCCGGCCCGCGAGGTCATCCGCTTCTATCAGATGATGGAAGCCCGGGCTGAAGCGGCAGCCCAGGTCGAAGCCAGCGAGCCTGCGGGCGGCGAGAGCGATGGCAGCGGCGCGCCGGTCGCCGTTGCGTCCGGTGGCGGGGTCGACCACAGCTTCGACAGCCTGGACAGCGACATTCCGCAGTTCTCCTCACCCTCGCCGGCGGTTCTCGGCGGCGGCCGGGGCTTCGAAACGGCCGGCGTCGTCAACGCCTACGCCTGACCGGCACTCCCTTCCCTGACCGGTATCGGACGGTTGACACGGGGCGGCTGAGGCCATGCCGAGTCGGCCGTCGGCGCCGCTTCGTCGGGCCGGCACAGCGCGGACGGCCGCGCTACGCAGGCCGCCGACGGCCGCCAGACCCCACGATCGCCCCGCTTCCCGTATTCGTGGCCCAGCCGCACCGGCAATCCGGGCTCGGTGGTTGCATGCCGCGCCCTTGACTGGGCACAATGTGGTGCACTGCGGCATAACGGGGGGAAACGAACATGGCGGGGACCGTCATCACCGTCGCGCAGCAGAAGGGCGGGGCAGGCAAGACGACGCTGGTCGCGCACCTCGCCATTGCCTTCCGGCAGGGCGGCAAGTCGGTCGCCACCGTCGATATCGACCCCCAGGCCAGCCTGACGCGCTGGGTGGAGGCCCGCCGGGCCATGAGGGGCGACGGCATCGATATCACCCACAGCCAGATCACCGGCTGGCGAACCGCCAGCGAGGTCGAACGTCTGGCCCGCAGCCATGACATCGTCGTCATCGACAGCCCGCCGCATGCCGAGACCGAGGCGCGGCTGGCCGTTCGTGCGGCCAACCTGGCGATCGTGCCGGTGCAGCCGAGCCCGATGGATTTCTGGGCGACGACGCCGACGCTGGAGATGGCCAAGCAGGAGCGGGTGCCGGCGCTGATCGTGCTGAACCGGGTGCCGCCGCGGGCCAAGCTGGCCGAAGCCGTGATCGCCAAGATGGCGGAGCTCGGCGTCGAGGTGGCCGAAACCCATGTGGGCAACCGCGTGGGCTTCGCCGCCGCCCTGCTGGAAGGCCAGAGCGTCACCGAGACCGAAAAGGGCACGCGCGCCGCCAAGGAAATCCGCGCACTCGCCACAGAGGTGCTGCAAAGGGCCGGCTCGCGCCGCTGATCTTGCACCGCAGCATATCGCGCTGGATTGGCGCGATGTGCTACCCTGGCGCCCAGATCAAGAAACGCTGGAGCTGAGGGGGAGCGATGATGCCCGACGAGCTGATCAACCACGCGCCGGTGGACGGCGTGACCTTGCGCGCGCCCAGGACCGAAGGCATGGACCGGGTCCTGACGCCAGAGGCGCTGGCCTTCGTGGCGGGGCTGGAGCGCAAGTTCGGCCAGCGCCGGCGCGAACTGCTGGCCCGCCGGGCGGAGCGGCAGGCCCGCCTGGACGCGGGCGAGCTGCCGGGTTTCCTGCCCGAAACGCAGGCCATCCGCGACGGCGACTGGACCGTCGCCCCGGTGCCGGCCGACCTTAGGGACCGCAGGGTCGAGATCACCGGCCCGGTCGACCGCAAGATGGTGATCAACGCGCTGAATTCCGGCGCCAAGGTGTTCATGGCGGATTTCGAAGACGCCAATACGCCGACCTTCGCCAACCAGATCGACGGCCAGATCAACCTGACCGACGCCATCGCCGGCACCATCGCCTTCGACGATCCGGCCACCGGCAAGGCCTACCGCCTGGCGGAAAAGACGGCCGTGCTGCTGGTGCGCCCCCGCGGTTGGCACCTGCCCGAAAAGCATGTGCTGGTGGACGGCCAGCCGATGTCCGGCAGCCTGTTCGACTTCGGCCTGTATTTCTTCCGCAATGCCAGGCGCCTGGTCGAGAAGGGGTCGGGACCGTATTTCTACCTGCCGAAGATGCAGTCGCACCTGGAAGCGCGGCTGTGGAACGATGTCTTCGTGCATGCGCAGGACGCGCTGGGCCTTCCCGTCGGCACCATCAAGGCGACGGTGCTGATCGAACACATCCTGGCGACCTTCGAGGCCGACGAGATCCTCTATGAGCTGCGCGACCATTCCGCCGGCCTGAACTGCGGACGCTGGGACTATATCTTCAGCTATATCAAGAGCTTCCGCAAAGACCCGACGCGCATGCTGCCCGACCGCGGCCAGGTGACGATGACGGTGCCGTTCATGCGCGCCTACAGCCTGTACGTCATCAAGACCTGCCACCGCCGCGGCGCCTTTGCCATGGGCGGGATGGCGGCGCAGATCCCGATCAAGAACGATTCCGCCGCCAACGATGCGGCGATGGCCAAGGTGCGCGCCGACAAGGAGCGCGAGGCCGGCGATGGCCATGACGGCACCTGGGTTGCCCATCCGGGGCTGGTGCCCATCGCGCTGGAGGCCTTCGACCGCCTGATGCCCACCCCCAACCAGATCACGCGCCAGCGTCCGGACGTCCACACCGGGGCGGCCGAGCTGATCGCCCCGCCCGGCGGCACCATCACCGAGGCCGGGGTGCGCGCCAACATCAATGTCGGCATCGGCTATCTGGAAGCCTGGCTGCGTGGCCAGGGCTGCGTGCCGCTGTACAACCTGATGGAAGACGCCGCGACGGCGGAGATCTCGCGCACGCAGATCTGGCAGTGGCTGCACCACGGTGCCACGCTGGACGACGGCCGCACCTTCGACACCGCGCTGTTCGACCGCTTCTTCCAGGAGGAGATGGGCAACTGGCGGCGCACCGTCGGCGGCGAGGCCTATGCCGAGGGCCGCTATGAGGACGCCGGCGAGCTGTTCCGAGCCCTCAGCTTGGCCGACGAGTGTGCCGACTTCCTGACGTTGCCGGCCTACGACCAGCTGGTCAGCGAAGGGACATAAGGCCGGTCCGCGGGGGCGGCCGGCGGCGGGTCAGCCGCCGGTCACGCTCATGTGGCGGGCGACGGCCGGGCCCTTGCGCCGGCGGTCGATGACGAAGTCGTGCCCCTTGGGCTTGCGGCTGATGGCGTCCCGGATGGCGTCGACCAGCGGGCCGTCGTCGTCCGACTGGCGCACCGGCACCCGCAGGTCGGCCCGGTCGTCCCGGCCCAGGCACATGTAGAGCTGGCCGGTGCAGGTCAGCCGCACCCGGTTGCAGCTCTCGCAGAAATTATGGGTCAGCGGCGTGATGAAGCCGAGCCTGCGGCCGGTTTCCTCCACCCGGCAATAGCGGGCCGGGCCGCCGGTGGTGTAGTCGATGTCGGTCAGGGTCCAGTGGCGCTGGATCTGGCCGCGCAGGACCGACAGCGGCAGGTACTGGTCCAGCCGGGCGTCGGCCCCGATCTCACCCATGGGCATGACCTCGATGAAGGTCAGGTCGAAGCCGCTCTCGCCGCACCAGGCGATCAGGCGGTCGGTCTCGTCGTCGTTGACGCCCTTCAGGGCGACGGTGTTGATCTTGATCGCCAGCCCGGCGGCGACGGCGGCGTCCAGCCCCTCCATCACCTTGTCGATCTTGCCCCAGCGGGTGATGGCCGTGAACTTGGCGGGATCCAGCGTGTCCAGCGAGACGTTGACGCGGCGTACCCCGCAATCGCGCAGCTCCTGCGCATGCCTGGCGAGCTGGCTGGCATTGGTCGTCACCGTCAGCTCGTCCAGCGCGCCGGCATCCAGGTGGCGGGCGAGGCGGCGGAACAGCCACATGATGCCGCGGCGGACCAGCGGCTCGCCGCCGGTGATGCGCAGCTTGCGCACGCCCAGGTGCACGAAGGCGCTGCAGACGCGGTCCAGCTCCTCCAGGCTCAGCAGGTCCCGCTTCGGCAGGAACGTCATGTCCTCGGCCATGCAGTAGACGCAGCGGAAGTCGCAGCGATCGGTGACCGAAACCCGCAGATAGCGGATGGCGCGGCCATAGGGGTCGATCATCGGCCGATCGGCCGCAACGCCCCCCACCCGCGGCGCGAACGCGATGTCCATTCCTTCCCCCGAACACGATTTCTTGTCGGTCGACGGTTCTCGTCGATCCGGTGCCATTCGCAGTATATAGGCGCTCGGGTCCCGAGTGGCGGAAAGGAATCTGCCCGACATGCTGCCGACGGACGCATTGCCTGAACCGCGGCCCGCCCGGTCGGCGACCTAGCCCGGCATGCGCCGCGCTCTCGTCCTCCTGGGATGCCTGCTGGTGCTGGCCGCCGCAACGGGGCTGCTTGCCCTGCGGATGGTGCCGGAGGATGCCCTGCGCGCACGCTTCGTCGCCGAGGTGGAGCGGTCGCTGGGCCGGCCGGCGATCGTCACCGGGCGGACGACATTGGCCCTGTGGCCGTGGCCGACCGTGACCGTCGACAGCGTCGGGCTGGAAGGCGAGGGGCCGGACGTCGCCGTTTCGCAGGTCCAGGCGGAGCTGGCGCCCCTGGCCTGGCTGTTCGGCGGGCGGCCGGTCCGGGCGCTGCACCTGCGCCGGCCGCGGGTCACGCTGACCGCGGAGGATGCCATGGGCCTGGCGACGGTGCTGGCGCTTGACGGCGATACCCCGCCGATCGCCGTGGTGGACGGCCGCATCCGCGTGCTTGGGGCGGACGGCCAGGGGGCGCTGTTGTCGGATATCGCGGCAACCGGCAGGGCTGCGCCGGACGGGGGCTATGCCGTGGACGGCAATGGCCTGCTGGAGGGCGAAGCCGTGGCCTTCACCCTGTCGCTGAACCGGCAGGGCCGGCTGTCGGACGGCAGCGGCGTTCCGGTCGCCATCACCGTTGCCGCCGCCCCCGGGCAGGGGCGGTTCGTCGGGACGGTCGCCGCCGAGGGGGCGGGCGAGATGGTGGGGGATATCGAGCTGTCGACGCCGTCGGTGGGGCGGCTGATCGCCTGGCTGTCCCTGCCGGCACTGCCCGAGCGGCTGACGCCGGGCCGCGCCACCCTGTCGGGCGGCATCCGCCACCTGCCCGGGCGCCTGGACCTGGAGGACGTCACCTTCGAGGCGGATGCCCTTGCGGGTTCGGCCGACCTGTCGCTGGATCTCGCCGACGGCAGCCCGCACGTCGCGGGCCGGATCGCCCTGGACCGGCTGACGGATGAGCAGATCGCGACAGCCTTCGAGGGCGTGGACTGGCAGGCGACCGTGGATCTGGGGCTGTTCGCCGCCGTCGATGCCGATGTGGAGCTGCGGATCGCGGAGCTGACGGCGGGCCAGCTTGCCCTGGCCGGGGTGCAGGCCCATGCGATCAAGAGCGGCGACCAGATCAACCTATCCGTGGCGCCGATCGACATGGCGGGGGGAGAGGTGTCGTTGAGCGGCGCGGTCGACGCCGGGCGGATACCGCCGGCCTTCGCGGTCGACGTCCGGGTGGCCGGCCTTGCGATGGCCCCGGTCTGGGACGCCCTGGCCCCGCGGGTGGGCATCACCGGGGAGGTCACGGCCAGGCTGACGGCGACGGCGCGGGCGCATTCGGTTGCGGAGGCGCTGGTCGGGCTGTCGGGCGAGGGGACGATCGCGATCGCCGACGGGCGGATCGCCGGCATCGACATGGCGACAGGGGCCAGCGGGCGCCTGCTGGATACGCCGTTCCAGCTGTTCGAGGCCACGATTGCGGCCGCCGACGGCGTCATCAGCCTGCGCGACGCCCGCTTGCAGGCGGGCGAGCAAACGCTGGTCGGCTACGGGCAGATCGATCTGCCGGCACAGCGGGTGTCGGCCGAGATGACCGCACCATCGTCGCGCAGCCCGACTACGGTGCTGCGCCTGGAAGGCCCGATCGAAGCGCCGCGCCTGTTCTGGCACACGCCCATGCCGGAGGAGGAACAACCACCCTTGCCGGACGGGCAGGAAGATCCACCCATGCCGGTCGAGGATCCGGACTGACCCGGTCGGTTGACCCGGCCGTCCGGCCGCCGGCGGGTTTGCGCCGGATCGGGAAGTGCGGTCGCTGCGCGTCGCCCGGCCCGCGGGCGCCGGCGTCAGACGGTCGCCATGCAGATGCGGCTGAACAGGACGTCCTTCAGCGCCAATCGCCGTTTCTTCAGCCACTCGAAGTGGATGTCGTCCAAGGGTGTCCCACGCATCTCAGCTTCCTGGATGTCGCGGTCGAGCAGATCGTAAGCTTCCAGGTCCTGGCGGAAGGATTCGTCGTGGGCCTGCAGCATGCGGATCCGCTCGGCGTGCTCCGGAAGCTCATGCAGCAGGTCATGGACTTCGTGAATCATCGGCGTTGCACTCCACATTTGATCGTTTTTGGACCACCGATCAGATTAGGGCGCTGCCCAGTAACCGGGCAGTGACTCAGGTCAAAGACAAGGGCTATTCGCACAAACCTTAGGCAGGTTAAGCTCAGGTGCGCGCGCATGTGAGACGAAGCGGAGGGGCCTGGCATGAAACCCGCGGAGCCGGTAGTGGCGGCGACCGCCCCGATGGTGGTGGAGCTGAAGGAAGGCGAAACGGTCTGGTGGTGCGCCTGCGGGCGCAGCAAGTCCCAGCCCTTCTGTGACGGATCGCATGCCGGCACGGGGCTTTCGCCGCGGGAGTTCGTGGCAACCCGCACGCGCAGCTATGCCTTCTGCTGCTGCAAGCAGACCGGCAAGCCGCCGCTCTGCGACGGGACGCATAACCGGATATAGTCGCGCCGGCCGCGGCCGATCGCCCGGCTAGAGCTGGGCCGAGCCGGACCCGTCCAGCAGCCGCAGGACGTCGCGATAGCCCTGGCGTTGGGCGATCGCGCGGGCGGTCATCCCGTCCGCGCCGGCCAGCCCGGCATCGGCCCCCAGGTGCAGAAGCAGGTCGACCATCTCCGCGTCGCCCCGGCCCGCGGCCAGCATCAGCGCGGTCCGGCCCTGGATCGGGTCGACCGAATCCACGCCTGCCCCGGCATCGACCAGCAGGGCCGCGACCTCCCTGTGGCCGCCGCTGGCAGCCAGCAGCAGCGGTGCCACGCCGCCCGCCGATCGCCGGTCAGGGTCGGCGCCGGCCAGCAGCAGGGCCTCGACCAGTGCCGGGTTGCCGGCGAGGCAGGCCAGGCCCAGGGGGGTATGGCCCTCGTCCGATTGCCTGTCCGGTGCGGCCCCTTCGTCCAGCAGCAGCCGCACGGTGTCCAGGTTGGCCGCCAGCACCGCGGCGATCAGCGGGGTGACGCCACCGTCGTTGGGGGTCTCGATCTCCGCCCCGCGGACCAGCAGTTCGGCGACCGCCAGGGGGGCGCGCGTGCCGGCATTGGCCGCCGCCAGCACCAGCGGCGTGTCGCCTTCGTCCCCCGCCCGGCGGGTGACGTCCGCACCGGCGCCGGCCAGGGCGGCGATCGTGTCGACGTCGCCCAGCAATGACGCCAGCATCAGGGCACTGAAGCCCGACTGGGGGTCCGTGGCCTCGGGATCGGCGCCAGAGGCCAGAAGCTGGCGGACGATGGCGGCTTGCCCGCCGTTGACGGCATACATCAGCGCCGTCCAGCCTTCCTCGCTTTGCGTGTCGGCATGGGCGCCCATGGCCAGCAGCAGCTGGACGATCGGTTCGAACCCATGGTCGGATGCCAGCATCAGCGGCGTGCGGTCCAGGTTCCGCTCGGTCGCGTCGACGTCGGCACCAAGCTCCAGCGCGAACATGGCATGTTCGAGTCGGCCCTGATCCGCGGCCTCAAGCAGCAGGCGGTCGGCGATCACGGCCTCTGCCGAGCGGCTGTCGCCCAGGAACGTCCCGTCCCCCAGCCCGGCGCAACCACCGGCCCCCGCCGCGCAGACCAGCGCCATCAGGCAACGGACCAGCCGGTTCGCCTTCATGCCTGTCATCCCGAGGCCACCGCCTTGTTCACAGACCACCGCCGCCGCTTGATTACCCCGTCGCGCGTGCCCAAGGCAAACGGTCACGTGGCCGCGCCGGCTGCTGCCCGGGCGCCCGTGCGGGGGGTGCGGCACGGGCGACGAGGGGCAAGGGGCAGTTGAGGTGCGGCGCAGCCTCGCCTAGTGTTGCGGCCGACCGCCGGGGGCAAAGCGCAAGCGAACCGGACCGCCCGGCGATGGCATGTTAATCCCGTGATTGGTTTTCGCAGCGAGACTCTCGCCCTTGATCTCGGCTCCGCACGCACGCGCCTCTACGTGCGCGGCGAGGGCGTGACCGTCGACCAGCCGACGATGGTCGGGCTGACGGCCGAACGGCGGCCGAAGGTCCATTCCGTCGGCGATGAGGCGCAGCGCCTGCTTGGCTCCCCCGGGGGGCGGGTGCGCGCGGTCCGGCCGGTGGTCAACGGCGCGGTCGCCGATGTCGTCGCGGCAGCGGCCCAGATCAAGTCGGTGATGCGCCAGATCGGCGTCGGCGGGCTGTTCCAGCGATCCGTGCGGCTGGTGATGCCGGCGCCCGCCGGCAGCACGGCCGTGGAGCGCGAGTCGCTGCAGGACGCGGCGATTTCTGCCGGCGCCAGGCGGGTCTACCTGTTCGAACAGCCGCTGGCCGCCGCCATCGGGGCCGGCCTGCCGGTGGTGGAAGAGACGCCGCAGCTGATCGCGGTGCTTGGCGCCGGGGTCAGCGAGATCGCGGTGCTGGCCGAAGGCGCCATCATCGAATCCACCACCGTGCGCGTCGGCGGCGACCACATGAACCAGGCGCTGATCGCGGAAATCCTGCGCAATCACAGCGTGCTGATCGACGAACCGACGGCGGACCGGCTGAAGCGCAGCATCGGCGTGGCGCGCATGCCCCAGGATGGCGACGGCGAGAGCGCCACCGTGCGCGGGTTCGACGTCGCCGACCAGAAGCCGGGCGAAGTGACCGTCAACCAGCGCGAGATCGCGGACTGCCTGGCGGCCCCGATCTCCGCACTGGTCGACGCCTTGCTGCTGACCCTGGCCCGTGTCGGGCGGGAGCAGGCGACGGCCCTGGTCGACGGCGGGCTGGTGCTGGCGGGCGGCGGCGCCCTGTTGAAGGGGCTGGATCAGGCGCTGTACGCCGCCACCGGGCTGCCCATCGCCCTTGCGGAAACCCCGGCGCTGGCGGTGATCCGCGGTGTCGGCATCGTCATCGAGGAAACGCCCGACCTGCGCCTGTTGGCGCAATAGGGCCTGCCTGCTGCAATCGCCTGGCGCACCGGCGACGGTGCACGCCATCCGCGGCGCCAAAACCCGACTAGCGACCATCCGCACATCGGCGGATAATGCGACCCCTGCCGCGCGGCGCCGGGCGCCTCTGCCCGGGCGCGCCAAGATGGCTTTCTGCGTGCCGCCCTGGCATCGTCTCCCGTCGACCCAAGAACAGGGGGTTTTCCGAATGGACCGTCGTCGATTTCTCTCCGCCTCGACCGTTGCCGGCGCCACCGTCGCCGCGTCGGCACTGCCGGCACCTGCCATCGCGCAGGACCGCCAGGACTGGACCATGGTCACGAGCTGGCCGCGCAACCTGCCGGGGCCGGGGATTGCCGCCAACAAGCTGGCGGAGCGTATCACGGCGCTGTCGGGCGGGCGGCTGAACGTCACCGTCAGCGCCGCCGGGGAACTGGTGCCGGGCCGCGGCGTGTTCGACGCGGTCGCCGACGGCACCGCGCAGCTCTATCACAGTGTGCCGGCCTATTGGGGGTCGAAGTCCATCGGCATCCTGCTGTTCGGATCCCAGCCCTTCGGCCTGACGGCGGAAGAGCAGCAGGGCTGGATGCTGCATGGCGGCGGGCAGGCCCTCTATGACGAAATCTACGGCCGCTTCGGCATGAAGGCGTTCCTGTGCGGCAACAGCGGGCCGCAATGGGCGGGCTGGTTCCGCAACGAGATCCACTCGGTCGACGATTTCCAGGGCCTGCGCTTCCGCACCGCCGGCCTGGCCAGCGAGATGCTGGCCAAGCTTGGCGCCGCCGTGGTCGCCATGGGCGGGGCCGACATGTTCCAGGCGCTGCAAAGCGGTGCCCTGGATGCCGGGGAGTTCATCGGTCCGTGGTCGGACAGCGCGCTCGGCTATTACCAGATCGCGCCCTACTACTACTGGCCCGGGATCGGTGAGCCGTCCTCGGCGGAGGAATGCGGCGTCAACAAAGCCGCCTATGACGCCCTGCCGGCCGACCTGCAGCAGGTCATCGCCTTTGCCTGCCAGTCGCTCTACGGCGAAGTGACGACGGAATACAACACCAACCACGCCATCGCCCTGAAGCAGCTTGTGGAAGAGCACGACGTGCAGGTGCGCAAGATGCCCGAGGATGTGGAAATCGCGCTGGGCAATGCCGCCGGCGAGGTGATCGCCGAAATGCGGGAGAACGAGGACGAGCTGGTGCGCCGCATCGTCGAGAGCTTCCTGACCTACCGGACGAGCATGGTCAGCTACATGCCGTATTCGACCGGCGGCATCCTCAACGCCCGCGCCCTCGACTACACGTTCCCCGGTTGATCGCGGGAAATCGTGGACGCTGACGTGAGGGGGGACCCTCTCGTGTCGGACGCCGCGCACTGTCCTGGGAGATCCCCGCCTTCGCGGGGATGACGATGAGTGTTTGATTCTTTTCAACAATCCCGTCGCCCCCGCGAAGGCGGGGGCCTCCCGGGACGGCGTGCCGGCCTTGCCGCTAGGCGGTTCACACGCGCCGGAACCGGTCGCCCATGCTGACCCTGGCGCGAAGGCTTGAGGCGCTGGGCCGCGGCCTTGATGCGGTCAACCGCTTCGTCGGGCACGGTGCGCGCTGGCTGGCCGTGGCGATGCTGCTGGTACAGATCACCGTCGTCGTGCTGCGCTATGTCTTCGGCACCAGCTTCATCGCCATGCAGGAATCGGTTCTGTACCTGCATGCGGCGCTGTTCATGCTGGGGGCCGGCTATACCCTGCTGGTCGACGGCCATGTGCGCGTCGACATCTTCTATGGCGAGGCGAGCGCGAAACGGAAGGCCGCGGTCGACCTGTTCGGCGTCGTCACGCTGCTGGTGCCGACCTGCGTCGCGATCCTCTTCTACACCTGGAACTTCGTGCGCGCGTCGTGGCAGATCCTGGAAGGCCCGATTTCCGTCGGCGGCATCCCGGCCCTGTTCGTGCTGAAGACGCTGATCCCCCTGTTCGCGGTGCTGGTGCTGTTGCAGGGATTGGCCCTGGGGCTCAAATCGCTCAGCACGCTGCTGCTGCCCGCCGTCGCCATCGACCCGCGATGAGCCTGATCCTCGACAACCTGGACCTGGTGATGTTCGGCGTGCTGTGCGCCGGCATCCTGCTGGGCTTCCCGGTCATCTTCACGCTGTCGGGCATCGGCATCGCCTTCGCCCTGATCGGCAACGCCACGGGGCATTTCGACATCGCGCTGATGCGGGCCTTCAGCACCCGCATCTTCGGCATCATGACCAACGAGGTCCTGATGGCGATCCCGATGTTCGTCCTGATGGGCGTGATCCTGGAGCGCTCCAAGCTGGCCGAAGAGCTGCTGGAGGAGATGGGGCGCCTGTTCGGCAGCCTGCGCGGCGGACTTGCCGTGTCGGTGACGATCGTGGGTGCGCTGTTGGCGGCGTCCACCGGCATCGTCGGCGCCACCGTCGTCACCATGGCGCTGATCGCGCTGCCGACCATGCTGCGCAACGGCTATTCGCGCGAGCTGGCGGCCGGCGCAGTGTGCTCGGCCGGGACGCTGGGCCAGATCATCCCGCCCTCCACCATGCTGATCATCCTGTCGGAGGTGATGTCGTCGGGCTATCAGCAGGCGCAGTTCGCCCAGGGGCTGTTCTCGGTCGAGACGATCAGCGTCGGGCAGATCTTCGCCGCCTCGCTGGTGCCCGGGCTGATGCTGGTCGGGCTCTACATCGCCTATCTGCTGCTGTTCGCCTGGCTCAGGCCGTCGCGGGCGCCGGCGCTGCCGCCGCGGGCACCGCAGGACCGCGTGTCCACCGGCCGGCTGCTGCGGGTGCTGATGCCGCCCATCATCCTGATCGTCGCCGTCCTGGGGTCGATCCTGGGCGGCGTGGCGACGCCGACGGAGGCGGCGTCCGTCGGTGCCGTCGGTGCCTTGATCCTGGCCGGCCAGCGGTTCGCACCCGGGGCCAGCCGCATCCCCACGATGCTGGCGGCCGTCGGGATCGTCGCCATGCTGGTGATGACGCAGTTCCTGGACCTGCGCCTGGGGCGCGCGGCCATCGGCACCGAGGCGGAACGGCTGGGCATCTGGCTTGCCGCGGGCTTGAGCGCGCTCGTCGCCTACGGCGTACTGGTCAGCCTGTGGCGGGCGCTGCGGTCGGGCGTTCTGGGGGCCATCGTCGGCCAGACCATGGTCGTCACCTGCATGATCTTCGCCATGCTGATCGGCGCCAGCATCTTCTCGCTGGTGTTCCGCGGCCTCGGCGGCGATGTGCGGGTGGAGGCGTTCCTGACCAACATGCCGGGCGGGCAGGCGGCCGCGCTGTTCTTCGTCATGGCCCTGATCTTCGTCATGGGCTTCTTCCTCGACTTCGTCGAGATTTCGGTGATCGTCCTGCCGATCGTCATCCCGGTGCTGCTGCTGATGGACACGGACCCGATCTGGCTGGCCGTGATGATCGCCATCAACCTGCAGACCTCGTTCATGACGCCGCCCTTCGGCTTTTCCCTGTTCTATCTGCGCGGCGCGGCCCCACCTGAAGTGCGGACGCTGGACATCTACCGCGGCGTGGCGCCGTTCGTCATAATCAACGTGATCGGGATCTTCGTGATCTACCTGTTCCCGATCATCGGCACCTGGCTGCCGCGGGCGCTGTTCGGCTAGCGACAGCAGACGGGAGGGGAGGCCGCCGCGACCATGCGTGTGCTGGTCGTCGAGGACGATGCGGAGGCCGCACGCTATCTCAGCAAGGGGTTGACCGAGAGCGGCCACACCGTCGACCACGCCGGCGACGGCGCCACCGGCCTGTTCATGGCCGCCAGCCAGGACTACGACGCCCTGGTGGTCGACCGCATGCTGCCGGGACTGGACGGCCTGTCGCTGATCGAGGCCCTGCGCAAGAGCGGCAATGTGGTGCCGGTGCTGATCCTGAGCGCCATGGACAAGGTCAACGACCGGGTGTCGGGCTTGCGCGCCGGCGGCGACGACTACCTGACCAAGCCGTTCGCCTTCGCCGAGCTGCTGGCGCGGCTGGAGGCACTGACCCGGCGCACCCGTGGAACCGCCCAGCCCGAAACGCGCCTGAAGGTGGCGGACCTGGAGCTGGACCTGCTGTCGCGTACGGTGACGCGCGCGGGCCAGCCGATCGCGCTTCTGCCGCGGGAACTGAAGCTGCTGGAATACCTGATGCGCCACGCCGGCCACGTGGTGACGCGCACCATGATCCTGGAAGCGGTGTGGGACTACCACTTCGACCCACGCACCAACGTCATCGACGTGCATATCAGCCGGTTGCGCCAGAAGATCGACCGGGACGCCGAAACGCCCCTGCTGCACACGGTGCGCGGTGCCGGCTACAGGCTGGGATAGTCGTCTTGGATCAAGGGATTATGGGGCAGCCTTCAGGCGATATCGAGCCCGTGGCCCAGCAGCGCCCGACGGCGCGGCGGCTGCTGGCCAGTTCGGCCTTCCGCTACACGCTGCTCTACACCCTGTTGTTCGCGCTCTCCGTCGCCGGGGTCGGTGTCTATGTCTATGCCGCGACGCTGGGGGTCGTGGCCAGCCAGACCGACGACACCATCATGACCGAGATCGCCGGGCTGGAGGAGCGCTACCGACGCCAGGGCCTGCCCGGACTGGTGGCGGTCGTGCAGGACCGCATCGCGCGCGTGACCGGACGGCGCAACCTGTACCTGGTCACGGATGCGGGCTTCCGGCCGCTGGCCGGCAATCTCGAGCGCTGGCCAGAATCGGCTCAGGGCGAGCCTGGATGGGTCGAATTCCTGATCCAGGACGCGGAGGCGACCGAAGCCGAGCCGCTGGTCGCCCGCGCGCGCACCTTCGAGCTGGTGGGAGGGTTCCGCCTGCTGGTGGGCCGCGACACCACCGAACGCAGCGAGGTGCGGACCCTGATCACCGAGGCGGCGCTGGGGGCCCTGGTGCTGACCGTGCTGCTGGGGGTCGCCGGCGGGGCGCTGGTCACGCGGCGCCTGCTGAACCGCATCGAAAGCATGAACCGGGGGGCTGCGGCGATCCTGGCCGGCGACCTCAGCCGGCGCATGCCGGTGTCGGGCGCCGATGACGAGTTCGATCGCCTTGCGGCCGAGCTGAACGCCATGCTGGACCAGATCGAACGCCTGGTGGCCGGCATGCGGCAAGTCACCGACAACGTCGCCCACGACATGCGCGGGCCGCTGTCGCGGCTGCGCAGCCGCGTGGAGGTGACGCTGATGGGCGAGCCCGATGTCGCCGCCTATCGCACCGTGCTGAAGCAGACCATCAACGAAGCCGATCAGCTATTGAGTACTTTCAATGCCTTGCTGGACATTGCTCAAGCCGAATCCGGGGCGCTGCGCCAGGGGTTCGCGACCGTGGATGTCAGCCGTGTCGTCGCCGACGTGTGCGAGCTGTACGAACCGCTGAGCGAGGACGCCGGCCTGACCTTCCATACCGAGATCGCCGATGGCCTGGCGTTGCCGGGCCATGCGCAGTTGCTGTTCCAGGCCCTTGCGAACCTGCTGGACAACGCCATCAAGTACACGCCGGCGGGTGGCCTGGTGCGCCTGGTGGCGCGGTTGACAGATGGCGAGATCCAGATCGTCGTCGCCGACAGCGGTCCCGGCATTCCGGCCGCGGACCGCGACAGGGTGCTGGACCGCTTCGTGCGCCTGGAGGCCAGCCGCTCCACCCCCGGCAGCGGGCTTGGCCTCAGCCTGGTCAAGGCGGTCGCCGAGCTGCACCACGGCAGTCTGGTGCTGGAGGATAACGAGCCGGGCCTGCGGGTGCGCGTGATCCTGCCGGCTGCCGCCACGGCGGCGTCGCCGGAAGCGACGTAGCCGCGTCTCAGGCAGCCGGGCGCGAGAGCACCTTGTACATGATCGTCGTCGAATCCAGGCGATCCTGCCCGAACGGGTCGCGGCAGTAGCCGGGGATGACGCCGACCGTGTGATAGCCCAGGGAGGTGTAGAGCGGTTCGGCACTGTCGCCGGTGCGGGTGTCCAGGGTCAGCAGGCTGCGGCCCAGGCTTTGTGCCAGCCGCTCAAGCTCCGCCATCAGAAGGCGGGCGATCCCCCGGCGCCGGGCGTCGGGATGGACCAGCAGCTTGGACACCTCCGCCCGGTGGGGCTGGTTCGGCGGCGTGTCATAGGCCAGCTGCACGGTGCCGGCGATCCGGGCACCCGTGCGCGCCACCAGCACGGCGCGCCCGCCGGCCCGCACCGCCGGCAGCACCTTGCCGGTCCAGAACGCCTGCCCGTCCTGCGGCGAATAGGGCAGCACGAAGTTGACGCTGGCCCCGGCCTGGACGCAGGCGTGCAACAGCGCCCCCAGTTCGCCGGCAAGGGCGGCGATGTCGTCGGCGGAGAGGATCGCCAGGGTGACTTGGCTGTCTGTGGTCATGTCGCCTCACACCATGAACAGGACGTACCGGGCACCGCTGTGATCCGGTGTCGCAAAGACGCTGGGGCCGAACAGCTGATAGCGCAGGCAGTCGCCCGGCCGCAGGTCGTGCGTCCGGCCGCCCAGGGTGATCTCCAGCCGGCCTTCCAGCAGCAGCAGATGATGTTCCAGCCCCGGCCGCGGCGGGCGGCCGTAGGGGATGCGGGCACCCGGCGCCAGCTCGCACTCCAGGGCCTCGCCTGCCAGGCTCTGGGCGGGCGGCGATACCGAACGGCGGTGGAAGCCGGTGGTTGCATCGGTCCAGACCGTCTGCTCGTCGCGGCGCATCAGGGGGGCGAAATCGTCTTCGACCATGTGCATCAGCCGCGACATGGTCAGGCCGTAGGCGGTGCACAGCCTGCCCAGCACGTTGGCGGTGGGGCTGACATCCGCATTCTCCAGGCGGGACAGGGTGGCGCGACTGACGCCGCTGCGTCGGGCCAGCGCGTCCAGCGACCAGCCGCGTTCGCCGCGTAGTGCCTTCAGGCGCGCGGCAATGCGCCGGTCGATGGAGGTGTCGTCGGAGGCGGTTGCTTCCATGAGTGGGATAATTTCTCATATTTGGGAGAATGGCAAGGATGTCGCCTGCCGCCTTCCGCGATCACCGATCCGTGCGCCATTCTGTGGCGGTCAAAGGGGAAGGGGTGCGCGATGTACCATGACCACGATGCGCTGGATGCGGAGATCCATGCCTATATCGCCCGCTGCGAGGCGCTGGAACCGGCGCAGCCGCCGGCCGGGGCCGAGGCGCAGCGCGCGCAGTACCGCCGGCTGTGCCGGGCCTTCGCGGCGCCGCGGCCACCGGGCCTGGCCGTCGCCGACCACGGCCTGGACCTGGGCGACCGCCGCATCGCGGTGCGGATCTACCGGCCGCCGTCGTCCGCGCCGTCCTTCTGCCTGGTCTTCTTCCACGGCGGCGGCTGGGTGGTGGGCGACCTGGATACCCACGACAGCGTCGTCGCCGAGCTTGCGGTCAAAGCAGGTGTCGTCGCCGTCGCCGTCGACTATCGCCTGGCGCCGGAACACCCCTATCCCGCCGCCGTCGACGACGGCTGGGCGGTGATCGACTGGCTGGGTCGCGACGGGGCGGGTCACGGCCTGCCCGCAGGGCGGCTGGCGGTGGCGGGGGACAGCGCCGGCGGGACGATCGCCGCCGCACTGGCCCTGAAAGCGCGCGACCGCGGGCACCCGCCGCTGGCCGGGCAGGTGCTGGTCTATCCGGCGCTGGGCCACGACTTCAGCCTGCCATCCTATGTCGAACGTGCCGAAGCCCCGGTGCTGACCAGCGCCGACATGCGGGCATACTGGCAGGCCTATTGCGGCCCGCCGCCGTCGTCCGATCCGTATGCCGTCCCGCTATCGGCAAGCTCTTACAATGGGTTGTGTCCATCTTTCATCGTCGCGTGTGAGCACGACCCGCTGCGGGACGACGCGATCGCCTATGCGGCGAGACTGGGGGACGCGGGCGTCCCGGTGCAGCTGCGGCGCGAACCGGGGCTGATCCATGGATTCCTGCGGGCCCGGCATATGAGCCGCATTGCCATGGAGTCCTTTGACGCAATTGCGGGCGCGGTGCGGGCATTTGCCTGTCCCTGACGGGCCACGTGCCCGCGGACGTGCGGGGATGATCCGGTGCGGGCACTCAAGGAAGCAGCCACCGCAGGACCTGTTCCTCGTTCTCCCGCACCCATTCATCGGCGATCACCTCAGGCGGAACGTCATCGATCACCATTCGATAGGTCCACTGGCCGAGGATGTCGTCCGGAACCAGGAAATTCTCCAGAAGGTGGGCGAGGTTTGGGAAGCGCGTGGCGATGCGGGCGCTATAGGCAACCTTGATCTGCGTATCGGGCCAGGCGGTGCCATCGCTCGGCGGGTCGATCGTCGGGTCCTGTGCCGCCACGATGGCGTCCCATAGCGCCGGGTCGGACGGGGCCTCCGACACGCGGATCGCTTCGAACCCCTCGATAACGAAATGCGGGGAGTAGCAGTAGAACAGGAATGGGGTCTGGGTGGCATTGTACTGGCGCAGGGCGGCGACAAACAGCGGCTCGTCGAAAACCAGCGGGTCGAAATCGGCGTCGAACCCATACGCCTGGGCGCGGATCGCCTCGATCCCCGTCGAGGCCCAGTCCGCGGCGCCAATCCAGAATTCGCCGCGGCCGTCGCTGTCCAGGTCGAAGATCGAGAT
The DNA here is from genome assembly GCA_020638595.1 of Rhodospirillaceae bacterium. Taxonomy (GTDB): domain Bacteria; phylum Pseudomonadota; class Alphaproteobacteria; order DSM-16000; family Inquilinaceae; genus JACKIG01. Next base: position 72,234 of record JACKIG010000016.1, on the reverse strand, counting down.
GCTCTCGGGTTCGGACAAACTCTGGATCGACGGCTGGAAGCCGCGGTCGATCGCCGCCCGGTTGGTGCACAGGCCCTGACGCCCGACCGTGGCGACGTCCGTCAGCTTTACGGTTTCCAGTGCCAGCACATAGCGGCGGATCAGGTCCGGCACGTTTTCGACCCAGACCTCGGGGTGGATATCGATCTGGCCGCGGGCGGACCCCATGGCTTCAAAGATCGTCTGGTTGTCGGCAGCGTAGATCGCCACGTCGATGCCGAGAAAGCGCTCGGCAATCGCGCTCAGCACCTCGGCCTTCATCCGCGCTGACGGCCAGTTCGGTGCGGCGATGCCCACCACCCCCGGGTCATGGCTGTCCGCGGTGAGACCGATGGGCGAGTTCTCCGGCCGCCGCCGTGTGATCAGGTCCTGATAGGACAGGGCATAGATGAACCCCAGGAAGACGAAGACGAAAACCGAAAGGGACAGGGCGAAGCTGGTCTTCTGTTCCTTCAGCCGTTCCAGCGTGGCGCCGAATGTGCGGGCGGCCGGCGTCGACCGGTCCGGATCGTCGCTGCCAAGCAGGCGCAGCTGATCCAGGATGCCCTTCAGCGTCAGATAGTGGTCGTACCGCGTCAGCGTGGTGTGGTCCCGCTCGTAGATCAGCAGCAGCAGATACGCAGCCGCGGCGGCCACGGTCAGTGCAAACACGTCCAGTGCGATCGCATTGCCGCGCAGAACGATGATCAGGCCGACGTTCAGGGTCGCCAGCATGGTCATCACCACGTATTCGCCGCCGGAAATGCGGTCTTCGACCAGCGTGACCAGCCGGTCGGCGACACTGGCCAGCGACAGCAGGCCGTCGTTCCGGCCGTGCTGGCCCAGCGCCGTGGACACCAGCGATGCCCTGAGTTCCCGCGCATGACGCGTTGCCGTGAGGCGTTCGGTGAGGCGGCGTTGCGAGTTGGTCAGGATCGCGACGATTGCTTCTGCGTAGGACCGCAGGGCATCCCGCGTCTCCGGCTCCATCGGTGTCGCCCTGGCGGCGCGCAGTTCCCTCTGGAACTGCAGCAGATGAAATTCCTTCTCGCGGGAGTTATCGGCGATGCGGGACAGGGCATAAGTCGTCAGAAGTGCATAGAAGATCGTCGAGACTGCGATGAGGTCGAAGTACTCACGAAAGGCGGATCCGGGAATGAAGATGCACCAGAGTCCGGCAACCAATGTGAATATATAGAGAAGATTGAAAGAGGACACCAATGTGTAGCGCAGACTGATCAGAATATTGGCCGATATGATCAGGACCGACGCAATAGCTTCGTACTGATTGATCAATCGGCCTTGCAGAATGCCGAGGACCAGCAGCGATCCGACCGGCATGAGATACCACAGCGCCGCGATCGCCGCATTGGGTGCCCGGAAAATCCCGAGGTCATAGAGCGCGCTGCCGCCCGCAAGGGCGACGCCGCCGACCAGAAAGGCGATGACCGCGTGATCGAGGCTGAGCGGCTGGAAGGTCTGGCCGGAGGCCAGGAATGTGATCAGCAGCAGTGCCGAGGCGGTCACGCGGACCAGGGCCTCAACCACGATGCTTGCTTGAAACCCGTCGAGGTTGCCGGCGATCTGCCCGGTTTCCGCATTCCGGAAGGTCAGCATTGCGCGGCGACGGGCAAAGGTATTGATGGTCATCGCAAGACCACCAAGAAAAGAAAAGCCGACGACATAGTAAATGCTCTCGTCGACAAGCAGCCAATCCGTAATGTCGAATTCCTGAATCATCAGGATCGCATATCCGAAGAACGAAATGAATACCATCAAGTAATCGCGGAACCGCAATGTTGTGCGGACACCCCGCGTCATCGCCGTGTCCAGCAAGAAGAACAATATCGGCCACGTCTCGAAGACAAGGATGGCTGTGACGTCGAACTTCTCGGACTGCGCCAGCGCGATGTAGAACAGCAGGTGATTGGCGACGATCATCACGCCCGATGCCGCGACCCAGACCAGCATCGGGCGCCTCGCCGGGTTGCGCCGCGAAATGCAGTACGACAGGGCACCGCGCAGGCGCCGGGACATCGCGAGAAATATGGTCACGGCTATGGCCGCGAAGGTATGTAATACAAGCGCCAGCTGGAGCGGGCTGTAGCTGCGCAACAGTAAATTCGTGAACGGCGGATACAGGGAATAAAGGAACACGGCCAATATCATGATGGCCGTTGCCGATCGAAGAAGCCCTGCCATTCGATTCACACCCCCGCCGCCCTGCGCTGATCCAGCCTTCGGCAAGCCCGACTGTGACCGATCCTGCCCGCCGATCCTAGAGAGAAGCAACGACTTGTGTCGTCTTCACCCGGAATACGCTGCCGGTAGAGTCGCCTGCCTGTCCGCCGCAGGTTGCCGCCGCCCGGCCTTGTGCTTGCGCCTGCGGGGCGCTAACAGGCGCGGGGCCGGGGCGCACAGCTGCACGACCGGCACCAGCCCCCAGCCCGGCCGGCCGCATGCTGTTCCACTCCCAGATCTTCGTCGTCGTATTCCTGCCGGTGGTGCTGGCCGGGTACTATGCGACGGCGGGCAGCCGTGCCTGGCGGACGGCCTGGCTGGTGGCGGCGTCACTGGCCTTCTATGCCTACTGGGACCCCCGCCTGGTGGGCCTGCTGGTGGTGTCGATCCTGGCCAATTGGGCCATTGGACGGCTGCTGGCCAACGTGCCCCTGGGGCTGCCCCTGGTGCTGGGGGTCGGTGCCAACCTGTTGCTGCTGGCGGTGTTCAAGTATGCGGATTTCACCGCCGATGCGCTCTGCGCGCTCGCGGGCTGCCGGCACCAGCCGTGGGACATCGTGTTGCCGCTCGGCATCAGCTTCTTCACCTTCCAGCAGATCTCGTACCTGGTGGATGTGCGACGCGGATCGGCCAGCGCCTACCGGTTGATCGACTACGCGCTCTATGTCTCGTTCTTCCCGCAGCTGATCGCCGGCCCCATCGTCCGCCACGACGAACTGATCCCGCAGATGGCGCTCGACCCCAGGCGCGCGGGGGTGCACGAGCGGTTGTCGCGCGGGGCCATCCATTTCGTCATCGGCCTGGCAAAGAAGGCGCTGGTGGCCGATCAGCTGGCGCGGATCGCCGACCCGCTGTTCACCGCCGCCAATGGCGGGCAGGGGGTGTTGACGACGGGCGAGGGCTGGGTCGCCGCCATCGCCTTCACCTTGCAGATCTATTTCGACTTTTCGGCCTATTCCGACATGGCCATCGGCCTGGGCCTGATGTTCGGCTTCGGCCTGCCGGTCAACTTCAACGCCCCCTATCGCAGCCCGTCGATCCGCGAGTTCTGGCGGCGCTGGCACATGACGCTGTCGCGGTTCTTCCGCGACTATGTCTACATCCCGCTGGGCGGCAACCGCTTCGGCCTGGGCCGTCAGGTGGTGGCCTTGGGCATCACGTGGTTCCTGACCGGCCTCTGGCACGGGGCGGCCTGGACCTTCGTCGCCTGGGGCCTGATCCACGGCACGGCGCTGGTGGTCTTTCTTCTGTGGCGGCGCCTGGGGGTGCCGGTGCCGCGGGTCGTCGGCTGGGCCTTGACGATGCTGGTGGTCACGCTGGCCTTCGTCGTCTTCCGGGCGGAGAGCTTCGCCGCGGCGACGGAGGTCTACGGCGCCATGATCGGCCTGGGGCAGGACGGCTGGGCGGTGCGAGAGCTGCCGCGCCTGTGGCTGCTGGGGGTGGCCGCCGTGCTGGTGGCACTGCCGACCAGCCAGCGCTGGGCGCAGGAGCTGCTGCCGCCGCGCCGGTGGATTGCCGGGCTGGCCGCACTCGTGCTTGTCTATCTTCTGCTGGAACTGGGGTCCGGCCAAAGCGTGGAGTTCATCTATTTCCAGTTCTGACGGGCATGCCCGGCGCCGATCGCCCTGGCGCGGCTTCTGGCGCAGCTTCGCCGGTGTGGCGGCGGCGGCGGCGGCGGCGATCTATGCCTTCATCGTGCTGGTGGACCCGTACGGCGCGCTGCCGTTCTCGCTGCCGCTGGCGCGGGTGCCGGCCGACCAGAACCAGCGCTACAGCTATCCCATGGTTGCGCGCGACCCGCGCTATGACAGCCTGGTGATCGGCACGTCGACGGCCCGGCTGCTGCGACCCGACCGGCTGGATGCCCGCCTGGGCGGCCAGTTCGCCAACCTGGCGATGAACAGCGCGCGCGCCTATGAACAGTACCTGATCGCCGACCTGTTCTTGCGGCGTCAGCCCGCCCCGCGCACGGTCATCGTCGGCGTCGACCATGAATGGTGCCTGGCCGGGGACGCGTTCACGCTGTTCAGCGACCGTCCGTTCCCGCCCTGGATGTACGATGACGACCCGTACAACGACCTGCTTCATCTGTTCAACGCCCGGTCGCTGGAGATCGCGGTGAACCAGCTGGGGATGGCGCTGGGCCTGATCGCCCCGCGCTACGGCCCGGACGGCTATGCCAACTTCCTGCCGCCGGACACCGAATACGACCTGGCCCGCGCGCAGGAGAACATCTACGGGCCGCGGGGTCCGCGGCCGCCGACGGCCGCTGCACCGCTGGAGGTCGATGCAGCCACCCGGCAGTCGTGGACCTTTCCGGCGCTGGACTTCCTCGGGCAGCTGGCCCGCCGCCTGCCCGACGAAACGGTGCTTGTCGCCGTGCTGGTGCCCTACCATGTCGCCCGCCAGCCCGGGGCCGATACGCTGGACGGACAGCAATGGCGGGAATGCCGCCGGCGCATCGCGGGCATCGTTGCCAGCCGCCCCCGCGGCCATGTTGTGGATTTCATGGTGCCGTCGCCGATCACGACCGACGACCGCAACTATTGGGACGCGCTGCACTACACCACGGCGATCGCCGACAGCCTGGTCGACCGGATCGCCGACGGCGTGGCGGGGCGGGAGAGCGCCGACGGCACCTACGTCCTGCGGACGGCCGACGCGGGCGATGCGGTCGCACCGGCCGGCCCGGCGCCGCCACGCTGACGGGACGCGCGGATATGGCGGTGGAAATCTTGGCGGGACCGGTGGTGCAGGGCGATTGGCGGGCGGGGTTGCACGCCGTCGCCGCCGCCGGGCCGCTTGCCCCCTTTTCGGCGGAGGCGGCCGCGTTCACGCGGGCCCTGTCGCTGGCGATCCTGCGCGACCACGCCATGCAGGCCTATCCGGAGCTGATGGCCCTGGCCCATTGGCTGCGTCCCGCGCATGTGGAGGAGATGCGCCGCGACTTCGAATGCCGCAATCAGGGGCGCGTCCGACGGGCACGCGGCCTGGCCGTGCACTTCGCGCCGGCCAATGTGGACACGCTGTTCGTCTATTCCTGGGTCGTCAGCCTGCTTGCCGGCAATGCCGGCGTCCTGCGGCTGTCGACCCGGACGGGGCCGCAGCTGGACGTCCTGCTGGGCATCCTGGGGCGGTGCCTGGACGACGAAACCCATGGGGCGGTCCGCCAGCGCCTGCTGGTGGTGCGCTATCCGCACGATGACGCGGTCAGCGCGGAGTTGAGCCGTGTCTGCGATGTCCGGGTGATCTGGGGCGGGGACGACACGGTGCGGGCCTTGCGGTCCCTGCCGTTGCCGCCGCGGGCCGTGGATCTGGCGTTCGGCGACCGCTTGTCCGCCGCCGTCCTGTCCGCGCGCGCGATCCTGGCGGCGGCGGGCGCCGACTGGGCCGCGGTGGTCGACGGGTTCGCCAACGATGCCTTCTGGTTCGACCAGCAGGCCTGCGCCTCCCCCCGGCTGGTGGTGTGGACGGGGTCGCAACAGCAAGCGGCCGAAGCCCGGGAACGCTTCTGGCCGGCGGTGCAGGCAGTCGTGGCCGCGCGGGGGTGGTCGCTGTTGCCGGCACAGCAGATGGCGCGGCTGACGGCGGCACATGCCATGGCCGCGGCCGGGGGTGCGGCAAGCCTGGAACCCGGCACGGCCGCAGGACCGGCCCGCCTGGCGCTGCGGCGGTGGGATGCCACCCTGGGCGACCTGCACGGCGGCAACGGCCTGTTCCTGGAGATGACGGTGCCCGGCCTGGGGCAGGCGTTTGCCCTGTTCGACCGTAAGGTCCAGACGGTCGGTGTCCATGGGTTCGACCGTGGCGAGATCGAACAGGCCCTCGGCCGGCTGCCGGCCGGGGCCGTCGACCGGATCGTGCCCGTGGGCGAAGCCCTGGCCTTCGATTACGTCTGGGACGGCAGCGACCTGTTCGATCAATTCACGCGCGAGGTCGCCATAAGGGTCGGGGGGTGCGGCGCGGCCAGTGCAGGATGACATCCGGCTGACCCGGCCCGATGGCTGGCGCCTGCGCAATTCCAGCGCGGATCAGGCCATGCGCCGCTCGGCCTCGCGCGCCTCGGCGACCTTCGGCACCAGATAGCCGATGCAGCCATCCAGGCTGGACAGGCGCGGATAGTCGATCTCGGGAATGCGCAGGCTCAGGATCTTCTCCGTCGCCAGCACCAGGTTGAGGAAGTCGATCGAATCGAATTCGAACTGGTCGCGAAAGCTCACACCGGCCTCGATCTCCCCGATCTCGGCGTCCGGACAGATTTCCCGCAAGAGATCCAGGATCATTTGCCTGATTTCTTCTGGATGCATGGTTGGGCCTCATCCCGCCGCGGTGCCGGCGGCGCAGGGGTCGGTATTACGGGCATCTGGCACGATCCGGTTCGGGCGCATGGGCTGCCGATCAGGGTCCATCGCCGAGCGCGCGCAGCTCACGGCGCAGGATCTTGCCCGAATTGGTTTTCGGAAGGTTTTCCACAAAGACGATTTCCCGGGGGGCCACGGCGGCCCCCAGGCGCTGGCGGGCCTGGGCCAGCAGCGAACGCCGCAGCGCCTCGTCGGCGTCGAAGCCGGGCTTCAGGGTGACATAGGCGCGCACGATCTCGCCGGCGATCGCGTCGGGCCGCCCTGCCACGCCGACTTCCGCCACCGCCGGGTGATCCATCAGCGCGGATTCGACCTCGAACGGGCCGATCAGGTGCCCCGCCGATTTGATGACGTCGTCGGCCCGGCCGACGAACCAGAAATAGCCGTCCGCGTCCTTGCGGGCCAGGTCGCCCGACAGGTACCAGCCGTCGGCGAACGACGACCGGTAGCGGTCGTCTTCATCGATGTAGCTGCGGAACTGCGATGGCCAGCCGGTGCGCAGGGCCAGAATGCCCGTGGTGTCCGGCGCCGATACCGGAACGATCCGGCCGTCCGGCCGGCGATCCACCACGTCCGCCTGCACGCCCGGCAGCGGCTTGCCCATCGACCCCGGCCGGATGTCCACACCCGGCACGTTGGCGATCATGATTCCCCCGGTCTCCGTTTGCCACCACGTATCGTGAAACGGTTTCCCGAGGCGTTCCTTCCCCCAAAGCACGGCTTGTGGATTGAGCGGCTCCCCAACGCTGGCCGCCAGCCGCAGGGCCGACAAGTCCAGCGTATCGGTGAGGGCGCGGCCTTCGGCGGTCGCGTCGAGCCGCATGAGCATGCGGATTGCCGTTGGCGCAGTGTACCACACTGCGACGGATTGCTCCTGCAAAAGGCGGTACCAGCGGACGGCGTCGAACTCTTCCCGGTCGGCGATGACCGTGGCGCCCGCGGTCAGCGGCGCCAGGATCCCGTAGACGGTCCCCGTCACCCAGCCGGGATCGGCAGTGCACCAGAAGATATCCCCGGGGGCGAGCCCGAAGACCCCGCGCGCGGTCGCGTGATGCACCACGACGGCCTCGTGGGCATGCAGCGCGCCTTTCGGCGCCCCGGTGGTGCCGCTGGTGAAGAACAGCAGCGCGGGGTCGTCCTTGGTCGTCGGCGGGACAACGGGCCGGGGATCGGCGTCTTCGATCGCGCGCCCGAAATCCAGGGTTCCGCCCGGCGCGCCCTGGCCCCAGGGGTCGTCGACGACCAGGACGTGCTCCAGGTCCGGCAAGGCATTGCGGAAGGCCGCCACCTTGCGCGTCCATTGCCGGGCCGACGTCACCAGCACTTTGCAGCGGCCCTTCGCCATGCGCGTGCGCAGCGGATCCGGCCCATAGGCCGAAAACAGCGGGCAGAACACCGCGCCGGCCTTCAATGCGCCCAGGGCCGTGATGTAGAGGGCGGGTTCGCGCCCCAGCAGCGTGAACACGGCGTCGCCGGGGCGCAGGCCCAGACGCTGGAGCAGCCGGGCGAATCGGTTCGTCAGCACCGCCAGCTGGCGAAAGCTGATCTCCTCCACCATGCCGCGGCCATCGATGCAGCGCAGGGCCGGGCGGTCGCCGTCCGGGCCGTCGGCATGGCGGTCGACCGCCTCGAAGGCGATGTTCAGGCCGCCGTCAGGCGGGGAGGCCAGGCGGCGGCGCTGGGCCGCCCAATAGTCGCGGCTGGCGGCATCCGCAGGCAGTTCGCCGAAGGTCTCCATCGCGGGGTCCCGTCGCTTTCCCGCCCCGCACGCGGGAGGGGGCGGGGACAGGCGATCGCTGGCAATCGTGCTCGCTGGTGCGACGGCGGCGCGGCGGCCGCCGACAGCGGTCATACGGACACAATTTCGCCGGGTGAGGCAAGCGGGCCGCAACCCCTCGGCCCGGCACCATGCTATAAGCAGGGGCGACGGCCCGTTCGGCCGCGGTGCGCGCCGGCGGGCGCCGCCGCCATGGCCGGGCGGCGCCATGCCACCCCGGGCGGATTGCCGCCTGCCGGTTTCCCATCATGCGAGCGCCAGGCGCTCCTCCCCCCACGGACATGAGCACGCGACACCTCGAAAACCTGCTTAGGCCCCAGTCGATCGCCGTCATCGGCGCCGACGATCCCGATTCCACGGTAGCCCAGGTGCTGACGCGAAACCTGCTGACGGGGGGGTTCAAGGGCCGGATCGTCGCCGTTGGTGCCGGCACCCACCTGGCTGACTGGCCGGCCGTGTGTGCGACGGTCGACGACCTGCCGATGGAGCCCGACCTGGCGGTCGTCTGTTCGCCCGTCACCCAGTTGCCGGCCTTGGCGGCGGCGCTTGCCGCGCGCGGCACGAAATCGGCCGTCGTGGTTTCGTCCGGGCCGAACCGGCGGGGCATCGACATGGCCGCGGCAACCACGCGCCAGCTTGCCGAGGCGGTCCGGCCCCACCGCCTGCGCCTGATCGGCCCCAACAGCCTGGGGGTGATGGCGCCCTCGCGCCGCCTCAACGCCAGCCTGTCGCCGATCGCGCCGCGGGCGGGGCGCATCGCATTCGTGGCACAGTCCGGCACCATCGTCACATCGGTGCTGGGGTGGGCGCATGACCGGGGTGTCGGCTTCTCCCATCTGGTTTCGCTGGGCGACATGCCCGACGTGGATTTCGGCGATCTTCTCAATTATCTAGCGAATGATTACGAGACGCATGCCATTCTTTTGTATATCGAAACATTGACGGAGGCGCGCAAGTTCATGTCGGCCGGCCGGGCGGCGGCCAGGACAAAGCCCGTGCTGGTGGTCAAGGCGGGGCGGCATGTCGAAAGCGCGGTGGCGCTGGCGTCGCACGGCGTGCCGTCCGCCGTGCCCGACGCGGTCTACGACGCGGCGTTCCGGCGCGCGGGCATGCTGCGCGTCCTCAGCCTGGAAGAGCTGTTCGATGCGGTGGAAACGCTGGCCATGGCATCGCCGCCCAGCGGGCCGCGGCTGGCCATCGTGGCCAATGGCGGCGGCGTGGGCATGCTGGCGACGGACGCCGTGGTCGATATCGAGGGCGCGCTGGCGGAGCTGAGCGACGACACCAAGGCGGCGCTGAAGCGGTGCGGCGCGCAGATCGGTCCCAACGGTACGCCCGTCGACCTGGGCTCCGACGCCAACGGCACCCGCTATCGCCTGGCCATCGGCGCCATCGCCGACGACAAGGGGGTCGACGGCCTGCTGGTGATCAATTGCCCCACGGCGATGGCGTCGCGCGATGACGCCGCCCAGGCGGTCGTCGACGTGTTCAAGGGGCGGCGACGGCCGACGGCCCTGACCAGCTGGGTCGGGGATGCCGATGCGAACGGACCCCGCCGGCTGTTTTCCGAACAGCGCCTGCCCACCTATTCGACCCCCGACCAAGCCGTGCGGGCCTTCGTGCATCTGGTGCGCTATCGGCGCAACCAGGAAATGCTGATGGAAACGCCGCCTTCGGTGCCGGAGACGTTCGTACCGGAGACGGCGCGTGCCCGCGCCACGATCGCCCAGGCCCTGGCGGAGGGGCGAAGCTGGCTGACCGAACCGGAGTCGCTTGAGCTGCTGACATCCTATGCCATCCCGGCCGTGCGCACGGCGGTCGGGCGGGATCCGGAGGACGTGGCGGCCCTGGCGGCGGAATTCGGCGGCGACGTGGCGGTCAAGATCGTGTCGCCCGACATCCCCAACCGGTCGGAGGTCAAGGGCGTCGCCCTGGGCGTCGCCGGCCCCATGGCGGCACGGGATGCCGCCATCGCCATGGTGGCGCGCCTGGGCCGTACGCGCCCGGGCGCACGGATCACCGGCTTCACGGTACAGCCGATGGTCCGCAGGCCCGGCGCGCACGAGCTGGTGGCCGCCATCACGTGCGACCCGCTGTTCGGCCCCATCGTCCTGTTCGGGGAAGGCGGTACGGGCACCGACGTCATCGATGACAATGCCCTGGCATTGCCGCCCCTGAACATGCATCTGGCGCGCGAGGTCATGTCGCGTACGCGGGTGTACCGCCTGCTGGAGGGCCATCGGACGTTTCCGGCCGCCAACATCGATGCCGTGGCGCTGACGCTGATGAAGGTGGCCCAGCTGGCCACCGATTTCAGCGAGATCACCGAACTCGCCATCAATCCGCTGCTGGTCGACGAGTACGGGGTGATCGCGCTCAATTCCCATGTCGGCGTCGCCCCCTCGACCGAGCCGAGCACGAACAGGCTGGCCATCCGCCCCTATCCGAAGGAGCTGGAGGAGCGCATTCCCGTCGGCGACGGGCGGGAACTGCTCTTGCGCCCGGTGGTGCCGGAGGATGAGCCGTCATTGCAGGCGGCATTTGCCAAGCTGAGCCCCGAGGAAATCAGACTACGCTTCTTCGCCCCCATCCGGGCGCTGACGCATGTGATGGCCGCCCGGTTCACCCAGATCGACTATGACCGGGAGATGGCACTGATCGTCACCGAACACGGAATCCCCGGCAAGACGGAGCTGTTCGGCGTCGTCAGCATCGTCACCGATGCCGACCGGGAAACGGCGGAATACGCCCTGCTGGTGCGCGGCGACATGACCGGCCTCGGCTTCGGCCCGGTGCTGATGCGGCGAATCATCGACTATGCCCGGGGCCGCGGTATCGGACGCATCGTCGGCGACGTCCTGCGGGAAAACGAGTCGATGCTGAAGCTGTGCAAGGTCCTGGGATTCCACCAGTCCAACGTTCCCGACGATCCGTCGCTGGTCAGTGTCGAGCTTGACCTGACGGGCCGGGCGTGACGCGTGGACGATGCCGCTGGAGCGTGGTCCGATCCCGTCGATACGACGGGATCGTCGGGCCGACATCCATCGATATGAAACAGGGTATCGGATCTATATCCTATTGATTGGTTGTATTTGATAATTTTTCTATCTTAAGTGCTACGGCGGCCGCGCCGCGCCCTGTTCAAGCGTCGGGCGTACGGCCCGTACGTCGCAGCGCGGGCGTTGGCCTCGGGAATAACGCCAAGGCAAAGACGTTAGACAATTATTTACCTTGTTCTCACGGCGCCCCGCGCGTTTCGATGGGCGGAATAAGTTTGTTTCCAGGAGTCTATATAAGTAACCGTCTATAGTGGTTCAGGCTGGTAGGCGAATAGCAGCGACTGGGCTCCCCAATGGGGGCCAGTGCATCAGCCGCCGTTAATCCTCCATCGGAACCGTTGTGATTCACGCCGCGCGGCGTATTCTTTTGTTACGGGTTCGATTGATTTCCTCCTGGAGATCCTCGAACCGGCGAAATACTTTACCGTCCATGTCGAGCAGCTGTTGATGGGTCGTGTAAAACATGAACTTGTCATCCAACGCGATCAAATCACCCAGGCGCTCGCCGTCGACGGTTACTATCCTCTCTGCGCGAGGCATGATCCCCCTCATTGTCAGGAAATCTTGAATCCCTCCGAATATAGGGTGCGGGAACTTGTCGATCAATGGCGGATCATTGGCCTTGTCTGCTGAAATCTTGTTGCAGTGCGAAAAGCGGTTGGCGGCGGGGCAGGAACAATCCGCGAACCGGTCGGCGATCCGGCGCGTTTGCGGCGCAGACGGGCGGAACAGGGCGATTGCGACATCTGTCGACAAATCGCGCACAGATGTGTCTTATCGAAGGCAACGCCCAAGCCTTGTGGCGCACCCCGCAGAAGCGGGTGTTCGGTGACTAACAGGAAATGTCTGAACTGAGGGCAAGCAGCGCAATTTCAGAAGGAAGCGCGGGGGGACAGTCGCGTCCGCTGGCATCCGACGAAGCGGGCTGGACCATCCTGGTCGTCGAACCGGACGGGTGCCGCCGCGACGCGGTGCAATGCGCCCTGGCGGACCTTGTCTTCGCCGGCGCCCCGATGTGCCTGCGGTTCGCCGCATCGAAGGCGGATGCGCTGGGCCTGCTGGACCATGACAATGACATCGCGCTTGTGGTCATCGACGCGGCCGTGCTGGCGGAGGGCGAACCGCCCGGCATCATCCACCATATCCGGGAGATCCGGGCCAATGCCCTGACGCGCATCGTGGTGCGCGCGGGCCGGTGTCTGGAGCAGTTCGCCCACGAGGTCGCGGCGACGTGCGACATCAACGCCTGCGTGGTCGAAGGCCCGGACGACGGGACGGCGGCCCTGCGGGCGGCGGCGATCATGGCGCTCAGGTCCTACAAGCAGCTGCGCGACCTGCAGACCGCGCAGGCAACGGCCGATGAGGCCCGCCGGCCGGTGGAGGTACAGCTTGCGGGGCGGCGCGACGAACTGATGCAGGCGAGTTTCCGCCTGCGGGCCGTTCTCGGTGCCGCGCCGCTGCCCATCGTCATCACGACCTTGGACGAGACGCGCATCACCTTCGCCAACCAGCGCACCGCCGACCTGTGGGGAACCAGCCCCGATCGGGTCGTCGGCCAGGACCTGATCGGCATCTTCGAGCAGGAGGCCCATCGGCGGGCCTTCGTCGAGCGGATCGGCGCCAACGGCACCGTCGACGGGCTGGAGGTCGCGATTGCACCCGCCGGCGGGCAAAAGCGATGGACGTTGATTTCGGCGGTGGTCATATCGTTTGGCGACCAGCCGCTGTTGCTGGCCACCATCGTCGACATCACAGAGCTCAAGTCGATGGAATCGGCGCTGTTGGAGGCGAAGAACGCGGCCGAACAGGCGAACATCGCCAAGTCCCATTTCCTGGCGACCATGAGCCACGAGTTGCGCACGCCGCTGAACGCGATCCTCGGCTTTTCCGAGATCATCCGCGAACAGCAGCTGGGGCCGACCGCGGTCCAGAAATATGCCGAATACGCGGGCGATATCTACGAGAGCGGCTCGCTGCTGTTGGACCTGATCAACGACATCCTCGACATCGCCAAGATCGAAGCCGGCGCGCTGGAGGTCGAACTGGCCCATGTCGACCTGTCGGCGGTGCTTGCGGGGGCCGCACGGCTGGTGCTGGTGCGCGCCGACCGTGCCGGCCTGATGCTGACGACGCGCATACCGCCGAACCTGCCGCCGGTGGTGGCCGATCCCCGGGCGATCAAGCAGGTCCTGTTCAACCTGCTGACCAACGCGATCAAGTTCACGCCGAAGGGCGGCTCGGTCGTCCTCAGTGCGGAGATGCTGTCCGACCAGACGATCGCCCTGCGCGTGACGGACACGGGCTGCGGCATTCCGGCCGACCAGCTGGAGCGCGTGATGCAGCCCTTCCAGCAGCTGGACAACCGCTATGCCCGCAGCGAGGGCGGCAGTGGCCTGGGTCTGGCGCTGGTGAAGGCGCTGACCAGCCTGCATGCCGGCGACGTACGGATCGAAAGCGAGGTCGGCAAGGGCACCACCGTCACCATCACCCTGCCGCTGGCGCCGCCGCTGCTGTTGGATCAGGACCCGGGCGCAGCATAGGCGGCCGGCCTGCATCGGTGCGCCGTTGTCAGCCCCGGGATGCCAGCGCCTGGCGCGCGTAGTCCTTGAGGTCGGTGAACAGGTCGCGGTCGCTGACCAGGCGGGGGACCTTGTTCTGCCCGCCCAGCTTGCCGCGCTTGCGCATCCAGCCGGCGAAGGTGCCGGGCGGGACGGAGAGGATGCGCGGGGCGTGCAGGGCGCTGCTGTGGCCGCGGTAGTCGTCGTTGAGATCCCGCAGCGTCGTGTTGATGTGATCGCCCAGCGTGGCCAGCGTCTCCGCCTGCGGCGCGGCGTTGGTGAACTCCACGATGTACAGGTGCCCGCCCAGGGGGTCTTCCTCGCCGGGGAACAGGGCGCCCACGGCATAGTCGCCGACCATCAGCCCGGCTTCGCGCGTGGCGGCGGCCATCGCCGTCTCCACCTCCTCGGCGATCAGGTGTTCCCCGAAGGCCGACAGGAAATAGCTGGTGCGGCCGGTGATCAGCACGCGCGGCGGCCGGCGGTCGACGAAGCGAACGGTATCGCCGATCAGGTAGCCCCACAGGCCCGCATTGCTCGACAGCACGATGGCGTAGTTGACGCCGGTCTCGACATTGGCGAGCCAGTGGCGCGTGGGCTTCGGCGAGCCCAGCTCCTCCATCGGGATGAACTCGAAGAACAGGCCGTTGTCGACCATCAGCCGCAGGCCCTCGCCATTGCCGCGGTCGGCCACGGCGATGAAGCCCTCGCTGGCCGGATAGACCTCGCGCGTCTCGGCCCGGCTGCCGGCCAGGAAGTCGGCGAACTGGGCCTCGTAGGGGCCGAAATTGACGGCGCCGTGCACCAGCAGCTCAAGTTCGGGAAAGAAATCGACGGCCCGCTGCCCGCGATCGGGATGCGCTTCGATCAGCGCCTGGATCAGGAAGACCAGCCAGCTGGGCGTGCCGCTGATCGATCGGATGTCCTCGCCCGGTGCCAGGGCGGCAATGCGGCTGAGCTTCACGTCCCAGTCGCCCAGCAGTGCGATGTCCGGCGGCGGGAAGTAGCGGGACCGCGCCCACCAGGGGCGGTTCTTGGCGACGATGCCGCTCAGGTCGCCGCTGAAGATGCCGGGGGCGTGTTCGGTCAGCGCGCTGCTGCCGCCCAGCATCAGGGCCTTGCCGCCCAGCACCTGGCTGTTCGGGCGGGCGGCGATATGGTGGACCAGCACCTCCAGCGCGGCGCGGCTGTTGGCCCGCTGCTGTCCGCGGGTCAGGGGGATGTATTTCGATGCGCCGGTGGTCGTCCCCGACGTGATCGCGTACAGGCGCACCAGGCCGGGCCATGTCACATCGGTCAGCCGGGGGAAGGGGGCGGACCAGTAGTCGCGCCAGAAATCCTCATAGGTGCGGATGGGCACGCGGTCCTGGAACGCCGCCACATCGCCGATCTCGGCAAACCGGTGGTCCCGGCCGAATGCCGTGTTCCGGGCGCGGCTGACCAGGCCTAGAAGCTCGCGTTCCTGCGCGGCGACGGGATCAAGGGTGGACAGGCGGGCAAGGCGCCTGCGGGCATAGGCTCTGATCAGCGATGTGGCGAGTTGCATCGGCAGGGCGGGATCCGGACATCATGGCGTCAGCACCAGGCGACGGCCGAAAGTGGCCCGGACCGTCTCCGGACGCAAGGGCAGGCGCAGGAATTCTCCGCGCTGCCACAGCGCCCACTGGTCCAGGAAGGTCGAACTGTTGAACCAGCCGTCCTGGCCGCCCAAGAGGACGAAGTAGTTCTCGTCGGGGTCCGAAAGGTCGGAGATGTGGCGCGCATTGGCGCCGAACCGCGCCAGATGCCGTTCGCCGCTGAGGCTGTGGGCCGTCTTCGCCACCGTGCTGCTGCTGCCGGCCGCGGGGTGGTCGCCGAAGCGATAGCGCCCGCCGATCAGCGGCAGGCTTCCCAGCTGATGCGCAAGCGCGAGGCGGTGCATGTCCCCCCAGGTGGGGTAGGTGTCCAGCGCCTCCGCCGCCTCGGCCAGCGCGCGTTCCAGCGCCGGCGACACGCGCACGTCGCTGGCTGCGGCGATGTCCTGGCCCAGCAGGGGAAACATGCGCCCGGCCGACTCGTAGGCGGCCAGCGTGTCCTCGTCCAGGAACGCCGCTGCGAAGTGGTAGACGACCAGCTCGAACGCCGCGGCGCCGGGGCTGTCGGCCGCATAGTGGCCATCCCAGGCGGCAATCAGGTCGGCGACCCCTTGCGATGGCGGGCGCAGCCGGCCGCCCAGGGGCAGCCCGGCGAGGCGCGCGACCAGCACGTCGCGCAACCGGACCGAGGAGGCCTGGTAGACGTCGCGCTGCAGTGCCGCCAGGTCGTCGATGCCGATGGTGCCGCCGCCGGACAGGATCTCGGCCATGCGCTCGATGCGGTCGTTGGCGGAGAAGAAATAGCCGACGGCGATGTCCGTCTCCGCCGGCCGGTTGTTGGCGGAGGCGAGGAACCCGGACGGCGGCGAGAAGCTGTACGGCAGGTCGGTACTGGTGACGATCCGCTCCCACGCCACGGCGTCCTCGATCGGCCGCACGATGTCGCCGGGCAGGTCCAGCGGCCGGGCGGGAAGCTGCGTGGCCATCACCTGCCCGATATTCCCCTCGACATCGGCATACAGCATGTTCTGCGGCGCTACGGCGAAGCCCGCCAGGGCGGACCGGAAATCGTCCCACCCGTGGGCGGTGTTGACGCCCAGCATGGCCGTCACCTCGTCGCTGGGCCGGTGGCCGATCCAGCTCAACGCCACCGTCTCCCCCTCCCGCAGCGGCAGCAGCGGGGCATCGGATATCACTGGCCCCAGGTCGGTCTCGCGCACCGTCACCTCACGGTCGAACCACCAGCGGACGCCGATATGCTCCCGCCGGCTGCGAATCGCGTCCGGCGGCAGGCCGGAGATGTCGAAGAGGTCGCTGTTGGCGGAGCGCATGTTGGTGCCGCCCCAGGCGATCCAGGGGTTGCGGCCGACGGCGACGAACGGGACGCCCGGGATCATCAGGCCGACGGCATGGTGGCCCGGCGACTTGTAGCCGGCCAGCAGCCACAGATTGGGCAGGCTGAGGCTGAGATGCGGGTCGCTGGCGATCAGCGCACCGCCGGTGGCGCTGCGGCCGGCGGCGACGGTGATGGAGTTGCTGCCGAACCGGCCGGTGGATGCCAGCAGGGTCGCCAGCGGGTTGTCGCCGCCCGAGGACACGAAGCTGGGCAGCGACGATGTCCCTTCCTCGATCAGTCGGCGCCACAGCACCGGCCAGTCCGGCCGGTCCCGCAGCGGCAGCAGGCGGAACCACACCAGCCAGTTGATGTCGGTGGAGGCCAGCCGGCCGATGGTGACGACGTCGGTTGCCTGCCAGCGCTCGCGTTCCAGTCCCAGAAGTGCGAATTCGTGCGGCAGCTCGCGCGCGGCGAACAGGTAGTGGTTGATGCCGGCGACGAAGCCGTCGACCCACTCGCGCGTGGCCGGCGGCATGGCGGCCACGATCTCCGGCGCGGCGCGGCCGAAGTTCAGGATGCGCAGCGACCGGTCGATGTCGATGGCCAGCGGACCGCCCATCTCCGCCAGCCGTCCTTGCGAAACCCGCCGCAGGACCTCCATCTGTCCGAGCCTGAGATGCGCGTGGACGAGGCCCAGCGCGAAGGCGAGGTCGCGGTCGCTGTCCGCTTCGATGAACGGGACCTGGTGATCGTCCCAGTGGACCGTCACCGGCGCGTCCAGCGGCAGGCCGCCGACGGGAAACGCCGCCAGGCGCTGGTCCAGCGTCGCGTCCGGCGGCAGCGACGTGGTCAGCGCGCAACCGGACACGGCCGCCGTGGTGGCGACGGTTGCGAGAAGGCGGCTCAAGGTCAGGCGGGGCATGGCGGGCGGACCATCGCAGGGGGGCCAACGGGCTCGGCCATGGATCTAGAACGACTATGGGGCGTCTTGTAGGGGGGCCTCGGCCGCTTCCAGACCGCGGGCGAGGGCGATGAAGCCGTCGATGGGCACGTCTTCCGCCCGGTCGGTGCCGGACAGCGCCGCGGCGGCCAGCAGGGCCTCCGCATCGCCCAGGCTGCGCAGGCTGTGGCGCAGCATCTTGCGCCGCTGCCCGAAGGCCGCCTGCGTGACCCGCTCCACCGTCGACCAGTCCACATCCGCCGGGTCGGCCAGCGGCATCAGCTGGACGACGGTCGACTGCACCGCCGGCGGCGGGGTGAAGGCCGACGGCGGCACGTGGAACAGCCGCGATGCCCGTGTCCGCCACTGGGTGACGACAGACAGCCGGCCATAGGCCTTGGTGCCGGGGACCGCCACCAGCCGGTCCGCGACTTCGCGCTGGAACATAAGGGTCAGGCTGCGGAACCGGCCGGCCCCGGCCAGCCAGCCCAGCAGCAGCGGCGTTGCGATGTTGTACGGAAGGTTGGCGACCACGGCCATGGGACCGCTGTCCAGTGCCGCCATATCCACCGCCAGCGCATCTTCGGCCAGGACGGTCAGCCGGCCGCCGCCGGCCGCGACCAGGGGCTGCAGCGCGGCGATGCAGCGGTCGTCGCGCTCTATGGCGATCACCCGTCGTGCCGAGCTTTCCAGCAGCGCCCGCGTCAGCCCGCCCGGTCCGGGGCCGACCTCGATGACGGCAACATCCGTCAGGTCGCCGGCAGCCCGTGCGATCCTGCGGGTAAGGTTGAGATCGAGCAGGAAGTGCTGGCCCAGCCCCTTGCGGGCCGACAGCCCGAAGCTGCGGATCACGTCGCGCAGGGGCGGCAGCCCGGCCCCCACGGCCGCGTCCGTCGGGGGCATCGCCTGGGGTCTAGACCCTGAGGTCGATATAGGCCGCGTTGCGCAGATCCCTCAGATAGCGGCGGGCCAGCATGCCCACGCGTTCCTCGCCGATGGTGTTGGCGATCTCGTCGCGGTTGATGCCGGCGTCGTCGGGGAACTGGCGGTCGCAGACCATGTAGACCGCGGCCGACCGGCCATTGTTCAGCGGCGCGATCTGGCTGGGTTGCCCCACCGGAAGGCTCTGCATCATCGCGCGCGCCTGCTCGTCGAACTCGCCGAGGGGTCGGGTGCCCAGGTCCAGGCCGTCATCCGCGCCGATCGACTGGGCCCGCTGCTGCAACTGGTCGCAGCCGCGCACCGACTCGATGATGTTCTGCAGCTCCGCCGAGATGCGGTCCACATCCGCCTGTGTCGCCGCGGCAGGCAGCGACAGCACCAGCTGATAGGCGTGCACGATGACTTCGTCCGGATTGGTGGCGGCGACGATCCGGGTGTCGCGCACGAGGATGATGTGGAAGCCGCCGACCGTGCGGATGGGTGGCGAAAGCTGGCCCGGGACCATGGTGGTCAGCGCCCTGTCGATCGCGGGGTCGAGCTGCCCGCTCATCACCCAGCCAAGGTCGCCGGCCGAGGCCGCCGTGGGCGACTGGCTGAATTGCTGGGCGACGGCGGCGAAGTTGGCGCCGCGGCGCATCTCCTGCACAAGCTGCTCGGCAAGCTCGGCCACCTGGGCTTCCTGCGTCGGGTCGTCGACGGACAGGAAGATCTCCGCCACCAGGTATTCCGGCTGGCCGCGATTGGCGGTGATGCGCGCAATCGCGTCGTCGATCTCGTCTTCGCTGATGGCGACTTCGCTCATCAGCCGCGCGCGCACCAGATCCCGCCAGGCCAGCGTGGCTGCGACCTGCTCGATCAACGTCGTCGGCGGAATGCCCGCCTGTTCCAGCCCGCCCAACAGCTGGTCGGGGGTCATGCCGTTGTTGCTGGCGATGGTGCTGACCGCCTGGTCGATGTCGTCCTGGCTGGCTTCGATATCGAATCGTTCCGCCTCCTGGCGCTGCAGCGACTCGTCGATGAGCTGGCGCAGCACCTGCGGACGCAGCCGCTCGCGGTTCTCGTCCGTCGGCGGCAGGCCCGAGGCCAGCATCGACAGGTCCAGCCGCGAACGCAGGTCGGATGTCGAGATGACGTCGTCGTTGACGACGGCGGCAATGCGCTCGATCTCCTGCGACCCGGCTGGAACGCCCGCACCGAGGCCGGCGAACAGGAAAAGAGCGGCGATGAGCAGTCTATGGGACATGGCCATTTCCATCAGGTGGCGCTTGTCGGCGATGGGTGGGGGGCGGGATGCATAGCGAAGGCTTGGCCAATCTCAGTCTATCGAATGGTTCCCGCCGTTGATAGGCGGGCGAGGGGTGGCCCGCACACGGGCTCGATCGGCGCACCCGGCAGGTCGGCACCCCACCTATCCGTCCTCGAGGTGCAGCAGCGTCGCCGTGCCCAGCAGTGTGGCCACACCGGCCGGGGTCCAGGCGGCCATCAGGGCGGGGATGCTCTCCGCCAGGCCGAGCGCCATGACCAGGTCATTCAGGACGAACATGGCAAAGCCGGTCAAGACGCCCGTCACGACCATGACGACGGTGCCGCCGTGGCGCGAATGGCGCAGCGAGAACGATGCGGCGAACAGCACCATGGCCGCCAGCAGCAGCGGCTGCGCCAGCAGGGAATCGTAGTGCAGCCGGTGGCGCAGCGACGAAAACCCCGTGATCTCCAACGTCTCGATGAAATCGGGCAAGTCCCAGAACGACAGGGTCTTCGGCGATGCGAAGCTGTCCTGGATCCGCTCCACCGTCAGGTCGCTGGGCAGCCGGTGCCGGGCCACGAATTCCGGCCGGTTGCGGTCGATGCTGACCCAGGCGTCGTGGATGTCCCAGTACCCGTCCTCCAGCTGCGCTTCCCGCGCATCGATCCGGCCCCGATAGTGCTCGTCACGGTCATAGAGGAAGACGATGACGTTGCTCAGCAGGATCTCCTCGGGCGCAGTGCGCTCGGCATGGATCACCGAAATCCCGTCCTCGTCGCGCTGGCGCAGCCACAACCCGCCGCGCGAGATGTCGAGGACGGCGCTGATGCCCCGGATGTTGCGGTCCTCCAGCACCTCGTAGCGGGCGAACATGGCGGCGGCGATCGGGTTGAACAGGGCGATCTTGGCAACGCCGATCACCGCGGCCAGCAGGACGACCGGCAGCAGGAACTGCCACGCCGACACGCCGGCGGCGCGGGCGACGATCAGCTCCTGGCTGCGCGTCAGCCGCCAGAAGGTGAACATCGCGCTGAACAGCACCGCCAGGTGGAACAGCAGCGACACCGTGTCGGGCAGCTTCAGCAGCGTCATCTGGATGGCGACGGCGACGGAAATGCCGCCGGAGCCGCCGCGGCGCAGCAGCTCCACGAACTCGAACAGCATGATGATGCCCGACAGCACCAGCATCATCACCAGGAACCACAGCAGGAACTGCCGTCCGACATAGCGCGAGAAGGTGGCCAGCGGTCCCATGGCGGCCTCAGGCGGCGGCGGGCAGGGCGGCCGGCGCCGATCGCCTGCGCGGCATCGGCCGATACATGGCCATGGCCCCCGCGACGGCGACCAGCACCGGCGTCAGGTACATCAACGGCGCCACGTCCAGGTCGACGCGGGTGAGGCCGGACAGCGACATCGACAGGGCCTGCAAGACGACCAGCAGGGCGGCGCATACGCCGATGCGGCGGCCCTGGATGCGCCGGCCGCCTTCACCGGACAACAGAACGCCGAGTGCAGCCATGGCATAGGCGATCACCCACAACGGCGACGAAAGCCGGCTGTGACCTTCGGCCACCAATGTGACGTATTTGCGGACATCGTGCGGATGGCTCAGGTCCGGCGACAGCAGGTCGCCGATGAACCGCTCATCCGGTTCCGCCCAGCGTTCGCGCAGGTCCGGACGGATGACCTCCAGGTCGATGGCGTACTGGTCGAAATACAGCACATCCAGGCGTCCGTTCTCGCGGTCCATCTCCTGGCGGTTGCCGTCGAACATGATGACGCGCGGTCCCTCGCCGGTCGTCATCAGCAGCCCGCGCTCCGCGACGATCGTCACCGGCCGCTGGCGATTGCGATTGTCGTGGATCAGGATGCCGGTCAGTTCCTCCGACTGGCGCCTGCGGGCGAAGTAGACGGTGATGTCGTCGTCCACCGGGTTGAACTGCCCCTCGTGCAGGAACACGGTCGCGTACTGGGATTCCACCAGCAGGCTCAGCTTGCGGAATTCCTGGCTGGCCAGGGGCCACAGGTAGAGGTTGAAGACATAGCTGATCGCCACCACCGTACCGGCCATCATCAGGGCCGGCCGCGCCAGGCGCATCGGGCCCATGCCGCTGGCCCGCATCACCACCAGCTCGCTGTCGGCGGTCAGGCGGTGATAGGTGAACAGGACGGCGGCGACCGACCCTATGGGCAGCACCGTGATCAGGAATTCCGGCATCGCCAGGCCGACCAGCTTCAGGAACAGCCAGATCGGCGCAGAGCCGTCGACGATCACCTCGATCAGCCGCAGCGACTGCGTCAGCCAGATGGCGAAGACCAGCACCGCCGTGGCGATCACGGTGGAGATCGCCAGATGGCGGAAGATGTAGCGGTTGATCCTGTTCATCGCGGCGCCCTATATCGCACGGGGGAACAGCCGGACGCAAACCGGCCGCCCCGCGCCAGGGATGCGCCGGGTTCGCCGGCCTCCGACGGATATCACGCTCGCGAGCCGCCGCGGGCCCAAGTGGGGATACGCCGAAATGAATCTCTCCTTCGCCGAGCGCTCGATGCCGGACGCCGGGACTCTGGTGGTGGGCGTGCTGGCCGACAAGGTGCTGACCGCCGGGGCGGAAGAGCTGGACCGCCTGACGGACGGCCAGATCGGGCGGGTGCTGGCGGGCGCCGGCCGGTTCACCGGCAAGCGCGAGGATGCGATCCATATTGCCGCACCGGCCGGATTGCCGGTGGAGCGGGTGACGCTGATCGGCCTGGGCGGGACGGACGACCTGGATGGTGCGGCCTGGCAGAAGATCGGCGGGTCGGCGATGGCGCAGCTCAATGCCGCAGGGGCGGTGACGGCGGCCGTCTGGCTGGATGCGCCTGCCAAGGCGCCCGTCGGGTCGGGCGAGGCGGCGGCGGCCTTTGCCGCGGGTGCCCGGCTGCGCGCCTATCGCTTCGACCGCTACCGGACGCGCGAGAAGGCGGAGGCGAAGCCGAGCCTGTCCGACTTGGTGGTCATGACCGACGACCATGGGGTGGATGCCGAGCAGCGCCAACGTGTCGACGCGCTGGTCGCCGGCGTGACCCTGACGCGCGACCTCGTGTCCGAGCCGGCCAATGTCCTGTTCCCCGAGAGCTTTGCCGAGCGCTGCCTGCCCCTGCGCGACGCCGGGCTGGCTGTGGAGGTCCTGGACGAGGATGACATGCGGGCCATGGGCATGGGCGCGCTCTTGGGCGTGGGGCAGGGGTCGGCCCGGTCGAGCCGCCTGGTCGTGCTGCAATGGTACGGTGCCGATGCCGAACGGCCGCCGGTCGCCTTCGTCGGCAAGGGCGTCACCTTCGATACCGGCGGCATCTCGCTGAAGCCCGGCGCAGGCATGGAGGAAATGAAGTGGGACATGGCCGGCGCCGGCGCGGTCGTCGGCGTCATGCGCGTGCTGGCCGGCCGCAAGGCCAAGGTCAACGCGGTGGGCATCCTGGGCCTGGTGGAAAACATGCCGTCGGCGACCGCCCAGCGGCCCGGGGACGTCGTCACGTCCATGTCCGGCCAGACCATCGAGGTGATCAATACCGACGCCGAAGGCCGCCTGGTGCTGGCCGACGCGCTCTGGTACACGCAGCAGCGGTTCAAGCCGGCGGCGATGATCGACCTTGCCACCCTGACCGGGGCGATCATGGTGGCGCTGGGCACGCATCAGGCCGGGCTGTTCGCCTCCGACGACGCGCTGGCCGACCAGCTTCTGGCCGCCGGCAAGGCCACCGGCGAGCCGCTGTGGCGGATGCCGCTGGGCGAGCCCTATGACCGCGAGATCGACAGCGAGATCGCCGACATGAAGAACGTCGCCGGCCACCGCAACGGCGGTGCCGCCGTGGCGGCGCAGTTCCTGAAGCGCTTCGTGCAGGACGTGCCGTGGGCGCATCTGGACATCGCCGGCATGGCCTGGTCGAAGAAGGACAGGCCGACGGTACCGAAAGGCGCCACGGGCTTCGGTGTCTGCCTGCTCGACCGGTTCGTCGCCGATACCTACGAGCGGTAGTGGCGGGCGGCGGAGCCGGCCCCGGCGCGGGCGCAGCCACGATGACGGAGATCCGTTTCTACCACCTGATGCGCAAGACGCTGGAACAGGCGCTGCCGGAGCTTCTGGAAAAGTGCCTGCAGCGGGGCTGGCGTGCCGTGGTGCTGACCGGGTCGGAAGACCGTACGGCGGCGCTCAATCACTATCTGTGGACCTACAGCGACCGCACCTTCCTGCCGCATGGCAATGCCGAGGATGGGGACGCCGACCGCCAGCCGGTCTGGCTGACCCACCGCGACGAGAACCCGAACGGGTCCCATGTGCTGTTCCTGACCGATGGCGCGGACACCGCCCGGCCGGAGGACTTCGCGCTGGTCTGCGAGATCTTCGACGGCCGGGTGGGCGAGGCGGTGCAGGCGGCGCGCGCACGCTGGCGCCGCTATCGCGATGCCGGCCATACGCTGGCCTATTGGCAGCAGAGCGAAACCGGCCGCTGGGAGGAAAAGCAGCGCACCGAGGGCGCGCAGTAGCCCGGGCGGCCGACCAGCCGCACCGTCAGCCGGACGTGCCGCTGGCCGATGCGTCCTCCAGCGCCGCCTGGGCTTCAAGCCAGGCGGTCTCCGCCTCCTCGATGCCGCGGCCGACGGCGTGCAGCCGCTTTTGCAGGTCCGTGACGCGCTCGCTGGCGCCGCCGTACAGCGCGGGGTCGGCCAGCTGGCGCTCCAGTTCGGCCTTCTCGCGCTCCAGGGCGGCAATGCGCTTCTCCGCATCGGTGGCCTGGCGGCGCAGGGGGGCAAGCGCCGCGCGCGCTTCCGCCGCCGTGCGCCGTTCCTGCTTGCGGATCGACCCTTGGGTCCTGGCGCCGTCGGCCCGGCCGTCCTGGTTGCCGCCGCGGCTCAACAGCCATTTGCGGTAGTCGGCCAGGTCCCCGTCATAGGGCCGGCAGGTGCCGTCGGCGACCAGCAGCAGGCGGTCGGCCGTCAGCTCGATCAGGTGCGGGTCGTGGCTGATCAGGATGACCGCGCCCGGGTAGTCGTTGATCGCCTGGATCAGTGCCTGGCGGCTGTCGACGTCCAGGTGGTTGGTGGGCTCGTCCAGCAGCAGCAGATGCGGGGCGTCGCGCGCCATCAGTGCCAGCAGCAGCCGCGCCTTCTCCCCGCCCGACATGTCGCCGATGCGCGTCTCGGCCCGCGCCTGCGGGAAGCCGAAACGGCCGAGATGGCTGCGCACCTTCTCTTCGGTGGCCTTCGGCATGACATCCATGGCCTGGCGCAGCGCGGTCGCCCCCAGGTCCAACTCGTCGGCCTGATGCTGGGCGAAATAGCCGATCCGCAATTTCGGCGCGCGCTGCACTTCGCCGTCCATCGCGTCCAGGCGGCCACCCAGCAGCTTCACCAGCGTCGACTTGCCGTTGCCGTTGGCGCCCAGCAGTGCCAGCCGGTCGTCCATGTCGATGCGCAGGCTCAGGTTGCGCAAGACCGTGCGGCCGTCATAGCCGGCGGCCGCCCGCTCCAGGGTCAGGATGGGCGGTGCCAGCGCCTCCGGCTCCGGGAAGGCGAAGGCGATGGTCGGCTCCTCCGCCACCGCGGCGATCGGCTCCATGCGCTCCAGCGCCTTCAGCCGGCTTTGCGCCTGGCGGGCCTTGCTGGCCTTGTAGCGGAAGCGGTCGACGAAGGCCTGCATGTGGCGGCGTTGCGCCTCCTGCCTCGCCTGCAGGGCCGCCTGGTGCTCCAGCTTGAGGCGCCGTGTCGTCTCGAAGCGGTCATAGCCGCCGGCATACATCTCCAGCTTGCCGGCGTTCAGGTGGACGATGCTGCCCACGGCCCGGTTCAACAGGTCACGGTCGTGGCTGACCAGCAGGATCGTGTGGGGGTAGCGTTGCAGATAGCCCTCCAGCCACAGGGTCGCTTCCAGGTCCAGGTGGTTGGTGGGCTCGTCCAGCAGCAGCAGGTCGGGCTGGCGGAACAGTACCTGGGCCAGCGCCACGCGCATGCGCATGCCGCCCGACAGGGCGGAACAGGGTCCCGCCTGCACGGCGTCGTCGAAGCCGAGACCGGCGAGGATCGAGGCCGCGCGGGCCGGTGCGGCGTGGGCCGCGATCTCCGCCAGCCGGGTATGGACCTCGGCGATGCGGTGCGGGTCCGTCACCGTCTCCGCCTCGTCCAGCAGGGCGGCGCGCTCGGTATCGGCGGCCAGCACGGTGTCCAGCAGGCTGGTTGCGCCCGACGGTGCCTCCTGCGCCACGGTGCCCACGCGCCAGCGCAGGGGCATGGCGATCTGGCCTTCGTCGGGGTGCAGCTCGCCCGTGATCATGCGCAGCAGCGTGGTCTTGCCGCTGCCGTTGCGACCGACCAGCCCGACGCGATGGCCGGCCGGTACGGCGACCGTTGCCTGGTCGAACAGCTTGCGCCCGGCGATGCGGTGCGTGAGGTCGGTGATCTGAAGCATGGCGGCGGCTCTCTTATCACGCCCCCGCCCGGCGGCGACAGGGGGCGCAGCGGATGGCCCATGCGCCGGCCGGCCGGGTGCGATGATTGACAAGCCCGCAGGCGCGCCTGTAGATGGTCGCCGTGGATCAGCCAGCAATGTGCCCGAGTCCAGCCCGCGGAGGGGTGGGTGAGTGGCTGAAACCAGCGGTTTGCTAAACCGTCGTACGTCGAAAGATGTACCGCGGGTTCGAATCCCGCCCCCTCCGCCACTTTGCCGATCTAATGCATTGATTTCGCTGATTTTATCTGCGCGTGTGGGCCGAGCGTACCACAATCCGTGCCACACTCGTTTCTGGCTGGAGGCGAATTTGGGCGGACGGTTGCCGGATACAGTCCCGGTCTCGTGTCCAGAATGCGATTCCCCGCCCTGCAACTGCTAAAGTCGCTAAACCTGCTAAAGCAGTTGGCCCGGTCCTCAGTGCGTTGCCTCACTGCCGGCCGGATTCGTGCGCCGCAGCTCTTCCACAACCCGCAGTATCCGACGCCACACAGCGGCCCCGTCCAGTCGCGGACCAGCGTGGCGCGGGAGGCGGCCAGTCCAAGGCGACGGCTTAGAGACAGCAGAGCCAAGGCTGGCGCGGAGACGGCGGGGCGTGTACTATGCCCTTGTACCGTCACGGTATTTGGATTCCACCCCGTCGCGCCTTCCGTGCTGCCCGGCATCCCAGGTGCGGCGGGGTTTCGCTGTTGGTGATCAAGCCGCATCGTGGTTGCCCTCCTCCGCGAAGAGGGCGAGGAAATCCTCCGGGCGCGTTGTCACGATGCGCCGACGGCCAATCCGCACCGTCGCGATGACGCCTTCATTGATGAGTTTGTAGGCCAGCGTCCTGCCAATACCTACTGCGGCGTAAAAGTCGGCAATTGACCATCCGGCCCGCTGTGGCCCGTGTTCGATAGACATGCTGCCCATCCTCCGTGTTGTCTGGCGAACACTTGCATGTTCGCCTAAGCACTGAGGATGTAGCGTCAGAGCGGAGCGCAGGAAATTGGTCGGATTTCCCGCGCTTCAAAAACCTGCGCGACTATTCATCCCAAGTTTCCGCGCCAAAATAGCGGCTCACGTTTTCGTCGACCGTTATACCGTCGTAGGCGGCGGATTTGGTCATCATCTTGCCCCAAGGCCCAGTTCTTAACTCTTGCAGCCGTCGCAGTGGGGATTGAAGCTTCTGAAATCGGGGGTTGTTCACCTTCACCCTATCGGCAGCCGCTTTCTCAATCATTTGAGAATTGCGCTTTCTCATTTCGGCGATGGCAGCCCAGAATTCCAATAGACGCATCGGATCGATCTCTTGTTTCCTGCCGCACTTTGGCGCAGGCCCTTGCTGGAATCCGGGAACATGAACAAAGGCGAGAGACAACGCCAATTCGTACCAAGGATCACCATTTGTAATATCTATGTTGAAAAAACATAGAAGAGCAAAGAGTCTGTCGTTTACCGCTTCATCCCATTTCTCTAGCGCTTCTTCTTCGGTTATCAGCAGTGAACCACGCTTTGGCGGTAGTGGCTTGGAGAGTATGTCAGGATAGCGCCACCCGCTCTTCGACTTCGCCATATGCCCCTCCGCTGGGCTTGCTCCGCGGCAAGGTCCAGCGGGGAAGCGCGGCGCGGAGTGTCGCGCTTGTCGGGGGCCAGCCTATCCCCACCGGTTCTGGCGCCCGGCAGTGCCGAGCGATGGCATCACGTTAGCAGGATTAGCAATTTTAGCAGGAGCGGCGGTCCAGTTGGATCGCCACTCACCACATCTCCGATATGCAACGTCGTCCCGCCACTAGGGCCGGCATGAGCTGTCGCCATGCGCTCGCGTTGTGATGGAAGATATGCGACTCTCTGCCGGTTCATCCATCATTAACCCCTTGCCCCTACCCTATGTTGACTTAAATGGCAACACTGTTAGAGTTGAGGGCCGCAGGTCGGCTCATACGCTTTGATCCGGCCCTCGGCCCCGATGAGCAGGAGCTTCGTCTGATCTATGTGCTGCCAGAGCTATTGGATTGGCTTCGCGACAAACTCCCGCAACTAGGATCTACATGGCAGATTGAGCAGTCGCCAGAAGAACAGCTGGACGCCCTAATTGCGACCTATTGCTCTGGTGAAGTGCTGCAATACGGGCGCCAGTTCAAGACACTGAACCATGTGCGAGATGGGATATGGGAACTAAAGACCGCGGATCTCCGAATGTTCGGTTGGTTCCAAGCAAGAGATTGCTTTATTGGAACTGCGGCGAATTGCGCAGATTTGATCAAGGTACACCGCCTGTACTATGGATACTGTAGTGAAGCGGTGAGGAAGCGTGAACTCTTGGATCTAGACGAGCCAAAATATGTCCCAGGGAACGATCCAAATGCCGTCGTTTCGAATTTCGATTACCCCTAGCCGGCGGATTGCCACTCGGTTCATCGACAAGGTGCGACGCGCTCTGCAGCGGGCATATGCGGAGGAAGAAAGTGCGCGCGGACTGACGCAGTCGGAGATCGCTAAGAATATCGGTGTCCATCGGTCCATCATAAACAGAGAGTTACGTGGCCAAAAGGACATGACCTTGGGGCGCGTTGCCGAACTCGCATATGCAATGGGCCGTGAGCCGATATTCGAATTGCGATATCCAGTAGTGGCGCCGGGAGCGAATGTGTCTACCGGATATTCTGCGGCATTTGACACTGAAGTAGTCACCGCCGCTAACTCCTGGCTCGGTAGCGTGCGCCAAAACAGACCGACTATCGCCGTAAAGACGAGTGCAGGATAATGCTGCCGCGCTCTGTAGTAGGCCTATTTTGTGATGACATCAGGGAGGAGAAATCTGGCCAGCATTCGCTAATTGGCATATACTCTGATAATATAAATATGCCGTCCCTGCCATCTGCATTTCCAAAGCTGGCAATCTATATTCGTATTACTTTGGATGTAACGGATCCGGTTAAGGAAATTGCCCTGTCGATTGTCGCACCGGGCGCAGAGGAGAAGATCCTAGCAACCCTTGAGGAAAATTTCATTAGAAGTGCTCAAGCTGAGTCGGCCAACAAGAGTATGCCGACTACCACATTGATATCTCAAATAGTCACGTCGCCATATGTCGTGCGCGATCCGGGAATGATTGTGTTAAAAGTCTTGATCGAAGGAGTGGAATATTTATCTGCCCTTATGAATGTTCATCACAAACCTCGCGATGCTGGGAGTTATTTATAGTCTATTTCGAATTATCAAAGGAGCTTTTGCCGGAAATGGGCATATGTCTATGCCAATCCTGTCCTGGAAAACGTCCAACAGTTTATTGAGCTAGCGTCCCTGTCTTCGAGAGAGTGGGACCACTTTGCCGGCGGCACCGCCGCAGTAGCCGGCCCAAGCGTCCATCAGCTTGCGACGCTTCTCCAACAGGTCGGAGCGGCGATAGGCGGCTTCCACGCGGCTCTCAAGAGCATGCGCCAGCGCCGCCTCCGCCACTTCCCGCGGGAAGTTGGTCGCCTCCGCCGCCCAATCGCGGAAGGACGAGCGGAACCCGTGAGCGGTGCACCCGGTGTCCATCCGCCGCAGCATCATGGACAGGGTCATGTCGGACATGGGCTTGCCGAGCCGCGATCCCTGAAACACGAGCGCGTCGGCATCCTCGGAAGTCCGAAGCTCGCTCATGCGCTCAAGGATCGCGAGCGCCCGCGGCGACAGCGGCACGGTATGTGCCTTGCCGCCTTTCATTCGCTCCGCCGGGACGCGCCATTCCCTGGCTTCGAGGTCGAACTCGTTCCAGCGGGCGCCGCGCATTTCACCGGAGCGTGCGGCCGTCAGAATGAGGAACTCCAGCGCCAGCTTGACCGTCTCGCCTGCCCTTGGCGTTCCAACAATTTTCAACAGGAAGCCGGGCACGTCCTGCCACGGCATGGCGGGAAAGTGGTCTTTCGCCTTCGGCTGCTTCGGCAGTCCGCGGGAGACGGCACGGGTGGGAGTTTCCGTCTCCCGGTAGCCTTTAGCATGCGCCCAATCCAGAACCGTCCCAATGCGCTGGCGCACCCGCCGCGCCGTCTCCGGGACGGTGAGCCAGATCTCCGCCAGCGCGTCGCGGACCATGGGGCCGGTCACGTCAGACACGGGCACGTCGCCGAAGGCGGGGAACGTGTATTGCTCAAGCGTGCTGAGCCATTGGGCGGCATGCTTCGGGTTTTTCCATGACGGCCGGTGCTCGGCGTGCACAAGGCGCGCCGCTTCCCGGAAGGTCGGAACCTTTTCCGGCTCCGCCTTCGCCGCGCGGCGCTCTGCCACTGGGTCGCGGCCCTCGCGGATTGCCGAGCGCATCTCCGCCGCCTCGGTGCGCGCATCCGCAAGCGGTACGTCCGCAACGGAGCCCAAACCGATGTCCCGCCGCTTCCCGTTCGACTGCACCCGCAGAACCCAGCGGCGGCTCCCGTCGGTGCCGATGAAAAGCATGAGCCCGCCGCCGTCGGTGTACCGGCCGGGTTCCCGAAGGCTCTTCACTTTTACCGCCGTCAGCTTGCTCATAGTCGCCTCTGTCCGCCAAACCGAGAGTTTGTTCTCCGCCACACCGCTGGTGTGGTACGGAGCCATGGCGTACTACAGTCCGTACCACACTTTCTCACAGCCATGGGCGAACGTCAACGGATCAAGACGGATATATATTGCGCAAAATCAGCATGTTGGCAAAAGTTGACATCCGTTAGCGAGCGGCAATGGCCATCAGTTCTACAGATGCCCCCTCCGCCACCATGCCAGGGCGCGACCGCGCTTTCCCCCAGCCGTCCACGAATGCACCATCGATGATCGGTGCGCCTGCCGTCGCGGTGTCCGGCATGCGCAACGGAACGGACGTGGCGCCCATGCGCACGGAAGACCGCATCAACGGCTAGCTCGGCGGTGGCATATGGAAGGGGCGGGTGCGATGGCTGGAATTGGCTATACGATGGTCGGAACCAAGGACCTGCCGCGTGCGCTGCGGTTCTATGATGCGCTTTTTGCGGCGATGGGCCTGGACCAGTGCTGGCGTGACGAACGGTGCGCGTCTTGGGGAAAGAAGGACGATGCATCTGTCCCTCGCTTCTTCACGGGCTACCCCTTCGATGGACGGTCGGCAGATGCCGGCAATGGCGTCATGACGGCATTCCTATGCGAAGCCGGCATCATCGATGGGCTGCATGCGCTGGCGCTGCGAAGCGGCGGAACGTGCGAGGGGCCCCCGGGACGCCGGCCGCATTATGGAGAAGGCTTCTATGGAGCCTATGTCCGCGATCCTGACGGCAACAAGCTGGCGTTCGTCTGCTACGATGCCCGTTTTCCGGAAGACGGCGGCCCGGGCTGAGCCGTTGGTGGCCCAGGGCGGAAGACCCGTCGTTTCGGCAGCGCAACCGCCTGGGCCATCAACCCGGGCAAAGGGTGCCGGGGTGATCCCCGGAGCCGCTATCCCGGCGGGCGGGCCGGTCGCGGTGTCGGGTGCCCAGCCATGCATCCCTGGCACCACGCCAGGATTGCTTGCGCCTATCCTGGGGGCGGTCCTAGCAGGTATGCTGACCTAGACGCCGGGATTGGGGTCCCAGGCTTCCGCCGCAAGCGGCCATGATCGCTTGCGGGTGACGATTCGGCGTGGGGGTCGCCATGCAATTGCTTGGAGCATTGCGCGCGGGCAGCACTTGTTGGTTGGTGGCATTCGCATGTCTGTTCACCGGTAATCAGGTGAAAGGCGAAGTCATAGAGACATGGCACATAGAGAACTGGGCCGTATCTCTGGTTGCCGGCGATGACGGTGGGTATATGTGCGGTGCCTGGTCGATCATCGACAACAATGATATCATTGTCCTGGCCATCACTGAACATGGCGTTCAAATGGGATTGACGAATGAATCCTGGAGGCTGCCCATCGATAGAGTCTACAATGTGACAGTCCGGATCGACCGGCAGTATTCCAGGACTTTGAACGCCTATGTGAGGGATTATACCAAAGTTGACATCTATTTCGGCTTTGATGAAGTGTTCTGGTCAGCATATCGATATGGCCAAACCATGCGCGTGGTGTCGCCAGGTTTCCAGTGGACGATCAGTCTGCGTGGAACGCTTGCCGCCTCGGAGCTGTTGCTGACCTGCATGGAGGCTTACATATTCAACGATCTGAACAGCACCAACCCATTTGAGCCCCGGTAGCCTGGGGATCGTGTCTCCCCGGGGATGGTCGAGGGCGACGCGATGATCGCGCAGGATACGCCACTGACGGTGGAGCAGATGGCGACCCTGTGCCGGTGCGACGTTGCGGTGATCGAACGGCCGGTGGCGCTTGGCCTCTTGTCGACGGCAGGGCTCAGCACCCGCAACGTCAACGGCGTTGGCCTGTTGGTGAGCTTTGAATCCGCGGGCATCGGCCTCGACATCGGCGCCCCGCCGGAACGGTGACGCCCAAGGGCATGCCGGGGGTCGCCATCCACGTCCGCGACCTGCGGCCGATGGGTGTGGCGCAGGGGTGAGCCGAAGCGGCTGGCCGGTCGAAGGCCGGCCGGGATCGCGGCGTTCGGGCGGGACGGCCTGATCGACGATCAGGCTGCGGTTTGCGACTGGCACGTCGCGTCGCCTGGCCGCAGGACGGCGCCGGCTTCCACCGGCCGCGTCGAAGGTATATCGTTTTCTCCGTTCGGCGAATTCGCATCCCGGCACTCACGGATCGCAGGCGCCCGACGTCGACGCGGCGGCAGGCCGGGGTCGCGCGGGCGCCCATCGACTTGCCCTTGGAGATCCCGTGAAGACCATCACGCAGTTTCCGCGCCCCGTGCGCGAGATAGAGAACGTTTTCATCCCGCTTGCCGACGGTACCCGGCTGGCCGCGCGCATCTGGCTGCCCGCGGATGCCGAGGCCGACCCGGTGCCGGCGATCCTGGAATACCTGCCCTACCGCAAGCGCGACGGCACGGTGGAGCGTGACGCGCTGACCCACCCGTATTTCGCCGGCCACGGCTATGCCGGGGTGCGGGTGGACATGCGCGGCAGCGGCGACAGCGACGGCGTGCTGAAGGGCGAATACCTTCAGCAGGAACTGGATGACGGGGCGGAGGTGATCGCCTGGCTGGCCGCCCAGCCCTGGTGCAGCGGCAAGGTCGGGATCATCGGCATCTCGTGGGGCGGCTTCAACGGATTGCAGATCGCGGCCCTGCGCCCGCCGGCGCTGGCGGCGGTGATCACGCTCTGCTCCACCGACGACCGCTATGCCGACGACATCCACCACATGGGCGGCTGCCTGCTGCTGGACAATCTCGGCTGGGGGGCCACCGCCAATGCCATCGCCACCACGCCGCCGGACCCGGCCATCGTCGGCGACCGCTGGCGCGACATGTGGTTGCAGCGCCTGGACCAGAACGCCATGTGGGTGCTGGACTGGTTCCGCCACCAGACCCGCGACGCGTTCTACAAACACGGGTCGATCTGCGAGAACTATGACGACGTCCAGGTGCCGGTCTATGCGGTCGGCGGCTGGGTCGACGGCTACTCCAACGCCATCTTCCGGCTGCTGGGCGGCCTGAAGGGGCCGCGCAAGGGCCTGATCGGCCCCTGGGCGCACAAATATCCCCACTTCGCCAAGCCCGGGCCGCAGATCGGCTTCCTGCAGGAAGCCCTGCGCTGGTGGGACAAGTGGCTGAAGGGCATCGAGACCGGCATCATGGACGAGCCGATGCTGCGCGTCTGGATGCAGGAACCGGCCGCCCCGGCCCCCCATCGCGACACCCGCGCCGGCCGCTGGGTGGCGGAAGAGGCGTGGCCCAGCCCGCGCATCCAGACCGCCGATTTCGCCCTGTCGGCGGACGGCCTGGTGCCGGGCACCGCCGCGGCGGGACCGCCGCTTGCCGTCTGCTCCCCCCAGACGGTGGGCCTGGCCGCCGGGAAATGGTGCCCCTACGGCCTGATCCCCGACGAAAGCCTGGACCAGCGCCAGGAGGCGGGCGGCCAGCTGGTCTTCGACACGGATCCGCTGTCCGGGGACCTCGAAATCCTGGGGGCGCCGGTCTTGACCCTGGCGCTGGCATCCGATCGGCCGAATGCCCTTGTCGCCGCCACCCTGTGCGAGGTGTTGCCGGATGGCGCGGTGATGCGCGTCAGCTACGGTCTGTTGAACCTGACCCACCGCGACAGCCACGAGTTCCCGGAGCCGCTGGAACCGGGCCGGCCTTACACCGTCACGCTGGCGCTGAACGGCATCGCCCATCGTTTTGCCGCGGGCAACCGCATCCGCGTGGCCTTGTCCACCGCCTATTGGCCGATCGTCTGGCCGTCGCCGGAGACGGTGACGCTGTCCGTGGTGCCGGGCGAAAGCCGGCTGGCCCTGCCCACCCGGCCGCCGCACCCAACCGATGCGGACCTCGCGCCCTTCGCCGAGCCTGAAGCCGCAGCGCCACTGGACGCGACGGTGCTGAAGCCGGTGGATATCCGCCGCCTTGTCACCGTTGACCAGGGCACCGGGCGGACGGAGCTGGCGTGGCTGGAGGATATGGGCCATGTCCGCCTGAACCACATCGGCCTGGAAGTCGCCGTCGCCAGCGACGAGCGCTTCGCCATCCATGCCGACGACCCGGCGCGCGCGGAGGCCACCCTGCGCTGGTCCAAGCGCTACAGCCGCGACGGCTGGCTGGCGCGCACCGAAAGCAGCATGCGGCTGACATCCGACGCCCGGACGTTCCGCATCCGCGCCACCCTGGACGCGTGGGAGGGCGAAACCCGCATTTTCAGTCGCAACTGGGACGAACGGATCGACCGGAATCTCGTTTAACATCTGTTCCTGATGACGGATGCGGGGGCAGGCGCGCTTGACCCCGGGAACGACAAGAACCGGACAACGAACATGGAGGCTTTCCCGATGACCCGACTTTCGCTGACGCGGCGCGGCCTGATGGCCGCCACCGGCACCGTCGGCGTGGCGTCGTTGCTGGCGCCGCGCTTCGCCTTGAGCCAGGAGGGCTCGCGCCTGATCGCCCGGTCGTACAGCGACCTGCAGGTGCTGGACCCGGCCTTCCGCCTGTCGGCGCCGGAAGGCGACATCATGGAGTGCATCTATACCCGCCTGGTCCACCGCGTGCCCGGCGACAGCTGGGAATGGGAGCTGGACGGTGCGGAGTCCATCAACCAGATCGACGACACGCATATCGAGTTCGCGTTGCGACCCGGCATCATGTTCACCAACGGCTTCGGGGAGATGACGGCCGACGACGTCAAGTTCTCCTACGAGCGCGTGGCCGACCCGGCCATGGAGTCGCCCTATGCCGACGACTGGGCGGTGCTGGACCATGTGGAAGTCACCGGCAAATACACCGGCGTGATCATCCTGAAGGAACCCTTCGTGCCGTTGTGGACGACCACATTGCCGACGCCGACCAGCTGCATCCTGTCGCGCGCCGCGGTCGAGTCCGTCGGCGGGCGGTTCGAGGCGGTGCCGCCCGCGACCGCGGGCCCCTACAACCTGACCAGCTGGGAACCGCGGCAGATGACCGTCTTGACGGTCAACCCCGACTGGACGGGCCGCGTGCCGGATTACGAGGAGATCCATATCCTGCCGATCGAGGACGAACGCACGGCCGAACTGGGGCTGGAGGCGGGGGATCTGGACTACACCTGGGTTGCCGTCAGCTCCATCAAGCGCCTGGAAGAAGCCCCGCCGGAAGGCACGAAGCTGGTCCGCAAGCCGTCGCTGGCCTATGTCTGGCTGGGCATGAACGTCGAACATCCGCCCTTCGACGACCAGCGCGTGCGCCGCGCGGTCCAGCACGCCATCGACGTGCCGCTGGTGCTGGACGCCGCCTATTTCGGCGCGGCGGACCCGGCAACCGGTATCATCGCCCCCGGCCTGGTCGGCCACCGCGATGCCAACCTCTACGGCTATGACCCCGACCGGGCGCGCGAGCTGTTGGCCGAAGCGGGCTTCGCCGACGGCTTCGACTGCACCATCGACATCCTCAACAAGCAGGAGCGCTTGGGCGTGGCCCAGGCGGTGCAGGCGCTGCTGGCGGAGGTCGGCATCCGTGTGACCATCCAGCAGCGCGATTCCGGCACCTTCTGGACCCTGGGCTCGGAGGAGGCGGGCGAGGCCTGGCGCGACATCCAGCTGCTGGTCCAGCGCTTTTCCATGGAGCCTGACCCCAGCTGGGCCACGGCCTGGTTCACGCCCGACCAGATCGGCGTCTGGAACTGGGAGCGGTTCAATTCCGAGGAATTCGGCGAGCTGCACCGCCAGGGCCTGGTCGAGCAGGACACCGAAGCCCGCGACGGGATCTACAAGCGCATGCAGGACCTGATGGAGGAAAGCGGCGCTTATGTCTTCCTGACCCACGAGTCCGTGGGCGTGCTGCACCGCGATGGTGTCGAGCCGGCGCTGTGGCCCAACGGGACGCCGCAGTTCACCGACTTCAAGAAGGCCTGACGGCAGGCGGCCGCCGGTTCGTCCCGGGGGATGCTTGTCTATACGGTAAAGCGTCTGGGCCTGTCGGTCGCCATCATCCTGGTGGCGACCGCGGTCCTGTTCGTGATGGTCTTCGCCATCCCCGGCGACCCGGTGTCGGTGGCGCTGGGCCCGCGCGCCAGCCCGTCGGTGGTGGAGGCCTTCCGCGAGCGCATGGGGCTGGACCAGCCGCTGCCGATCCAGATGCTGCGCTTCTACGGCAACCTGTTGACCGGCAATCTGGGCCACGACGTCCTCAGCGGCCGCAGCGTCGCCACCATGGTGCTGGAGCAGCTGCCCTACAGCCTGACCCTGATCGCCGGGGCCATGGTCTGGTCAGTGGCGCTGGGCGTGCCGCTGGGCTGCTATGCCGCCATGCGGCGGGGGTCGGCCGTCGACAGCATCGTCGGCGTGCTGTCGGTCGGCACCATCGCCATCCCGTCCTTCGTCGTCGCCATCTACCTGCTGCTGATCTTCGCCATCGGCCTCGGCTGGCTGCCGGCCATCGGGGCGGGGCGGTCGGGCGAGTTCGGCGACCAGCTGGTCCACCTGATCCTGCCGTCGCTGGCGGTCGGGCTGGGCTGGGTCGGCTACCTGGCGCGCATGGTGCGATCGACGATGCTGGAGGTGATGGGCGAGAGCCATATCCGCATGGCCCATGCCTTCGGCCTGCCGCCGCGGCTGGTGATCTTCAAGTATGCGCTCCGCATCGCCATCCTGCCGACGCTGACGCTGCTGGGCCTCGGCATCGGCCAGATGCTGTCGGGCACCGTGTTTGCCGAGATCGTCTTCGCCCGGCCGGGCGTCGGCCAGCTGGTCTATGACGCCGTCTCGGTGCGCAACTACCCCGTCGTCACCGGCGCGGTGCTGGTGACGACCGCCTTCTATGTCCTGGCCACGCTGGCGGCCGATCTTCTGGTGGCAAGCCTTGACCCGCGCATTCGAACCAGCCTCCGCCAATAGCGCGGTGGCCCACGCCGGACGCCCGCGCCGGCGTCGGCCGGACTGGCTGCGCCACCTGATGGCCGACCGGCTGGGGATGTTCGGCCTGGTGCTGGTGGCGCTGGTGGTGATCGGTGCCGTCTTCGCCGATGTACTGACGTCGTACGACCCGATCCGCATGAGCCCGCGCGACCGTTTCGCCGCCCCCGGCCTGGATCACCTGATGGGTACCGACAATCTCGGCCGCGACCTGTTCACGCGCGTGCTGCATGGCGGGCGCATCGCGCTGACGGTGGCGATGGCGGCGACGGCGGCCTCGCTGGCGCTGGGCGTCAGCCTGGGGCTGGTCGCCGGATACGGGCCGCGCTGGCTCGACAACGCCCTGATCCTGCTGTTCGACGCGCTGCGGTCGTTCCCGACGGTGATGCTGGCGCTGGCGCTCGTGACCTTGATCGGACCCAGCCTCGCCGCCGTCATCCTGGTTGTCGTGCTGTCCGGCGCGCCCAGCTACGGCCGCATCGTCCGCACCCAGGTGATCAGCCTGAAGCGGGCGGAATTCGTGCTGGCCGAACGGTCCATGGGGGCGGGTACGGCCCGCATCCTGTTCGTCCACCTGCTGCCCAACGTCATCGGCCCGATCCTGATCCTGGCCAGCATGGACATCCCCGTGGTCATCACCATCGAGGCGGGGATGAGCTTCCTCGGCCTCGGCGTGCCGCCGCCGACGCCGTCCTGGGGCAACATCCTCAACGACGGGTTCAGCTTCATCCGCGAGTCCATCTGGCCGGTGATCGCCGGCGGCGTGCCGATCATCGTCGCTACCCTGGGCTTCACCTTCCTGGGTGAGGCCCTGCGCGACACCTTCGACCCACGCATCCGCAAGGACATGTGAGCGTGGCATCGGGGCCGATTCTGGAGATCGACGGCCTGTCGGTCGGCTATGCGACGATGCGGGGGCCGATGCGGGCGCTGCGCGACGTCAGCATGACCGTGCCGCGCGGCGGGATGGTCGGCATCGTCGGCGAGTCCGGCTGCGGCAAATCCACCTTGATGAACGCCATCCTCGGCCTGATGCCCGCCAACGGCCGCATCGCCGGCGGGCGCATCCTGTTCGACGGCCGCGACCTTGTCGGCCTCGACGCCGCAACGATGCGGCGCCTGCGCGGCGACCGCCTGTCGGTGGTCTTCCAGGACCCGATGACCGCGCTCAACCCCGTGCACACCATCGGCGCGCAGATGGTGGACATCCAGTACCGCCTGACCGGCTCGCGCGCCGCCAAGCGCGCCCGTGCTGCGGCGATGCTGGCCAAGGTGCGCATGCCCGACCCGCGGCACCACCTGGACCAGTATGCCCACGAGTTCTCCGGCGGCATGCGCCAGCGCATCTGCATCGCCATGGCGCTGATGGCCGAGCCGGACCTGCTGATCTGCGACGAGCCGACGACCGCGCTCGACGCCACGCTGGAGGTGCAGATGCTGGACCTGCTGCGCGATTTGCAGCGGGAGATCGGCTGTGCCGTCATCTTCATCTCCCACCACCTGGGCCTGATTGCCGAGCTGTGCGCCCAGGTCGTGGTGATGTATGCGGGCCAGGTGGTGGAACGCGGCAGTGTCCGCGACATCTTCCACCGCCCGGCCCACCCCTACACCCGCCGCCTGCTGGACTGCGACCCGGCGCGCATCCGCGAGCGGGCCGAGGTGCTGCCCACCATCCCCGGCGACGTGCCGGACCTGGTGGAACTGCCGCCCGGCTGCATCTTCAGCCCCCGCTGCCCGGTGGCCGAAGGCCGCTGCCACACGACCGTCCCGCCCGATGTCGCCGTCGCCGACGGCCACCACGCGCGCTGCCTGCTGGCCCGGCCGGGGGAGGGGGCGGCATGACAGCGCCCCTGCTGGCGGTCGACGATGTGCATGTGCGCTTCGCCGTCGGGGGCTGGCTGCAGGCACTGGTCCAGCCCGGCCGCCCGCGGTCGATCGAGGCGGTGGCCGGCGTCAGCTTCGCCATCGCGAGGGCCGAGATCTTCGCGCTGATCGGTGAGTCCGGCTCCGGCAAGTCGACCCTGGCCCGCGCCGTCAACGGCCTGGTGAAGCCGTCGGCCGGCCGTATCACCTTCGCCGGCCGGGACATCACCGGCCGCTCCGACGCCGCCATGCGGCCCGTCCGCCAGGCCATGGCGATGATGTTCCAGGACCCGGTCGGCTCGCTCAGCCCGCGGCTGAAGGTCCGCTCGCTGCTGGCCGAGCCGTTCCGCATCGCCGGCCGCACCGGCCGGCTGGAGGACGAGGTACAGCGCCTGCTGGCGCTGGTCGGCCTGCCTGTGGAGTTCGCCGACCGCTATCCGCACCAGCTGTCGGGCGGCCAGGCGCGGCGGGTCGGCGTCGCCCGCGCCCTGGCGCTGGAACCGCAGCTGGTGATCGCCGACGAGCCGACGGCCGGCCTCGACGTCTCGGTGCAGGGCGAGGTCCTGAACCTGCTGCGCGACCTGCAACAGCGGCTCGGCATCTCCATCCTGATCATCACCCACAACCTCAGCGTCGTCCGCCACATCGCAGAGCGCATGGCCATCATGTATCTCGGCCGCTTCGTCGAGGTCGGCGAGACGGAGGCCGTCTTCGCCAACCCCCGCCACCCCTATACGCTGAGCCTCTTGTCCGCGACGCCCGAGCCCGACCCCGACGCCGTCGCCGACCGCATCGAGCTTGCGGGCGAGATCCCCAGCCTGCTGCGCCGCCCCAAGGGCTGCGAGCTGCACACCCGCTGCCCGTTCGCGCAAGACCGGTGTGCGCGCGAGGTGCCGCCGGTGATGGCGGACCCCGACGGCCGCCGCTTCACCTGCCACTACCCGCGATGACGGACGGCTGCCCCGATGCGCCGGGGGCATCGCGTGTGTCGGTTATCGTGTCCCATCCCGGGAGGTCCCCGCCTTCGCGGGGACGACGAAATCGTTGAGAGTTGAATTAAGAACAACTTTCGTCGTCCCCGCGAAGGCGGGGACCTCCTCGATCAGTGTGCAGCCCGTCAGCCTGCAAAACCACCGGCGCCGCTGGACCGCCTGGCCCTGCGCCCGTCAGATCTGGGCGTACCCGCCGTCGACGAACACCTCGCCACCGGTCATGTAGCTGCTGTCGTCGGAGGCGAGAAACGCCGCGACGGCCGCCGTTTCAGACGGGTCGCCGATCCGGCCCAGTGGCGTTTTTTCAATGAACCCGGCGACGATCTCATCCTCCATCCCCGTCGTCGCAAACAGGTCCATGACCTTCTGCGTTTCCGTGGCCCCGGGGGAGAGGACGTTGACCCTGACCCCGGTGCCCTTGAGGTCCAGCGCCCAGCTCCGGGCAAAGTTGCGGACGGCGGCCTTCGAGGCGCTGTAGACGCTCATCGCCGGCGTGCCCATGACGCCGACGGTCGACCCCGTCAGGATGACCGATGCGCCCGGCCTCAGCAGCGGAAGCGCCTTCTGCACCGTGAACAGCGTGCCTTTGACGTTGACGTCGAAGGTTCGGGCGTAGTGCTCCGGCGTGATCTGCCCGAGGGGGGCGAAGTCCCCGACGCCGGCATTGGCAACCAGCACGTCGATGCCGTCCTTCTCGGCTCTCACCGTCTGGAACAGGTGATCGAGATGCTCCAGGTTGGTGATATCGCCGCGGATGCCGCGCGCGTTGGGGCCGAGTTCGTTCAACGCTGCGTCAAGCGCGTCCTGCCTGCGTCCGAAGATGTAGACGAACGCGCCTTCGGCAACGAAACGCGTCGCCATCGCCAGACCGATCCGCTTGCGCCGCCGGTGATGACGGCCGTCTTTCCTTCAAGCCTGCCCATGAGCTGATCTCCTTCCTCTGGGGTTGGCCTGAAGCTAAGCGGCAATTTCCTTTCGCAAGTATGCACCTTTTGGTAAGTAGGCAGGATGAACACCGAGCCCACCGATCCGTCCCTTCATCTGCGGCCTCGACGCAGCGCTGCGGATCGTCGGCGGCAAGTGGAAGCCGTTGATCCTCTTCTTCCTCAGCCGGGGACCGAGGCGGTACGGGCAGCTCAAGCGCGACGTGCGCGGCGTCAGCGACAAGATGCTGATCCAGCAGCTGAAAGAGCTCCACGCACACGGCGTCGTCTCGCGCACGGACTATGGGGAGATCCCGCCGCGTGGATTATACCCTGACGCCGTTCGGCCGCAGCCTGGTCGACGCCATGGTCCCTTGTGGCTGGGGCGAACGGAACTCGGCAGCTATCGCGTCAGCGCTGGCCAATCAGGAGGACACGACGTCTTCCTGAAGCCGCCCGCTGATCCCCGCCCGATGCACCGTCGCGCCCGTCGCGGGAGGTCCGCCTTCGCGGGGACGACGAGAATTTCGCGGGGACGACGAAGATGGTGTTGGGTTCAACTCTCAACAAAACCGTCGTCCCCGCGAAGCGGGACCTCCTGGAGCAGGTGCAGCCCCACAATCCGTAGCGCCCGCCGCCATCCACGTCGAGGCCGGCCGCATCGCCGAGATCAGCCGTGTCCCAGCCGCACCGGGAAAAGGGATCTGACCCCATTCGGCCGGAGCCTGGTCGACGCCATGGTCCCTCGTGTGGCTGGGGCGAACGGAACCGGCAGCTATCGCGTCAGCGCTGGCCAATCGGGGAGGACACGACGTCTTCCTGAGGCCGTTGATCCCCCGCCCGATGCACCGTCGCGCCCCGTCGCGGAGGTCCGCCTCCGCGGGGACGACGAGAATTCGCGGGGACGACGAAGATGGTGTTGGGTTCAACTCTCAACAAACCGTCGTCCCCGCGAAGGCGAGACCTCCCGGAGCAGTGTGCAGCCCCATAATCCGCCGCGCCCGGCGACATCCGCGTCGAGGCCGGCCGCATCGCCGAGATCGGCCTGTCCCAGCCGCACCGGGAAAGGATCTGACGCCGTTCGGCCGACCTGGTCGACGCCATGGTCCCTTTGTGGCTGGGGCGAACGGAACTCGGCAGCTATCGCGTCAGCCCTGGCCAATCAGGAGGACACGACGTCTTCCTGAGGCCACCCGCTGATCCCCGCCCGATGCACCGTCGCGCCCGTCGCGGAGGTCCCCGCCTCCGCGGGGACGACGAATTTCGCGGGGACGACGAAGATGGTGTTGGGTTCAACTCTCAACAACCGTCGTCCCCGCGAAGGCGGGACCTCCAGGACATTGCGCGGCCTCACAACCCGGAACGCGCAGCCGCCATCCCACCGCCGACAGATCCCCCATGTGGCGGAAGAGAAAAAGGAATCTGACCACTTTTTCCTGACCACTTTCCCCCATCAAGGGGGAG
Source organism: Rhodospirillaceae bacterium (assembly GCA_020638595.1). Classification (GTDB taxonomy): domain Bacteria; phylum Pseudomonadota; class Alphaproteobacteria; order DSM-16000; family Inquilinaceae; genus JACKIG01. Next base: position 29,069 of record JACKIG010000016.1, on the reverse strand, counting down.
GGACTTCTGAATTGTCGACGGACGCTACTCCCGGTCGATGAACGCGCGCACGGCCGCCGTGTATTCGTCGGGCGCCTGCAGCATGGCGAAGTGGCTGACGCCCGGCAGGATGATCTCCTCCGCGCCCGGGATCACCGCGGCCATGTGATCGGTGTGGCTGCGGGTGATCGCCTCGTCGTGGTCGCCCAGCACGATGGCCGTCGGCGTGGTAATCGTGGCCACCTCGGCATCGGTCCAGTTCGGCTGGGTGGCCCACATGTGCGAGATCTGCTCGACGAAGGCATCGAACTGGTCGGGGGTCGGCGAGACGCTGGCATAGACCTCCGCCATCCGCTCGATATAGGCGCCGAACACCGCGTCGGTCTCCACGGCCGGGTCGACGCCGTCGGTGGTTATGTTGGCGGCGTGGGCGAACAGGCGGTTCAGCCGCTCGGGATGGGTCAGGGCGATGTCGATGCCGATGATGCCGCCGTCGGACCAGCCGACCAGATCGACCGTGTCGATGTTCAGGTAGTCGAGCAGCGCCACATAGTCCGAGGCCATCAGGTCATAGCCGAACGGCTCCTCCGTCCGGGTCGAGCGGCCGTGGCCGCGGCTGTCGGCGACGATCACCAGATGGTCGGCCATCAGGTCGGCGACCTGCGCACCCCAGATGTCGGCATAGCCTAGGCCGCCATGGATCAGCAGCACCGGGTCGCCGGCGCCGTATGTGGCATAGTACATCTCGATGCCGTTGACCGGCGCCATGCCGGTCGACGCGGGCTCCGGCATCGGGGCGGGGTCGGGGATCGTCATCCACCGGTCCTGTGCGGCGGCCGGCACGGCAGCGGCCGGCAGGGCGGCAAACGCGACGACGACCGCGGCGATACTGCGCAACATGGCTGATCCCCCCTCACGTCAGGCCCCGACGCTACGCGCGCGCCCGGCGGGGAGTCAAACTGCCGCTCAAAATTCCGGGGACATAATACTTGATTTGACCATATCGACCAAATCAAGTATTATGTCCCCGGAATTTTGCTGCCGCCCGGCCCCAGTCGACGTCGATGGAAGGAGAGCACGGGGTGCACATCATTGTCGGGGGAACCGGACAGGTCGGTTCGGCGGTGGCGCGTGCGTTGATCGATCGCGGAGAGCCGATCACCGTCGTCACACGCCATGCGGACCACGCCGCGGGTCTGACCGCAGCGGGCGCGGCGGTCGCTGTCGTGGATATCCGCGACGTGGCAAGCTTGCGCGACGTCTTTCGCACTGGCAGCCGCGCCTTCCTTCTCAACCCGCCGGCCGACCCCTCCGGCGACACCGACGCCGAGGAGCGTGCAAATGTCGCGGCCATCATCGCGGCGCTGGAGGGCTCCGGTCTCCAGAAGCTCGTAGCGGCCTCAACCTATGGCGCGCGCGCCGGTGAACGCTGTGGCGACCTGACGGTTCTGCACCGGTTCGAGGAAATGCTGCGCGCTCAGCCTATTCCGGCCGCGATCAATCGTGGTGCCTATTACATGAGCAACTGGGCGGGGATGTTGGGCCCGGCCTTGGCAAGCGGAACGCTGCCGAGCTTCTTCCCGGCCGATCTGGCGCTGCCCATGGTCGCCCCCGCCGATCTCGGTGAGGCCGCCGCGGATCGGCTTCTGAGCCCGATCGATGACATCGCCCTGAAGCATGTCGAAGGCCCGGGGCGCTATAGCCCGAAAGACGTGGCTGACGCCATCTCAACAGCGTTCGACCGCCCGGTGGAGGTCGAGGTGATCCCGCGTGAGGACTGGCGGGCGACATTCCTCCGGTTCGGGTTCTCGCAAGCCGGAGCGGCATCCTACGCCTGCATGACGGCTGCGGTCGTCGATGGGCAGATCTCGGGGCCTGCCGATCCGGTGCGCGGTCGCACGTCATTGCGTACATTCTTCGATGCTCTGGCCAAAAGTGTGTCGTGACCATTGTCGACGGTCTTGATGGACAGGCCTGGCGACAACAACCCGAGTCAACGGACCCATGTTCGGCATCCGGGACGCTGAGATCGTGCGCGAGGTGGTGCGCGCCGGGGGGTTCCGGGCGGCGGCGCTGCGGCTGGAGCTGGCGCAGTCGGCGATTTCCAGCCGGGTTGCGGCCTTGGAGCGGATGCTTGGCGTCAAGCTGTTCCAGCGGCAGGGGCGCGGCGTGCGGCTGACGCCGGTGGGGCGGCGGTTCCTGGAGCAGGCCGAACGGCTGATCGCCGCGCGCGACCGCATCGTCGACGAACTGGCGGCGGGCGCGCAGCTGGCCGGCACGCTGCGCATCGGCGTGGCGGAATCCATCGTCCATACCTGGCTGCCGGGGATGCTGCGGGCGTTGGGCGACGTGCTGCCGCGCATGCGCTTCGAACTGTCGGTCGACACGTCGGCGGAGATGCGGCGCACGCTGCGCGCCGACGACATTGACTTCGCCATCCTGTTGACCCAGCTGGCGCCGGAGGATGCCGTCGTCACCCGCATCGGCCGCATCGAGATCTGTTGGGTGGCGGCATCATCGATGCTGTTCCCTGAGGGGCCGCTGTCGCCCGTTGAACTGGTCGGCCACCCGATCGTCACCTTCCCGAAGGGCACGCCGCCCTATGGCGAGATCGAGCGGTTGTTCGCCGAGCCCAGCCTGCCGGTGCCGCTGCTGCACGGCTGCGCGTCGCTGTCGACCATCGCGCACTTGGTGCGCGACGGCTTCGGCATCGGCACCCTACCGCGGCGCATGGCGGCGGAAGGGCTGGCCGACGGGTCCTTGCGGGAACTGGCCGTCACCCGTGCGGCGCGCCTGCGCGACCTGGAATTCTCCGCCGCCCGCATGCCCGGCCGGCACGACGCGCTGGCCGAGATGATCGTGGAGGCGGCGCGGACGGCGGCGCGGGCAGGGTAGGCGCCTCCCCCGCCCGGTCCGCGCGACTATCCGTCATGGCCCCGCCCGGTGCGGTTGGCGGGAATTGCCGGATCGTCAGTAACCCCGGCGCCGGGCACGGCGTCTGACAAACGGTGGTCCGGCCATTCCGGGCGCCGTTCGTCCGGACCCCCGGTCAGGGGTGCCCGGTATTCCGAGGATCAGTGACTGGCGAATTCGACGCGGGCGGCATCGCCCGGCGTCCGATGGCCGTGTCAGCGGCGGCCGTGGCCGGCGGTTCGGCGACAAGGGGGGAGAGGACGCGATGCCTCACATGACCGCAACCGCGCTGCTGACGCTGATGGGCAATGCCGTCGTCAACACCGGCATGCTCAGGAATGCCGTCGTGGCCGGACGTCCGGAAACGCTGTTCCTGGTGAAGGACAAGCATGCGAAAGGGAAGAACGGCATCAACGATTGCGATGTCTACAGCCTGAAGAACATGGCATCGCCGGTTGCGACGGACGATCCCGCCGCATCGCTGTTCTCGTACATCGTGGACTATGCGGTCGGGGAAACCTGCATGCAGGTCCTGGGCAACGAAGCCGATTTCTGTTTCACCGTCACGATCAATGGCTGCACCTTCGCGCTGGGCATGCCGGCCTCCGACGGGACCCTGGTGGTGTCCCACACAAACATGAAGAAGGTATCGGGAAAGAGTTCGACCACCGATTTCGCGGCGATCACCGGCGGTGTCGATGTCCCATCGGAACTGACGTCGATGGTTCAGGAAAATGTGCAGGCCAAGGTCGTCACGGGATTGCATGGGTCCGGCCGTCTTCTCGGACCGACGCAGTATTATAACGGCAATCGCAACAACAGGTTGACGGTATTCGGCCTGCGGGGTCACGCTGGCTGGACGTTCTACTATCAGTCCTATACCGTGCAGAGCGGCGTCTATTACCTGGAGGGTGTGCAGACCTTCTCGACCCAATCCGTGACGTTCTGAGGCCCCGACCGGGGCGTCGTCACCCCCGTCCCATCGTGTGGATCGGCGTGAAGCAGCCGTAGATCAGGCGCTTGGGGTCGAACGGGATGGCCCCGTGCACCTCGAACCGCGGGTCGTCGTGCATCTTCGCTTCCGCGCGGTCCAGGGTGGCCTTGTCAGGCCACACCTGCCAGGTGAAGACGATCTTCTCCCCGGCCCGCGCGTCGACCGCGCGGCGGAAATCGGTCTGCGTGCCGTCGGGGACGTTGTCCTCCCAGGACTCGACGATTTCCAGACATCCGTAGTCCTTGAAGAGCGTCGCGCCGTTGTCCGCCCATCGGCGATAGGCGTCCTTGTTGTCTTCCGGCACGGGGATGACGAAGCCGACGATGTACATCTCCAAACCCCCTTCCGATCGGCGCGTCGGTGCAGGCCGCACTGATCGCAGAGCAATACCACAAGGGGCGGGGGGTGGTCAGGGGGCCGGCCCGCGGCAACAGGACGGCCGGGCGCCCGCTGGGCTTAATTGATCTGAAATTCAGATCAATTAGGAACCGCCACGATCGCTTGACAGGAACATGGCGGTCTGGAACGCTTTCCCCGACACAAGGGAACGACTCGCAAGAAGGGATTGCGGTATGCAAGGCGCGCAGCAGCCCGCCGCTTCTCCCTCCCGCGCGCTGGCCGGCGGCCTCTCGCCGGCCCATGACGCCGCCGGGGACGCGCGGGCGCTGCGCCGCCAGATCCGGGCCGGGCGACTGACGGGCCAGACCAGCGGCCTGGCGCCGGGATGCCTGCAGGCCAACCTGGCGATCCTGCCGGCCGCCTGGGCCGGCGACTTCCTGTTGTTCTGCACGCGCAACCCGAAACCCTGCCCGCTGCTGGGGGTGTCCGATGCGGGCGACCCGATGCTGGCGCGCCTGGGGGCCGACATCGATATCCGCACCGACGTACCCGCCTATCGCGTCTTCCGCGACGGGGAACACGTCGACACCGTGACCGACATCACCCGGCTGTGGCGCGACGACCTGGTGACGTTCGCCATCGGCTGCTCGTTCTCCTTCGACGACGCGTTGCAGCGCGCCGGCATACCGGTGCCCAACGTCGTCGCCGGCACCAATGTGCCGATGTATGTCACGGGCATCGAGACGGCCGGTGCCGGGCCGTTCGGCGGTCCGCTGGTGGTTTCGATGCGATCGTTCCGGCCGGCGGATGCCATCCGCGCCATCGTGCTGTCCGACCGCTATCCGCTGGCGCATGGCGCGCCGGTGCATATCGGCGATCCGGGCGCGATCGGCATCCGCAATATCGCGGAGCCGGAGTTCGGCGATCCGCCGGTGCTCCATCCGGACGAGATCTGCGTCTTCTGGGCCTGCGGCGTCACCCCGCAGCTGGCGATCGGCCGGGCGCGGCCGGATTTCGCCATCACCCACGATCCCGGCCACATGCTGATCACCGACCTGCCGGCCGACCTGAAAACCTGAAACGAGGCTTCACACGCACATCCCGGAGAAGAAGGAACAAGCATATGAACAGGACCCTGATCACGCTGCTGTCCGCCACCGCGTTGGGCACCGGTCTTGCGACCACGGCCGCCGCCCAGGAAATCGACGAGGTCACGCTGGCCGTCGTCGGCAGCTGGAGCGGCCTGCCCCTGCACAAGCAGTTCGAGGAGCCATTCTGGACCGTGACGTTGCCGGAGGCTTCGGGCGGCCGCATCACCGTCAACCTGACGACCTTCGACCAGATGGGCGTCGCCGGCGGCGACGTGTTTCGCCTGCTTGATGAAGGCGTGTTCGATGTCGGCATGACCGTTGCCGACTACACCGTCGCCGACGCGCCGGAACTGGAAGGCCTGGACGTGCCGCTGGTGGCGACCGAGGCGGAGATGGCCCAGGCCATGGTCGAGGCGGCGCGGCCCATGGTCGACGACATCATGCGCGACCGTTTCGGTGCCAAGCTGCTGGCCATCGCCCCCTATCCGCCGCAGGTCGTGTTCTGCAACCACGAGATCGCCGGGCTTGCCGACCTTGAGGGCCTGAAGGTCCGTGGATCGGGCCGCATGACCACCCAGTTCCTGGAGGCGCTGGGGGCCGAGGGCGTGAACCTCGCCTTCTCCGAAGTGCCGGGGGCGCTGGAGCGCGGCGTCATCGATTGCGCCATCACGGGCTCGGGCTCCGGCTATTCGGCCGGGTGGTGGGAAAGCTCGACGCATCTGATGACCCTGCCGCTGGGCGGGTGGGATGCCGTCGTGACCGCCATGAACCTGGAGAAGTGGGAGTCCCTGAGCCCGGCGACGCAGGAGCTGATCCAGACCCAGATCACCGAGAATTTCGAGGCCCCGGCCTGGGCGGCGGCCTCCGGGGCGCTGGAAGCCGACATCGCCTGCCTGACCGGCAGCGGCGACTGCCCGGCCGGCGAGCCGGCCGGCATGATCCTGGTCGAGCCGACGGACGCGGACATCGAAACGGCCAAGCAGGTGTTGCTGGAAACCGTCCTGCCCGATTGGGCCGAGCGGGCCGGCGGCGACTGGGGGCAGCGCTGGAGCGATAGCGTCGGCGCAGTGGTGGGCGTGCAGCTCGACTAGGGTCCCTCGCATGCAGGACCGCGACCCGCTGGAGGTCCTTCGCCCCGATGGGGGAGGGTCGCCTGAATGCGGGCAGGCCCCGATGCCGGCCGGGAGGCAGCACCCATGACGGGTGCGGCCTTCCGCGTCGCCCGGATCATGCGCACGGTCAACAGGGGGGTGGGCTTGGCCTGCGGGCTGGTCCTCCTGCTGACCGGGCTGCTGATCCTGGTGGAGATCGTCATGCGCCGGACCGTGGGCAGCGCGCTCGGCGGGTCCGACGAGATCTCGGGCTATGTCATGGCCGCCGTCGCCACCTGGGGCCTGAGCTGGGCACTGACGGAACGCGCCCATGTGCGTATCGACCTGGTGCAGCGCCGGCTGAGGCCGACCGGCCGCGGTGCCCTAGACGCCCTGGCGCTGTTCAGCGTGGCGGGGGTGGCGGTGCTGGTGGCGATGCATGCCTGGCGGGTCCTCGCCACCACGCTGGACCGCCAGTCGCTGGCCAACACGCCGCTGGAAACGCCCTTGTGGATTCCGCAGAGCCTGTGGCTGGGCGGCTGGGCCTGGTTCAGCGTGACGGCCTGGGTGCTGGCGCTGTGCCTGCTGGTGGCGCTGGCAGGGCGGCGGCTTGACGTGGCCGAGGCGATCGGCGGCGCCCAGGGCGAAGGCGAGGTCGTCGAATGATCGGCAGCATCTCGCTGGCGCTTCTGGTGCTGATGGCGCTGTCGATCCCGGTCGGCGTCATCCTGTTCATTCTCGGTATCGGCGTCGACATCTTCTATTCGCCCTTCCCGCTGATCCGCGGGCTGGGGCAGGTGGTGTGGTCGGCGACCGACTCGTCGCTGCTGATCGCCATCCCGTTCTTCGTTCTCCTGGGCGAGGTGCTGGTGCGCGCCGGCATCGCCGAGCGGACCTACCGTGCGCTGGACATGTGGTTTTCGTGGCTGCCGGGCGGGCTGATCCACGCCAATATCGGAACGGCGACCATGTTCTCCGCCACCTCCGGCTCCTCCGTCGCGACGGCCGCGACGGTGGCCACGGTGGCGATGCCGCAGGCCGAGCGCCTGGGCTACGACCCCCGGCTGTTCTCCGGTGCCATCGCCGCCGGCGGCACGCTGGGCATCATGATCCCGCCGTCGATCAACCTGATCGTCTACGGCTTCCTGACCGAAACCTCCATCCCCCGGCTGTTCCTGGCCGGGCTTCTGCCGGGCCTGCTGCTGGCCCTGGGCTTCATGGCGGTATCGGCGCTGCTCTGCCTGTGGCGGCCGGACCTGGGCGGCCCGTCGGACCAGAGCTTCACCTGGCGACAGCGGCTGATCCACCTGAAGGACCTGGTGCCCATCGTCGTGCTGTTCGCCGTGGTCATCGGCTCCATCTATCTCGGCTGGGCGACGCCGACGGAATCGGCGGTGATCGGCGTTGCCATGGCGATGGCGATCGCGGCCGGCCAGCGCGGTCTCACGGTGGCGGCCATGCGCGAGGCGCTGCTGGGCACCATCCGCATCACCTCGATGATCATGTTCGTGATCATCGGCGCCTATTTCCTGAACTACACGCTGGCGTCCGCCGGGCTGGGCCAGGCCCTGCGCGACCTGCTGGCGGGGCTGGATCTCGGCCATACGGGCACGTTGCTGGCCATCGTCCTGCTGTACATCGTGCTCGGCTTCTTCATCGAGACGCTGTCGCTGATGGTGGCGACCATTCCCATCGTCGTGCCGATCGTCACCGGACTCGGCTATGATCCGGTCTGGTTCGGCATCCTGTTGATCCTGCTGATCGAGATGGCGCTGATCACCCCGCCGGTCGGCCTGAACCTGTACGTCGTCCAGGGTACGCGCAAGCGCGGCAGCCTGACCGAGGTCATGGTCGGTGCCATCCCTTACGTGGCGACCATGCTGGTGATGGCGGTTCTGCTGATTCTCTTCCCTGCAATCGCGCTGTGGCTGCCGGGCTGAACTACGGGACGAACAAGGACGTGGGGGCCATGACTGCGGCACATGCACTGCAATTCCAGGTGCCGGGCGAGGGGCAGGTGGCCCTGGAGCCGCAGCACGGCATCATTGCCGGCTGGACGGGGCGCAATGCGGAGGCGATCGAGCGCCATATCGCCGAGCTGGCAGCCATCGGCGTGCCGCGCCCGTCGGCGGTGCCGCTCTATTACCGGGTCGCGGCCGACCTGTTCACCCAGGCGCCGCAGCTTCAGACGGTGGGGCCGGACACCTCCGGCGAGGTCGAGCCGCTGCTGTTCGACACGGGCCGGGCGCTGTATCTCGGCCTCGGGTCCGACCACACCGACCGGGCGCTGGAGACGCGGTCCGTCGCCCTGTCCAAGCAGATCTGCGGCAAGCCGGTGGCCAACCAGGCCTGGCGGTACGACGAGATCGCCGACCATGTGGAGCGGATTACCCTGTACGCCTTCGTCCGCGACCATGGGGCAGCCGGGTGGACCCTCTACCAGAACGGCACGATCGCGGCGATCCGGCCGCTGGCGGACCTGATCGCCGCCGCGCCGGTGGCGGCTGGCGCCGGGCGGCTGATGGCGGGCGCGCTGATGCTGTGCGGGACCTTTCCGGTGGTGTCGGGCGGTGTACGTCCGGCGGCCGAATTCCGCATGGAAATGCGCGACCCCGTGCTCAATCGTACGTTGGCCCACACATACGCAACGACCGCCCTGCCGATTGTCGCCTGATACCCGTGGCGGGGCGAAATCGCAGGCAAAGCGGCGGTTGCCCGACGACGACTTCGCGTCTATAACGCCGCGTCCTGAACCCCCTTTACAGTCTTAGATCAAGGAAGCGTCATGGCCGTGGAACGGACATTGTCGATCATCAAGCCCGATGCGACGCGCCGGAACCTGACCGGTGAGATCAACGCCCGCCTGGAGAAGGGTGGCTTGCGGATCGTGGCTCAAAAACGGATCCGCATGACCCGTCAGATGGCGGAGAAGTTCTACGAGGTCCATGCCGAGCGTGCGTTCTACGACGATCTCTGCACCTTCATGACCTCGGGTCCCGTGGTCGTGCAGGTCCTGGAAGGCGACAACGCCATCGCGCGCAACCGCGAGGTCATGGGCGCCACCAACCCGGCCAATGCGGCCGCAGGGACCATTCGCCGGGATTTCGCGGAATCGATCGAGGCGAATTCGTGCCACGGCTCCGATGCGCCGGAGACGGCGGAGCGCGAGATCGCGTTCTTCTTCAGCGAGATCGAGATCGTCGGCTGATCATTCAAAGCGGGCCGTCCTCACGGACGGCCCCGGCAGCCGGTCAACCGCCGCCCAACCTCGACCGCTGCGCAAACGGCGCCGGACGAGGGTGGGCGAGGCCTGCGCTATAGCAGGAACAACGCCATGCCGATCAGGAGCAGGGCGATCCCAACGATCGACCACGTGCTCCACCGCACGAACGATGCGTACATCGCCGCTCGTGTGGCCAGCAACTCCTGGTCGGGAATCCGTTCGCCGTGGCTTTCCATTGCTGCCCTCTTGCACTGCAACACCCATGGCCCGATGCCCTGACTTAGGGACAAGCCCGGGACGTTACAAGCGAATTCGCGGCCGAACGACGCGGGCGCTTAGGCCGCAGGATTGATAAATACTCCTTCCGGCTCTTGGCAACCATCAACGATCACGTGATTGCCGTCGACCCGCAGCCGGCCGGACGCGGCCCAACCCAGTGCCAAAGGAAAGATCCTGTGCTCGACGCTCAGCACCCGCTGGGCCAGGCGCTGTTCGTCGTCGTCGGGCTGCACCGGCACCGCCGCCTGGACGATGATCGGACCATCATCCATGGCGGGGCGCACGAAGTGCACCGTACAGCCCGTGAACCGCACGCCGGCGGCCAGCACGCGGGCATGCGTGTCGAGTCCGCGGAACGCCGGCAGCAGCGACGGATGGATATTAAGGATGCGGTCGCGCCATTGTTCCGTGAAAACGGGTCCCAGTAGGCGCATGAATCCGGCCAGGCAGATCAGCTGTGCCCCGGCTGCTTCGACGGCCGCGCCGATGGCCGCGTCGAACGCCTCGCGGTCGGGGAACTGCCGGTGGTCGATGACGACATGGGCAATGCCCGCGGCACGCGCGTAGTCCAGCCCGGCGGCCTCGGCACGGTTGGACAGGACAAGCGCGATTTCCGCCGGGAAGCCGGGGGCCGCACAGGCATCGATCAGCGCCTTCAGGTTGCTGCCGCGGCCCGATATCAGAACCGCTGCCTTCACACGGGCCATGCCGTCTCAGCCCCCACAAGCTCCACCCGCGCGCCGTCGCCCGCCGGCTCGATCGTTCCCACGCGCCACACGCTCTCTCCGGCCGCGGCCAGGGCCGCCTGCGCGGCGTCGGCCCGGTCGGCGGCGACGACCGCCACCATCCCCAGCCCCATGTTGAACGTCGTTGCCATCTGCCGGGGCGTCAGGCCGCCATCGGCCGCCAGCCAGTCGAACACCGGCGGCAGCGGCCAGCATCGCGGGTCAAGGCGCGCCGACTGGCCGTCCGGCAGGATACGCGGGATGTTCTCCGTCAAGCCGCCGCCGGTGATATGGGCCAGGCCCTTGACCAGGCCCGCGCGCACCGCCGGCGCCACACCCGCCACATAGATGCGGGTCGGCGTCATCAGCGCTTCGGCCAGGCTGCGGTGGTTGTCGAAGGGCGAGGGCGCGTCCAGGGCGGCGCCGCGGTCGGCAACGACCTTGCGCACCAGGGAATAGCCGTTGGAATGGAGGCCGTGGGAGGCGAGGCCCAGCACCACGTCGCCGGGGCGGATATCGGCGCCGGTCAGGACGGACGCCCGTTCCACCGCGCCCACCGCGAAGCCAGCAAGGTCGTAGTCGCCGGGTGCGTACATGCCCGGCATTTCCGCCGTCTCTCCGCCGATCAGGGCGCAGCCGGCCTGCCGGCAGCCTTCGGCGATGCCGGCGATCACTCGCTCGGCCACGGCCGTGTCCAGCTTGCCGGTGGCGAAATAATCGAGGAAGAACAGCGGCTCCGCCCCCTGGACCACCAGGTCGTTGACGCACATGGCGACCAGGTCGATCCCCACGCCGTCATGGTGGCCGGTGGCGATGGCGAGCTTCAGCTTGGTGCCGACGCCGTCGGTGGCGGCCACCAGTACCGGGTCGCGGTAGCCGCAGGCCTTCAGGTCGAACAGGCCGCCGAAGCCGCCGAGGCCGCCCATGCAGCCCGCGCGGACCGTGGAGGCGGCCAGCGGCTTGATGGCGTCCACCAGCGAGGCGCCTGCCGCAATATCGACACCGGCCTGCCGGTATGGTTCGGCATCCTGGGGTGGTACCGTGCGCTCGGGGGTGTTCATGGCAAGGGTCGGCCCGCTGGGCTATAGTTGACGCGCGGAGAGTAGACGATTGGACGGGAGATTGCGAATGAGGCTCTGCCGAGGTGTCTCCGCGAAAGCCGCGGGCGCGATTGCGGCCTGTCTGCTGGCCGTGGCCCTGGCCGTTTGGCCCGCGGACGTCCGGGCCCAGGACGCCGCGGGGCCGGCGGACGATCCCTACACGGTGTCGGATGTCGACGTGAACGTGGAGGCGGCCGACCGCGCAGCGGCCCGCGACCAGGCCTTCGCCCAGGGGCAGCGCCAGGCGCTTGCGACGCTGTTGGAGCGTCTCGGCGTCGCCGGCCAGGTGTCCATCGACAGCATTTCGGCGGCGGAGCAGGCAAACCTGCTGCTGAGCATGCGGGTACAGGAGGAGCGTACGGCCCCCGGGCAGTATATCGGCCGGCTCGCCTTCCGCTTCAGGCCCGAGGCGGTGCGCGCGCTGTTCCGTGATCGAGGCATCGCCTATGTGGAGCCGTCCGCCGACGTGGCCGCGGTGACGGCGGACGACGAGCCCGCACCCGAATCGGAGCCGGAGGCAGAGCCGCAGGAACCGGCCGTGGTGCAGACGGATGCGGTGCTGGTCGTGCCCGTCTGGCGCGACGGCGTCATGGTCCGGCTGTGGGACGATCCCAATCCCTGGCTGGCCACGTGGTCCGACTTCGAGGCGGATGACGACCTGCCGGCCTTCCAGGTGCCGTATGGCGATCTGGAGGATGTGGCCGGCCTGACGCCGCAACAGGCCCTGTTCGTCGACGGTCCCGCGATCGCCGGCATGGTGCAGCGGTATGGCGCGGCCGGCGCCGTCGTTGCCCTGGCCGAACCCGGCAGCGACGCGGTGTCTGTGACGCTGTTCCGCCCCGAAACCGGCGCGGACGCCGGGGAGCGCTTCTCCATCGCCGGCGATCCGGCCGACCGGGATGTGCTGGAGGAGGCCGCCCGCGGTGTCCTCAGGCGCCTGGCCGGCACCGTTGCCGAGCCGGAACGCGAATCGGCCGCCGGGCCGGTGCCGCAGCTGCAGCCCATCGGCGCCGGCACGGCCGGCACGCGCATGCCCGTGCGCGTGATGCTGCGGCGGCCGCAGGACTGGTTCGACATCCGCGGCCTTCTGGCCACCAACCCCCTGGTCAGCGGGGCCAGCGTGCGCCGGCTGTCGGCGGATGTGGTGGAGATCGAGATCGCCTATGTCGGCAGCGAACTGGAACTGGCGCAATCCCTGTCCGAACAGGGGCTGGTCCTGACCTCCGGTGCCGTCGGATCGCAACTTCAGCTGGCCCGCTAGGGGCACGCATCACCCCTGGCAATGGCGGCGCCGATGGCTGCGCGCGATCATCTCCGGTTCTGGCTTATCGGGCTTGCCGTCTTCGGGCTGGCGCTGTGGGTGCTGAAGGGTGTGCTGCTGCCCTTCCTGGCCGGCATGGCCATCGCCTATTTCCTGGATCCCGTGGTTGACCGGTTGGAGAGGGTGCGGCTACCGCGCTGGGCGGCGACCACGCTGGTGCTGCTGGCGTTTGCGTTCGCCTTCGTGCTGTTCCTGCTGATCCTGGTGCCGATCATCCAGTCCCAGATCATGGCGTTCGCTGCCGACTGGCCGCGGTACCGCGACGGGCTGGAAGAGAGGCTGGCGCCGCTGATGCAGCAGCTGACGGACCTGCTGGGCCAGGATTCGGAGGATCTGCAAGCCCTGATCGGCGAGTACGGCGGTGACGCCATGGGCTGGGTACAGGCCGTGCTGGAAGGCATCTGGCGCAGCGGCACCGCCGTGATCGACCTGATTTCGCTGCTGGTCATCACGCCCGTTGTCGCCTTCTACCTGCTGCGCGACTGGGACCGCATGGTCGCCAAGCTCGACGGATACCTGCCGCGTCCGTCGGCGCCGACCATCCGCGGGCTCGTACGGCAGGTCGACCGGACGCTGTCGGCCTTCGTGCGCGGCCAGGGGCTGGTGTGCGTCGTCCTGGGCGTGTTCTACGCCATTGCCCTGACGGCCGCGGGGCTGAACTTCGCGGTGCTGGTGGGCCTCGGGGCGGGGCTGCTGTCGTTCGTGCCGTTCGTCGGGTCGATCGGCGGCTTTCTCGTGTCCGCCGGCATCGCACTGGTCCAGTTCGACGGCTGGACGCAACGGGGGATCGTGATCGCCATCTTCGTCATCGGCCAGGCGGTGGAAGGCAACATCCTGACGCCCAAGCTGGTCGGCGAAAGCGTGGGCCTGCATCCGGTCTGGGTGATGTTCGCCCTCTTGGCCGGCGGCAGCCTGTTCGGGTTCACCGGCGTCCTGCTGGCCGTCCCGGTGGCCGCGGTGATCGGGGTGCTGGTGCGCTTCGGGCTGGAGCGCTATCGCGCCAGCCACTATTTCCACGGGGGCATGGCGGAGGCCGCGCCCGAAAGCCAGGGCGAAGCGGCCACGTTGCCGCCGGACCTGGACGGGGCGGCGTAGGGCGGGATGCAGGCACGACAGCTGCCTCTGGATCTGGGACGCTGGCCCTCCTTCGCGCCGGAAGACTTCCTCGTGACCGAGAGCAACCGCGAAGCATCCGCCTGGGTGGACCGGTGGCCGGACTGGCCCGGACCGGCCATCGTGATCCATGGGCCGCGCGGCGCGGGCAAATCGCATCTGCTGGCCGTCTGGTGCCGCCGCGCGCAGGCATCCGGCATTGACGGCACGGCACTGGGGCAGGGGGAAGCAGGCGATCCCGGCCGCTGGCTGGGGGATCGCGAGGCCCGCATCGGCATCGACGATGCGGACCGCGTCGTCGGAAACCCCGATGGCGAACGCGCGCTTCTGCACCTGTACAATGCGGTGGCGGAACGGCGCGGGACCATGCTGCTGACCGCCGGACGGCCGCCGGCGCACTGGCGGCTGGATCTGGCGGATCTGGCGTCGCGCCTGAGGGCGGCGCCGGCCGTGGCGCTGACGGCGCCCGACGACACGCTGCTGGCCGTTGTCCTGGCCAAGCTGTTTGCCGACCGGCAGCTGCGCGTCCCGGGCGATGTCATCGGCTATGTCGCCGGGCGGATCGAACGCAGTTTTCCGGCGGCCGAACGGGCCGTCGACGAGATCGACGCGCTGAGCCTGCGCCTGCGCCGGTCGATCACCCTGGCGCTGGTCAGCCGCCACTGGCGGCCCGGGGACCGCGGGGATCCGGCCATCGGATAGCGAGGGACCCAAGGGGCCGTCCGCACCGCCCGTGCCCGGATCCAGATCCGTCTATACGAGGCTGCGCGGCGCGGTCAGCTCGCACAAGGTGCCCTGTGTCGACAGCACCTTGTACCAGTCGTCGATGGGGAAGCGGACGATGGCGAGCGAGCCCGTCGGGAAGTGTTCGCGCGCCTCGCGCTTCAGCGGCGCGTTGACGCCCGCGGCCAGCGCCACCGTCAGGTTCTGCAAGTCCGGGTTGTGGCCGATGACGAGCAGCCGCTCCACCGCATTGTCCACCGCGCCGATGCGCCGGCGGATGGCCCGTTCCCCCGACAGGTAGAGATCGCGGTCGTATTCGATCGGTGGCGTCTGCGGCCACTGGGTGAGCACCAGCGTGCAGGTATCCATCGCCCGCTGCGCACTGGAACACAGGATCAGGTCCGGCAGCAGGTTGGATTGGACCATGTAGCGGCCCATGACCAGCGAAGCGCGCTCGCCCCGCGGACCCAGCGGCCGGTCGTGGTCGGCCAGCTCGGTATGATCCCAGCTCGACTTGGCGTGGCGCAGCAGGATGAGCGTCTTCATCGAGAAAGCGAACCGGGCAATTCGGGCGGGCGTACGCGCGCCGCGATCCTGGGCGCAGGGCCCACGAGTCGGCGCAGGCGGCATCATTAAACGTGATGACGGCCTACGGCAAACATGTATATATGGCCCGGAACCGAGCCAACGGGCCGCCAGTCTGGGTCAAGTGTGTCATGACACGGCTGAAGAACAGCACGGCGCCAGCGGAAATGGAGCCGGTGGAATCGCTTGAGCCGGCCGCTCTCCCGGTGCCCGAGACCCTGCCGGCCATCGATCGGCACTCCTCGGACCGCTTCATCAACCGGGAACTGTCTTGGCTAGCATTCAATCAGCGCGTGCTGGACGAAGCCTACAATCCCCATCATCCGCTGCTTGAGCGCGTCCGCTTCCTGTCGATCTCGGCCAGTAACCTGGACGAGTTCTACATGGTGCGCGTGGCCGGGCTGAAGGCGCAGGTCAGCCTCGGCGTCAGCCAGGCAAGCCAGGACGGCCTGACGCCGGCCCAGCAGCTGGTGGCGATTTCCGAGCGGGTCAATGCCCTGATGGCCGACCAGCAGGCATGCTGGCGCAACCTGCTGGTGGAGCTGCGGTCGGAGGGGATCGCGGTCCTGGACCGCGAAGAGGTCACGGCCGACGAATGCGCGTGGCTGGAGCGCAAGTTCCTGGACGACGTCTTCCCGGTGCTGACGCCGCTGGCCATCGATCCGGCGCACCCGTTCCCGTTCATCCCCAATCTCGGGTTCTGCGTCGCCTTGCAGCTGGAGAACCGCAAGGAAGGGCGGGAGCTGAAGGCCATCGTACCGGTGCCGGCCCTGTTGCCGCGCATGCTGCGCCTGCCCGGCTCCGAAATCCGCTTCTTCCTGATCGAAGACCTGATCCTGATGTTCATGGATCGGCTGTTCCCCGGCTTCCACACCAACGATCACGGGGTCTTCCGGGTCATCCGCGACAGCGAGGTGGAGATCGACGAAGAGGCCGAAGACCTAGTCAAGACCTTCGAGACGGCGCTGAAGCGGCGGCGGCGCGGCGTGGTCATCCGCCTGACCGTCAACGCGACGATGCCCAGCGGATTGGGCGACTTCGTGCGCAAGCAGCTGCGCGTGTCGGAGGACGACGTCTTCCCCCTGGAGGGTCTGATCGGGCTGGTCGACACCAAGCGCGTGATCGTCAACGACCGCCCGGACCTGCTGTTCCCGCCGTACACGCCGCGGTTCCCGCAGCGCATCCGCGATTTCGGCGGCGACTGTTTCGGCGCGATCCGGGCGAAGGACCTGATCGTCCATCATCCCTACGAGAGCTTCGACGTCGTCATCCAGTTCCTTCAGCAGGCCGCCGTCGATCCCGATGTCGTCGCCATCAAGCAGACCCTGTACCGCACGTCGGCAGACTCCCCGATCGTCGCGGCGCTGATCGAGGCGGCGGAGGCGGGCAAGTCCGTCACCGCCATGGTGGAGCTGAAGGCCCGCTTCGACGAGGAGGCGAACATCCGCTGGGCGCGGGATCTGGAACGCGCGGGCGCGCAGGTCGTCTTCGGGTTCCTGAACCTGAAGACCCACGCCAAGATTTCGCTGATCGTGCGCCGCGAATCCGGCAGCATGCGCAGCTATGTGCACTACGGCACCGGCAACTATCATCCGATCACGGCGCGCATCTATACCGACCTCAGCTTCTTCACCTGCGATCCGGCGCTGTGCCGGGATGCCGGGGCGGTGTTCAACTACATGACCGGCTATGCCACGCCGCGGGCGCTGGAGAAGATGTCGGTCGCGCCGCTCTATCTGCGTGAGACGCTGACCGCCAACATCCGCCGCGAGATCGAGAACGCCAAGGCCGGACTGCCGGCCCAGATCTGGGCCAAGGTCAATTCGCTGGTCGACGGCCAGATCATCGACCTGCTGTACGAGGCGTCGGGCGCCGGGGTCGATATCGAGCTGATCGTGCGCGGTATCTGCTGCCTCAAGCCCGGCATTCCCGGCATGTCGGAACGTATCCGGGTCCGCAGTATCGTCGGCCGGTTCCTGGAACATGCCCGCATCGTCTGCTTCGCCAACGGCCATCCGCTGCCGTCGCCGCATGCGGCGATCTACATCTCGTCCGCCGACTGGATGTCGCGCAATCTCGACGCACGGATCGAAACGCTGGTCCCGATGGAAAACGCGACTGTCCGCCGCCAGGTGCTGGAGCAGATCATGGCGGCCAATCTGGCGGACCGAACCAATACATGGATTTTGTCCGGCAACGGGCAGTACCATCGCCTTGATAGCCGGGAGGGCGACTTCAGCGCCCATACCTATCTGATGACGAACCCAAGCCTGTCGGGCCGCGGCACCACGTTCCGCGAGCACGGCGATGTTCCGGCGATCCCGAGGCGGTCGCCGGACTGAAACGAGAGGGCATTCCAACGGTGCGGCACGCGCCCGTGGCCCTTGCCCGCGATCAGCGGATCGCGGTCATCGATATCGGGTCCAACTCGATCCGGCTGGTAGTCTATCAGCGCCTGGGCCGCTCGCCCCAGCCGGTGTTCAACGAAAAGGTGCTGTGCGGTCTTGGACGCGACCTGTCGCAGACTGGGCGCCTGAGCCCCCAGGGCGTCGCCCAGGCCCTGGACAACCTGGACCGGTTCGCCTGCCTGCTGGCCGGCATGGGCGTGAGCCATGTGGACGTGCTGGCCACGGCCGCTGTGCGCGATGCCGAAGACGGCCCGGGCTTCGCCAACGAGATCACCCGGCGGTGCGGCTTCGAGGTCTCGGTGGTCAGCGGCGCAGAGGAAGGGCGCCTTGCCGCGCTGGGCGTACATTGCGGCATCCCCGATGCTGAGGGCGTGGTCGGCGACCTCGGCGGCGGCTCGCTGGAGCTGGTGGGGCTGGCACCCGCCGGGATCGAGGAACAGGACACGCTGCCGCTGGGACCGCTGCGCCTGATGGGCGAAGGCGGCGGGGGCGCGATCGGCGACCGGCAGAAGTCGGTCGATGCGACGCTGGGTCGGGCGGGCTGGCTGGAACGATACCGCGGCCGGCGCCTCTACGCGGTTGGCGGCAGCTGGCGTTCGCTTGCCCGTGTCCACATGGAACGGCACGACTACCCGCTGCACCTGATCCACCAGTACACCGCGCCGACCGCGGAAATGACGGAAGTTGCGGCCCTGATCGCCCGCCAGCGCAAGGCTTCCCTGGCGAAACTGGCCGGCGTGTCGAAGCGGCGGCTGGAAACGCTGCCGGCCGCGGCCCTGGTGCTGGAACGGCTGATCGGCGTCCTGAAGCCGGAGGATATCGTCTTTTCCGCCCTGGGACTGCGCGAAGGGCACCTGTACGACCTGCTGCCGTTGGCGGACCAGGTGCGCGACCCGCTGATCGAAGGATGCCTGGACGTCGCCCGCCGGCTGGACCGGTTCGGCCATGCGGAGCTGATTGTCGACTGGACCGCACCGGTCTTTGCCGGCGAGGACGGACCACCCGACCGCCTGCGGCGCGCCACCTGCCTGATCAGCGACTGCTGCTGGGCGGAGCATCCGGACTATCGGGCCGATCACGCGCTGACCTGGGCCCTGCGGTTGCCGCTGCTGGGCATCGAGCATGCGGAACGCGCCTTCCTGGCCGCTGCCCTCTATACCCGCTATTCCGGCGACCCCGCCGACCACCCGGCGCTGGCCGTGCTGCCGGACCGGGGGCGGCGCCAGGCGGAGGTGCTGGGGCTGGCCCTGCGGCTTGCCCATACCCTGGCGGGCGGCGCGGCGACCCTGCTGAACAGCACCATCCTGGAGCGGTCGCCGGAGGCCCTGCGCCTGATCCTGCCCGGCCCGGTGGCCAGCCTGGCCGGCGACGCGGTGTCCCGGCGCCTCGACGCCCTGGCCCGGGCACTGGGCCTGACCGGCGCCATCGAAACCAGGACGCACGCCAAGGCTGCGATGGGAAGCTGAACCGGCGCGTGGGCTTTGCCGCGCTGGCCATGGATCCCTGAAGGCCGTGGGCGTGCGGGTGCGAATGCCCGCAGCCGGATTGGGGGGAAGCGCCTGACTGCCTGCGACGCTACGGCGCTTCGTCGGCCACGGGGATGACGCGCAGGCGCTTGCCGGCGACGCCGAGGGCGATGTGGCCATGCTTCAGGGCCAGCGCCTGTTCCCCGAAGACGGCCCGGCGCCAGCCGGACAGGGATCGGACATCGGCGTCGTCGTCGGCAGCGATCAGTTCCAGGTCGTCACCGCTGGCCACCAGCTTCTGGGCGACGCCGGCGTCTTCGCAGCACATCTTCAAGAGGACGCGCAGCAGGTCGACCTTCGGCCCCAGGCCGGGCGGCAGGTTGGGCCGGCTGGGCGGCACCGGCATCTGGTCGGCCGGCAGCGCGCGCCCGCGCTGGACCGCCTCGAGGATCGCCGCGCCATGCCGGCCTTCCGCCGTCGATCGGCCGAGGCCGCGGGTCCGCGCCAGGTCTTCCACCGTCTTCGGCGCATGGGCCGCGATCTCCATGATCGCGTCGTCGCGCAGCACCCGGCCGCGCGGCACGTTGCGGCGCTGGGCCTCCAGTTCCCGCCAGGCGGCGACCTCCCGCAGGACCGCCAGGAAGCGGCAGTCGGTCGATCGGGTGCGCAGGCGCCGCCAGGCCGCGTCGGGGGGCTGGGTATAGGTCTCCTGCGCCGTCAGATCGGCCAGCTCCTCCTCCAGCCAGCTTTCCCGGCCGCTTTCGGCCAGCTTGGCGGCCAGCGCCTCATAGACCGTCCGCAGGTGGATGACGTCGTCCAGGGCATAGCGCAGCTGGCGTTCCGACAGCGGGCGGTGCGCCCAGTCGGTGAAGCGGGATGACTTGTCCAGCCGCTTGCCGGCCAGCCGGTTGACCAGCGTCTCATACGCCACGGACTCGCCGAAGCCGCAGACCATCGCCGCAAGCTGGGTGTCGAACACCGGCAGCGGCAGGCGTCCCGTCCGGTTGAAGATGATCTCGATGTCCTGGCGCCCCGAATGGAAGACCTTGAGGTGCCGGGGGTCCAGAAGCAGCTCGAACAGCGGGGTGAGGTCCAGCCCGTCGGCCAGGGCGTCGATGGCCGCTGCCTCGTCCGGGCCGGCCACCTGTGCCACGCAGAGGATCGGCCAATAGGTGCTCTCGCGCATGAATTCCGTATCGATGGCCAGGAAATCGGCCGAGTCCATGCGGCGGCAGAAGTCCGCCAGCGTGTCGGTATCCGTGATCAGCAACCCTGTTCCTCCCGTGGCGGAGACTGCGGTCCGGAAACGCGGCCCGATCCCAGCGCTATTATGCGCACCTGCGGCGCGTGAGCATTGCCCTGCTCGCTTGACAACGGGCCACACCGCGTGTGGTGTGGCGCCCCATCATCGACACCGTTTTCGAGATCGCCCCCAATGCACCGGTATCGCACGCATACCTGCGGTGAGCTGAGAGACGCGCACGCAGGTCAGGTTGTCAGGCTGAGCGGCTGGATCCACCGCAAGCGCGACCATGGCAACCTCATGTTCATCGATCTTCGCGACCACTATGGTATTTCGCAGGTAGTCATCGATTCATCCAGCTCGCAATTCGCGACGGCCGAGGGGACGCGGCTGGAGACGGTGATCACGGTGACTGGCCCGGTCGTCCGCCGCAGCCCCGAGACGGTGAACGACAAGCTGCCGACCGGCGCGGTGGAAGTGCAGGCCGAGACGATCGAGATCCAATCGAAGGCCGATCCCCTGCCGTTGCAGGTGAACTCCGACGAAGACTACGGCGAAGAGGCGCGATTGCGCCATCGCTACCTGGACCTCCGGCGCCAGAAGATGCAGCGCAACATCATGATGCGCGCCGGCGTGATCACGTCCATCCGCCGGCGCATGGTGGAGCAGGGGTTCACCGAGTTCCAGACGCCGATCCTGACGGCGTCGAGCCCGGAGGGTGCCCGCGACTTCCTGGTGCCGGCGCGCCTGCACCCCGGCAAGTTCTATGCGCTGCCCCAGGCACCGCAGCAGTTCAAGCAGCTGCTGATGATCGCGGGCTTCGATCGCTACTTCCAGATCGCGCCGTGCTTCCGTGACGAGGATGCGCGCGCCGACCGCAGCCCGGGGGAGTTCTACCAGCTCGACTTCGAGATGAGCTTCGTCGAGCAGGAGGACGTGTTCGCCGCGCTGGAGCCCGTGCTGCATGGCGTGTTCGAGGAGTTCGCCGATTTCACCGGCGTGACGAAGTCGGTCAGCGCCCCGCCGTTCCCGCGCATCGCGTACATGGACGCGATGCTGCGCTACGGTTCCGACAAGCCGGACCTGCGCAATCCCCTGGTCATCACCGATGTCACGGCGGTGTTTTCGCGCGACGACGTCACCTTCCGGGCCTTCAAGGGCATCATCGACAAGGGGGGCGTCGTCCGCGCCATCCGTGCGCCCGCGGTGGCGGCCCGTCCGCGCAGCTTCTTCGACAAGCTGAACGCCTGGGCGCAGGGCGAGGGGGCGGCCGGCCTGGGCTATATCCTGTTCGGTGACGACGGCGGCAAGGGACCCATCGCCAAATTCGTGCCCGAAGCGGCACAGGCGGCACTGTGCGAGGCCACCGGCGCGGCGGCGGGCGATGCCGTCTTCTTCGTCTGCGACAAGCGCGCCGGGGCGGAAAAGATGGCCGGGCTCGCGCGCACGAAGATCGCGCAGGAGATGGACCTGATCGACGCCGACCGGTTCGAATTCTGCTGGATCGTCGATTTCCCGATGTTCGAGCGCAACGAGGAGACCGGGCAGATCGAATTCAGCCACAACCCGTTCTCCATGCCCCAGGGCGGCCTGGAGGCGCTGGAAACCCGCGACCCGCTGGAGATCAAGGCCTACCAGTACGACATCGTCTGCAATGGCGTGGAGCTGTCGTCGGGGGCCATCCGCAACCACTTGCCGGACATCATGGTCAAGGCCTTCGCCATCGCCGGCTATCCGCAGGAAGAGCTGGAGCGTCGGTTCGGCGGCATGCTGTCGGCCCTGCGGCTGGGGGCGCCGCCGCATGGCGGGTCGGCCCCCGGCATCGACCGCATCGTCATGCTGCTGGCCGACGAGCCCAACATCCGCGAAGTGATCGCCTTTCCGATGAACCAGAAAGCCGAGGACGTGATGATGGGCGCGCCGGCGGAGATCGAGGCCGCCCGGCTGAAGGAGCTGTCGATCCGGGTCGACCTGCCGAAACGCCTGCAAAGCACAGAGCAGCCGAAATCCTAAGCCGGCGCGGCGGGCGGCACGGGGTCGGCAGCGAAGACCCCATTGCTGACGCCGCACAAATGCCGCAACAGTGGGGCATTGGCGGCACGATGTCCGCTGGTACGGTCCGCCGGTTCCCCCCTGGTTTCGCGAGAAGGAGACGTTCTTGGTGACACCCATCCGATTGCACGTCAACCGGCTGCCGATTGTCTCGGCGACGGCATTCCTGGCCCCGGTCACGGCAATCGCCATAGTGCACGCAGCGGCCGCTGCGGAGATCGCGCCCCATCGCGCCATCTATGATGTCGAGCTGAGCCAGCTTCGCAGCGGAACCTCCGTCAGCGATGTGGACGGCCAGATGATGTTCCAGTGGTCGGATTCCTGTGACGCGTGGGTGGTGGAGCAGCGCTACAACCTGGATTTCCTCTATCAGGAGGGCCAGGGCGTGCACGTCAGTACCAGCTATGCGACCTGGGAATCGAAGGATGGCCTGTCCTTCACCTTCAACCTGCGCCGGCTGGCCAACGGCGTGGTGGAGGAAGAACTGCGCGGCAAGGCCAACCTGGAGGGCACCGGTGCGGAGGGCTTGGCCAGCTTCCGCCTGCCGGACGACCTTTCGGTGGGCCTTCCCGCCGGGACGCTGTTCCCGACGGCGCATACCATCGAGCTGATCGACCGGGCGGCCGCCGGCGAATGGTTTTTCGTCGCGACGTTTTTTGACGGGTCGGAAGCCGAGGGCGTGACGGAGCTGAGCGCCGTCATCGGCGACCGGCGCGACGCCGACCCGGACGCCGCGGAGCCCCTGCTGGCCGGTCCGTCCTGGCCGGTACAGATGGCGTTCTTTTCCGCCTCCGGGGACGGGGCGACACCGGAATACGAGATCGCGGCCAGGCTCTATGCCAACGGTGTCATCGACCACATCCTGATCGACTATGGCGATTTCGTCATGGAAGCCCAGCTGTCGGAGATCGAGAGCCTGCCGGCCTCGGGCTGCTGAGGCAAGATGACATCAGGCTCCAGGCATCCGCCGCGGTCGCGCCGCGCCGGAAGGCGGGCAGGGCCGGCCGGCTATTCGAAGAGGCGCGCGGGCGTGTCCGACGCCTCCGGCAGGGCCGGTTCGAACAGGTCCGGCGGATCGGCCAGCTCGTCGCCGACCAGGTCGGCCACCCCGGCACCGATCAGCCGATAGGCCGTGCCGTCGACCTCGGCAGCGAGCAGGGCGGCGGCACTGCGGAAGATCGTGCCGCCGCATTGCGTCGGCTCCACCAGCCGGTGGCTGCGCGTCAGCAGCCGGAAGCGCGCGGTCTTCAGCTTCAGCACCACGGTCCGGCCCGCCAGGCCCTTGCGCACCAGCCGTTCGGCCACGCGGTCGCACAGCGGCTGCAACGCATGTTCCAGCGCCCCCCGGTCGCTCAAGTCCCGCTGGAACGTCGTTTCCGCTGAAATGCTCTTGGCCGGCTGGTCGGGCTGCACCGTCCGGTCATCCTCGCCGTGGGAGAAACGCCACAGCCGCCGGCCGATGCTGCCGTAGCGGGCGGTCAGCGTCATCTCGTCAAGGTGCGCCACGTCACCCACGGTGCGGATGCCGTCGGCCAGCAGCCGTCCCTGCAGGGCACGTCCGACCCCCCACAGCACCGACACCGGACGATCGGCCAGCATTGCCACCGCGTCGCCGCGGCCGATCACCGAAAAGCCGCGCGGCTTTTCCAGGTCGGACGCGAACTTGGCCAGGAACTTGTTGTAGCTGAGCCCGACGGAAATCGTGATGCCGAGCCTGCTCTCGATCCGCCTGACCAGGCGGGCGCAGATCCGGGCCGGGGGGCCGTCCGGCGACGACACGTGGCGGCCCAGGTCCAGGAACGCCTCGTCGATCGACAGGGGTTCGACCAGCGGCGTGACTTCCAGCATGGCCCGGCGGGCCTCTGCGCCGACGGCGGAATACTTCGCCATGTCGGGGCGCAGCACGACGGCATCCGGGCAGGCGGCCAACGCCTTGAACATGGGCATGGCCGAGCGGACGCCGTACAGGCGCGCGATGTAGCAGGCGGCGGACACGACGCCGCGGCTGCCGCCGCCGACGATCACCGGGCGATCGGCAAGCTCGGGCCGATCGCGCTTCTCGATGGTGGCGTAGAAGGCGTCACAGTCAAGATGGGCGATCGAAAGGGTGCGCAGCTCGGGATGGCTGACCAGCCGCGGGCTGCGGCAGGCCGGACAGCGCGCCTCTTCCGGCGGGTCGCCGTCCTCCACATGCTCGCAGTCGCGACAGCAGTACGGCATTACCGGCGGCCTTTCAAATTCTTCGCCGCTTGAATAATGGATCGGCAACCATCGCCATGCTAGCCTCCCTCGCAACTGTCCCGGATAGCGGCCCCGATGGCGGGGCTGTGCCCATGGGATGACCTGCGACTGCCGATCGAGTACAGGGTATTTCCTTGGTATGGTTGCCGCGAGAACAGTGGCCAATAAGGATGTTTCGATGCCGAAGACGGTTCTGATCGTGGAAGACAACGAGCTGAACATGAAGCTGTTCCACGATCTGCTCGAAGCCCACGGCTATGCCATCCTGCAAACGAAGGATGGGATGGAAGCCCTGAAACTGGCTCGCCAGAACAAGCCGGACCTGATCTTGATGGACATCCAGCTGCCGGAAGTCTCGGGGCTGGAGGTGACGAAGTGGATCAAGGAAGACGACGACCTGAAATCCATTCCGGTCATCGCGGTGACAGCCTTTGCCATGAAAGGCGATGAGGAGAAGATTCGCGAGGGCGGATGCGAGGACTATATCGCAAAGCCCATTTCGGTTGCCCGATTCCTAGAAACCGTGCAGCGCTACCTGGGCTGACGCGAGACCGCCTGCCATGTCCGCACGCATCCTGGTGGTCGATGATGTTCCTGCCAACGTCAAGCTGTTGGCCGCCAAGCTGACGCGGGAATACTTCGACGTCCTGACCGCCGATTCCGGCCCCAAGGCGATTGAGATCGCGCATCAGGAAGCGCCGGACATCATCCTGCTTGATGTCATGATGCCGGGCATGGACGGGTTCGAGGTCTGCCGGCGCTTGAAGGCCGATGGGCGGACACTGCATATCCCGATCGTCATGGTGACGGCGCTCAGCGACGGGTCCGACCGGGTCACGGGCCTCGAATCGGGTGCCGACGACTTCCTGACCAAGCCGGTGAACGACATCGCCCTGTTCGCCCGCGTCCGCTCGCTGGTTCGGCTGAAGCAGACGATGGACGAATGGCGGATGCGCGAGCGCACCTCCGACGAACTGGGCGTCGTCGGCGGCGAGGAGTCGGAACTGGCCGAAAGCGCCGAACATGCGCGCATCCTCGTCGTCGAGGAAAGCGATCTGCAGCGGGCCAAGATCGTCCAGACCTTGCAGGCGGACAGCGCGACAGTCACGTCCACCCCGTCCATCGACGATGCCGACCGGTTGGCCCGGTCGGAGGAATTCGACCTGGTCGTCGCCAGCCTGATGCTGGCCGAAGACGGCGGGCTGCGCCTTGTGTCGCGGTTGCGGTGCCGGGAAGCGACACGCCAGATCCCGATCCTGCTGGTGACGCAGGAAGAAGATATCCAGCGCGTCGCCAAGGGGATGGAAATCGGGGCGAACGACTACATTCTCAAGCCGATCGACCGCAACGAGCTGAAGGCCCGGGCGCGCATCCAGATCCGACGCAAGCGGTTCCAGGACCGCCTGCGCTCCAACTACCAGCGCAGCCTGTCCATGGCACTGACGGACGAGCTGACCGGGCTGTTCAACCGCCACTATCTGGGTGCGCACCTGGCGCGGATGATCGCCCGCATCGCCGAGATGCGAAAGCCGGTCGTGGCCATCATGCTGGACATCGACCACTTCAAGTCCGTCAACGATACCTATGGCCACGCCGTCGGCGACCAGGTGCTGAAGGAAGTCGCGGTCCGCGTCAGCCGCAACCTGCGCAACTTCGACATGGTCGCGCGGTTCGGCGGCGAGGAGTTCATCATCGTCATGCCCGACTCCTCGTTGGAGGGGGCGGTGCTGGTCGCCGAACGGCTGCGTCTGCGCATCGCGGAGGAGGCATTCGCCGTCGCCGCCCCGGTGCGGGAACTGCACGTCACGATCAGCCTGGGCGTCGCGGCGACCGAGGACGCGGACATGACCCCGTCACTGCTGATCAACGACGCGGACCAGGCCCTGTACGCGGCGAAGCGCAAGGGCCGGAACTGCGTGGTGGCCAAGGGGTTGGATACGCTGCCGCCCGATCTTCTGGCGGCAGCCGTAGGCGGCTGATCGGCAAGCTGCCCACCAGCCGCGAGGGCGCCCCGCGGGAGGCGGACCCGTCAGGCGGCAATCGGCCGCATGGCTGTCGACACCGTGCGACAGCCGCTACTTGATCTTGCCTTCCTTGAATTCGACGTGCTTGCGCGCGACCGGGTCGTACTTCTTCAGCGACATCTTCTCGGTCTTGGTCTTCGGGTTCTTCTTGGTCACGTAGAAGAACCCGGTGCCGGCCGAGCTGTTCAAGCGAATCTTCACGGTGGCGGGCTTCGCCATGGTCCAGGTCCCCTCGGGTCGAGAATTGCTTGGGTTGGCGATCGAATATCATGGGCGGCCATGCCTTGACAACGCATGCCGTTATCGCCGGACCGGACACCGGCCCGACGGGTCCCATCCTGTGCGGCCGATCGCCGGGCGCTATTCGCTCGCCGTCTGCCGGACGGCCACGGTGGGTGTGCCGATGGATGCCAGCGCCTGCTGAAACAGCCCGGGATCGTGCAGCAGGCCCAGCGCCACTTCGACATCCAGCTCGGAATCGTGCTCACGCCAGGGACAGGCATCGCGCAGCCGCTGGAGGGCGGTTGTATCCTCCGGTGCCGCCATGCGCAGTGCGGCCAAGCTCGCGGGCGCGTGCAGCTCCCCGTTGGCGAACATGCCCAGCAACTGGTTGGGGTCGTCCACGCCGGCGCTCGTGCACAAGGCCGGCGTCACCCCCTGCAAGTGCAGGGTATAGCCGGACGGGGCGAAAATGCGGCTCCAGGTCAGGAACAGCTCGCCGTCGTTGGGCAGCCGCGTCACCGTCTGCACGCTGCCCTTGCCATAGGACGAGGCGCCCACCAGCACGGCGCGTCCGCTGTCCTGCAACGCCGCGGCCACGACTTCCGAACCGGAGGCCGACCGGCCGTCCACCAGCACCACCAGCGGCAGGCCGCCGGCGGTGTCGCCGTCGTCGGCCAGGAACCGCTGGCGGCTGTCGGGGTGGCGCCCGCGGGTATGGATGATCTCCCCCCGCTCGATGAACAGGTCGGCCACTTCCACCGCCTGGTCCAGAAGGCCGCCGGGGTTGCCGCGCAGGTCCAGCACGATGCCGCGGGCGTGGTCGCCCAGCCGCGCCAGCGCTTCCTGGATCGCGTCGCGCATATTGTCGCTGGTGCCCGCGTTGAAGCGTGTCAGCCGGATGATGGCGACATCGTCGGTGTAGCGCACGGACACGACGTTCGGGATGACCCGGCGCCGGCGCAGCGTCACGGTCAGTTCCGACCCGTCCGCCCGCAACAGCGTGATCTGGACCACGGTGTTGACCGGGCCGCGGAGGTTGGTCCCCAGGTCGTCCAGGCTCCACTGCCTGGCGTCCACGCCGTCGACGGCGATGATCCTGTCGTCCGTGCGCAGGCCGGCCTCGAATGCGGGGCCTTCGGGGAAGACGTCCTGGATCACAGGGCGGCCGTCCTGGTCCACATCCAACAGGATGCCGATGCCGCCATAGCCGTCGCGGAAGGCCCGGCCCTGTTCGGCGACCTCGGGGTTGTCATAGCGGGAATAGGGATCGAGATCGGCGGTGATCGCGTCGAAGATCGCCTCGTACACCTCTTCGGCGGTCGCCTGGCGCAGGCCGTCGGAACGAAGCCGCGCGGTATCCAGCGTTGCCACCGTCAGGGCCGCCCAGCCTTCGCTGTCGTCGGGGGCGGGGGCAGGGCTTTCCGCCAGCACCACGTCGTCGGACAGCAGGCGGATCCGGCCGTCGCTGTTCTGGGCGTGCAGGGTTGCGTCAAATTGCGCCAGGCCCGACAGGCCGTCGACGGTCAGCGCTGCCATGTCGACCGGCTCGAAATAGACGTCGAGGATGCGCTCGTATCCGATGTCGAAGATGCTGTCGACGACCTGCCGCGGGTCGGCGGGACGGTCTTCCACGTCGGCCGAGGGGCCGACGGCGCACGCCGCAAGCGACAACGCCAGGGCAAAGGGGGCGACAATCCGGCTCGCTGCCGTCATCCTGCTTGCGGGCTCCTTCCGCCCATTGAGTCAGCGGCCCGGTATGGGGCTGCAATCAAGACTCGTACCACGGTCGGCGACTCCAGGCTATCGGCCAGATGGACGCCGCTTGCGCAGGCTCTTGCGCGGCGGCGTGTGGCGTCCGGCGCCGGTGGGGGGCAGCGCCCAGGCGGGCTCCGCCCCGTCGTCGGCATCGGTCAGGGCGAACAGCGTGCTGCCGGTCA
>JACKIG010000015.1 GCA_020638595.1 Rhodospirillaceae bacterium | reverse complement strand
GTGCTGCGGCGACGCTGACGGCGCTTCTGTCGGCACCCTTATGCCAAGGTGTATTACCCTAGCTGCGCACACCGTCCTCGGCAAGAACGGTGGAGACTTAAGCAGGGCGATTTCGTGCCCGGCTGGGCGTGCGCAGCGGGGTTGTCGGCCGCTGGAAAGCATGGGATACAGTGCCCCGATTGGTGAATTAACAAGTCCAGGGAGGACGCAATCATGTCACGAGGAACCATGCCGGCCCTGTGGGCATGCGGGGCTGCGGTCGCCGCGGGCCTGTCCTTCGCCGCACCCGCAGCGGCGGACGAGTTCGTGTTCGCCCATGTGTACGAGGCGGAATCGCCCTATCACCAATGGGCGCTGTGGGCGGCGGAGCAGTTCGCCGAGCGCACCGAAGGACGCCATTCCATCGAGGTGTTCCCGGCCTCGTCGCTGGGCAACGAGGTCGACATCAACGAGGGCCTGGCGCTGGGCACCGTGGACATGATCTACACGGGCGCCCTTTTCGCCGGACGCGCCTACGGGCCGATCGCCATTTCCGGCGCACCGTACATGTTCCGCGATTTCGAACATTGGCAGGCCTACACCGCCTCGGACCTGTTTGCCGAGCTGAGCGATGGCTACAACGCCGAAACCGGCCACCACGTCGTCGCCATGACCTATTACGGCGAACGGCACGTGACCTCGAACCGTGAGATCCATGTTCCGGCCGACATGGACGGCCTGAAGATCCGCGTGCCGAATGCGCCGCTCTATCAGATGTTTCCGCTGGCCGTCGGCGCCAATCCGACGCCGATCGCGTTCGCCGAGGTCTACCTTGCCTTGCAGCAGGGCGTGGTCGACGCGCAGGAAAACCCGCTGCCGACGATCCAGTTCAAGCGGTTCTACGAGGTCCAGGACTATATCGTTCTGACGGGCCACATCACCGATGCCCTGTTGACCATCCTCGGCGAAGGCACGTGGGACCGGCTGGATGACGGCGACCGCCAGATCCTGATCGACGTGCTGCGCGAAGCGGCCCAGGGTGCGACGGACGAGATCCGCCAGGCCGAAGCCGACCTGGTGCAGTGGTTCCGCGACGAGGGCAACACGGTGATCGAGGTCGACCGGTCGCTGTTCCGCGAAGCCGTGGTGCCGCACCACAACGGCGACCAGGCGACCTGGCCGCAGGACGTCTACGACCGTCTCCAGGCGCTGTAACGGAACCACTCCGTGGTCGAAAGATCGGCGGGCGGGGCGCGTGACACGGCTGACGCCGGCGCGCCCCGGCCCCCGGTACCACCGCAGGACGAGCCGGCCGGACCCCTCCTGCCGGACGACGAGGAGCTGTCCTTCCGCGACCTGTCGCCGGAAGGCATCATCGCCTTCGTCATCTTCTGGGTGCTGTCGGGGGTCGTCTTCCTGCAGTTCTTCAGCCGCTATGTGCTGAACGATTCCATCGGCTGGACGGAAGAGATCGCCCGTTACCTGCTGATCCTGGTGGCGTTCACCGGCTCCGTCCTCGGGGTCCAGAACAACTCCCACATCTTTGTGGAGTTCTTCTACCGCTACCTTCCCGATCGCGTGGCGCGGGTGCTGTCGACCTTGGTGGACGTCGCGCGCATCGCCTTCCTGATCACCGCCTCGGTGATCACCTTCAAGCTGGCCCGCGACACCAACCAGCTCATGACGTCGATCGAGGTCTCCAAGTCGGTGATCTACTACATCGTGTTTGCAGCGTTCGTCGCCATGTCCTTCCGGGCCGTTCAGCTGGCCTGGCGCCATTGGCGCCAGGGCTTCAGCCTGCTGACGCGCCCGGGCATCGGCACGACGGCGGACTGACCGTGGCCAGCCAAGCCGCAGCCAACCGGGCCGGGGCCGGGCGCGTCGCCCAGTCGCTGTCCACCGCCGCCATCGTCATCACCGCGATGGCCGCCGTGGCCCTGGCGCTGGACGGCGACCTCTTGTCCTTCCTGTTCGCCGGTGTCTTCGCCTTCCTCTTGGCCGGCGTGCCGGTGTCGATGGCGCTGGCGGGATCGTCGCTGCTCTATGTGCTGCTGGCCGGCCGGCCGCCGGACGTCGTCGTCATCCACCGCATGGTCGGCGGCGTGAACAGCTTTCCGCTGCTGGCCATCCCGTTCTTCATCCTCGCCGGCAGCCTGATGAACACCGCCGGCATCACGGAGCGCATCTTCGGCTTCGCCAAGGCGATGTTCGGCTGGCTGCGCGGCGGCCTGGGCCATGTCAATGTCGGCGCCAGCGTGATCTTCGCCGGCATGTCGGGGGCCGCCGTCGCCGATGCCGGCGGCCTGGGAACCATCGAGATCAAGGCGATGCGCGACGCCGGCTATGACCCCGGCTTCGCCGTCGGCGTGACCGCAGCCTCGTCGACCATCGGGCCGATCATCCCGCCCAGCCTGCCCATGGTGATCTATGCGGTGATGGCGCCGAACACGTCGGTGGGCGAACTGTTCGTCGCCGGCTTCCTGCCCGGCCTCGCGATGGCGGTGGCGCTGATGGTGATGATCGCCTACTACGCGCGGGTGCGCAGCTATCCGCGCGATGCCGCCTTCTCCCTCGGTGCCCTGGGGCAGAGCTTCGCCCGTGCACTGCTGTCGCTGGGGACGCCGGTGATCATCGTCGGCGGCATCCTGACCGGTGCCTTCACGCCGACGGAGGCCGCCATCGCGGCCGTCGTCTACGCCCTGTTCCTGGGCCTCGTGGTTTACCGGACGCTGACCGTCGGCCGCCTGCTGAAGGTCAGCATGGAAACGATCGAAACGACGGCGATCATCCTTTTGATCGTCGCCGGGGCCTCGATCTTCGCCTGGATCCTGACCAGCAACCGCGTGACGGAGGCGTTCGCGGCCTGGATCCTGACCGTCACCGACAATCCCATCCTGATCCTGCTGCTGATCAACCTGATCCTGCTGGTGGTCGGCTGTTTCATGGAGACGATCGCCGCCATCACCATCCTGGTGCCGGTGCTGCTGCCCATCGTCACCCGGCCGGAAATCGGGATGGACCCGATTCACTTCGGCGTCATGATGGTGTTGAACCTGATGATCGGCCTCTTGACGCCGCCTGTCGGCATGGTGCTGTACGTGCTGTCGCGCGTCTCGAAGCTGTCGTTCGAGCGGTGTGCGGCGGCGACGGCGCCGTTCCTGATTCCGCTGGTCGCGGTGCTGATGCTGGTGACGTTCGTGCCCGCCCTGTCCATGTGGCTGCCGACGCTGATCTATCGCAGCGCCGGCGGGTAGGGCGGACGGGCAGCTAGCAGCCTGATCCGGGGACCGATCGGTCCGGCGGGAAGGACAGCGTCACCGTCGTGCCGATCTTGGGCGTGCTGGCGATGTCGAGCGTGCCGCCATGCAGGCGCATCAGGCCGCTGGCGATGGTCAGCCCCAGGCCCGAGCCTTCGAATTTGCGGTTGAGGGCGGCATCCGCCTGGCCAAACGGCTTCAGGATCTTGGCGATATCGTTCTCCGACAGGCCGATGCCGGTGTCCGTGATTTCGACGGTCAAGCCGCCGGTGTGGGACGGACCATAGTGGATATCGACGCTGCCCCGGTTCTTGTTGAACTTGATGGCGTTGTCGGCGATGTGGCGGATGGCCTTGCGCACGGCGTCGATGTCGCATCGAAGGCGCGGACAGTCCGCATCGCCGCTGACCGTCACGGTCAGGCTGCGCTCCGCCGCCGCGTCAGCCAGGGCCGCCGTCACGTGGTCGATCAGCGATGCGAGGTCGGTGATGTCCTCGTCGATCTCGTAGGCGCCGGAATCGATCCGCGCGGCCTCGAGCACGGCGTTGACCGTCGCCAACAGCCGCGCGCCGGATTCATGGATGCTGTCGGAATAGTCCACATAGGACTCATTGCCGAGGGGGCCGAACACCTGATCGCGCATGATCTCTGAAAAGCCGATGATGGCGTTCAGCGGCGTGCGCAGCTCGTGGTTCATGTTGGCCAGGAAATTGGTCTTGGCCCGGCTGGCGCCGGTGGCTTCCTCCAGGGCGCGGGCCTGCGCCTCCTCCAGCTGCTTGCGGGCCGTGATGTCGCGCAGCGTGAAGATGCCCGTCGGCTGGTCGTCCTCGCCGTCGGCCCGGCGCGTGTTGCGGTTCAGCCTGGAATAGGCCGCCCGGACGGCGACCACGATCCGGGTGCCCGCGGCGGTCTCGATCTCGCATTCGGCCGGGTGGGCGCTGCCGCTCAGCACGGCATCGTCTCCGGGCGGACCGGCAGCGGGGTCGTGGTGCCACAGCCCGGTGAGGTCGGCGAACCGGCGGGCGAACTGGCGGCTGCCGATGCCCGCTTCGTCCAGCCCCAGCATCGACTTCAAGGCGGGGTTGGCAAAGGTGACGTTCCCCTGGCGGTCGGCGATCAGGATTCCGTCGGAGGTATCGTTGACGATGGAATTCATCATCGACGTGCGATGGATCAGCGCCATGGCCTTGCGCAGCAGCTGTTCCATCAGCACGTCGATCTGGACGAGCGCCGCCGCGACGAACGCCAAGGCGATGACCAGGAGCCATGGCACCACCGGCACGATCAGCGTCAGCAGCGCCTGGGCCGCGCCCGCCGCGGCCAGGACCAGGATCGTCGCGCCAAGTGCCGCAAGCAGGGCGGACCGCCAGTTCAGCCGCCGCAGCAGCACGACCATGCCCAGGGCCAGCGCCAGCGTTCCCGCCAGGACGGCGGCGGCAGGCGCCTGGGTCAGCGTCCTGCCCTGGCGCAGCGTCTCGAAAGCCAGCGCGTGGATCAGCACGCCGGGCAATGTCACGTGTACGGGCACCGACAGCTGGTCGCCAAGCTCGATGGCCGTGGCACCGATCAGCACCCGCTTGCCGTCGATGGCCGCCGTGTCGAAGTCGCCGGAGATGAGGTCGACGAAGGACACCCGGCGGACGCTTTCGATCGGAATGGCGAAATCCAGGACGAATGACGGCGGGGCCCCGGTCGTGCCGGCCAGCGCCATGGCCATGGATGGCAGGGTGCCGGTGCCCGGCAGCTCGGCAAAGGTTGCGTGACGTCGCGTGATGCCATCCCCATCGGGGTGGACGTTCACATGCGCCAGAAGGGAGTTGACGGCCAGTTCCGGAAACGGCTGGGACTCAAACAGGCCGGTTTCGCCCGGCGCCGTCCAGCCCCACTGCCGGAAAACCGGAAAGATCACCGGCCGGTCCGATTGGGCGACGGCCCTGACCAGGTCGAGATCGGCCTCGGCGGTGGAGTAGGAGCTGAAGTCGATATCCACGCCGATGGCCGCGGCACCGGCGCCGGTGAGCCTGCGGATCGCCTCGGCATGAAAGGTGCGTGGCCAGGGCCAGCTGCGAAGGGCCTGGATGCTGCGGCTGTCGATCTCCACGACCACCAGGTCGTCGCTCAGCTCGCCGGGAAACAGCTCGAACCACCGCTCCATCAGCTCGTTGTCGACGACCTCCGACAAGCGGGAATACTGGAAGATCGCGGCAACCACGAAGACGACCAGCGCCAGGATCACGTCTTTTCGGTCGATCGCGCGACGGGCGCCGGCCGGTCTTGGCGCGGTCCTGCCGTCACCAAGCGTGGCCGTTGCGGGGCGGTCCCCTTGCGTGTGGCCGGCCGCGGAATGCGGCCCCTGGGCAGCCGCCGCGACGGGGTCAATGCCCGGTTCGAAGACCTGTACGTGTCCGTCAGCCATACCGTCGAACACCGTTTGCGGGCTTCAGTCTGCCCGCCCGATCGAAGCGGGAGGCCATCTGGACGCGGGAGGACGCTTCAGACGCGCGGCGCGAGGGCGGCGATCGACCGGGGACCCCGGTCAACGCTGATTGCCGCCGCCATTGCCGCCGCCGTTTCCGCCACCATTGCCGCCGCCGTTTCCGCCACCATTGCCGCCGCCGTTTCCGCCGCCATTGCCGCCGGCGTTGCCCCCGCCATTGCCGCCGGCGTTGCCCCCGCCATTGCCGCCGGCGTTTCCGCCGCCATTGCCGCCGGCGTTTCCGCCACCGTTTCCGCCGCCGTTTCCGCCGCCGTTACCGCCGCCGTTACCGCCGCCGTTTCCGCCGCCATTGCCGCCGCCGTTACCGCCGCCGTTACCGCCGCCGTTTCCGCCACCGTTGCCGCCGCCGTTTCCGCCGCCGTTACCACCACCGTTGCCGCCGCCATTGTCGCCGGAGTTCCCCGGGGAGCTCCCGTCCTGGCCGGGGGCAGCGGCGCTGTTGCCGGGGGACGCGCCGGTCTGGCCAGGTGCTGCGCCGCTGTTGCCCGGAGAGGCGGCGCCGCTGCCGGCTGCCGATCCCGACCCGGAGGATGCCGATCCCGACCCCGACCCGGAGGATGCCGATCCTGCCGCGGCCGCGGCGCCGGCTGCCTGGCCGGCCGATGTCGCGGCATGCCCCGTGTCGGACACGGACACCCCGCCGGCTCGGCCCGACACTTCGCCGACTGATCCGGCCGCGACATCCGCTTGGGTTCCGCTGGCGGCACTGGATACGCCGACGACGCCTTCCGCGACGCCGATGGCAGCGCCCATGTCGTCAACCACGGATGAGAACTCGGTGCCCTTGACGACCGCGGCAAGGAACGGCGTGTCGACGCGGAAGGCCCTGGGCAGGTTCGGCTGGACGACGAAGAAGACGGCGCCCGAGGCTTGTTCGATTCGCGTCAGGTTCACGCCTTCCGGCACCGCGCCGATGACGATTTGCGTGTTCTGGTCGATGTCGATGGAATCGTCGACCAACCCGCCGGCCCTTTGCAGCAGGACGGTGCTGAGGGCACCGGTCCAGACATGGACGGGCGGTGCCAGGACCTGGCCGGCCGTTACCGGCGACCACTGCGCATCCGTACCGTCGGGACGCCACATCACCCGTCCCGTCACCTCGGACACCACCCAATTCGGCTCCAGGTTCAGGGCACCGACTTCGACGGTCGGCGCCCCTTCGCGCCCATGCGGCGCATCCACCGTCTCGGGCTGGTCCGGTACGCTTGCCATCTGCGGCGGCACCTGCGTGACGATCCGATCGTCGCCCGCGACCTCCGATGCCACCGGCGTCAAGTCCAGATCCAGCGGGCCGAGCACGAATGGGCCCCCCGCAACCGGTCCCCCGGGCACGCGCTGGCTCTGTGCCGGCAAGGTCCCCAGCGAGACGACGAATGCAGCCAGCAATGTGCCGAGCGCGAGCTTGAGAAGGATGGACTGGCGATACCCATGGGCAGCCCGCGAAGGGGCAGCACGCGCGCTGGAGCGAAAACGGTTAAGGCGAGTCATGGCGGGAATCCAGGAGCACAAGACATGGTCATCAATCTTAATCACCATGACAGCTTAAACACAACTCCTTAAGAAGTCTTAAACTCGGCGGCTGTCTGATGCCCGTTTCAGGGAGAATCAGGTATTGAACGTGCCACTTTGCCGCATACCAAGTATTCTTGGTTAATGGGGGCGCTTGCCGGACTTGTCGGCTCTTGGGTTAATGCGTGGCGTCGGTTGCCGGATGCCCTCATGAGGGGCGGTACGGCGTCGGCGATTCGGTGATGTTGCGCCGCAACTCGGCGCGCCGGCGCATCGCTTGGGATCGCCTGGGTGCCGCAGGGGCGCCCAGGCCGGCGTTTGCGTGTTCTGCTGTAACGTCCGGCGTGAGATAAACCTGCGCCACAGCCGGGCGGCGCCCGCCATCGGCGCCCCCGGGCCATCGGAAACGGGCAAGCGGGCAGGGATGAAGCCATGAAGAAGTTCATCAACACGGTCGATGCGTTCCTGGGCGAAAGCCTGGCGGGCTTTGCCGCCGCGCACGCGGATATCGTCCGCATCAGCCAGGACCCGGCCTTCATCGTGCGGTCCGGCGGTCCGGCGACCGGCAAGGTCGCGGTGCTGTCCGGCGGCGGGTCGGGGCACGAACCGCTGCATGGCGGCTTCGTCGGGCGCGGAATGCTGAGCGCGGCCTGCCCGGGGCAGGTGTTCACCTCGCCGACGCCCGACCAGATCCTGGCCGCCGCGCAGGCTGCGGATGGCGGGGCCGGTGTCCTGTTCATCGTCAAGAACTACTCCGGCGACATCATGAATTTCGAGATGGCGGCGGAGATGCTGGATGGCGCCAATGCCACCGTCATCACCAACGACGACGTGGCCGTGGAAGACAGCTCGTTCACCACCGGCCGCCGCGGGGTTGCCGGCACAATGGTGGTGGAGAAGATCGTCGGTGCCGCGGCGGAGGAGGGGGCGGACCTGGAGACGTGCCGCGCCCTCGGCGATCGCGTCAACAAGGCGACCGGCTCCATGGGGGTGGCGCTGACCAGTTGCACGGTCCCGGCCGCCGGCAGCCCGACCTTCCAGATCGGCGATGACGAGATGGAGATGGGGGTGGGCATCCATGGCGAGCCGGGCCGCCGCCGGATGAAGCTGGCCCCCGCCGACGCGATCGTGGCGGAGATGGTGGACACGATCCTGCGCGACCTGAAACCTGCGGCCGGCAGCCGCGCCCTGCTGCTGGTCAACGGCTTCGGCGGCACGCCGCTGCTGGAACTCTACGTCGTCTACAACACCGCCTTGCGGCTGGTGGGCGCGGCCGGCGTGACCGTGGCGCGCTCGCTGGTCGGCAACTACACGACGTCGCTGGACATGGCCGGCTGCTCGATCACCGTGACGCTCGCCGACGACGAGATGCTGCGGCTGTGGGATGCGCCGGTGCACACGGCCGGCCTTCGATGGGGGTGCTGAAATCCGTCGCCGCGATGCCCCCCCCGTGTTGCGACCGTCCCGGTCCGACGTAAGCGGTGCGGGACCTATTCGCTGCGGCGGGCGAGGCGGACCACCCTGTCCGCGAAGGTCTTGATAAGGTCCTCCACCTCCTGCTGGACGCCGGCGTCGCGGAAGACGGGGACGGTGATCAGCAGGCGGCGGGACGGTTCGCACCGCGCG
Organism: Rhodospirillaceae bacterium; assembly: GCA_020638595.1. Classification (GTDB taxonomy): domain Bacteria; phylum Pseudomonadota; class Alphaproteobacteria; order DSM-16000; family Inquilinaceae; genus JACKIG01. The sequence goes on along the minus strand of JACKIG010000015.1, from coordinate 118,390 downwards.
CCGTTGTCGGCGGCGCCGCCGCGGCCCGGATGGGCTTCGGCATAGGCGCCGAGGAAGCTCTCCCGCTCCTCGGCCGAGAAGTGGCAGAGCGCCATGATCGTATCGACGTGGCTTTCCGGCACCGGCACGGCATAGGCGGGGCTGGTGATCTGGGATACGAAGCTCTTGTTCGTCCCCAATGCCGCGGCGATCTTCTGGCGCGTGCCCGACGGGCGGCGGTCGATATAGGTCTGCAACAGCCGCTTGTAGTGGGCGATCAGCTCCTCCCTGGGCGGCGCGCGGCCGTTGGCTGCGGGGCGCTGCGCTGTGTCAGGGGGCTTAGCCATCGTACCGCGCGATCGCGGCCTTGACGCGCGCCAGCGCCGCCGGCGCCACCGATACCGTCGTCAGCCCCAGGCCCAGCAGCAGGGACAGCAGGTCCGGGTCTGCGGCCATGTCGCCGCAGAGGCTGACCTCCCGACCGGTGGCGGCGCCCACGGCGATGACGCGGCCGATCAGGTCCAGCACCGCCGGGTCACGCGGGTCGTGCAGGCTTGCCAGGGCCGGGTTGTCGCGGGCGGTCGCCGTGACGTATTGCACCAGGTCGTTGCTGCCGATGGAATAGAAGTCGACGGGGAAGTCCTGCGCCCGCAGGGCGGCCGACGGCACTTCGACCATCATGCCCAGCGCGGGCATCGCACAGGCGACGCCGGCGGCCTGAAGGCGCCGGACCGCCTGGACGAACAGCGTGCGCACGCGCGCCATCTCCGCCGGCACCGTCACCATCGGGCACATCACCTTCAGCGGCCCCAGGGCGGCGGCGCGCACCAGTGCGCGGATCTGTACGGCGAACACCTCGGGCCGGGCCAGGCTGAGCCTCACGCCGCGCACACCCAGGAATGGGTTGGCCTCGTCATCCGGGGTCAGGCCAGCGATGGGCTTGTCGCCGCCGGCATCCAGCGTGCGGATGGTCACGGGCCGGCCGGCGGCCCAGCGGACCAGGCCGGCATAGGTCCGCAGCTGCGTTTCCTCGTCGGGCAGGGCGGGGCCGTGGAACAGGAACTCCGTGCGCGTCAGGCCGATGCCATCGCAATGGGCGGGCGTGACGCCGGCGACGATGGCCGGGTTGTCGGCATTGATCTGCACCTGGATGCGCCGCCCGCGCGCCGTGACCGCGGGCGGCGCTAGAAAGCGTGCCTCCTCCTGCGCGATGTGGGCGTGGGCGGCGGCCATGGCGGCGAACTGGGCCCGCGTTTCCTCCGCCGGCATCAGCACCAGCCATCCGGATTCCGCATCCAGCACCGCCTGGATCCCCTGCGCGATGCCCGACAGGTCGCCGTCGACCCCGACCAGCATGGGGATGCCGCGGCTGCGCGCCAGCATGGCGACATGGCTGGTGGCGCTGCCGCCGAACAGGGCCGCACCGCCGAACCGCGACCAGTCCGTTTCCAGGAACCGCGTCGGCGTCAGGTCCTGGGCGACCAGGATGGCCGCATCGTGGCTGCCGGTCGCGTCCGGCACGTCGTCCGCGCCCATCAGCGCCCGCGCGACGCTGTCGCGCAGGTCCTTCAGGTCTGTGGCGCGCGCGCGGAAATACTCGTCGTCCTCCGCCTCGTAGTCGGCGATCAATGCCTGCAGGGCATCGGCCCAGGCACGGTCCGCCGCCACGCCGCCGGCGATCGCGTCGCGTGCCGGCTCCAGCAGCGCCTCGTCCTCCAGCAATGCCGTCTGGATCTCCAGGATTTCCGCCGTCAGCGCGTCGGCCGTTGCCGCCAGGGTGCGCAGCCGCGCGGTCGTCCGCCGCACCGCCGCGGCCAGGGCGGCCCATTCCTCCGCCGGCGTCCCCTTGGCGCGGGCACGCATGACCGCGATGCCGCCGACGACGGCGGCACCCAGCGCCAAACCGCGCGAGGCGATGGTACCGCGCCAGCGCTGTTCAGCCGGCAGGCTCATCGAAATCCCTCTCCACCAGTGCCACCAGCGCCCCGACGGCATCGCCGCAGTCGTCGCCGTCGGCCATGAACGCGATGGATTGCCCGGCCTTGACCTTCAGCTTCATCACTTTGACGATGCTCTTGGCATCGATCCAGTCGCCATCGCTGCCGACGCGCACCTGGATCGCCGAGCGGAACTGCTTGGCCAGCTTCGTCAGTTTGACCGACGGTCGCGCATGCAGTCCGGTCTTGTGGCTGATCACCGCCTCGCCGAACGCCCGCTGGGGATGCGACATGTCCATCGGCCCGATGTCCCGGCTAGGGTGACAGCTCTTCGGCGGTCGCGCGCACCTCTTCCAGGGTGCCGCCGCCGGAGGCCTCGGTGGCCGCCATCACCGCGCCCTCGACGATGGGCGCATTGCAGATGACGACACGGGCACGCCGATCCTCTTCCAGCATCTCGATCGCCATCTCGGTATTGGTTTCCGCCCCGCCCAGGTCGACCAGCACGGCCACACCGGCCGGCGAATAGACCGCATCGATCGCCTCCTGGATCCTGGCGACATCGGTGCCCAGGCCGCCGTCGGGGTCGCCGCCGCAGGCGGCCACCCGCACGTCGTCGCCGACCATCTGGCGCACCATGTCCGCGGTTCCCTTGGCCACGTCGGGCGAATGCGAAACGATGACGAGTGCGACCTTGTCCGTCACGGCATCTGCTCCAGCACATCGGCGACCGCATGGGCCAGCAGCGCGCTCGATCGCGCCCCGGGGTCGAGATGGCCGACCGACCTTTCGCCCAGATAGGACGCCCGGCCCTTGGTCGCCCGCATGGGCCGGGTGCTCTCAAGGCCGGTGTCGGCGGCGGCCCGCACCGCCGCCAGGGCCGCCGGCAGGTCGGTGCCGTCGGCGGCGCGCAGCGCGGCCAGCACCGGTACCAGCACCTCCAGCATCGTCTTCTCGCCGGGACCGGATTTGCCGCGCTTCTGCACGGCGGCGACGCCTTCGGCGAAGGCCGCGGCCACGTCGGCCAGCGACGCGGGCGCCTCGGGCAGTGCCTTGCCCATGGACATCAGCAGGCTGCCGTAGAGCGGTCCGGACGCGCCGCCCACCTTCATCACCAGCGTCATGCCGGCCTTCTGCAGCGCCTGGTTGGCCGGCAGGGCGGCCAGGCTGTCGCGCTGCTCGGCGATGGCCTTGAACCCGCGGGCCATGTTGATGCCGTGATCGCCGTCGCCGATGGCCTGATCCAGCTTCGTCAGTTCGTCGGCATGTGCCGCAATGCTGGCCGTCGTCCGCTCGATCAGGGCGGACAGCAGTTCCTGCGTCATCTTCAGCCCTTGTTCACCCACTCCATGCCCTGCCGCCGCAGCGGCCCCGTCGTCCTGCAAACCCCTCGCCCATGGATGCGAGGCCCTTCGGCATCGCAGAGCAGCATGGCCTCGCGCGCCAACTGTCCATGCCCACGGGGGATCGTCGCCCCCAGGCCGGTCGAAACGCCGGCGTACCTTCCCAGCCGGATTGATTGTGAGTGGTCTGGTCGTGGATCCCGACTGCCGCGCCCAACCGGTGGCGGTCGTCAACGCGTCGTGCGTGTCATCTCCATATTAAGTTTATTTAACGCTCGCCCTAAATCCTAGTCGTGTCAAGGATATGTCGCCTTGCGCCGGTGGTGGATGGCATATCATGTCTCTCACGGGCAATGTTTGCATGAAAATTACCTGCTGCTCGCATATGCAGCAGAACGGACGAAGGCCCGTGCGCCATGTTTAGTTTATACTGAACAGCCAAGGGTCGGACGTGCCGGGCGTCGCGTACGCCCGGCCGCCCACCGCGGCAGCAGCGCCTCAGGTGCCGTAGAGGCTGTGGGGGTCTTCCAGATAGGGGGACTTTTCGCCCGTCAGCTCGCCGATGCCGGTCAACAGATAGCCCGCATGGCCCAGGCGCTTGCGCTCCTCCTCCGACAGGGCCATGAACTCCGCCCGCTCGGCCTCGGTCGGGCGGATGAGGGCGGCGAAGTCCTTCACCGCCGCGCGGGCCTTCTGCTGGGCGTCGAGCGCCGACGCCGGATCGTCGACGGTGACGACGACGGTCGTATGCTTGGCTTCGTCCAGCACATGCAGCGTGGCATGGACATCGGCGGTCCAGCGCCCGGCGCTCAACACCGTCGCGATCTTCAACGGCGTCATCGCCGAATCCGCCCACTGGTCCAGCATGGCCGCCACGCCGGCACGCTCTGCCAGGACCGCCGCCTTGATCAGCCGCGGGTCGGCGGACGGCACATGGGTGCGGGTCGTCACCGGTCCGTCCGGGAAGTTCAGGGTCAGCGTGACCTCGCCTTCCTCCGCACGGCCACCCTCAAGGACGGCTTTGGCACTGACCTCATAGCTGAGCGTCATGGACTTCGATCCCCTTGGTGTCGTCTTGTCGTACGGCCGCAGCCTGGGGAGCGCATATTAGCCCGGCTTGCGCCGGGGGGCCACGGCGGCATGCCGGTGCGGTCGACTTTGCCTCACAGCGGCCACAAGAGCGGGATGACCAGCACCGTCACCAGCCCGACCAGCAGGTTCATCGGCACGCCGATCTTCAGGAAGTCCGCGAAGTGATAGCCGCCGGCACCGTAGACCAGCGTGTTGGTCTGGTAGCCGATGGGCGTGGCGAAGCTGGCGCTGGCGGCGAACATCACGGTGACGACGAAGGGCCGGGGATCGCAGCCCAGCTCCACCGCCAGGGCCACGGCGACCGGGGTGACGACCACCGCGACGGCGTTGTTCGTCACCAGTTCGGTCAGCAGCGATGCCAGCGCATAGACGATCGCCAGGACGGCCAGCGGCGGCAGCGACGACAACAGCGGCAGCATGGCGTCCACCAGCAACGCCACGGCCCCCGTCTTGTCCAGGGCCGTGCCGATGGCCAGCATGCAGACGATCAGCAGCAGGATGCGGCCATCGATGGCGTGGATCGCCTCCTCCGCATCGATGCAGCGCGTCACCAGGACCAGGGCCATGCCCAGGAAGGCAAGCCCCGCGATCGGCATGACGTCGAAGGCGGCCAGCAGCACGACCGCGCCCAGGACGGCCGCGGCGATCGGCGCGCGGCCGCGGCGGAAGGCCTGCTCGCTCGGCGGGGCCAGGCTGACCAGCTGCATGTCCGTGGCCAGCCTGCGCAGATCCTCCGCCGTGCCTTCCAGCAGCAGGGTATCGCCGACCTTCAGCGGGATCTGGTCCAGCCGGCTTTCCAAGGCCTCGCCGTGCCGGTGCAGTGCCAGGGGGTAGACGCCGTAGCGCCGGCGCAGCCGCAGGTCGCCCAGCCGGCGGTCGATCAGGGCCGTATCGGGGCCCAGCAGCGCCTCCACGACGACGCTGCGGCGGGTGGCGATGGGGCCGACCAGCTCGTCGCCCGCGAACCGGACGCCCGCACCGTCGCGCAGGGCCACCACGTCCGCGGACGAACTGCGCAGGACGATGCGGTCGCCTTCCTCCAGCCGCAGCCCCGGCAGGTGCGCCCGCTGCGACCGGTCGTTGCGGACGACATCGACCAGTTCCCGGCCCGCGGTGCGGAACAGCGCCACATCGGCGACCGGCTTGCCGACCAGGGGCGAACCCTGCGGCACCAGGATTTCCACCAGGAACTGAAGGCGCGGGCCGGCGCCCAGCAGCCCCTCCAGGGTTTCGCGGTCGGGCAGCAGGCGCCGGCCCGCCAGCACCATGAAGATGCCCCCGGCCAGCGCGACGGCCAGCCCCAAGGGCGCGATCTCGAACAGGCCGAAGGGGGCGAGGCCGAGATTGCGGGCCACACCGTCGGTCAGCAGGTTGGTCGAGGTGCCGATCAGCGTACAGGTGCCGCCCAGGATCGCCGCGTAGGACACCGGGATCAGCAGCCGCGACGGCGCCACCGACAGCCGCCGCGACAGCCCGACCACGACCGGGATCATCACCATGACCAGCGGCGTATTGTTCATGAAGGCCGATGCCAGCATCGTGGCACCGATCAGGCTGGCCAGCACCACGAAGGTGCCGCGCGCCGCAAGCCGTTCCAGCAGCACGCCGAAGGCATCCAGCGCCCCGGTGCGCACCAGGGCGGCGCTGAGCACGAACATGGCGGCGATGGTCGCCGGCGCGCTGTTGGACAGCACGCCCAGGATGTCCCCCACCTCCAGCACGCCCAGCAGCAGCAGGATCGCCACTGCGGCGATGGCCACCACCTCCGGCGGAAACCGCTCGAGCGCGAAGGCGACGAACACCAGCCCGACCAGCCCGAGTGTCACATAGGCCGCACTGTCGCCCAGAAAGCCGATCACGCTGCCTCGCCGCCACCCCTTGCACCGGCATCCGGTCGGCGTGGTGGATGCCGCTAAACCGCGGTTGCGTCAAGCGCATCCGACGGCGATGCAGGCGTGTACGGATCTGCTCGACGACGCCGGGTTTCACAGCCATCTATTCGCAGATGGGCACAGGGCCATGATGACCAGCATATCCGATCGGCCTGCCGGGGCGGCATCCGATGGCGCGGGCGGCGCGGCCGTTGTCCGGCCGGCGGCCATGTCGGATATCGACGCGCTCCTGCGGCTGGAAGCGACGGCGTTCGAACACGACCGGATCAGCCGGCGCCAGTTCCACCACCTGTTGACCAAGGCCCATGCCGCGTGCCTGGTGGCCGAGGCGTCGGGGCGCGCCGTCGGCTATGCGCTGCTGCTGTTCCGGCGCGGCACGTCGCTGGCGCGGCTCTATTCCATCGCCACCGACGGCACGCTGCGGCGCCAGGGCGTGGGCCGCAGCCTGCTGGCCGCGGCGGAGGATGCCGCCGTGGCGCACGAGGCCTGGTTCCTGCGCCTGGAGGTGCGGCCCGACAACCTGGCGGCCATCCGCCTCTACCTGCACGCGGGATACCGCCGGATCGGCACCTATCTCGACTATTACGAAGACCATTCCGCCGCATTGCGGTTCGAAAAGCGCCTGCCTGCGTCGGCAGTTGCCGACTGCCGCGTCCCGTATTATGCGCAGACGACGGAATTCACCTGCGGCCCGGCCGCGCTGATGATGGCCATGGCGTCGTTCGACGCCGATTTCCCCCTGGGCCAACGCAGCGAGCTGGAGCTGTGGCGGGAGGCGACGACCATCTTCATGACCTCGGGTGCCGGCGGATGCGATCCCTTCGGCCTGGCGTTGGCGGCCCATCGCCGGGGCTTCGGGACCGAGATCTTCGTCAGCCAGGACGACCCCATGTTCCTCGACGGCGTGCGCAGCGGACGCAAGAGGGACATCATGCGCCTGGTGCAGGAAGTCTATCGCGAACAGGCGGCCGAAGCCGGCATTCCGGTCCATCGTGAGCCGCTGACCGGCGCGCAGGTCCGCGCCTATGCCGCGCGGCGCAGCGTCTGCTTGACGCTGGTCAGCCATTACCGCATGCACCGCCAGAAGGCACCCCACTGGCTTGTGGTCCACGGCATCGACGACCGCTTCGTCTATGTGCATGACCCGTGGATCGATGAGGAGGACATGGATACGCTTGCCGCGAAGGCCAATCTGCCGATCCCCATTGCCGAGTTCGAGCGCATGTCCCGCTATGGGCGCACGCGGGTGAAGGCCGCGGTCGTCGTTTCGGATCGCCCGACACCGTGAGCGGCTGGACCGTCGTCATCGACCGGATCGGTGACTTGTGGGGCGGCCGCATTCCGGCCACCGTCCAGGTGATCAGCACGCGCGAATACATCACCAACCCGCGGTCCTCGCCCGGCAGCGAGACCAAGGTGATCAACCTGTCGCGCACCTACAGCTATCTCGGTGCCGGCTATTACGCTTCGCTGTTGGCCGAGGCGCGCGGGCAGCGCGTGCTGCCGACGGTGGACACGATCCTGGAACTGCGCCAGCGCAGCCTCTACCGCCATGGCATTCCCGACCTGGAGGACGAGCTGAACCGGCGCGCCAAGCGCTGGACCGACCGGCCGACCCAGCCGGTGACGCTGCTGGTCTGCCTGGGCCAGTGCGAGGACGTGCGCTTCCGCGACCTGGCGCGGCTGGTGTTCAACCGGTTCCGTGCGCCGATCCTGAGTGTCCGGGTGATGCCCGGCGACTGGCTGCAGATCGCCAGCATCCGCCATGTCGCCGTCTCGGACATGGATGCCGACGGCCAGGCGTTCTTCCTCAGCGCGCTCGCCCAGTTCGCGCACGGCACCTGGCGCCAGCCCCGCGCCCGCCAGCAGCCGCGCCATACCATCGCCGTGCTGCACGACCCGAAGCAGGCGCTGCCGCCGACCAGCGTGGCCAGCCTGCGCCGGCTGGCCCGGGTGGCGGAGCGCATGGGCGTGCTGGTGGAACCGATCGTGAAGAAGGACCTGGCCCGGCTGGCGGAATACGACGCGCTGTTGATCCGCGAGACCACGACCATCGAAGACCACACCTACCGGTTCGCCAAGCGGGCCGAACAGGAGGGCATGCCCGTGATCGACGACCCGACGTCGATCCTGCGCTGCACCAACAAGGTCTACCTGTTCGAACTGCTGGAGGCGGCGGGCGTGCCGACGCCGCGCACCAAGGTGGTCGACGGCCTGCGGCATATCGACGACCTTGCCAACGGGTTCGGCTATCCCATCGTCCTGAAGATCCCCGACGGGTCGTTCAGCCGCGGGGTGAAGAAGGCGGAAGATCCCAAGCAGCTGCGCCGTGTCGCCCGCGAACTGCTGGAGGATTCCGACCTGATCCTGGCGCAGGAATACGTCTATACGCCTTTCGACTGGCGTGTCGGCGTGCTGGACGGCGAACCCCTGTTCGTCTGCCAGTACCAGATGGCGCGCAAGCATTGGCAGATCCTCAAGCACAGCGAAGACGGCCGCTTCGACGAAGGCCGCTTCCGCACCTTCGCCATCGAGGACGCACCCGAAGCCGTGGTCGCCACCGCGCTGGCCGCCGCCCGCCTGATCGGCAGCGGCCTCTACGGTGTCGACCTGAAGGAAACCGAGCGCGGCGTCGTCGTCATGGAAATCAACGACAACCCCAACCTGGAGCACGGCGTGGAAGATGCCGTCGCCAAGGACGAACTCTGGCGCCGCCTGATCGCCTGGTTCCAGCGCCGGCTGGAGGGGTAGGGGGACTTCGGCGTCAGGGGGGGCCGGGGATCACCTGCGTCCACGACGCGGCGTCGGCCCAGGGATCGTCCTGGTCCAGCCGTGCGACGACGTCGGCCGTCGTGAAGGCGTCGGCACCCGGCAGCGTGGCCAGCTCTTTCCAGCTGACCGGCGTGGCGACCGGGGCGCCCGGGCGGGCGCGGGTGGAATAGGGGGCGACGGCGGTCGATCCGCGCTCGTTGCGCAGCCAGTCGATGAAGATGCGGCCCTTGCGCTTGGCCTTGGACAGGGTGGCGGTGAAGCGGTCGGGGTTCTCCGTCGCCAGGCCGCCGGCAAAGGATCGGGCGAAGTCCTTCACCCTTGGCCAGTCGGCTTCGGGCTTCAGCGGGGCGATCACGTGGATGCCCTTGCCGCCCGTGACCATCGGCACCGTCTCCAGCCCCAGGGCGGCCAGGCGATCGCGCAGAAACACGGCGGCATCGACGACGGTGCGGAAGGCCAGCCCTTCGTCGGGGTCAAGGTCGAAGACCAGCCGGTCGGGATGGTCCAGGCGATCGTTGCGGGCGCCCCAGATGTGGAACTCCAGCGTTCCCATCTGCACGCCGGCGATCAGGCCGGCGGCGTCGTCGACCGTGATATAGCCGGCCGTCTCGCCGGCGCTGTCGGTCACGTCGACGCGCTGCAGCTGGTGTGGAAACCCGTCGCCGGCATGCTTCTGGAAGAAGCACTTGCCGCCGCGTCCCCCCGGACAGCGCACCAGCGACAGCGGGCGTCGGCCGGCCAGGGGCAGCATGCGCGGCGCCACGGCACCGTAGTAGCGGGCAAGATCCAGCTTTGTCAGGCCCTGGGCCTCAAACACGACACGGTCGGGATGGGTCAGGCGGACGCCGTGCAGGGCGTCGTCGCGCGGCCCGTCCCCGGGATCGGGCGATGGGGTTTCCAGCATGACGGCCTTCGCGTCCTTGTCCTCGCGCAGTGCGATGAAGCTCCCGTGCCGGATGTGGCCTTCATCGGTAAGCTCGGCGAATTCGATCTCCGCCACCGAGGTCGGGGCGACCCAGACGGCGTTGCGGGCGATGGCGGCCGGCACCGCCGCGAAGGGACAGCGCTTGCGCGCGGCCAGCCTGGACCGGACCGTTTCCAGCGTATCTGCCGAAAAGCCGGTCCCGACCCGGCCGCGATAGCGCAGGACATCGCCGTCGAAGGTGCCGACCAGCAGGGACGCAAACGGCCGGCCCGGCTTGGTCGACGGGCAATAGCCGCCGATGACGAATTCCTGGCGCCGGGTGCATTTCACCTTCAGCCAGGCTTTCGACCGTCCGGCGACATAGGGTGCGTCGGCACGCTTGGCGATGATGCCTTCCTGGCCCGCCTGGCACAGGCGTGCGAACACGGTCGAGGCGTGGCCGCGGACATGTTCGCTGTACAGCAGCGGGCCGCCGGCCGGCGCGGTACGCAAGAGCGCATGCAGCGCATCCTTGCGCGCCACCAGCGGCCGTCCGCGCAGGTCCTCCCCATCCAGCGAGAGCAGGTCGAAGAGGTAGTATTTCAGGGGTCCGCCATCGGCCAAGGACCTCTGCAGCGCGGAGAACTGCGAACCTGAACCGCCACCCGCCGCCACGACCTCGCCGTCGACCAGCGCACTGCGGCAGTCCAGGCCGGCCAGCGCCTGCGCCAGGCCGGTGAAGCGGTCGGTCCAGTCCAATCCGGATCGGGTGTAGCAGCGGACCCGGCCGTTGCCGATCGCCGAAAGGCAGCGATAGCCGTCGAACTTGACCTCGCTGACCCAGTCGTCGCCGTCCGGTGCGTCGGACACCAGCGTGGCCAGCTGCACCGCCTGGAAATCGGGAGGCCCGGTGCCGGCAGCGCCGGCCTTCGATCTGCGGCGCCGCGCTGCGGCCCCCGGAGCCGGCGGGCCGGTCGCGTCCCGGCCGGCGGCGATGTCGGCCATGGCGCGGCCGGTCTTGACGCTGGCCGTCTGATCGATGAGGTGCCCGGATGCCTGCCCGGCAAGCTCATCGTTCTCCTTGATCAGCAGCCAGTTCTCGCGCTTTTCCGCCTTGCGGCCGCGCATGCGCACCAGCGCCCAGCCGCCCTGCATGCGCTGCCCGTGCAGGCGGAAATGCAGCTTGCCTTCGGCCAGCCCGGCTTCGGGATCGTGCAGGGGCTCCCACGTGCCGCGGTCCCACAGCATGACCGTGCCGGCGCCGTATTGGCCTTCCGGAATCACCCCTTCGAAGTCGCCATAGGACAGCGGATGGTCTTCGGTGCGGACGGCCAGCCGCTTGTCGGCGGGGTCGGGGCTGGGGCCGCGGGTCACGGCCCAGCTTTTCAGCACGCCGTCCCATTCCAGCCGCAGGTCGTAATGCAGGCGGCGGGCGGCGTGCTTCTGGACCAGGAAGGCCAACGCCCCGTCGGCCGGCCGACCCGGCTTGCCGGCCGGTTCGGGCGACCGGGTGAAGTCGCGGCGCCGGTTGTATTCGTCAAGCTTGTCCGCGCGCTTGCCCATGGATCACGCTTGCTTGCGCCTGCGCGGCGCCGGCTTTCCGGGCGGACTGCCCTTGGTTGCCGGTGCCTTTTCCAGGCTGGCCTTCAGCGCGGCCATCAGGTCGACCACATTGTCGCCAGAGCGCGACGGCGCGTCGTCCCCGGCCGTCACGGTCTTCGACGACCGGCTGCGGGACTTCTTGGTGATCAGGGCACGCAGCGCGTCCGTGTAGTTGTCCTTGAACGCGGCGGCATTGAACGGCGCCGTCTTGCGTTCGATCAGGGTTGTCGCCACCTCCAGCAGCTCCGCCTCCGCCGCCTTGCCGGAAATGGCGGAAAACAGCGGGTCGGCCTTCCTGATCTCGTCGTCGTAGTGCAGGGTTTCCATCAGCAGGCCGTCGCCGCAGGGCTTCACGGCCGCCAGGTATTCCTGCCCGCGCATGGCCAGCTGGCCCAGGCCGATGCGCTCGGTCTGCCGCAGGGCGTCGCGCACGACACGGTAGGCGTCCTCGGCCAGCTCATCCGCCGGGACGATATAGTAGGGCTTGTCGAAATATATGGGCGAGATCTCGCAGGATCCGACGAACTGGACCAGTTCGAAGGTCTTCTTCGTCTCAAGCTTGACGGCCTCGATCTCTTCGGGGGACAGCAGGACGAACTTCCCCTTTTCCAGCTCGAAGCCTTTCATGATGTCGTCGCTTTTCACCGGTCCGACGCCGGCCACGACCTTCTCGTAATGCACGGGCTTGCCCGAAGGCTCGTGGATCTGGCGGAAGCTGATCCGGGCGGCCGAGCGGGTGGCCGTATAGATCTCGACGGGGATCGAAACCAGCGAGAGCCTGAGCTGGCCCTTCCAGATGGGTCGCGTCGCCATGATCACCTCCGCGGCACTAACACCGCCGATGGGCGGCGGTTCCGCGACGGGGGCGGCGGCGACCGCAATGCTATCCAACGCGCAATTGATTTTTGGCGAAGTCGCTATAGAACTCAGCCCCCGGATCGTGGGGCGCCGGTCGGGCGCGAGTTCAGAGCAAGAAACAGATGTTCATAGAAGTCAGCATGTTGGACGGCAGCCAGCGGCTGGTGCGGTCGGCGAAGATCGTGCGGCTGCGGCCGACCTTCGGCGATGTCGAACCCGAGGGCGCCACCCTTATCGAGGTCGGAACCCAGCGCCTGTTTTCCAGCGAGCCTGCCGACGCGATCGCCGCGCGGCTGCGGGGCCGCCTGCAGCTTTTGCAGCTGACCACCCCCGTGGGCGAGCCCGTCTGGATCGATGCCGACAAGGTGATCGCGATCTTCGACGCCGATCCCGAGCAGCACCACCCCGATGCCAGGTCCGTCGTCTGCCTGGGCGATGTCGACCAGCAGCTGGCCGAAACACGGTCCGAAGTGGTGGCCCGGTTCGACGACGTCGCCTGACGGCTGCGGGGGCGGGCCCCGACCGATCGGGTCAGCCGCGCGCCGCCGCCTTCAGCCCCCGCACGCACTCGGCGCAGGTCATGGTCTCGCTGACCGTCGCCAGCGAGCGCACGGTGGCGTCGTGCGCCTCGGCGGAGAAGGCGGCACAGCCATCGGTCAGCAGGACGGTGTTGAACCCACGCACATGGGCATCGCGCAGCGTGCTGGCGACACCGCCATTGGTGACGATGCCGCCGATCACCAGCGTCGTGATGCCGGCTTTCGCCAACACGTAGTCCAGGCGGCTCATGTAGAAGGCGGAATAGGCGACCTTCTCGACCACCAGGTCGGCGGGCTGCAACGCGTCGATCAGCGCCTGGCCCCAACTGCCGGGCGCGAAGTCGCCGCGGGCCAGGAACGGGCGCAGCCGGCGCAGGTGGTCGGCAATCATCGGCTCGCCGCCGCGGCCGGGCACCAGGGTGAACTGGGTGGAGACGATCCAACCGCCGGCGGCCCGCATGGCGTCGGCCACGGTCCGGTGGCGGGGGACCAGGTCGGCGATGGCCGGGGCGCTCTGCCCGGCGCGGCCATAGGCGCCCTGCGGATGGACGAAGTCGTTCTGCATGTCGCAGATCAGGAAGGCGGTCGCCCCGCCGCCCAGGCTCATGGCGCGCCCCCTTCCGCACGGCCCAGCACGACGTTGCCCAGCCGGTCGACTTCGGCCGTCATGCCGGGATCGACGAAGATGGTGGTGTCCGGCTGTTCCAGCACCGCCGGGCCGGGGATGACGGCGCCCACCGGCAGGTCGAGCCGGGCGTAGACCGCCGCCTCGTGCCAGGCGCCGTCGGCATAGACCTTCCGCGAGCCCTGCCGGGCATCGGACGGCGACCCGGTGGCCGTCGGGGCCAGCAGCTCCAGCGGCAGCTTGCGGCGGCGGCCGATCACGGCCGTGCGCAGGTTCAGGACCCGGACCGGCACGCCCGACAGCAGGCGGCCATAGGCGGCGCGATAGCGGGTATCGAAGGCGGCGGCGATGACATCGCGCGTCAGCCCGGTGCCGGCGCCGGCGGAGAGGGTGATCGACACCGGCACGGCTACCGTATGGGTCTGGCCGACATAGGACATGTCGAATTCAAAGGCGGTGTCGATGCCGTCGAAGCTGGCGCCGGCGCGGTCCAGCAGCGCCCGGCCGGCCGCGGCGGTGCGCAGCATCTCCGCGTCCACGGCGGCGATGTCCAGGCCGTCCAGCAGCGCATTCAGGGTGTGGACGAAGTCGTGGCGCATGTCGGCGATCACGCAGCCCAGCGCGCTGGTAACACCGGGGTAGCGCGGGACCAGCGCCTTGGCCAGGCCGACCTCGCGGATCAGCGCGCCGGCATGCAGCGCCCCGCCGCCGCCGAACGGCATGGCGATGAACCGCTTGGGGTCGTGCCCGCGCTCGATCGACACCAGGCGGATGGCGCCGGCCATGCGGGAATTGGCGACCCGGACGATCGCTTCCGCCGCGGCGACGGCCGACAGGCCCAGCGGTTCGCCCACATGCGCGGCGATCGCGCGCTCGGCCGCGGCCACGTCCAGCCGGTCGAGCGCGCCGCCGATGGGCCGGTCGGCATTGATGCGCCCCAGCACGACATTGGCATCCGTCACCGTCGGGCGGTCGTTGCCCAGGCCATAGCAGGCCGGCCCGGGGTCCGATCCCGCGGAGTCCGGCCCGATCTGCAACAGCCCGCCGCGGTCGACCCGGGCGATGGACCCGCCGCCGGCGCCGATCGTGGTGATCTCGATCATCGGCGATCGGACGACCAGGCCGAAATCGATGCTCGTCTCCGGGCTCAACGCATGCTGCCCGTCGGCGACCAGCGAGACGTCGAAGCTGGTGCCGCCCATGTCGCAGGTCAGCACATTGGCATAGCCGGCGCTGGCGGCGATGTGGGCGGCGGCGATGACGCCCGCCGCCGGGCCGGACAAGGCGGTACGCACCGGCCGCTCGCGCGCCGTTTCCACCGTCATGACACCGCCGTTGGACTGGACGATCAGCAGCTCGCCGCGAAATCCGCCGCCGGCCAGGCTGTCTTCCAGCCGGCCGAGATAGCTCGACACCACCGGCTGCAGGTAGCCGTTGAGGCTGGTGGTCGATGCGCGCTCGAACTCCCGGATTTCCGGCAGGATCTGGTGCGAGGCGGTGACATAGGCATTCGGCCACTGCTTGCGCACCGTTTCCAGTGCCGCCCGCTCGTTGGCCGGGTTGGCGTAGGCGTTGATGAAGACGATGCTGACCGCCTCCGCCCCGCGGGACAGCAGCGTGTCGGCGGCCCAATGGACCTCGTCCAGGGGTATGCACCTCGCCGGTGGCGAGCGTGCGTTCGACCACCTCCAGGCGCAGGTCGCGGGGGATCACCGGCTCGAACTGTCCGCGCAGTCCCCAGGTGGTCGGCCGGTCGCGGCGCCGCATCTCGACGACGTCGCGGAAACCGGCCGTGGTGATGATGCCGGCGCGCGCACCCTTGCGCTCCAGCAGCGCGTTGGTGGCCACCGTCGTGCCGTGGACCACGGTGGCGATGCTGCCCAGGTCGTCGATGCGGGTGCGGATGCCGGCCAGGAAGCCCGTCGCTTGGTCGCCACGCACCGACGGCACCTTGGCGACCTGGCAGCGGCCGGCGGCCTCGTCATAGATGAAGACGTCGGTGAAGGTGCCACCGACATCGACGCCGACGATGTGGCGGGGGCCGGGTGCGCTCATCGGCCGGTCTCCCTTGCGGTGACGCCATAGTCGCGTTCGGCCGCGCCGGCCGTGACATAGCCGAAGGCGACGTCGCGGGCGACGGCCGCGGGGTCGCGGTCCGCCGCCGGGCCATAGCCGCCGCCGCCCGGCGTTTCCAGCCGGATGCGTTCGCCCCGTTTGAGCGTCACACCCACCATCTTGGACGTCATCGGCGGCTCCTGCCATTGGCCGTGCTGCTGGAAGGCAAAGCGGTTCAGCGCCCCGGGCCCGCCGCCGGCCACGCCCTGCGGCGGGAAGCGGCCGCGCTCGCCGAACAGGAACAGGTTCGCCTGCTCCTCCAAGAGCTCGATCTCGTAGACCGCGCCCAGGCCGCCGCGGTGGCGGCCCGCACCGCCGCTGTCGGGGCGCAGCGCCCATTGGGTGAACATCACCGGATAGGCCGCCTCCAGGATCTCCACCGGCGGGATGGTGGCGGTGGAGATCGGGGCGTTGCCGTGGTTGAGGCCGTCACCGTCGGGATTGCCGCCATGGCCGCCGCCGAAGAAGCTGAACATCACCCAGCGCCGGCCGTCGGCCCGGTGGCCGGCCAGCGACACGGCGTTGATGGTGCCGTAGGCGTTGGCGTTGGTGATCGCGGGATCGATGCCTGCGAAGGCGCTGAAGACGACGTCGATGATGCGCAGGATCGTTTCGGTGTAGCCGCCGACCGGCTTGGGCGCGCGCACGTTCAGAAGCGTCGTCTCCGGCACGCGGAATTCGATCGGCTCCAGCACCCCGGCATTGGCCGGCACCTCCGGGAACAGGTGCTTCAGCGCCACGTAGCAGCTGGCCACGGTGGTGGAGAGGGCGATGTTCACCGGTCCCGCGCATTGGGGGGAGGAGCGGGAGAAGTCCCACACCATGCGGTCGCCCGCGATGGTGATGTCCAGTGCGATGCGCAGCGGCGCGTCCGTGTTGCCGTCGTTGTCCAGGAAGTCTTCCGACCCGTAGGTGCCGTCCGGCAGCTCGGCGATATGCGACCGCATCAGCCGGGCGGCGCGCGTCCGCAGCTCTGCCAACGCTTCGGCCACCGTATCGTCGCCGTAGTCGTCCAGCAGCAGCCCCAGGCGCCGTACGCCCAGGTCGAGCGCGTTGATCTGGCCCTGAAGGTCGCCATGGGCGCTGCCCGGCAGGCGGGTGTTGGCCATGATGATGTCGACCACGTCCTGCCTCAGCTCTCCGCGCGCGAACAGCCGCACCGGCGGGATCAGCATGCCTTCCTGGAAGCATTCCGTGGCCACGGGGTTGTAGTTGCCGGGTACGTTGCCGCCGACGTCGTGCCAATGCCCGACGGAGGCCAGGTAGCAATAGACCCGCCCGTCCCGGAACACCGGCCGCACCAGCCGGAAGTCCGACAGATGGGTGCCGCCGTCGTAGGGGTCGTTGAAGATGAAGACGTCGCCGTCGGCCACCGTGTCGCCGAAGCGGTCGATCACCGCCTTCACCGCGAAGGACATGACGCCGACGAAGATCGGCAGGCCCGACTTGCCCTGCACCAGCGTCTCGCCGGTTTCGGCATGGTAGAGGCCGTGCGAGGCGTCATGCGCTTCGGCGATGATCGGGTTGAAGGCGGTGCGGAACAGGGTCGCGTCCATCTCGTCGGCGATCTGTTCCAGCCTTCCCTTCAGGACGGCCAGGGTGACGGCATCGATCACGGCAGCATCCTTCGTGGCAGTGTGGTTCCGCCCATCCGTCAGCCCGCCGCATTCCAGACGACCGACGGCTGATTGGGGTCCCGCGACAGGGTCATGCGATAGGCGTAGACATCGGGGCGGTAGAGGGCGCGCAGGAATTCCACCGGCCGGCCGCTCTGGTCGCGGACGACGCGGCTGATGGACAACAGCGCCGCCCCCACCTGGGTTTCCAGGCGCTCGGCGACGGCGGCGTCGGCCAGCGTGGCGGTGATGGTCTGGTCGGCAGCGGAGGGGTGCACGCCCGCGCGCTCCAGCAGGCTCAGCAGCGGCCGTCGCGCCAGATCGCGCCGGCTGAAGGTGCGGCCCAGGTCCTCCGGCACGCAGGTGGTCAGGTGCGACATCGGCTTGCCGTCGACGCGGCGGACGCGCACCGCCCGCTGCACGGTCGCCCCCGGCGCGATCTCCAGCGCTTCGGCGACCAGGGGCGAGGCCGGGACATATTCGAAGCGGATCAGCTCCACCGACGTGCCGGCGCCCATGGCGGCCAGTGTCGCCAGCAGGCCGGTCAGGTCGGCACGCAGCGGCTCCACCGGCTTCGACGGAATGGCGAAGGTGCCGCGCCCGCGCTGGCGCAGCACCATGCCGTCGGCCTCCAGCGCCTCCAGCGCCCGGCGCACGGTGACGCGCGACACCTGGAACTGCCGCGCCAGGTCGTGCTCGCTGGGCAGCGCCCGGCCCGGACCATAGGCGCCTTCCAAGATCTGCTCGCGCAGGACGACGTAGACGCGATGATAGAGCGGCACCGGCGAGCCGGCGTCGCGTCCCGTCGCCATCGCGCGGCGGTCACGCGGCATTCTCGGCCTCCCGGGCTCCGAAGTGCTCTGCGGCGTGGCGGCCGGCCAGCCGCCCCAGCACCGTCGCTGTCAACAGGCCGTTGCCGGAGAGATAGCCGTCGGCTTCGGGGCCGGAGAGGCCGCAGGCCGCACCGCCGCCGGCATAGAGGTTGGGTAGCGGTATGCCGTCGGGCCGCAGGACGCGGGCGTCGGCGTCGACCACCAGCCCGCCTTGCGTGTGGAACAGCGCCCCCGTCACCCTGACCGCGGCAAAGGGCGGCAGCAACACCGAGCGTGGGTCGAAGCGGCGGCCGAACGGGCAGGCCTGCGCCCCACCGGCGAAGGCCGTCACCTGGTGCAGCGTCTCGGCCAGGGCGGCGGCCGGCAGCCCGGTTGCCGTCGCCAGGGCCGGCACGCTTTCGGCCCATTTCACCGCGCCGGCCGCCTCGGCAGTGCGGAAGTCCTCGAACTGGCGGGCGACGGCGGCAATCGGCTCGTCGAAGATGACCCAGGCGAGGCGATCCGGCTGCCCCAGCACCTCCACCGCCTGTTCGGAATAGCCGCGGCTTTCGTCGGCGAAGCGCCGGCCCTCCAGGTTCACCTGGATGCCGCCTTCCGAGATCACCGCCCAGGTGATCAGGATGCCGTGCGGATGGGCGACCGAGGCATGGCCCTGATAGCCGGTCATGTCCCGCGTCGCCGCGCCCAGCGCGGTGCCCCACAGCACCGCGTCGCCGCGGTTGCCGGGATGGCCGAAATAGAGGGCGTCCGCCATCTCCGGACAATGGGCGCGCACCATGGCGGGGTTTCCGCCGAAGCCGTTGCAGGCCAGGATCAGGGCGCCGCATCCCACCCGGTCGGCGCTGCCGTCCGGCCGCGTCACCTGCACGCCCGCGATCCGGCCATCGTCTTCGGCGAAGAGCGCCGTGACCGCGGCATCGGTCATCAGCGTCACGTCGGCGTGCTCGGCCGCGCGGGCCAGCCGGTCCAGCAGCCCTTCGCCGGTCCCTTCAGGT
The DNA here is from genome assembly GCA_020638595.1 of Rhodospirillaceae bacterium. Lineage (GTDB taxonomy): Bacteria > Pseudomonadota > Alphaproteobacteria > DSM-16000 > Inquilinaceae > JACKIG01. Next base: position 99,288 of record JACKIG010000015.1, on the reverse strand, counting down.
GCTGCATGCATCCGCAGGGCCGAATGGCCGGGATAGCGGAAATCGTCCAGGACCCGGAAATCGATGCGGGCCGCATCGGCCAGCCATTCGATGGTGGAGGCGGCCTCTTGCGTCACCGTCGCCACCATCGCCGGGTCGGCCCGGCCCTTGGTCTTGGCCAGGATGTCGGCGGCGAAGCGCGCCGGATCGTCGTCGATGCCCCTGGCCCGCTGGAACCGTGTCCCGGCGGCAGGGATCAGGCCGGCGGACAGGGCGGTGTTGCCGCGCGGCAGCGGGTCGCGTTCGATGACCGCGACCTCCGCGCCGGCCTGCCGGGCGGCAAGAGCCGCGGTCAGCCCACAGGCACCGGCCCCGATGACCAGCACCGGGGCGGTCCCGTCGAAGGCCACGCCGTCGGCACCGTGCACGCTCACGCCTCGTCCCCTTCGGCATAGCGCCGGCCGGTTTCCAGCATCTCCGGCGTGCCGATCAGGGCGTTCAGCGCGGTGAAATCCAGCATGCGGTCGCGGAACGGCGCGGTCGTGCCGTGCCGTTTCAGCGAGGCGAAATAGTCCCGCGCCATCGCCGCCAGCGCCCGCACCAGCCCGCCGGGAAAGATCGCCAGCGCGAAGCCCAGGCGTTGCAGCTCCGCCGCGGCCAGGATCGGTGTCTTTCCGCCTTCCACCATGTTGACCATCAGCGGCAGGGTGCCGCCGAAGCGGGCGGTGACGGCCGCCATCTCCTCCACGCTGCGCGGTGCCTCGACGAACAGGATGTCCGCACCGGCGGCGGCATAGCGTTCGGCCCGCGTGCAGGCCGCCTCGAACCCCTCCACGGCGATGGCGTCGGTGCGGGCGATGATCAGCGTGTCGGCGCAAGCGCGGGCGTCGACCGCGGCCTTCACCTTGCCGGCCATCTCGTCGGCCGACACCAGCACCTTGTCGCGCAGGTGGCCGCAACGCTTGGGCAGGGTCTGGTCTTCCAGCTGGATGGCAGAGGCGCCCAGCCGCTCGAACAGGCGGACGGTCCGCTGGACGTTCAGCGCGTTGCCGAACCCGGTATCGGCATCGACGATGATGGGGGTGGCAACGCGCTCGCGGATGGCCGACAGGGTGTCGGCCACCTCCGCCATGCTGACCAGGCCGATATCGGGGCGGCCGAAGCGGGTATAGGCGATCGAGGCGCCGGAGAGATAGACCGCCTCGAACCCCGCATCGACAGCCAGGCTCGCGGTCAGGGCATCGTAGATGCCCGGGGCGACCAGGATGTCCGGACGGGCCAGCAGGGACCGCAAGGGGAGCCGGGTGTCGGTCATGGCCTCAGATCCCCAGATAGGCGCGTTTCAGCCTGTCGTCCTGCAACAGCGTGCCGGCGCTGCCGGACAGGACGAAACATCCCTGTTCCAGGATGTAGGCGCGGTCGGCGATCTCCAGCGACTGGACCACGTTCTGCTCCACCAACAGGATGGCGATCCCCTCCGCCGCGATGGTGCGGATCAGGGCGAACATCTCTTCCACCAGCAGCGGCGACAGGCCCAGCGACGGCTCGTCCAGGATCAGCAGCACCGGTTCGGCCATCAGGCCGCGGCCCAGCGCCAGCATCTGCTGTTCGCCGCCCGACAGCGTGCCCGCCTTCTGCGACGCCCGTTCGGCCAGGCGGGGGAAGATGGCGAACACGCGGTCCAGCGACCGGGTGCGGTTGGCGCGGCCGCGGCGGTAGCTGCCCAGCTCCAGGTTCTCGCGCACGGACAGGTTGGGAAAGACGCGCCGGCCTTCCGGTACCTGGACCAGGCCGGCGCCGACGACGCGGTGGGCCGGCCAGCCGGTGATGGTGACGCCGGCGAAACGCACCGTGCCGGCGAACGGCCTGGCCAGGCCGCAGATGGCGTTGTTCAGCGTCGTCTTGCCGACGCCGTTGCTGCCCAGGACGGCGACGATCTCGCCCTTGTCCATGGCCATGTCGATGCCGTGCAGCACCGTCACTTCGCCGTAGCCGGCGCGCAGGCCCGTCACCTCAAGCATGGGCGGCCTCCGCCGCCTGCATGCGGGCCGCGGCACCATGGCCCAGATAGGCTTCCACCACCGCGGGGTCGGCGGCGACGGCGCGGGGCGGCCCATCGGCGATGATGCGGCCCTGGTTCAGCACATAGGTGTGGTCCGACAGGCTCATGACCGCGCGCATGACATGCTCGATCAACAGGATGGTGATGCCGCCGTCGCGGATGGCGCGGATGACCGGCACGATCTCGTCGATTTCCGCCGGGTTGAGGCCGGCCATCACCTCGTCCAGCAGCAGCAGTCGCGGCTCGGTGGCCAGGGCGCGCGCCAGCTCCAGCCGCTTGCGCCCCGCCACCGTCAGGCTGGTGGCGGGCTGGTCCAGCATCGCGGCCATGCCGACGCGACGGGCCACCGCCTCGGCCCGGTCCAGGGCCGCGGCGCGGGACGGGTGGCGCAGATGCGCGCCGACGGCGATGTTCTCGCGCACCGACAGCCGGCCGAAGGGCTGGACCACCTGGAAGGTGCGCACCATGCCCAGGCGGCAGACGGCATGGGCCGGCAGGCCGGTGATGTCGCGGCCGGCAAAGCGCACCGTGCCCTCGTCGGGCGTCTGGAACCCGGCCAGCACGGTGAACAGCGTCGTCTTGCCGGCACCGTTGGGGCCGATCAGCGAGACGATCGTGCCTTCCGCCACGTCGAGATTGACGCCGTCGACGGCCAGCAGGCCGCCGAAGCGCTTGGACACCTGGCGGGCCTCAAGCATCGCCCGCCTCCTTCAGCCGGTGCGCCTGGCGGGTGCGGCGCTGGTGGCCGATCCCCTTCACCTGCGCGGCCAGCCCCATCAGGCCCGCGGGCAGGAAGCGCAGCATGACGATCAGGAGCGCGCCGTAGAGGGCGAGGTTCAGTCCGGGGGCATCGCCGGTCAGCCCGCGCGTCGCCTCGTCGACGCCATGCAGCACGAACGACCCTATCAAGGGCCCGAACACCGTGCCCATGCCGCCGATGATCGGCACCAGCAGGGCTTCCACCGAGTAGCCGACGCCATAGGCGATACCGGGGTCGAGATAGAGGAAGTACTGCGCGTAGAACACGCCGGCCGCCGCCGCCATGGCGCCGGACAGCGTGATGGCCACCAGCTTGACCCGGAAGCTGTCGATGCCCAGCGCCCGTGCACTGTCCTCGTTCTCGCGGATGGCCAGCATCCAGGCGCCCAGGCGGCTGTCCTGCAGGGCCCGCGTGATGACCAGCGATCCTGCCGTCAGCGCCAGGACGAGGTAGTAGAACCCGGCCTTGTCTTCGAACTGAAGATTGGCCGGCCGGAGGTCCAGGGGGATCAGGATGCCCGACCCGCCGCCGGTGAAATCCGCCGTATGGGCGATGATGCGGAACACCTCGGCAAAGGCCAGCGTGATCAGGGCGAAATACGAACCCCGCAGGCGGAAGCGGAAGCTCAAGGCCCCGATCATCGCCCCGACCAGGCCGCCGACCGCCAGGGCCAGGACCATCGCGACCCAGGGGTTGACGCCCAGATGGATCTGCAAGGTGGCCGTCGCATAGGCGCCGGACCCGAAGAAGACGGCATGGCCGAACGAGAACTGGCCGGCGAAACCGCCAAGGATGTTCCACGCCTGGCCCAGAAGTGCGAACAGCAGCGTCAGGATCAGGAAGTTCAGCAGGAAGTTCGACGTCACCACCAGCGGCAGCAGCGCCAGGCCCCCCGTGACCAGGGCGATCGGCAGGTAGCGCTGCGCCCTCATGTCCGGTCCCCGAACAGGCCGGTCGGGCGGAACAGCAGCACGGCGATGAACACCAGGAAGATGCCGATCTGGCCCAGCGTCTCGCCCAGGAACAGCCCGCCCAGCGATTCCACCAGGCCGATCAAGAGGCCGCCGACCAGGGCCCCGGTGAAGCTGCCCATGCCGCCCAGCACCACCACGGTGAAGGCGATCAGCACGAAGGCGTTGCCGACCTGCGGGGTGACGTAGAAGGTCGGCAGCAGCAGGCAGGCCGCGGCGGCGACACAGGCGGTGCCGATGCCGAAGCTCATGGCGAAGATGTGCTCCACATCGATGCCGACGACGCGGGCACCCTGGCGTTCCTTGGCGACCGCACGGATGGCGCGGCCGAGGTCGGTGCGGCTCATCAACAGCCACAGCAGCCCCGCCACCACGAAGGCGGCGCCGAAGGCCACCAGCCGCGGCACCGACAGGAAGGTGAACCCGACATCGACCACGTCGAAGGCGTAGGGCACGTCGATGGTGCGGGTGTCGGACCGCCAGAAGAACAGCGCCAGATTCTCGATGATCAGCGCGATGCCCAGCGTCACCAGCAGCACGTTTTCGTCCTTGCCGTGGCTGGTGCGGGCGATGATCCCCCGCTGCAAGGCATAGCCCAGCGCGAACATCGCCGGCACGACGATGACCAGCGCCACATAGGGGTCGATGCCGGCCAGGCGGTTGAGGAAATAGACGCCGAACAGCGACAGCATCAACAGCGCCCCATGGGCGAAGTTGATGATGTGCAGCACGCCGTAGATCAGCGTCAGTCCCAGCGCGATCAGCGCATAGACCGCACCGGTCATCAGCCCGTTCAGCACCGCCGGTGCCAGGATCGAGAGTTGCAGCATGGGCGTTGCGGCGGCGGCCCCGGCGCGGATGCCGGGGCCGCCTGCCTTTCTCTGCCGTCAGCCGCGTTCCGGCATCGGGAATACCGGTTCGGCCGAAGCCACTTCGGTGGGGAAGATGACCTCGATATCGTCGCCCAGGATCTGGGTGTTCACCGGCCGCGCGCCCTGGTTCTGGCCGTCGACGAACTCCGTCGGGCCATAGGGCATGATGTGTCCGTCCCAGGTGCTGGCGGCCAGCGCCTCGATGATCGCCGGCCGTTCGGCCGAACCCGCCCGCTCCAGCGCGTCGGCCAGCAGGCCCACGCAGCAGTAGTCCAGGAAGAACTCGTATGTGAAGTACAGGCCCTCGCCCTCGGCCCGCTGGCGCAGTTCCGCCGATTTGGGATTGCTGGGATCGTACCAGTGGTTGCAGTCCATGATGTACTGGGCCGCGCCCGGGAATTCCTCCAGGAAGCGGAAGCTGGAGGCAGCCCCGCCCAGCACCGAATAGACGGCCTTGGGCTGCACGCGCTGCTGCAGCATGGTCCGCGCCAGCAGGACGTATTCGTTGTAGTAGTTGGCGGGGATGATCAGGTCCGGCTGCCGCGCCTTCAGCTGCAGCACGACATTGTTGAAGTCGCGCGTCGGCGTCGGGTGGCTGATGGTGTCCAGCACCTCGAACCCGTGTTCGGGCAGCCGCGCGTTCAGCAGGTCGGCCAGGCCGCTGCCGAACAGGCTGTCTTCGTGGACGATCATCACCGTGCGCGCCGGGCTGCCTGCCGCTTCGTTGATCGTGACCAGGTTGGTGATGGCGGTGTCGGCGATCTTGCCGAAGCCGGGGCCGAAGCGGAAGACGTTGGCCAGCCCGCGGCTGACGATCTGGTCCGACACGCCGACATCGACGATATGCGGCAGGTCATAGCGCGCCGCCGCCTGGGTCGTCGCCAGCGAGATGCTGGAGGCATAGGCGCCGATGATCGCGGCCACCCCTTCCTCGTTCATCCGCTCCACTTCCGCTGCGCCGACTTCGGGCTGCGACTGGGCGTCGCCCAGCACCGGCTCCAGCATCGCGCCGCCCATCGACGCAATGCCGCCGGCGGCATTGATGTCTTCGATCGCCATCAGCGCGCCGGCGCGGGCCTGCTGGCCGGAATACGAGATGGCGCCGGTCACGGGATGCAGCAGGCCGACCTTGATCGCGGCCGGCTGGGCGCGCAGGACCCGCGGGACCGTGCCGGCCGCGGCCAGCACGGCGCCGCCCGCCGCCCCGGCGGCCAGCACGCGACGGCGGGAAACGGGGCGGAAACGGATGGAATTGTCGGACATGAACGGGAGCCTCCCCTTGCTCGATGCCTCGTTGGCGGCGGCCCGGCCGGGCCGCCCTAGATCCGGTAATGACCCAGGCTATCAAATGTCCTATGTTTAATACAACTCGCACGCAAGCGTAGAGGCCATGTTCCATGCCGGTTGTCCAGATCACCCTGATCGAAGGCTATGACGCCGACACCAAGGCCCGGCTGCTCGAGGCCCTGACGGCCTCCGTCCGCACGACCATCGGCGCACCGCTGGACGGCATCACCGTGATGGTCAACGAAGTCGGTGCGGCGGATTACCGTCGCGGCGGACGCCAGCGGACGCCGGGGGTCCCGCCGCCGCCGGCCGCCGGCCTGGTGCGCGGCTTCCTGGCGGCGATGGAGCGGCGGGACCTGGACGCGGCGCGCGCTTTCCTGGGGCCGGACTTCGCCATGGTCTTCCCCGGCGACGTACGCCTGCGCCGGCTGGAGGACCTGGTGGCCTTCGGCCAGTCCCGCTACCGCTCCGTCCGCAAGACCTTCGCCGGCTTCGACGAGGTGCCGGGGCTGGACGAGACGGTGGTCTATTGCCACGGCACGCTGGCCGGCGAATGGCCCGACGGCACGCCCTTCGACGGCATCCGCTTCATCGACCGCTTCGCCATCCGTGATGGCCTGATCGCCGGACAATGGGTCTGGAACGACATGGGCGAGGCGCGCGCCGGCGGCACCACCACGCTGGGTGGCAGGATCGGCGGCACGCTGGCATGACGCGCCCGCGCACCCTGTTCCGGAAGATCTGGGACGCCCACGCGGTGGCGGAGGGGGAGGGGCGCACCCTGCTGGCCGTCGACCGGCACTTCGTGCACGAGGGGTCGTTCCACGCCTTCGACGCCGTTCAGCGCCGCGGCCTGACGGTCCGCCGGCCCGACCTGACTATTGCCATCGCCGACCACTATGTGCCGACCCGGGACCGCGGGCGCCCGATCGCCGACGCCGAGATCCGCACGATGGTCGACCTGCTGGCCGCCAATGCCGCGCGCGAGGGCATCCGCCTGTTCGGTCCCGACGACCCGCGCCAGGGCATCGTCCATGTCGTGGGGCCGGAGCTGGGGCTGACCCTGCCCGGCACGGTCATCGTCTGCGGCGACAGCCACACCGCGACCCATGGCGCCTTCGGCGCCTATGCCTTCGGCATCGGCGCGTCGGAGGTGGCGCATGTGCTGGCCACCCAGACGCTGTGGCAGGCGCGACCGAAGACCATGCGGGTGACGGTGGACGGCGCCCTCGGCCCCGGCGTCGCCGCCAAGGACCTGATCCTGGCGCTGATCGGGTGCATCGGCACCGGCGGTGCGACGGGACACGTCGTCGAATATGCCGGCAGCGCCGTCCGCGGCCTGTCCATGGACGGCCGCATGACCGTCTGCAACATGTCCATCGAAGCCGGTGCCCGGGCCGGCCTGATCGCCCCCGACGACACGACGTTCGCCTGGCTGGCCGGCCGTCCGGCGGCGCCGCAGGGCGATCTGTGGCCGCAGGCGGTCGCGGCCTGGCAGGCGCTGGCGTCCGATCCGGGCGCCGTCTTCGACCGCGAGGTGCGGCTGGCGGCAGCCGGCATCGCGCCCACCGTCACCTGGGGCACCAGCCCCGAGGATGCACTGCCGATCGACGCCGTCGTGCCCGACCCGCATGCCGTTGCCGACCCGGCCCGGCGCACCGCGATGGAACGGGCGCTGGCCTATATGGATCTGCGGCCGGGAACCCCGCTGGCGGGGATCGCCGTCGATCGGGTCTTCATCGGCTCCTGCACCAATGCGCGGCTGGGCGACCTGCGCGCCGCCGCGGCGGTGCTGGAAGGCCGGCGGGCGCGGGTGCCCGGGCTGGTCGTCCCCGGGTCCACCACCGTGAAGCGGCAGGCGGAGGCCGAGGGGCTGGACCGCATCTTCACCGAAGCCGGCCTCGACTGGCGCGACAGCGGCTGTTCGATGTGCGTGGCCATGAACGGCGATGTCGCGGCGGCCGGGGAACGCTGTGCGTCGTCGACCAACCGCAACTTCCCCGGCCGCCAGGGCCGCAGCGTGCGCACCCATCTGATGAGCCCGGCCATGGTCGCCGCCGCGGCCGTCACCGGCCGCCTGACCGATGTGCGGGCGCTGGCACCGGCGGGGGTGGCGTGATGCAGCCCTTCACCCGGCTGAACGGCGTGGCCGCGGTCTTCGACCAGGCCAATGTCGACACCGACCAGATCATCCCGGCGCGCTTCCTGCGCAAGCCGCGCGGGCCGGGCTATGGCGGCTTCCTGTTCCACGACCTGCGCTTCGACGAGGGCGGGGCGGAGCGGCCGGACTTCCCGTTGAACCGTCCCGGCTGGCGCGAGGCCGCCATCCTGGTCGCCGGCGAGAATTTCGGCTGCGGTTCATCGCGGGAGGCTGCCGTCTATGCGCTGATGGATTTCGGCATTCGCTGCGTCATCGCGCCAAGCTTCGCCGACATCTTCGCCGCCAACGCCGTGCAGAACGGCCTGCTCTGTGCGGCCCTGCCGGCGGCGGAGGTTGCGGCGATCCGCGACGCGGTGATCGCAGAGCCGGGTGCCGGCCTGGGCGTCGACCTGCCCGCCCAGACGGTGACGGCGCCGAACGGCATGGTCTGCACCTTCGCGATCGACCCCTACCGCAAGCGCTGTCTGATCGAGGGGCTGGACCAGATCGCCTTGACGCTGGCGCGGCTTGATGCGATCGCCGAGCATGAGCGATGTGCGCAAGCGGCCGAGCCGTGGCTGCGGGTGACTCTCGTAGGCTGAAGGGCCGCACGCCGTCCAGGGAGGTCCCCGCCTGCGCGGGGACGACGGGATATCTGTGTACGATCAACCCCAGGGCTGCACGCCGTCCAGGGAGGTCCCCGCCTTCGCGGGGACGACGGGATATCTGTGTACGATCAACCCCAGGGCCGCACGCTGTCCAGGGAGGTCCCCGCCTTCGCGGGGACGACGGAGAATTCTTTAATATCAATTCGTTCCGTCACCCCCGCGAAGGCGGGGGTCTCCCGGGGCGATGCACCGAACCGGGAGGCATACCCGGTCCCGCGACGGCGCACCAACCGGCGGGCGTCAGCGATCGCCGGTGTGGACCGGCTCCAGCCGATAGCGGTAGTAGGCCGGGCCGGGGCCCATGACACGCTCGACGATCCGCCATCCGTGCTTTTCGTAGAGGGATTGGGCGGGCCGGTTGTGGATGTCGCATTTCAGGTCGACGGGCCGCCCCAACCGGGCGACGGCAAACGCAAGCAGGGCCGAGCCGATTCCGCGGTTCCGGAAGGCGCGGTCCACGACCAGGTAGTGGATGAACGGTTCCGGCCGCCAGATCGTCAAGAGGCCGGCGACCGTGTCGTCGACGATCGCGGCATAGGCGTCCTCGCCCTCGGTCCTGGCGAAGAAATCGGCTTCGGTCGCCGGCCCCGCAGAGGCGGACATCTCGGGCCGGCTCGCGACCCAGAGTGCGGCACATGCCCTTCGATGCGATGGGCCTGCCGGAATGATCCGAGGCGTTTGCAGCAACACCCTATCCCGCACGATCGGTCCCGCAGACCTGTCCGGCGATGGTCGCAGGGCCGGCACAACGGCGCAAGCGCGGGGCCGACGCTCAGCGGTCGACGAGGCCCCGCTTCGGCTCGCGCACCGTCAGCAGGATCAGGCCGCCGGCGATGACGAAGGCCAGGATGGGGGCAAGGCCGATGCGCTGGCTGCCGGTGAGCGCCGTCACCGTGCCGACGACCGCGGGGCCGAGGAACGACGTGATCTTGCCGGACGCCTGGTAGAACCCGAAGGTCTCGCTGACCATGCCTTCCGGCGCCAGGCGCACCATCAGCGATCGGCTGCCCGACTGTACCGGCCCGACGAACAGGCCCAAAGGCAGGGCGAAGGCCCACAGCCAGGCCCGGCTTTCCACGATCAGCATGGGCACGCCGAAGGCCAGCAGGCCGACAAGGCCGATCTGGATGGTGCGCCACGGACCGATGCGGTCGTCGACCCAGCCGAACAGCGCCGCGCCCGCCCCGGCGGTGACGTTGATGGCGATGCCGAACACCAGCACCTCCGCCACATCCATGCCGAAGGTGCCGGCGACATAGATGCCGCCGAAGGAAAACAGCGTGTTCAGGCCGTCGTTGTAGAGGATGCGCGCGATCAGGAAGCGCAGGATGTTGGCATGCTTCTGCCGCACTTCCCGGAAGGTGTCGCGCAGCTGCCGCAGGCCATCACGCGCGGCCCGCACGATGGGTACGCCGGTATCCCTGCGGTCGGGCACGAACAGGAACAGCGGCAGGGCGAAGACCGCGAACCACAGGGCGACGAAGGGTCCGACGATGCGGACATGTTCCGCCGTCTGCGTGTCCAAAGGCACCACGGGGCCGTCCGCCCGGACGAACAGCACCAGGGCCGCGCCCAGGCAGGACAGGCCGCCGGCATAGCCCAGCCCCCAGGCCCAGCCCGACCATCGGCCGACCCGGTCCTTCGGTACCAGGTGGGTCAGCTGGCTGTCGTAGAACACCAGCGCCAGGTGGAACGCCACATTGCCGACGACGATCAGTGCCATCGCCTGGGCCGCATAGCCCGGGTCCGGCCGGATGGTCCACAGCATCGCGGTCGCCGCGATGCAGACGAGGGTCGCGGTCCCCAGCCAGGGCTTCAGCCGGCCGCGGCGGTCGGCCACCGCACCGGCCACCGGGCTGGCCAGGGCGATCGTCAGGCCCGACGCCGCGAGCGTATAGCCCCACAGGGTGGTGCCCTGGGTCGGCGTCTCCGCCACGGCCTGCGAGAAATAGGGGCTGAAGACGAAGGTCAGGATGACGGTGGCAAAGCCGTTGTTGGCCCAGTCGAAGACGGCCCACGACCACAAGGTGCGTTGCGTCGCGGCCCGGGGCGGCACCGCCGTCACGGGGCGTCGTGCCGCTGGGCCAGCGCCAGCACCTCGCGGCGCAGTCCGTCCACCAGGCGCTCGGCATCGCTCTCGCCCTCGCCGCGGGCGATCAGGTCGGCCTGGGTCAGGGGGTGGCCGAACAGCACGCTGACCCGTCCCGCCCGCGGAAAGCGCCGGTCGCGCGGCCAGGCCTCGCCCGTGCCCTTCAGGTGGATGGGCACGAACCTGGCCTCCGTCCCCTCGACCAGGCGGGACAGTCCGGGCTGGAAGGACTGGAGCTGCCCGTCCAGCGAGATCCGCCCCTCAGGGAACCAGACCAGGAAATCGCCGCGCCCCAGCACGCGGCGGGCGAGCTTGATGCTCAGGCCCGCGGTCTGCCCCGGCTCCACCGGCACGATGTTGGCTGCCCGGCTGAAAAAGCGCATCACCGCGTTGGGCAGCAGATAGGTCGTGGTGCCGGCCCAGAAGGTCTGCCGGACCTGCCGCCGTGGCAGGCCGGCGGCGACGGCGAAGGCGTCCATGAAGCTCAGATGGTTGGGCGTCAGCACCGCCGGTCCGGTGGCGGGCAGGTGCTCGGCCCCCCGCTGGCGGTGACGCACCAGCAGCTTCAGCAGCACCCGGTTGACGGCGAAAATGGCGATGCCGACCAGGCGCAGGAAGGGTCCGCGCGGCTCTGCCCAGCTGTCCCATTTCGTCGATGCGGGGCTGGCCGCTTCGCTGCCCGTGCCCGCTTTCAGTACATGTTCCAGCAGGTCGCGCACCGTCTGGATGCGGGCCAGGTCCTCCTGCTGCAGCACCAGGCCGGCGCGCTCCTCCAGCGCCAGCGACAGGTTCACCCATTCCAGCGAGTCGACGCCCAGGTCGCCTTCCAGATCGGCATTGGGGTGGACGGGCCTGTCGGCATAGCGGTCGCGCAGGTAGCCCCAGACGGGGGCAACGGACGGCGCCTGCAGCAGCGCCAGGTCCGCCTCGGTCAGCTCGGCCCGGGCGGGGGCCTGCCGGCCTTCCATCGCCTGGCGATAGAGCGCCGGCAGCTGGTGGCGCCGCAGCTTGCCCAGGGGGGTGCGCGGCAGTGCCTGGCGCGTCACCGCCACGTCGCCCGGCCGCATATAGGGCGGCAGCGGCTCTGCCCCGGCACGCACGGCCGCGCGCACAGCCTCGTCCACGTCCTTGGCCCCGGCCTTGCGGGCGGCGTGGGCATCGGCCATCACCAGTGCCGCCAGGCGGCCGTTGTCGTCCAGCACGGCGATCTCGCGGATCAGCGGATTGCCGTCATAGGCGGCCTCCACCGCCTCGGGATAGACGTTCTTGCCGCCGGCCAGGACGATGCGCTCCGACCGGCGACCGGCGATGCGCAGATAGCCGCGCTCGTCGACGCGGCCCAGGTCCGTCGTGCGGAACCAGCCGTCGGCGGTGAACGCGGCTTGCGTCTCCTCCGGGCGATGGTGATAGCCGCCGAAGACATTGGGGCCTTTCACCAGGATCTCGCCGTTGCCGTCGGCGTCGGGCTGGTCGATGCGGATCTCCACCCCGTTCAGCGGTACGCCGACGGTGGCGATGTCGGCCCGGCCCGGCCGGTTGAAGGCGACGATGGGGCTGGTCTCGGTCAGGCCGTAGCCCGACAGCAGCTCCCATCCCAGGCCCTCCAGGCTCCACGCCAGCTCGGCGTCCAGCTTGGCCCCGCCCGACACCATCAGCCGCAGCCGGGGGGCGATACGGCGGCGGAACGGCCGGAACAGCGCCCGGCCCACCGGCCAGCCGAAGCGGCGGCGCAGCCAGGACGACAGGCCCAGCGCCGCGCCGAACAGGGCGGCCGGTACGCGCCCGCCCGCCTTCAGGCGGCCGCGCACCGCCGTCATCAGCGCGTCGTACAGGCGGGGGACGGCCACCATCACCGTGGCCTCGCCCTCGCGCAGGGCGGCGACGATCTGCGGGCCGGTCAGGCCCTCGGGAAAGACCAGCGTGATGCCCAGCGCCAGCGGCGTCAGCAGGCCGACGACGAACGGGTAGACGTGGTAGAGCGGCAGCGGCACCAGCACCCGGTCGCCGGGAACGACGATGTCGTGCTCCAGCAGGGCGTGGACGCAGAAGGCGATGTTGCCGTGGGTCAGCGGCACGCCCTTGGGCCGGCCGGTGGTGCCGGAGGTATAGAACAGCACCGCCCGGTCGCCCTCGCGCGGGGTGGGCAGGGGGGCGGGTGCATCGGCCAGCCAGGCCCGCCAGCTGCGCCCGGCCTCGCCGTCCGTGTCGGCGTCCAGCAGCCCGATGGTCAGCCCGCCGGTCGCGACCACCGTGCCGAGCTGGGCCAACCGGTCGGCAGAGGCGAAGACGCGCCGGCATTCGCAGTCGTCGAGGGCATGGGCCAGGTCGGCGGGGGCCATCACCGTGTCCAGCGGCACGACCGTGCCGCCCGCCCGGATCACCGCCAATGCCAGCGCCACCCATTCCGCCCGGCTGGGGCCCAAGAGCGCCACCGGTTCCTGTGGTGTCAGCCCGTCGGCCAGCAGCCCTGCTGCCAGTCGCCGGCTGCGGTCTTGCAGGTCGCCATAGCTCCAGGCCTGGCCCAGCCCCACCGTGACCAGGGCCGGCCTGTCGCCCAGGTCGGCGAACGCGTGGAGCAGGCCCGCGATCGTACGCGCACCACCCTCGGCGGCCGGACCGGCAGGGGTATCGGGGTCCATGGCCATGCTCTCGACACCTGTCCGGCCGCAGGACGCTCGCCGAAAGCGGTCCAGGACCCGCAGGTGCCTGGATATCGGCGAGGCCCCCTTTGTGTGTGGCTCGCCGTCGGGGGGCGGCGAGGCCGTGATTGCGAGCGCAGAGTGGGTGGCCGGCCGACGTGGCGTCAAGCACCGAGCACGGGCCAAATTGCCCCGGGACGGTCGCTGCCGGTTGTCCGGGCGGCCGGGACGGTTGCGGTCGGCCGCCGGCCGGTCAGGCGGGAAGGCCGCTTTCGATCGTCCGGACCGCCGCGATCTGCGACCAGTCGGCGAAGGCCCCGTGGAAGGATGCGATCGGCACCGGCCGACCATACAGAAAGCCCTGGCGGTAGCGGCAGCGGATCATGCTCAGGGCTTCGTGCTGTTCGTGGGTCTCGACACCCTCGGCGATCACGTCGATGCCCAGGCTTTCGGCCATGGCCACCGTCGTCGCTGCGATACTGCGGCGTGCGTTGCCCCTGGTCAGATGGTCAACAAAGATGCGGTCGATCTTCAGGGCGTCCACCGGCAGCCGTTCCAGGTATCCCAGTGACGAATACCCCGTGCCGAAATCGTCGACGGCGATGCGGAATCCGGCCTCTCTCAGGACGATCAGCTCGGCCAGGACGCTGTCGGGCCGGCGCATGATGCTGTTCTCGGTGATTTCGAACGTCACTGTGGCTTCCGAAAGGCCGGCCATCGCGATCCGGCGCAGCAGCCGGTCGGCGAAGCCGGGCTGGTGCATGTCGCGCATCGCCAGGTTGACGGCGACCGGCAGCGGCGGCAGCCCGCTGTGCCGGCGCTCGGCCGCCCATTGTCCGACGCCGTCCAGGACCTGTTCGGTGATGCGGTCGGAAAGCCCGCTGGATTCGGCGATGGGGATGAATTCCGCCGGTGATACCGGCTGGCCGTCATGCGACCACCGTGCCAGCGCTTCGGCGCCGATGATGCGGCGTTCCACCGTATCGACCTTCGGCTGCAAGGCGATGTCGATGGCGCAGTGCGACTGCAACGCCCTGCGCAGCGCCGATTGCAGCAGCAGGCGGCGGCGGACGCCGTCGCCGACGGTGCGGCTGCTGAACTGGACGGCCCCGGTGCCCTCGCTTCTGGCCGTGACCAGGGCGGCGCTCGCGTTGCGCAACAGGGTGTGGGCATCGCAATTGCCGTCGTCGATGTCGACGATGACGGTGGTCGCGGTCAGCGCCAGGGCAATGCCGTCGACGACGACCGGATCGGACAGGACGCGTGCGGCGATATCCGGCAGCCGGTCGTCGATGTCGGCGAGGATGCCGAAGGCGCCGTCGCTGACCCGCGCGATCAGATAGGCATCCGGCGAGTCGGCGCGGAGCCGGTCATAGACCGCCTTCAGCGACGCTTGCGTCAGTGCCAGGCCGTAGGCGCCGACGATGGCGTCGAGTTCGTCGATGGCCAGCAGGACGAGGCGCAGATTCGGATGCGACCGGCGCTCCATCGTCTGCAGCGTCGCCTCGAAGGCATTGTAGTTCGGCACGTCCAGGACGGGATCGATGAAGGCCAGCGAATCCAGGCGTTCGATCAGTTCGACGTTCTCCAGGCAGATGGCGATGTTGTTGGCGAACACCTTCAGCAGCGTCAGGATTTCCGCCGATACGGATTGAACCGTTTCCAGGTACACGAAGACTTGCCGCGCATTGCCGCCGTGGAAATACAGGGCCGTGGGGCCATCGATCAGCAGCTTCAAGTCGGCGCCGACGATCTTGGCGAACAGGGTTGCGACCTGGTCGTCGTCAACGGCCGACAAGGGCCGGCCGATGGTGTTGACGAAACGGCCGGCGTCGCTGACCACGGTGAAGTCATCGGTCCGGGGGGCGCCGCCGGTCCGCAGCGGACCGATGCACACCAGGCCGCTGGCGGGGACCGCCATGATGCTGGCCAGCTGTGTCAGCACGCCGCGCGACAGCAGCTGCATGTTCTTGCCGCTGAACAGGTTGGCGGAGGAATCGACGATCATCTCCAGCCCCAGGCGGCTTTCGTTGATCAGGCGGATCTGGCTGTAGGAGCGCACGGCCGTCGCCAGAACGCTGAGCAGCCGGCTGCGCGTCAGCTCCGACTTGGTGCGGTAGTCGTTGATGTCGTAGTCGGCGATCACCTTCATTTCCGGCGCATAGCCGGGCTGGCCGGTGCGCAGGATCAGGCGCATTTCCAGGAATCCCGCCTCGCGGATGGCCTCCACCAGCTTCAGGCCGGCGTCGGGGTCTTCCATCACCACGTCGATCAGGGCGACGGCGATGTCCTGTTCGCGGCGGAGGATCGCCAGCGCCTGTTGCGCCGTGTGGGCATGCAGCAGCTCGAAGCCGCGGCCATTGAACTCGAACCCCTTCACCGCAAAGGACGTGGCGGCATGGACGTCCGGGTCGTCATCGACGACCAGCACGCGCCAGGCCTTCATCCGGGCGACAAGGCCCTGGATGCCCCCGACGGCGTCGGGCATGCCCCGGACGTCTTCATCCTCGATGATCTGGAAGGCCTCTTCGTCCCCGTCGGGGGCGGGTACCAACAGCCGGCGCCCATCCGGCGGCGTGCAGATGCCCGCAGTTTCACGCGACATCATCAAAGTCCTCGTTGCGAAGCTTCTGCGGCGGTGCGTCCACCGGGATCACCAGTCGGAAGACGGTGGATTGGCCGGGTACGCTCTCCATCGTGATGGTGCCCCCCAGCACGTCGGTCACGATCCCGTGCACGATGCTCAAGCCCAGGCCGGTTCCGCCGGTGCCCAGCCGCGTGGTGAAGAACGGGTCGAAGATCTTCCTGCGGATGTCGGCGGGAATTCCCCTGCCGCTGTCCGCGACCGTCAGGACGGCGTTCCGGCCCTCGCAGCTGGCCGTCACCACGATGCTGCCCGGCTCGTCGTCGGGGAAACCGTGGACGAATGCGTTGTTCGCCAGGTTGATCAGCACCTGGCCCAGCGGGCCGGGAAAGCTGTTCATGGTCAATCCCGACGCGGCATGCACGCTCAGCTTGGCCCGGCGGTGCTTGGTGGTGAACCGGATGGAGGCGACGACTTCCTCCACATAGGTGTCGAGCGGGAACGTCCTGCGCTGTTCGCCCGACTGGTCGGCGGCGATCTGCTTGAACTGGGCGATCAGTTCCGAAGCTCGGAACAGCCCGCCCAGCATGATGTCGGTGCCTTCGCGGAAATCGGCGACCAGGGCCGTGATGGTGGACTTGCGAATGGTTCCCGTCGCGAGTTCCTGCGAACAGGCGCGGATCCTGTCGGACATGGCGCTGCCGATGGTGACGGCATTGCCGATGGGCGTGTTCAGTTCGTGGGCGATCCCGGCGACCAGCTGGCCGAGGGCGGCCATCTTCTCGGCCTGGACAAGGTGTGCCCGGGTCCGCTGCTCCGCGGCGATGGCAAGGCGGCGGGCCACGATGGCACCGCTCCAGATCCAGGCCCCGATGGCCAGCAGCACCAGCGACGTCGTGGCCGTGATCATCCCGCCCGGCGCCGCAAGGCCGATCCGCGGTACCATCGGATGGCGGGTCAGGACGATCCAGGACGTGTCGCTGACGATATGGCGATCGTCGGAGGGACCCGTCTCGATCTGCTGGTGCGGCGTCACCGCTTCGACGGCATGGATCAGGCGATCGTGCAGGAACGTCCCGCGGGACGATGCCGCGATCCGCTGCCAGACATCGGGCTGCTCGACCGCCAGCGTCGCTTCGGACCGCCCGAACATGAACCCGAACATCCGGTCTGCGGGTACGCCCGCCAGCCAATAGCCGTCGCCGTTCAGCAGCGCGTAGTGCTGGCCGGCGGACCCGCTGCGATCCAAGAAGGGCTCCAGGATCGCGCTGGCGTCCAGGTTCAGCACGATCATGCCCCGCCGCTTGCCATCGCTGTCGGCCACGGGGGTGGCCAGGCGCAGGGTCCGCACCCAGGGGACCTGCACGACGCCATGCTCGACGTTGAGATCGAGCGGGGAGGCATAGACTTCGCCAACCTCAAGCCGGGATGTTTCGATGACGTAGTAGCGGTCCGACTTGTTCTGGAGCTCGTCGTCCGGGACAACGACGACCTCGCCGTGTCGCCGATGGACGCGAACGACTTCGTCGCCATTCTCGTCGATGAAGCGGATCTGGGTGATGGTGGCGGATTCCTCCGCCAGTAGTCGGAAGATGCCTGCGACGGCCTGGCGTTCTGCCGGACCGTTCCGGTCGTAGAGGCTGCGGGACGCAGGATGGCGCACGGCGACGAACAGCTCGCCGGCGAATGACCGCAACGTGGACGAGAGGTGGCGGACGAGCACGTCGTTCTCGGCCATGGCCACTTCCTCAAGCTCGCCGCGGCGATAGACCGTATCCAGGTAGGCCAGGGTTTGCCAGATCAGCCCGCACACCAGCACCAGGCCGGCGTACAGGAAGGCGAAGACGCGGGCATGGGACTGCGATTTGAAGGGTTGCCGCAGAAGGGTGGCCAGAGCACCCCGCGGTCTGCGATCGGTACGCTCGATCTGAAAAGTTGCTGCCCAGCCCATCTGCGATAATTCGTTTCTGTTCGCCGGGGTTCGTGTACCAATTCGATGCGCTTGCCCATCAACGGCTAAAATACATAACAGCAGATTAATGAATAGTCTTATTCAAAGAATCTCGGGCCCGACCCGACGCGACGGCCGATTTTTCCATGGACAAAGCACGGCCGCCATCCAATGTATGTGAGCGCTCACTATTGATATTGCAACACAGGTGCATCATGAAGACGGTTTCGCAACTCTGGTTCTTTCTGCCGCACGCGCTGTCCAGCGCATGCTTTGCCGCAGCCTTCGCATGGATGTGGCATGTCGGCACCAACCGCACCGAACCGGACCGCCTGCTCGGCTATGCCGGGTTCATCGTCCTGGCGCTGGCGCTGCTGGCCAGCATCATTGCGGCGATCGCGCTGATCAACGGGGGCCTGCGGCGCACCTGGCCATGGCTGCTGGCCCATGTCGCGGGACTGGTGGTCCCGCTGGCGCTGGCGAGCGGCTGGCTCGGTGCCCACATCGCCTGACGGCGCCGGCGGCTCGGGCGCCCGGCAGACTCACCGGCGCAGGTAATCCGGGGACGCAATACTTAATTGGGGAGTTGGGGGGCATGGTGTGATCTGGGGGCAATATGGGGACATAATACCTAATTGGGCAATCGGAGGGTAGGGGGTAATCCGGGGACATAATACGTAATTGCTTGGCGGTTATGCCGGGGTAATCCGGGGACATAATACTTAATTGGGTGTCGGCATAGCCGGCGCCCAATTAAGTATTATGTCCCCGGATTACCCCGGCATAACCGCCAAGCAATTACGTATTATGTCCCCGGATTACCCCCTACCCTCCGATTGCCCAATTAGGTATTATGTCCCCATATTGCCCCCAGATCACACCATGCCCCCCAACCCGGTGGCCCAGAGGGCAAGCGCGCCCGTTGTTCCGGGGCCTTGGTCCCGGCGCGCGGCTACTGCCGCTCGTAGACCAGTTCCATGGTCTTGAACAGCTCGCCGTCGGGGCCGGGCATGTAGAAATCCTCGATCTCGCGGTCGGGGCCGTCCTCGCGGATCTCAATGCGCATGTCGATCATGTCGCCGGTCATGGGGTCGGCGGTTTCGCCTTCCATCACCCAGGCGCCCTTGCCCTCGTCGTAGTCGCCGTAGAAGACGGCGATGCTGGTGCTCATGGTGTCGATCCACGTGCTCCAGTACTGCTCGGTGACGTTGTCGTAGCCGGTGGTGGCCCGGCCGTGGAAGGTCTGGCCCTCCATTTCGCCGGTGAACGTCTCCTCCAGCGCGCGGCCGTCGTTGATCATCACGCGCTCCGCAGTCCCGTGGCTCACCATGGGGTCCGCCCCCGGCGAGGGCCACATGGTCGAGCTGACGGTCCAGGTTCCGACACGCGTGGCAAGCCCGGCATGTTCCGGCCCGGGGGTCATGGAGTCGATCCAGGCCTGCATCATCGCCGCCTGGTCCGGGTCGACGGTCTGGGCCGGCGCCGTTGCCGGGCCTGCCCCAAGGCCAAGCAGCGTCACCATCACGCCGGCAATTGCGAGCCTTCGCATGGGATCTCTCCGATCAGTGGATTGACGGGCGCGCATCATGGTCGAAGCGGCCGCGATGTGCGACCCCCTTTGCTGTCGCAGCGCCGCGCCGGTGCCGGCACAAGGAGTCCAGCATGGCATCCCGGCCGGCAACCCCTGGGCGCCGCCCGTGCGCATCGGATGCGCGGGTCGGGTGCCGCTGCCGCGTTCGGCTGAACCGCATCACCCCAGCTTGCGCAGGTCGTCGATCACCTTGCCGTCGTTGGGCAGGCTGCCGGGGGCGATGATCTCGACCGTACCGTGCAGCTTGGTGACGGCGTGCAGGCTGGCGGCCACCGCCTCGGCCAGGCCGGTGACGTCGCCGGCGGCCTCGGCCTTCAGCGCCATGGTGTCGGTGCCGCCGGGGTTGTCGACTTCCAGCCGCGCCCGCTCGATGCCGGGATGGCGCTTCAGCACCTCGGCCACCTGCTCGGGATGGACGAACATGCCCTTGATCTTGGTGGTCTGGTCGGCCCGGCCCATCCAGCCCTTGATGCGCATATTGGTGCGCCCGCACGGGCTGACCCCCGGCAGGACGGCCGACAGGTCGCCGGTGGCGAAGCGCAGCAGCGGATAGTCCGGCACGAAGGTCGTGACCAGCACTTCGCCCACCTCGCCGTCGGGCACCGGGTCGCCGGTGCCGGGGCGCACGATCTCCACCAGCACCGCCTCGTCCACCACCAGGCCCTCGCGCGCCGGCGTCTGATAGGCGATGACGCCGAGGTCGGCGGTCCCGTAGCTCTGGAACACCTCAATGCCGCGGCCGGCATAGAACGCGGCCAGCGGCGGGAACAGGGCGCCGCCGGAAACATGTGCCAGCCTCAGTCCGCCGACATCGGCACCGGTCTCGTCCGCCTTTTCCAGGATCACCTTCAGGAAATCCGGCGTGCCGATATAGCCGCGCACCCCGGCCTCGGCCATCACTTGCGCCTGCAATTCGGTTTTGCCGGTGCCGGCCGGGATGACGGCGCAGCCGATCTCGCGCGCGCCGGCCTCGAACATCACGCCGGCCGGGGTGAAGTGATAGGCGAAGCAGTTCTGCACGATGTCGCCGGGGCGGAAGCCCGTGGCGTAGAGCGCCCGCGCGCTGTGCCAGAAGGCGGTATCGCCGCTGTCGGCATCGTAGATCGGGCCGGGCGAGGCGAAGATGCGGGCCAGCCGGCCCGGAGGGACCGCCGTCAGCCCGCCCAGCGGCGGGTCGGCCCGTTGCAGGTCCCGCAGTGCGCTCTTGCGCGTCACCGGCAGGGCGGCCAAGGCGGCGCGGGAGGTCACGTCCGCCGGGTCGATATCGGCCAGCAGGCGGCCGTAGGCGGGAGCGTGGGCCTTAGCATGCGCCACTTGCGCGGGCAGCGCCGCGGTCAATGCGGCCTCCCTGGCCTGCGGATCGCGCGTTTCCAGGACGTCGAAATGGGCGCCGTCGGTCATTGGCCGCATCCTCCCCGGCAGGTTTTTCCCTTTCAGATAGCGCATGCTGCCCGCCGCCTCCAGCATTGCGGCGAAACGACTGCGGGGGATGGCGCCGCAGGCCATGGCGGGCGTGGGAAATGCGGGCTACGTTCGGTGGCACCGCACCGCATGGGGAGACATGGGCATGGACGAGGCCGCCACACGCAGCAACCGCATTGAAGTGCATGATCGCGATGCGCTGGCGACCGCACGCGCGGTGCTGGACGCCTGCGCGGACGCGCAGGCAATGGGGGCCGCGGTCGAGGCGGCGGTGGCGCGCAATGCCGACTGGCGCGGCCGCCAGTGCATCAACCTGCTGGCGCCCGAGGCCCCGACCAGCCCGGGCGTGCGCGCCCTGCTGTCGGCGGAAATCGGCACCCGCGCCGCGGAAGGGCATATCGGCCCGGTCAACCGCTGGTTCGCCGGCACGCGCCATATCGACGAGGTCGAGGCCCTGTGCGTGGAGCTGTTGAAGCAGTATTTCCGCTGCAACTATGCCGATCACCGCCTGTGCGCCAGCATGATCGGCAATGCCGTGGTCTATACCGCGCTGAGCGCGCCCGGCGACGTCATCATGTCGGCGGCCCAGCCGGTGGGCGGCCATTCGTCCAACCGCATCGACGGCCCGGCGGGCGCCATGGGCCGCAAGATCACCGACATCCCGATCGATCCGCACGAACTGGTGGTGGATATCGACGCCTTCCGTACCGCCGCCCCGCTGGTCCGCCCGAAGCTGGTGGCGCTGGGCCTGTCGATGACGCTGTTCGCCCAGCCGGTGGCGGAGATGAAGCAGGTGATCGCCGACTGGGGCGGGCGCCTCTACTACGACGGTGCCCACCAGCTGGGCCTGATCGGCGGCCGGCAGCTGCAGGACCCGCTGGCGGAGGGGGCCGACGTCATCACCGGTTCCGCCGGCAAGACCTTTTCCGGCCCGCAGTCCGGCATCATGGTGTGGGACGACCCGGAGATCACGCAAGCCCTGACCACCGCCGTCTTTCCGGTCTGGGCGGCTACCCACCAGGTCAACCGCGTCGCCGCGCTGGCGCTGGCGGCGGCGGAGGCCATCGCCTATGGCGAGGCGTTCATGGCGCAGATCGTCCGCAATGCCCGGGCGCTGGCCGCGGCCCTGCACGCGCGCGGCGTGCCGATGCTGGGCGCCCACAAGGGCTTCACCCAGACCCATCAGGCCATCGGCGATGTGCGCGCCTTCGGCCGCGGGCTCGGCGTCGCCCAGGCGCTGGAACGCGCCGACATCATCGTCAACAAGAACCTGATCCCCGACGATAGGCCCGGGGACTGGGACTATCCCGGCGGGATCCGCATGGGAACGATCGAGGTGACGCGCCTGGGCATGGCGGAACCGGAGATGGAGACGATCGCCGAGCTGATCGCCCGGATCGTGGTCCGGGGCGAGGCGCCGGAGGCGGTGCAGGCGGACGCCCGATCGCTGCGTGCGGGCTTCCAGAAGCTGTATTTCTGCTTCGAGAACGGGCTGCCGCCAAGCCGACGCTGATACCGCGGCGGCAGGGGACCGACGGACGGCCCGATCGCCGCGGATTGCCCGCGGGCGGCCGCCGGCCAGGGCGGCGTTCCATCGTGACCTGAAACGCCGCCCCGGCCACCCGGTATTGGCCGCCCCTTGCAGGGCGGCCGACCGGTGGGGTCCGCTGCCGGCCCGACGTCCGGGCGCCGCCGGTTTCGGCCACGCCCGAACATCCGCCCGTCGGGATCAGGCGATGTCGAAGCGATCCGCGTTCATCACCTTGGTCCACGCCGCCACGAAATCGCGCACGAACGTGTCCCGGTTGTCGTCGCATGCGTAGACCTCGGCGAGGGCACGCAATTGCGAGTGCGACGAGAACACGAGATCGACACGCGTGGCGGTCCACTTCACCGCGCCGGTCGCGCGGTCACGGCCCTCGAACAGGTCCTCGCCTTCCGCGTCGGCGATCGGCGTCCACGCCGTGGCCATGTCGAGCACGTTGACGAAGAAGTCGTTGGTCAACAGGCCCGGCCGGCTGGTGAAGACGCCATGCCGGGACCCGCCGACATTGACATCCAGCACCCGCATGCCGCCGATCAGTGCCGTCATCTCCGGTGCCGTCAGCGTCAGCAGTTGTGCCTTGTCGACCAGCAGTTCCTCCGGCGACGCCGTGTACTGGGCCTTCTGGTAGTTGCGGAAGCCGTCCGACGCCGGCTCCAGCACGGCGAACGCCTCCACGTCCGTCTGCTCCTGCGACGCGTCGGTGCGGCCCGGAACGAAGGGGACCTCCACCGGGTGGCCGGCGGCCTTCGCCGCCTGCTCGACCGCGGCGCACCCGCCCAGGACGATCAGGTCGGCCAGCGACACCTTCTTGCCGCCGGTCTGGGCGGCGTTGAACGCGGCCTGGATGCTCTCAAGCGTCTGAAGCACCTTGGCCAGCTGCCCCGGCTGGTTGACCGTCCAGTCCTTCTGCGGTGCCAGGCGGATGCGTGCGCCGTTGGCCCCGCCGCGCTTGTCCGATCCGCGGAAGGTCGAGGCCGAAGCCCAGGCGGTCGAGACCAGCTCGGCAGTGGACAGGCCCGACGCCAGGATCTTCGCCTTCAGCACGGCGATGTCGCCGGCATCGACCAGCACATGGTCGACCGCGGGGACGGGATCCTGCCACAGCAGGTCTTCCTGCGGTACCTCGGGGCCGAGATAGCGGGACTTCGGTCCCATGTCGCGGTGGGTCAGCTTGAACCACGCACGGGCGAACGCGTCGGCGAACAGCTCCGGGTTCTGGTGGAAGCGGCGCGAGATCGGTTCGTAGATCGGGTCCATCCGCATCGCCATGTCCGCGGTGGTCATGATGGTCGTGACCCGCTTCGACGGATCGTGGGCGGCCGGTGCCAGGTCCTTCTCGGCCACGTCCTTCGGCCGCCACTGCCAGGCGCCGGCGGGGCTCTTCGTCAGCTCCCAGTCGTAGCCGAACAGCATGTCGAAATAGCCCATGTCCCACTTGGTCGGGTTCGGCGTCCAGGCCCCTTCGATGCCGCTGGTGATCGTGTCGTCGCCCTTGCCGCAGCCATGGCTGCTGAGCCAGCCGAGGCCCTGGTCGTTGATGCGGGCGCCTTCGGGTTCGGGCCCCACCTGGGCTGCGTCGCCGGCGCCGTGGCACTTGCCGAAGGTGTGCCCGCCGGCGGTCAGCGCCACCGTCTCCTCGTCGTCCATGGCCATCCGGGCGAAGGTTTCGCGGATGTCGCGGCCCGACGCCACCGGGTCCGGGTTGCTGTTCGGCCCTTCGGGGTTCACGTAGATCAGGCCCATCTGGACGGCGGCCAGCGGGTTCTCCAGGTCACGCTCCCCGCTGTAGCGCTTGTCGCCCAGCCATTCGGTCTCGGTGCCCCAGTAGATGTCTTCCTCGGGCTCCCAGATGTCCTCGCGGCCCCCGGCGAAGCCGAAGGTCTTGAACCCCATCGATTCCAGCGCGCAGTTGCCGGCCAGGACCAGCAGATCGGCCCAGGAGATCTTGTTGCCGTACTTCTTCTTGATCGGCCACAGCAGGCGGCGGGCCTTGTCGAGGTTGGCATTGTCCGGCCAGCTGTTGAGGGGCGCGAAGCGCTGCGACCCGGATCCGGCACCGCCGCGGCCGTCGCCGGTGCGGTAGGTGCCGGCGCTGTGCCACGCCATCCGGATGAACAGCCCGCCATAGTGACCGTAGTCGGCCGGCCACCAGTCCTGGGACTGCGTCATCAGGGCATAGAGGTCGTCCTTGACCGCCTTGAGGTCGAGCGTCTTGAACGCCTCGGCGTAGTTGAACCCCTCGTGCATGGGATTGCCGGCCGGCGGGTTCTGGTGCAGCACCTTCAGGCTCAGCTGATTGGGCCACCAGTCCCGGTTCGACGTCCCCCCCGTGGCAGGGTGTGCGTGTAAGACCGGACATTTTTCGACACTTTTATCGTCCATTTTTCCTCTCCAGTAATCCTTGCGTTCGTTCGAGCTACCCTGCGGACAAGTAGCCTGGCCTGGTGCAACCATTTTCGAATAGTCGGTTCGTCCGTGGTCGGTGCCCGCCATCAGCGGCGATGACGTAAGGCGGTTATCGATATCGGCGGCTGCTCATCCTCACATCCGGGACTCTATCGGAACCAACCCATAATTTTAATTCACATTACCTGATTGCAATGATAAGCACGGCTTATGACCAACCTGACACTGAAGCAGCTTCGCTATTTCGAGGCGCTGGCACGGCACGGGCATTTCGGGCGTGCGGCCGACGCCTGCGCGATCTCGCAGCCGGCCTTGTCGATGCAGATCAAGGAGCTGGAGGAACTGCTGGATACAGAGCTGTTCGAAAGAAGCGCCCGTCAGGTCCGGCTGACCGCCTTCGGGGAGGAGTTCGCGCTACGCGTGCGCACCATCCTGCGGTCGGTGGACGAACTGACGGACCTGGCCCGCGCCTCACGCGGCCGGCTGGTGGGCCGGCTGCGTCTGGGCGTGATCCCGACCATCGCGCCCTACCTGCTGCCCGCCGTCATCGGCAACCTCAACCGCCTGTATGACGGCCTGGAAATCCATGTACGCGAGACCTTGACGTCGAAACTGGTGCAGGAACTGGCGGACGGCCGGATCGATGCGGCCATCGTCGCCCTGCCGGTATCCGAACCGTTCCTGTGCGAGGTGGCGCTGTTCGCGGAGGATTTCGTGCTGATCCGGCCCGGCGAGGACGAGGGCAAGCCGGTACCCGACCGCGAGACGCTGCGCGGCATGCGGCTGCTGCTGCTGGAAGAGGGGCACTGCTTTCGCGAACAGGCGCTGTCGTACTGCGATATCCATTCGGCGCGCCCGCGCGAGCTGCTTGACGGCAGTTCCCTGGCCACGCTGGTTCAGATGGTCGGTGTCGGCATCGGCGTCACGCTGATCCCGGAAATGGCGGTGGGCGTGGAGACACGCTGTGCATCGGTGTCCGTCGCGCGCTTCAACAGCCCCCGGCCGTCACGCACGGTCGGCATGATCTGGCGCAAGACGAGCCCGCTGGCCAAGCAGCTGTTGCAGGTCGCGGAGGTCGTTCGTCAGTCGGGCGACGCGTTGCGCGCGTAGCACCCGCAACGCCGCCGCCGGCGGCCGGGATCGACGCCCGGCCGGCGCGGCGCCGACGGTGCCTACCCCCGCGGCGCGTGCTTGTTCAGGATGCGCTGCAACGTACGGCGATGCATGCGCAGTCGTCGCGCCGTCTCCGACACGTTGCGGTCGCATTGCTCGTAGACGCGCTGGATATGTTCCCACCGCACGCGGTCGGCGGACATGGGATTGTCCGGCGGCGGCGGCAGGGCGCGGTCCATCTCGGCCAGCAGGGCGGCTTCGACCTGGTCGGCGTCGGCCGGCTTCGGCAGGTAGTCGACGGCGCCCGCCTTCACGGCGGCCACGGCCGTGGCGATGTTGCCGTAGCCGGTCAGCATGACCACGCGCGCCCCGGGGCGGGCTTCCGACACCACGGGCACAACGTCCAGGCCGTTGCCGTCGGCCAGGCGCAGGTCCAGGACGGCGAACGCCGGGGCCACCTGGCGTGCCAGGTCCGCGGCTTCGGCAACGCTGCCGGCAGTGACCACTTCGAACCCGCGCCGTTCCATCGCGCGCGCCAGGCGCGTCCGGAAGGCGGCATCGTCATCCACAATCAACAGGCTACGCTGGGCGTCACGCGCCGGCAGGGCCCGTGTCTCCTCCGCATGCATCATGTTCATGGCGGACTCCCTTTCTCGTGGAACATATGCCTGTCCCACCGCACGACAACCTGAGCGCCCCCGCTTCGCGTATTACTGAAGGATAGTGCGGCACCGCCCCGCTCCAACAGCGTCTTGGCGATGAACAGGCCCAGGCCCATGTGGTGTTGCCCTCCCTCGTCCTGCTCCCGTCCGAACAGATAGGGTTCCCCGAGATCCGGCAGAAGGGCCGGCGGAAAGCCGGGACCGTCGTCGATGATCGTCACCGTCACGTCGCCGCTGTTCCAGCCGGCGCGGACGCTGACACGCCTGTCGGCGAATCTCAGCGCGTTGTGGAGAAGATTGCCGAGACCGTGCAAAAGTTCCGGGGTTCTTCGGATTATCGGCTGGGCCGAGCCGTCCTCGGCCACGAGCGTGATGTCCAGTTCGACATCGGCGCTGCGGTAGCGGTCGGCCGCCGCCTCCACCAGCGCCCGCAGCGTCAGGAGCTCATAGGGGTCGCCGCCGCCGGTTTCCGGCCGGCGCGCCAGCTCCGCCAGGATATCCCGGCACCGGTGGGCTTCCTGGACCAGCAGGTCGACATCCTCGCGGATGGGACTGTCCGGCGGCAGGTCGCGGGCAAGCTCGCCCGCCACCAGCGAGATCGTTCCCAAGGGTGTTCCCAGCTCGTGTGCCGCCGCCGCGGCCAGCCCGCCCAGCGCCGACAGCCGCTGCTCGCGCGCAAGCGTCGTCTGGATGGCGGCCAGTGCCTCGCCCATCCGGCGCGCTTCCTCCGCCACCTGCCAGACATAGCCGGACACCACCAGCGAGGCCAGGGTCAGGGCGAACCACACACCCAGGTTGTAGATGGGCGGAAGCTCCACATGCCCGTCCGGGCTGGGCGGCAGCGGATAGTGCCACACCGCCAGCAGCAGGATGCAGCCCAGCGTCAAGGCCGATACGACCAGCGTCGGCCGGCGTTCCAGCGTGCTGGCGGCCACCGTCAGGGGCGCCAGCAGCAGCACCGCGAACGGATTCTCCAGCCCGCCGGTCAGAAACAGCAGCACGGTCAGCTGGACCAGGTCATAGCCCAGGTACAGGGCCGCATCCCGGTCGCCCAGCCGCGCCAGGCTGCGGCCCTGGACGATGGCGGCGATGTTCAGCAGCACCGACGCCCCGACGACGATCGATGCCGGCAGCAGGGGCACCTGGTATCCCAGGCCATAGGTGACGATGGCCAGGGCGATGATCTGCCCCAGGATGGCCACCCAGCGCACCGTGGTCAGCGTGCGCAGGCGGACGCGTGCGGTGGTACGCAGGTCCGCAGCGACGGCGTCGGCCGTTGCCATTGCATCCTCCCCGCCGGCGAAGCGGCTGCCGTCCGGCCCGTCCGTACGGCGACGGGGATCGACGGCCCTGGCCCTGAAGATGGGGCGCCATCATAGTGTCGCCCATGGGTGCCAGCGAGATCGATGCCGGCGGACCGGCGGTCCGTGCCAGTGAGCTGACCAAGCGCTTCGGCGATGTCGTCGCCGTGCAGGGCCTGTCGTTCGCCATCGCCCGGGGCACGACCGTGGCCCTGCTGGGGGCCAACGGGGCGGGCAAGACGACGACGCTGTCGATGATGCTGGGCTTGCTGCTGCCCAGCAGCGGGACGATCGATGTGCTGGGCTGCAACATGCGCACGCATCGCCACCTGGCCCTGGCCCGCATGAACTTCTCCAGTCCCTATGTCGACCTGCCGCACCGGCTGACGGTGCGGGAGAACCTGCTGGTCTACGCCAGGCTGTACGGCGTGGCCGACGCCCGCCGCCGCATCGCCCGGCTGGCGGAGGAACTGGACCTGGCGGCCTTCCTGAAACGGCCGACCGGGCGCCTCTCGGCGGGCCAGAAGACCCGGGTGGCGCTGGCCAAGGCGCTGATCAACGATCCGGACTTGCTGCTGCTGGACGAGCCGACGGCATCGCTGGACCCCGATACGGCCGACGGCATGCGCGCCTACCTGGAAGCCTACCGGGCGCGGCGCGGGGCGACGATCGTCCTGGCCAGCCACAACATGTCGGAGGTCGAGCGCCTGTGCGACGACGTGCTGATGATGAAGGGGGGGCGCATCGTCGACCAGGGTGCGCCGGCCGGCCTGATCGCCCGGTACGGCCGTCAGACGCTGGAAGAGGTGTTCTTGCAGATCGCCCGGTCAGACCGGGCCGTTGCAGGCTGACGCCTGGCGGAGGGGCGGTCCATGGACGCGCGACGCAAGATCGACGAAGGCCGGGTGGCCATGCCGGCGGCCCCGGGCCTGCCGTTTTCCCTGCACCGGGTCGGGGCCATGATCCTCAGGTACTGGTTCCTGCTCAGGGGTTCGTGGCCGCGCATCCTGGAACTGGCGTACTGGCCGACGGTCCAGATGATCGTGTGGGGGCTGATCACGCGCCACCTGCAAACCGACAGCAGCTGGGTCGCCCAGGCGGCCGGGGTGCTGATCGCCGCGGTCCTGCTGTGGGACGTGCTGTTCCGCAGCCAGTTGGGCCTGTCGCTGTCGTTCCTGGAGGAGGTGTGGAGCCGCAATATGGGCCAGCTGTTCGTCAGCCCCCTCAGGCCGTCGGAATGGGTGGTGGCGATGATGTCGATGAGCCTGATCCGCACGTTGATCGGTGTGGTGCCGGCGGCCCTGCTGGCGCTGCCCCTGTTCGGCTACAGCGTCTTCACGCTCGGCGCGCCGCTGCTGGCGTTCTTCGCCAACCTGCTTCTGTCGGGCTGGTGGATCGCGCTGATCGTGATTTCCGTGATCCTGCGCTTCGGCCTGGGGGCAGAAAGCATGGCGTGGCTGCTGGTATTCCTTCTCGCGCCGGTCAGCTGCATTTACTATCCGTTGGAAGTGCTGCCGGGGCCGGTTCAGTGGCTGGCACTGGCGCTGCCGCCGGCGCACGTCTTTGAAGGCATGCGGGCCGTCCTTTTCGGCCATGGCTTCCCGTTCCGCCACTTCGCAGCGGCCCTGGGTCTGAACGGGTTGTACATGGTGATCGCGGGCTCGACGTTTCTGTGGGCCTTCCATGACGCGCGTCGGCGTGGCGCCCTGCTGAACCAATACGAATGAAGATGCGACAGGTTCGATGGATTGGCTTTAGCTTTTCAACTGTTGTCCTGGGGTAAGTGACCGTGACGCAGGGGGACCCTGCCCATTCTGGGTGAGATGATACGATCGCGCGGCTACGGCGCGGGCCGGCTGCGGCTGGCCGCGATGCTGCTGGCCGGCTTTGTTGTGGTTGCAGGGTATCTCTGGTTCACGGTCGTCGAGCATGATCGCCAGCGGACCGCCGCTGCCGTCGAGAGCTGGCAGCAGGTGCAGTTGCAGATGGCGCGCGACGCGGCGGAATCCGTCCGCGCCTGGGTGACTGGCGAGACGCTGCGCGACGGGGATTCCGCGGACAGGGCGGCCGACGAGGCTGCACGGCTGTTCATCGCCCCCATGCAGCTGCTCGACAGCGGCCATGCCCAGCTGTACCGGCACGATCGGGTGCAGGGCGAATGGCGCCGCGTGCAGACGGCCGACGACGGCAGGGCCCAGGCCAGCCTGGCGCCGGCGGACTTCCCGTGGCCGATCGAACGGCCGGAGGCGGCCCGCGAAGTCGCGGATGTCAGCGCTGCGGAAGGCATCGGCACCATCGCCGACCCCGCGGGCGGGGACCTGCTGGTTGCGGCGTGGTCGTCGCTGGATCTGGGGGATGCGGCCTGGACCATCTCCATCATGACGCCGCGATCGGAGGTGCTGGAGCACGCCCGCGTCGGCGATGAGCTGGCGCGCGAGACGGTGGCCACCCTCGTGACCACGCTGGTGCTGGCGATCCTGTTCTTTTCCGTGTGGCGGCAGGACCGTGCCCGGGGCCTGCGCGTCGCCACGCTGCAGGAAACGCAGGAGACGCTGGAACAGCGGGTGGAGGAGCGGACGAAGGAGCTGTCCGCCGTCAACACCGCCCTCAGGGACGAAAACCTTGTGCGCCGCAGCGCGGAGGAGCGGCTGGCCCTGAGGACCGCGGAAAGCCTGCGCCAGACGGTGCTGCTGACCACGGTCGTGCAGCGCATGCGCCAAGGGCTGGCCGTGTTCGACGCCGACCGCAGCCTGCTGCTGTGCAACGACCGCTACCGGTCGCTCTTGGACCTGCCGGAGGCGCTGACCCAGCCGGGTACGCTCTACGAAGACATCGTGCATTGGCAGGCCGACAACGGCGAGTTCGGGGAGGTCGACTGGGACGAGGCCTGGCCGCCGCGTCTGCAGCGCATCGAGGAAGGCGAGATGGCCCGCTGGGTCCGCCGCCGGGCGAACGGCCGCTGGCTGGAATTCAGCCGCGATCCGATGCCCGAAGGCGGGTTCATCACGCTGCTGTCCGATATCACCGTGCAGAAGCGGTCCGAGATCGAGCTGGCGGAAAACGTGCGCAAGTTCCGCGCCATGTTCACCCAGCACGCCGCGATCATGTATCTGGTCGATCCGGCCAGCCTGCGCATCATGGACGTCAACCAGGCGGCGGAAGCCTTCTACGGCTATACCCGCCAGGAATTCCTGAACCGGACGGCCCTGGACCTGACGACCGTGCCGCTGGACGAACTGCGCCAGGAGATGGCGCGCGCGCCCGAGCCCGGGCGCATGGTCAGGTCCGAGCGCCACCGCCTGGCCGATGGGGAGATCCGCGATGTGGAGGTCCGCTCCACACCCATCCCCTTCGGCAACGGCAAGGAGCTGCATTTCGAGATCGTCCAGGACGTGACCGACCGCCGCCGGGCGGAAGAGAACCTGCACAAGCTGTCCCAGGCGGTGGAACAAAGCCCGGCCTCGGTCATCATCGCCGACCTGGCGGGGCGCATCGAATACGTCAACAGCACCTTCGTCGCCATCACCGGATACCGCCCGCACGAGGTGCTGGGCAAGGGACTGGAAGTGCTGACCAGCGGCTATATGACCAAGCAGGCCTCGCAGGAGCTGTGGTCGGCGGTCCTGGCGGGGCGCGAATGGCGGGGCGAGGTGCACAGCCGCACCAAGGACGGCGCCCTGTTCTGGGAATACGCGCTGATCGCACCGATCCGTGCCGCCGACGGCCGCATCACCCACGTCCTGCAGGTGCGCGAGGATGTCACCCAGCGCAAGGAGCTGGAGGACCAGCAGCGGCGCCAGGCCACCTATGACGAGCTGACGCAGCTGCCCAACCGCATGCTGGCGCTGGATCGCCTGGAAGGGGCGATCGGGCAATGCCACCGGCTGGGCCAGAAACTGGCGCTGCTGATGGTCGACCTGGACAACTTCCAGGCCATCAACGACACCTTCGGGCACGAGTCCGGCGACACGCTGCTGAAACAGGCGGCCCTCAGGCTGGGCGAATGCCTGCGCGAGGGCGATACGGTCGCGCGGATGGGCAGCGACGACTTCCTGATCATCCTTCCGGCGCTCAGCGACCCCGTACGGGCGGAAGTGGTGGCCAAGCGCATCCTCGACAGCTTCTCGTCCCCCTTCTTCGTCCAGGCCCGCGAAGTGTTCGCCACGGCCAGCGTCGGCATCACCATCTTCCCGCTGGACGGCAACAGCCCGCAGGCGATGATCCGCAATGCCGCAGCGGCCATGCAGCGCGCCAAGGAATCCGGCCGCAACAGCTTCCAGTTCTTCACGCCGGAGCTGAACGCCGCGGTCAGCGAGCGGATCCAGCTGGAAAGCCGGCTGCGCCGCGCGTTGGACCGGGGCGAGCTGTCCCTGTACTACCAGCCCATCGTCGAGACCGGCAGCGGGCGTGTCCATGGTGCCGAAGCGCTGCTGCGCTGGCGCAACGACGAGGTGGGGGAGATCCCGCCGACCCAGTTCATCCCGCTTGCGGAAGAAACCGGACTGATCCTGCGCATCGGCGAATGGGCGCTGCGCGAGGCGTGCCGGCAGGGTCAGGCCTGGCGCGAGCAGGGCATGGCGCTGGCCGCCATCTCGGTCAACGTGTCGTCCCGCCAGTTCGCCCAGGGCACCGTGGCCGCGGTGATCGAGCGCGTGCTGGCCGATACCGGCCTGCCCGCCAACAACCTGGAGCTGGAGGTTACGGAAAACCTGCTGCTGGACGAGACGGCGGATGTGGCCCAGCAGCTGCGCAAGCTTCAGGAAATGGGCGTGCGGCTGGCGATCGACGATTTCGGCACCGGCTATTCCGCGCTGGGCTATCTGAAGCGCTACCGGTTCAACGCCCTGAAGATCGACCGGTCCTTCGTGCGCGACGTGCCCCGCAACCCCGACGACCGCAAGCTGATCGAAGCCATCGTCGCCATGGCCCACGGGCTGGGCCTCAGGGTGGTGGCCGAGGGGGTGGAGACGCCGGAGCAGCTGGCCTTCCTGCGGTCGCGCCATTGCGACCTGGCCCAGGGATATTTCCTGGCGCCGCCGGCGCCTGCGGCGGACTTCCCAACGGGAAGCCTGCTGTCGGTGCGGCTGCCCCCCGACCTGCATGCCATGGCGGACTGACGTCCGCCGGTTGCGGCGCTGCGGTCAGTCGGCCTTGTCGCTGACGCCGGCCTCGGCGAAGGTGGCCATGTCGGCATGGCAGGCGACGGCCGCCTTGATGATGGGGATGGCCAGCGCCGCGCCCGAGGCCTCGCCCAGCCGCATGCCCAGGTCCAGGAGCGGCCGGTGGCCCAGCCGCTCCAGCAGGCGGCGATGGCCGGGCTCGGCCGAGACATGGGCGACCAGGCAGTGTTCCAGCGCCCGGGGATCCAGCGCATGCAGCACGGCCGCTGCGGCCGTGCAGGTGAAGCCGTCCAGCAGCACCGGTGCGCGCGCCATCCGTGCGGCGATGATGGCGCCGACGATGGCCGCCAGCTCCATCCCACCCAGGCAGCGCAGGACTTCCAGCGGGTCGTTGAGGGCGGGGCGGTTGGCGGCGATCGCGTCGGTCACTGCGGCGGCCTTGGCGGCCAGCCCTGCGCTGTCGACGCCGGTTCCCGGGCCGACCCAGTCGACGGCGCTGCCGCCGTACAGGGCGGTGCACAGGGCCGCGCCGGAGGTCGTGTTGCCGATGCCCATCTCGCCCAGGCAGACCAGGTGCAGGCCCGGTTCCACCGTCATCATCCCATAGGCGATGGCGCGGGCGCAGGCGTCTTCGTCCATGGCCGGGCCGGTGGTGAAGTCCGCGGTCGGGTGGTCCAGGTCCATCTCGTAGACGCGCAGGTCGCTGTCGGCGATGCGGCAGAGCTGGTTGACCGCGGCCCCGCCGGCCTGGAAATTGGCGATCATCTGCGCCGTCACCGACACCGGGAAGGCCGACACCGGGCGTGCCGCGGCGACGCCGTGATTGCCGGCGAACACGGCGACCCGGGGGTGGCGCAGCTGCGGCGGATGCCGCCCCTGCCAGATCGCCATCCAGTGGGCGATATCCTCCAGCCGGCCGAGTGCGCCGGGCGGCTTGGTCAGCTGCCGGTCGCGCAGGCGCACGGCCGTCCCGGCCTCCAGGTCGGGGCCGGGCAGATGGCGGACCAGGTCGCGGATTTCGTCAAGCGTGACTGCCGGCTTGGGGTCGTTCATGGTCCGCCCGTGCATTGTTTGGGGATCAGGATGATGGCGAGACCCTGCCAGCGCAGGCCGGGCACGTCAAAGGCATCGCGACGGGCCGGCGGGCGATGGCCGTGCCGGCGGGTGCGCGGCCCATGACCGGTCCGCTCGCGGCGGTCCGGACGATGTTGCGGCGCCGGGGGGAAGAGGTGCTTGCCGCGGCGCTGTTCCTGACGCGCCTGCCGATTCGATGGCGGTGGCCGTGGCCGCCCGACCTGTCGGCCCGCGCCTATGGCGCGTTCGCTATCGTCGGCGCGCTGGTCGGATTGCTGGCGGCCGGTGCCTATGCCGCCGCCAGCGCCGTCGGCCTGTCGGCCATGCTGGCGGCCCTGGCCGCCGTGGCGGTGACGGCCGTGATCACCGGGGCGCTGCACGAAGACGGGCTGGCCGATGTTGCCGACGGCATCGGCGGCGGCAAGGACCGGGCCGGCCGGCTGGCCATCATGCGCGACAGCCGGCTGGGCACCTTCGGCACCCTGGCCCTGGTCCTGGTGGTGGCCGGGCGGGTGGCGGCGCTGGACCAGCTGGGCACGCCGGCCCGGGCGGCGGCGGCGCTGGTGGTCGCGGCGGCGGTGTCCCGGTCGCTGCTGCCGTGCCTGGTCGTCCTCTTGCCGCCGGCCCGCAGCGACGGCCTGGCCCGCCAGGTGGGCCGGCCGGGCGCGGCACGGGCCGCCTGTGCCCTGGGCATGGCGGCGATCCTGGCATTCGTGCTGGTGCCGGCGGGCGGCGCGGCCGCGGCGCTGGCCGGGGCCCTGGCGGCCGCGGCCGGCATGGGGCTGGTTGCCTGGCGCAGCATCGGCGGGTATACGGGGGACGTTCTCGGGGCGTCCCAGCAGCTGTCGGATCTTGCCGTGCTGGTGGTGCTGGCGGCCTGGGCCTGACCTGGTGTCCCGCAACCGTCGAGGTTGGCCTTGGTTTTCTCGCCCGAACCCACCGCCGCCATCACCCGCTGGTGGCATATCCGCCACGCGCCGGTTCCCAACCCCAAGGGCCATATCTACGGCCAGACGGACCCCCTGGCCGATACCAGCAATACGCCGGCCTTCGCCGCCTTGGCGCGTGCGCTGCCGGCCGACCCGGTCTGGGTCATCAGCACATTGCAGCGGACCCGCCAGACCGCCGATTCGATCCTGTCGGCACAGGGACGGGTGGAGGTTCCGTCGTCGGAGCCGGACCTGGTCGAACAGTGTTTCGGCGAATGGCAGGGCCGGTCGCCCCAGGACGCCTATGCCGCACAGGGGGGACGCCATCCGTTCTGGCTGTGTCCCGGGGTGCTGCGGCCGCCGGGGGGCGAGAGCTTCCTGGAGCTGATGGGCCGGGTGCACCCGACGCTGGTGCGGCTGTCGCGCCAGCATGCCAACCGCGACGTGGTCGCAGTGACGCATGGCGGCGTCATTCGTGCCGCCATCGCCCTGGCGCTCGACCTGTCGGCGGAAACCGCCCTCAGGTTTTCCATCGACAACCTGTCGATCACCCGGATCGACTACATCGATACAGGCAACGGCGTGCCCCTGTGGCGGGTGATCGCGATCAACCGCCCGCCTGCGCCCTGATTCCGCCGCGTTTCCTTGGGATCTAACGCAACGGGAGGGGTAGTCCGGGCGCAATGCATGCAACCGGCGCATGCCGCGTGCCGCCACCGATTTTGGGAGTTGCAGATGCCGATCATGCGCACCCTAGCCCTGCTTGCCGCCGTCATGGTCGGCAGCCTGGGCTTCGTCCAGCCGTCCCACGCCCTGACATCGCAGGAGGAGCTGATCGAACAGGCCCGGTTGACGGTCCTGCGGCTTGTCGACGGCGGCGACTACCCGCAGCTGCGCGCCTACATCCAGAACGCCCGCGGCGTGATGATCATCCCGGAACTGGTCCGCGGGGGCTTCGTTCTCGGCGGCGAGGGCGGGTCCGGCGTGATGCTGCTGCGCCAGCCCGACGGCAGCTGGGGGTATCCGACCTTCATTTCCGTCGCCAGCGGGTCCATCGGCCTGCAGATCGGCGGCCAGATCTCCGAGGTCGTGCTGACCGTCATGACCGACGAAGGCGTCAACGCCATGCTGTCGGACGAGTTCACGCTGGGCGCCGACGTCAATGCCGCCATCGCCAACTACGGCGCGGGGCTGGAGGCGGGCACGGCGCTGGACCGCAATGCCGACATGTACGCGTTCTCATACAATTCCGGTCTGTTCGTCGGCGCTGCCCTGGAGGGCATGGTCATGAGCAACCTGGAGGAGTGGAACCAGCAATACTACGCGGCCGGGGCGACGCCGGAAGCGATCCGGGCCGGGCTCTACACCAACTCGCACGCCGACATCCTGCGCCAGGCCCTGCCGTGAAGCCTGCCCGCCCGCCGGGCCCGTGCGGCAGCGCCGGTTGAGCCGCCGCACGCCCTTTGGCGCAATCGGGACGCACCGCTTGCGGCGTCGGACCGACGGTCAGGCGCTATGAGCCTTCGGCGGTGCGCAGCAGGTTGATGGTCTGGGGCGAGCGGGAATTCTCCGCCCACATGGCGGCGGTGCGGCCGGTATAGTCGGCCAGCGACGGGTTCGCACCGGCATCCAGCAGGCGTTGCACGACGCGGTGGTGGCCCTCGCGCGCGGCGGCCATCAGCGGCGTGCGGCCGCTCTGGTTGCGGGTGTCCACCGGCGCCCCTGCCTCCACCAGGCTGTTGACGATGCCGTAGTGACCGCTTTCCGCTGCGTAGTACAGCGCGGTGTTGCCGGCGTCGTCGATCGCCTGGGTGCGGGCGCCATAGGCCAGCAGGGCGTCCACCATCGCCTGGTTGCGGTGGCCGACCGCGAGAATCAACGGCGTCCGCCGGCGCGTGTCGGTGGCATTGGGCCGGATACCCCGCGACAACAGCGCGGCGACTTCGTCGCCGTCGTTGTCCCGCGCCGCCTCGATCAATTCGTTCTGCTGATAGAGGCTGACCTGGGCCTGCGCCCGCCCGAAGCCTGCCGTCGCCGCAAAGGCGGCCAGGATGCCCAGGAATGGGCGACGCGCCATCCGTATTTGCACGGAGCATCTCCCCGATTGGCGATCTTGTGAATTCATGATAGCTCCTTGCCCCGTCGTCGGCCAATAGTCGGCGCCGTGCCGCAGGCTGGCCGGATCGCGGGATCGGGCCGCCCAAGTCGCGCCATCATTGGATGCTCCCTTTGGGGCTCGATGAAGGCACGCAAGGCACCCACCGGGGTTATGGGTGTCGCCGCGGCCGATGATCGGGAATATGTGTATGACCAATGCGTTGAAGTTGCTTTCTGGCTTTCGCCCTTAGGCCCATCGGGGATGGCTGCACTCGGCCTGCGGATTTGCTATGGGATTGCCGCCAGTCCCCGCACGTTCAGGAGTTGGACCCTTCCATGATCCGAAGTCTCTGCATCGGGCTCGCGCTCGTTCTGGTGGTTGCCGCCTGCCAGACCGATCGCTCGAGCGTAGCGTCACGCGCCGGCACGACCACGGCGCGCACCGGGACCAGCGTTGCCGCCCAGTCCGCCAACGCGATGTTCCCCGACCTGCCGCAGGCGATCCAGCCGCTGCCGCAGGGGGCGTGCCTCAGCGATGATGAGATTCGCGCCGATCAGTTCATCCTGCTGAAGACGCAGATGATGCTGGTGGGTCTGACCTGCAATGGCGCCTACAGCGACCCGAACGTGTTCGGTCACTACCAGGACTTCATCTCCACCCACGCCGGCACGATCCGCAGCGCCCAGCAGACCATGGCGTCGTTGCTGGCCCGCTATCGCGGCGGCAATCCGAACCGCCTGTTCGACACCTACGCCACGTCGTATTCCAACAACGAATCGCAGGTGATGAACCAGGTCAGCGCCGGCCGGTATTGCCAGCTGATCCGCGACCGCTTCTACCGGGCGTCGGGATTCTCCGCTGCTGAGATGCAGAGCTTCCTTGGCCAGGCGGTTCAGCAGAACCGCGCGCACTACCAGTCCTGCGGCTAGAGCCGGATGACATCAGGCTGAATCGGCCTGATGTCTGAATCTTGCTCTCCTTCAATCAGCCGGATGACATCAGGCAGCCTCTGCCTGACGTCATCCCGCCGTAGGGCGGGGAGGATACCGACCGGCCCGTGCAGCCGTGTCGGCCGCCGTCAGCGGGCGGCCGTCAGCGATCGGCCCGTCTGGCTGTCGAACAGGTGAAGGGCGCCAGGCGCGGCCGTCAGGGTGATCTGCCCCGACGGGGCGGTGTCGACCGAACCCGGCAGCCGCGCCAGCAGCCGGTCGTCCGGGGAGCCGTCGAGGCGGCCATGGACGATCGTGTCGGCGCCCAGGGCTTCGACAAGATCGATCGCGATGCGGATCTCGCGCCCCGTTCCGTCGCCGGGTGGCGCCGACGGTGCCAGATGCTCCGGACGGATGCCGACCGTCACCGACTGGCCCGAAGGGATGGCGGGGAAATGCCCGTTCAGCCGGGTGCCGCCCGGCAGTTCCACCGCCGTGCCGTCGGCGATGACCCGGCCGGGCAGGAAGTTCATGGCGGGTGAGCCGATGAAGCCGGCCACGAAGACGGTCGCCGGGTTGCGGTAGACCTCCAGCGGCGTGCCCACCTGCTCGGCCACCCCGTCCTTCATCACCATCAGCCGGTCGGCCAGCGTCATCGCCTCGACCTGGTCGTGGGTGACGTAGAGGCTTGTGGTGCCCAGGCGCTGTTGCAGGCGCTTGATCTCCACCCGCATCTGGGTGCGCAGCTTGGCGTCCAGGTTCGACAGCGGCTCGTCGAACAGGAATACCGCCGGCTCGCGCACGATGGCCCGGCCCATGGCGACGCGCTGGCGCTGGCCGCCGGACAGCGCCCGCGGCTTGCGGTGCA
Organism: Rhodospirillaceae bacterium; assembly: GCA_020638595.1. Classification (GTDB taxonomy): domain Bacteria; phylum Pseudomonadota; class Alphaproteobacteria; order DSM-16000; family Inquilinaceae; genus JACKIG01. The sequence continues at coordinate 60,227 of JACKIG010000015.1, read as the reverse complement.
GGAAGTCGCCCAGCTCCAGGATCGCGGCGGCCTCGCGCACGCGGCGGTTGATCTCCGCCTTGGCCAGCCGGCGAATCCTGAGGCCATAGCTCATGTTGTCGAAGACACTCATATGCGGGTAGAGCGCATAGTTCTGGAACACCATGGCGATGTCCCGGTCCTTCGGCTCCAGGTCGTTGACGATGCGCCCACCGATGGCGATTTCGCCGGCGCTCACCCGCTCCAGCCCCGCGATCATGCGCAGAAGCGTGGACTTGCCGCAGCCCGAGGGGCCGAGCATGACCAGGAACTCGCCGTCGGCGATGGCGCAGTCGATGCCCTTGATGGTCTCGACCGTCAGGCCCGGATAGGTCTTGCGTGCATTACGGATGTCGACGGTAGCCATGGCTCACTTTTCGGTCTCGACAAGTCCCCGGACGAAGACCCGCTGCATCAGCACGACCACCGCCACCGGCGGCAGCAGCGCCATGATGGTCGTCGCCATGATGATCGGCCATTCGGCCTGTTCGTCGCCGACGTTCATCATCTTGTTGATGCCGATGATCACCGTTTCCATGTCCGGGTCGGTGGTGATCAGCAGCGGCCACAGGTATTGGTTCCATCCATAGATGAACAGGATGACGAACAGCGCGGCAATGTTGGTGCGCGACAGGGGAAGCAGCACATCCCAGAAGAAGCGCAGCGGCCCGGCCCCGTCGATCCGCGCCGCCTCCGTCAGCTCATCCGGGACGGTCAGGAAGAACTGGCGGAACAGGAACGTGGCGGTGGCCGATGCGATCAGCGGGACGGTCAATCCGCCATAGCTGTTCAGCATGTCCAGATTGGCCACGACCTCGTAGGTCGGGACGATGCGCACCTCCACCGGCAGCATCAGGGTGAGGAAGATCGTCCAGAAGCACATCGTGCGCAGCGGAAAGCGGAAATAGACGATGGCGAACGCCGACAACAGCGAGATGGCGATCTTGCCCACGGCAATCGACATCGCCATGACCATCGAATTCACCAGCATGGTGCCTGCGGTCGCCGATCCCACCGTCACCGACCCGCGCTCCAGCGCGGCACGGTAGTTCGCGATCAGCTCGGACCCCGGCAGCAGGGGCATCGGGCTCTGGATCACCTCCTGGATGGTGTGGGTCGAGGCGACGAAGGCGACATAGATCGGAAAGACGACGATCAGGACGCCAAGCACCAGGACGGCATGGCTGACGAGGGCGGACCAGCGGCGGGTCTCGACCATCATCGCCCCCCGGCCGCAGGTGCGGCGGTGATCGCACGGCGCGGCATCAATAGTGGACCCTGCGTTCGATGAAGCGGAACTGGACCACCGTCAGGGTGATGACGATGCCCATCAGGATGACCGACTGGGCGGCCGAACCGCCGAAATCCTGGCCGAGAAAGCCGTCGAAATACACCTTGTAGACCAGGATTTCCGTCGCCTTGTACGGGCCGCCATGCGTGACCGCATGGATGATCCCGAATGTCTCGAAGAACGCATAGACGATGTTGATCACCAGCAGAAAGAAGGTGGTGGGCGACAGCAGGGGGAAGATGATCGTCCAGAACCGTCGGGCCGGCCCGGCGCCGTCGATGGCGGCGGCTTCGATCAGGCTGCGCGGGATCGCCTGCAGGCCGGCCAGGAAGAACAGGAAATTGTAGCTGATCTGCTTCCACGCCGCGGCGACCACGACCAGGCCCATGGCCTGGCTGCCGTTGAGAAGATAGTTCCAGTCATAGCCCAAGGCGTCGAGCATATAGGCCAGGATGCCGACATTGGGGGCGAACAGGAACAGCCAGAGCACGCCGGCCACGGCCGGGGCCACGGCATAGGGCGTGATCAGCAGCGTCTTGTAGGCCGTCGCGGCACGGATCACCCGATCGGCCATCGCCGCCAGCAGCAGCGACAGCCCCATCGCCAGGGCCGTCACCAGGATGCTGAAGACCGCGGTAACGCGGACGGACTTGTAGTAGAGCGGGTCGGCCAGCAGGATCTCGAAGTTCTCAAACCAGACGAACCGGGTATTGAGACCGAACGCATCCTCCAGCGTCACCGACTGCACCAGCGCCTGGGCCGCCGGCCACAGGAAGAACACGGCCGTGATGGCCAGCTGCGGCGCCACCAGAACATAGGGCAGCACCCGGCCGCGAAAGGTGACGCGCTTGTTCATGGACGGACTATCGGGCCATCAGGTCCGGGCGCGGGGTCCGCCCGCCGCGCTCGCGTGGGCGGGCGGACCTTCGCCGGCCGATGGGGTGGCCCCGCATCGGCCTTGCGGATCAGGGATTGGCGCGTTCGAAGGCGCGCAGCAGCGCGTTCGACCGTTCCACCGCCCGGTCCAGTGCTTCCTGGGCGGTCGACTCGCCCGCCCACACCGTCTCGAGCTCCTCGTCGATGACGCCCCGGATCTGCACGAAGTTGCCGAGCCGCAGGCCCTTGGAGTTGGCCGTCGGCGTGCCGGCGGTCATCTGCTGCACGGCGATATCCGTCCCCGGATTCTCGTCATAGAAGCCCTGTTCGCCCGTCAGGTCGTAGGCGGCAGACGTGATCGGCAGATAGCCGGTGGTCTGGTGCCAGGTCGCCTGCACATCCGGTTGCGAGAGGTAGTTCAGGAAGTCCGCGACGCAGGTGTATTCCTCGTCGCTGTGACCGGCCATCACCCAAAGGCTGGCACCGCCGATGATGGTGTTGACCGGCGCGCCCTCCACATCGGACCAGTAGGGCAGGGGCGCCACCGTGAACGGGAACTGCGCATCGGCCTTGATGCCGGCATAGCCGGCCGAGCTTTCGGTGGCCATCCCGCACTCGCCGGCGCGGAAGCGGGCCATCGCCTCGTTGGTGCGGCCGCCATAGTAGAACACGCCCTCTTGCACCAGCTCGCCCAGCGCATCGATATGCCGGACCTGGAGGGGACCGTTGAACACGGCTTCGGTCGCCAGGCCGCCGAACCCGTTGTCCAGCGTCGCGAACGGGACATCGTGGCGGGCCGACAGGTTCTCCAGGTGGATCCAGGACTGCCAGGCGGTGGTCAGGCCGCAGTCATAGGCATCCGTCGCCGCGATGGCGCGCGCGGCCTCGAAGACCTCGGGCCAGGTTTCCGGCGGGTTCGCAGGGTCCAGGCCGGCTGCCGCGAAGGCGTCGTCGTTGATCCACAGCACCGGGGTGGAGCTGTTGAACGGCAGCGACAGCATGCGGCCGTCGGTCGTCGTATAATAGCCGGTCACGGCCGACAGATAGGCATCGGGATCGAAATCGGCGCCGACGTCTTCCATCAGCTGGTAGACGGGATAGATGGCGCCTTCGGCGGCCATCATCGTCGCCGTCCCGACCTCGAACACCTGCAGGATCTCCGGCTGCTCGCCGGCGCGGAAGGCCGCGATACCGGCGGTCAGGGTCTCGGGATAGGTGCCCTTGTACGTGGCGGTGACGGAACACTGGTCCTGCCCGCCGTTGTAGTTCGCCACCATCTCTTGCACGATTTCGCCCAGGCGGCCGGCATGCGCGAACCACCAGTCGATCTGGGTCTGGGCGGATGCCGTCCCGGCCGCCAGAAGCGCGGCCGGCGCCGCGGCCAACGCGATGCGAAGTTTCATCGATAACCTCCCCTTCGTTCATCCGGTCATGCCGTTGGCTGATAACGGATGGATGATTGCAGCCGGATGGCAGCCAGGGGAAGGTTCGGTGACAGGGCCTAGACCGGCCGGCCCGAACGTCCCGCCGGTGCCGTCGGCTGCGTTGCTGCCCTGTCCGGACGGACGGGCATTGACCCTTACTCTGCGTCCTTGAGGAACTTCTTGGCCCGCTCCAGGGCTTCCTGGAAATGGCGGGGGCGGGCGTCGTACGGTGCCACCGCCTGCGCATGCATCAGGAAATACCCGAACTGGTTCTTCAGCATGGCGTACTGTTCGAGCTTCGAGGCAAGCGAGAGCAGGTAGTCGTACAGCTCCTGATCCTTCGTTTTCTCAAGGTATTCCTGAGCCTTGCCGTACAGTTCCTCGATGCTCTCGTTCATCGATGTCTCCCAGGGGCGGTTCCGCGAACCTCTCGTGTTCCTATTGCACGATCGCGGGTGTGCTGGCAAGGCGGTGGCGTCTCAGGCCGCCAGGGCGGCGATCACGGCGTTCAGGCGCAGCCGCCCCTGCGCCGTCGCGGCCAGCCGCCGGCCCCGGCGCACCAGGAAACCGCCGTCGATCAGCCTGCCCAGGCGTACGCCGTCGGGGTCCAGGTCCATGGCGTTGCCGCCTTCCGCCGCCAGGCTGTCCAGGTCGACGCCTTCCGCCAGGCGCAGCCCCATCATCAGCATCTCGCGCCAGCGCAGGCCGGGGTCGATCGACTCGCGCGGATGCTCGCCATGGCCGCGGCGCGCCACGCGGTCCAGCCAGGCTTCCGGCGCGCGGTGCGTCCGCGTCGCCCATTTGCGCCCGTCCAGCGTCAGGCGGCCATGGGCCCCGGGACCGATGCCGACATAGTCGCCGTAGCGCCAATAGGTCAGGTTGTGGCGGCAGGCCTCGCCCGGCCGGGCGTGGTTGGACACCTCGTAGGCCGGCAATCCGGCGGCATCCAGCACCTCCTGCGTCGCCTCGTAGAGCGCGGCCTGCGTGTCGTCGTCGGGCACGACCAGGTCGCCGCGCGCCGCCAGGGGATGGAAGGCGGTGCCCGGCTCTATGGTCAGCTGGTAGACGGACAGATGTCCGCCGGCCAGCCCCAGCGCGCGGCCAAGTTCGGCCCGCCAGGCGGCTTCGCTTTGCCGGGGGCGGGCATAGATCAGGTCGAAGGAGTAGCGCGGGAACGTGGCGGCCGCCAGCCGCAGGGCGGCCATCGCCTCCTCGGCGGTGTGGCCGCGGCCGAGGACGCGCAGATCCGCGTCGTTCAGCGCCTGCACCCCCAGCGAAACGCGATTGACGCCGGCGGCACGATAGCCGGCGAACCGCTGTCCCTCCACCGATGTGGGGTTGCCTTCCAGCGTCACCTCGATGCTGCCGTCCAGGTCCCAGCGGGCGGCCGCCCGGTCCAGGATCGCGGCGACGGTACCGGGCGCCATCAGCGACGGCGTCCCGCCGCCGAAGAAGATGGAGGTCAGGCGCCGCCCTTGTGTTTCGGATGCGAAATGATCCAGCTCCGCCAGCAGCGCGTCACGCCATGCCGGCTGGTCGATCCGGTCGCGCACATGGCTGTTGAAGTCGCAATAGGGGCACTTGGACAGGCAGAAGGGCCAGTGGACATACAGCGCGAAGCCACGGTCCGCTGCGGTTGTCACGGTATCGGAACAATTCTGGGGCCAGGCCGCGCGGCGATGCCCGGGCTGGTGCCGGTTCCGTTGCGCGTCAGAAACAATCACGGATCATCTGCCGGAAGGCATCCGCCCGGTGGCTGATGGAATGTTTCGCATCCGGTTCCATCTCGCCAAAGGTCACTGAATGCCCGACGGGGATGAACATCGGATCGTACCCGAAGCCGCGCTGACCGCGCGGGGGCCAGGCCAGCACGCCATGCACCACGCCCTCGACCGTATGGATGCGGCCGTCGGGCCAGGCCAGGGACAGGGCGCAGACGAAATGCGCCGACCGGTCGCAGTGGCCCTGCCCGGCCAGGGCCGCTTCGACCCGCTGCATCCCGGCGGCGAAATCGCGGCGTCCGTCCGGCTGTTCGGCCCAGCGCGCGGTGTGGATGCCGGGCGCGCCGCGCAGCGCATGCACGGCCAGGCCGCTGTCGTCGGCCAGCGCCGGTGCGCCCGTCGCCCCGGCGACGAAGCGGGCCTTCAGGGCCGCGTTCTCGGCGAAGCTGGTGCCCGTCTCCTCCGGGTCGGCCAGGTCGAAATCGGCCGCGGACGGCAGCCGGGCGACGCGCCCGGCGAACAGGGCGCGGATTTCGGCGATCTTGCCGGCGTTGTGGCTGGCGATCACTAGTGTTTCGCTATCGAAACGGTCTGTCACGGCCATTCCCCGGATCTCAGAAGGCGTCGGCGTCCAGCGCCATCACCGACCCCGCCCCGGCGGCGATGGCGGCCGCATGCGCCGCCGCCTGGGGCAGGATATGCTGCATGTAGAATGTCGCCGTCTTCACCTTGGCGTCGAGAAACCGGGCATCGGCGCCCGGGCCGCCGGCCTTGGCCCGCGCCGCCAGCGCCATGCGTGCCCAAAGCCAGCCGACGGTCACAAGGCCCAGCAGCTTCAGGTAGTCATGGGCAGCCGCCGTCGCTTCCGACGGGTCCTTCAGCGCCGTCCGCGCGATCAGGCCGGTCGCCAGTTGCAGCCGGCCGAAGGCCTTGGCCAGCGGTCCGGTCAGCGGCGCGGCCACGGGGTCGTCGCGATGGTCGGCCAGGAAGGCGTCGATCGGGTGGAAGACCTGGCGCAGCAGCCGGCCCGCACCCTCGCCCAGCTTGCGGCCGACCAGGTCCAGGGCCTGGATGCCGTTGGTGCCTTCATAGATGCGGGCGATGCGCGCATCGCGCAGCAGCTGTTCGATCCCGGTCTCGCGGATATAGCCGTAGCCGCCATGGACCTGGATGGCCAGGTCCGCGATGTCCTGCCCCAGGTCGGTCAGGTGTGCCTTGACCACCGGCGTCATCAGCGCCACCAGGTCGTCGGCCGCCCGGCGCCGCGCCGGGTCCGGATGGCGCGACGCCAGGTCGACGTGCAGCGCCGTCCAATAGGCCAGCGCGCGGCCGCCTTCCAGCTGCGCCTTCATGGTCATCAGCATGCGCCGGATATCGGCATGGTCGATGATCGGGTCGGCGGCGACCCCGTCGTCGGCGCGGCCCCCGGGGACGCGGCCCTGCCGGCGCTCGCGCGCATAGGCCAGCGCATTCTGATAGGCCAGCTCGCCCACGCCCAGGCCCTGGATGCCGACGGCCAGCCGGGCGTCGTTCATCATGGTGAACATCGCCCGCATGCCCTTGTGCGGGGCGCCGACCAGCCAGCCGGTCGCTTCGTCGAACACCAGCGTGCAGGTGGGCGATCCGTGGATGCCCATCTTGGTCTCGATGCCCGTGCAGACCACGCCGTTGCGCGCGCCCGGCCGCGTGGCACCGCCGTCGTCCACAGGCAGGTGCTTGGGCACCAGGAACATGCTGACGCCCCGCGTGCCCGGCGGCGCATCGGGCAGCCGCGCCAGCACCAGATGCACGATGGTTTCCGCCAGGTCGTGTTCGCCCGCGGTGATGAAGATCTTGGTGCCGGAAATGCGGAAGCTGCCGTCGCCCGCCGGCACCGCTTTGCTGCGGATCAGGCCCAGGTCGCTGCCGCATTGCGGCTCCGTCAGGCACATGGTGCCGGTCCAGGTGCCGTCGGCCAGTTTGGGCAGGTAGGTCGCCTTCAGCGCGTCGTCGCCATGGGCGGCGATGGCGTGGTATGCACCGTGGCTCAAGCCCGGCACCATGGCCAGGGCCATGTTGGCCGATGTCATGAATTCGTCGACGACGAAGTTCAGCAGCGCCGGCAGGCCCTGGCCGCCATAGCACGGATCCGCCGTGACGGAGGTCCAGCCTCCGGCGATGTACGTTGCGTACGCCTGCGGAAATCCGGCAGGCGTACGCACCACGCCGTTGTCGTAGGTGCAGCCTTCCGCGTCGCCCGTCTGGTTCAGCGGAAACAGGACCGTTTCGGCCAGCCTGGCCGCCTGGTCCAGCACCGCGTCGACGACGTCGGGCGTTGCGTCCTGCAGCCCGGCCAGCCCCGCCAGACGGCCGGCGTCCAGGACGTCGTGCAGGACGAAGCGGACGTCATCCAACGGCGCGCGATAGGTCGTCATCTGGTGCTCGGTCTCCCCGGCCCACCGGTCAATTGCGCAGCGGCTTGCCGGTGGTCAGCATGTGTTCCATGCGCGCCAGGGTCTCCGGCGTGCGGATCAGGGCGACGAAGGCGGCCCGCTCCAGCGTCAGCAGGTCGTCCTCGCCGACCTCGCCGGTCCAGTCGGTATCGCCGCCCGACAGCACCCGCGCCAGCGCCGTGGCCACCACGGCATCGTGCGGCGTGGCCTTGCCCAGCAGGCGGAAGGCATCGATGGCCAGCTTCATCGCCTCCGCCGCCGTGGGGCCGGGCAGGCGTACGCCGTCCTGCGGTGCCGGTGGGCGGTAGTCGCGGGCGAGGTCCAGCGCCTTGGCCTTGGCGTCGGCCAGCAGCCGGTCGCGGTTCATGGTGATGCCGTCGCCGCGGCGGAAGAACAGCATCTCCTGCGCCTCGGCCGCGGATTTGGCGACGGTGGCCGTGGCAATTGTCTGGAAGGCCTGGTTGATGGCCGGCATCGGTCCGCCGGGCCGGCGCGGGTTGGCCAGCTGGCGCAGCAGGTATTCCTTGCTGCCGCCCCAGGCGGGAATGATGCCGACGCCCGCTTCCACCAGCCCGGCATAGGTTTCCGCATGCGCCTGGACGGCGTCGCTGTGCAGCAGCACCTCCAGCCCACCGCCCAGCGCCATGCCCGAGGGCGCGCCCACCACGGGGATCGGCGCATATTTCAGCGTCTTGTAGAGGGTCTGGCCGGTGCGGATGGCGTCTTCCAGCTGGTCCCAGGCGGCGATGTTGGCCAGGAACAGCGCCACGCCGATATTGGCGCCGACGGAGAAATTGTCGCCTTCGTTGTAGACGACCATGGCCTTGGCGGTCTGGGCCGTCAGGTCGATGGACTGGCCCAGCAGCGCCAGGATCTGTTCGTCGATGGTGTTCATCTTCGACGTGAACTCGAAGCAGGTAACACCGTCGCCGATATCCCACAACGATGCCGAGCCGTTTCTCAGCAGCGGTTTGGCCCCACGCTTGATGTCGGCCAGCAGCAGCACCCCCGGCGGCCGTTCCAGCGCCTTGTAGGACCCGTTCGTGTCGAGATAGGCTAGCCGGTCCGCCTCTTCGCGATAGAACCCGCCCGCCTCGGCGGCCAGCGCCAGCAATGGCGGCACCGTACGGCCCTCCGCGCCCAAGCGGTCGGCGAACCAGCCGGCGCCCAGCCGGTCGATCAGCTGGAACGGGCCATAGGTCCAGGCATAGCCCAGGCGCATGGCCGTATCGACGGCGACGATGTCGTCGGCGACCTCCGGCACGAGCTGCGCCGCATAGGCCAGGGTCGCGGACAGCACCGACCAGGCATAGCGGCCGGTGGCGTCGTCATGGGTCAGCAATGCGCGCAGGCCGCCGTCCTTGGCGGCGGCGATGCTGTCCAGGCGCTGCTTGACGGCGGGGGCGAACGCGCCCGTCGCCAGGTTCACCGCCTCTTTCACCTTGGCGCCGCCCGTACGGTTCAGGCGATAGAAGCCGCCCTTGCCCTTGCGTCCGGTATAGCCGTCGGCGATCAGGCGGTCGATCAGCGGGTGGCGGCGGTCGACGGCATGGAACGGATCGCCGGCGGGCAGGCTGTCGCGCAGGCCCTTGGCGATATGCGGCATCAGGTCCAGCCCGACCAGGTCCAACAGGCCGAACACGCCGGTCTTGGGGATACCCATGGGCGGGCCGATCACGGCATCGGCCGCCTCGACGCCGATGCCCTGGTCGAAGGCGTCGTTGACGGCGCTCTGCACCCAGAAGGCGCCGATGCGGTTGGCGATGAAGCCCGGCGTGTCCTTCGCCCGCACCACGCTCTTGCCCAGGCGGATGTCGCAGAACCGGGTCAACGCCTCGATCAGGCCGGCATCGGCGTCCGGGGCGGCCACCAGCTCCATCAGCCGCATGTAGCGCGGCGGGTTGAAGAAATGCGTGATGACGAAGCGGCGGCGAAGGTCGGCCGGACGGCCCGCCGTCAGGTCGGCCAGGCGCAGGGTCGAGGTGTTGGACGACAGGATGGCGTCGGGCTTCAGGTGCGGGACGATCCGGTCGTACAGCCGCGCCTTGATGCCCGCATCCTCCACGATGGCTTCGATCACCCAGTCGCTGGCGGCGATGCGGTCGAGATCGTCCTCGATATTGCCCGGCGTCACCAGCCGGGCGGCGCGGCGCGTCATGAACGGTGCCGGGTCGGTCTTCAGCAGCCGGGCCAGCGCCCCCTTGGCCAGCCGGCTGCGGTCGCCGGCACCGTCGGGTACGATGTCCAGCAGGTCCACCGCCACGCCGGCATTGGCGATGTGCGCGGCAATCGCCGAGCCCATGGTGCCGGCGCCGATGACGGTGGCGCGACCGATCGTCGAATTGGGGTCCGTTGCCACGTCACACGGCCTCCAGCACCGTGGCGATGCCCTGGCCGCCGCCGATGCACATGGTGGCCAGCGCGAACTGCCCGCCCTGGCGCTTGAGCACCGCAGCGGCCTTGCCGGTGATGCGGGCGCCGGACGCGCCCAAGGGGTGGCCCAGCGCGATGGCGCCGCCGTCGAGGTTGGTCTTGTCCCAGTCCAGCCCCAGGTCGCGCGTCACCGCCAGTGCCTGGGCGGCGAAGGCTTCGTTCAGTTCCACCACGTCCATGTCGCCCAGCGACAGCCCGGCCCGCCCCAGCGCCTTGGTGGCGGCTTCGACGGGGCCGATGCCCATGATCTCCGGCGCGCAGCCGGACAGCCCGGTGGACCGTACGCGCGCCAGCACCGGCAGCCCGTGCGCCTTGGCATAGTCGGCGGAGGCGACCAGCACCGCGGAAGCCCCATCGGTGAGTGGTGACGAGGTGCCGGCCGTCACCGTACCATCGGCATCGAAGGCCGGCTTCAGGGCCGACAGGCCTTCCTGGCTGGTATCGGCGCGGACGGTGCCGTCGCGGTCCACGGCCCCGTCCGGTCCCGCGATGGCGACAACCTCGCCGGCGAACCGGCCGGTGTCCCAGGCGGCGGCGGCGCGCCGGTGGGAAAGGACGGCCAGGTCCTGCTGTTCCGCCCGGCTGATCTGATAGCGCCGTGCCAGGTTTTCCGCCGTCTGGCCCATGGAGCTGAAGACTTCCGGCTGGCGTTCGGCCAGCCCCGGATGCGGCATGGGGTTGAAGCCCATGATCGGCACCCGGCTCATCCCCTCCACGCCGGCGCAAACGAACAGGTCGCCGCTGCCCATGCGGATCGCCCCGGCCGCATCGTGTACCGCCTGCATGGACGAGCCGCAGAAGCGGTTGATGGTCACGCCGCCCACCGATTGCGGCAGGCCGGCCAGGAAGACCACGAGGCGCGCCATGTTCAGGCCCTGTTCGCCCTCCGGAAAGGCGCAGCCCAGGATCACGTCCTCGATATCGGCAGGGTTGACGTCGACGCTGTGCAGCAGCGCGCGGATCACCTGGGCCGCCAATTCGTCCGGCCGGACCTTGGCCAGCGCCCCCTTGCCCGCGAAATGGTGCGGCGAGCGCACATATCCCAGAATGACGACGTCCTTCACCGCTGCTTCCCCCAGAATTCGTTCGACGGGAGTCTTGCGCCCCGGCCGGTGGCGAGGCAACGGTGTGCCACGATGTGCCGCTGCCTGGCCAGAGCCGTATGATCCGGCCGCGGCGGTCTTCGGCACGGCCGTCGTCCACAATCCCTGGCGTGACGGGCCGCCGCAGTCTATCTATCACATGGTCGCTTGGGCTTGTCGAACCCCCGGATGGAGCAATGGTCGTCCTCGATCCCCTGATTCAAGTCATCATCATCGCGCTGAGAATATATGTGTGGGTGGTCATCGCCTCGGCGATCCTCAGCTGGCTTGTCGCCTTCAACGTGGTGAACACGCGCAACCAGTTCGTCTACTCACTGGGCACGATGCTCCATCGCCTGACGGAACCGGCGCTGAAACCGATACGGCGGTTCCTGCCGAATCTGGGTGGCATCGATATCTCCCCGGTGATCCTGATCCTGATCCTCTACTTCGCGCAGATGGTGCTGGCGCGCCTGCTCGTATCCCTCTACTCCGGCAATGGGCTCATTTGACGCGTGGCCCTTCCGCGCACTCGATGACGGTGTTGCGGTTTCCGTCCGGTTGACGCCGAAGGCGTCACGGGACCGCGTAACCGGCGTGGCGGCAGAGGCCGACGGCTCGCCCGTCCTCAAGGCGGGGGTGACGGCCGTGCCCGAAGCGGGGCGCGCCAATGCCGCGCTGATCGCCATGCTGGCCAAGGAATGGCGGGTGCCCAAGCGATCGGTCACGATCATCACCGGCACGACCGACCGGCGCAAGACGATCCATGTTTCGGGGGACCCCGGCTCGCTGCTGGCCAGCCTGAAGGCCTGGGCCGAGCGCGCTTTCGGCGAGGCGGGGACGGACTGGGGCGAATAGGCCTGCCGCTTCGATTGACGGGAGTTTCCGCCCATGACAGAGGCTCAGACCCGTGACCGTATCGCCGCCTTCGGCCGTTCGATCTTCCGGCGCGGCCTCACCTTCGGGTCCACCGGCAATATCAGCGTGCGGGTGGACGAAGGCTGGCTGATGACGCCGACGGGGTCGTCGCTGGGCGATCTCGATCCGGCCGCCATCTCCAAGCTCGACGGCCAGGGCAACCACCTGTCCGGCGACAAGCCGACGAAGGAGGCGTTCCTGCATCTGGCCATGTACGGCGAGCGCCCGAAGGCGGGGGCCATCGTGCACCTGCATTCGACCCATTCGGTCGCCGTCAGCTGCCTGGCCGACATCGACCCCGCCAATGTGCTGCCGCCGATCACGGCCTATTACGTCATGCGCGTCGGCACCCTGCCGCTGGTCGGCTATTACCCGCCCGGCGACCTGGACCTTGCGCGCGCGGTGCGCGAGATGGCGTCGCGCCACCACGCCGTGCTGCTGGCGAATCACGGCCCCGTGGTCGCCGGCGTTTCGCTGGACGATGCCGTCTATGCCACCGAAGAGCTGGAAGAAACGGCCAAGCTCTACCTGCTGCTGCGCGGCCAGCCGACCCGGCTGCTGACGGCCGAGCAGACGACCGTCCTCAACCAGCGGTTTCCGGTGAAGTGCTGAGCGGTCGCCCGAACACCAGTTTCAGGCCGATGGCGGCGGCCAGCATCACCAGGGCGATGGCGCCGGACAGCAGCAGGGCCGCACGGTTGCCCCAGTGTTCGATCACCGCGGCGTAGACGAGCGGCGCCAGCGCGGCGAGCAGGAAGCTGGGCGCCAGCAGCCGGCCGACGAAGGCGCCGTAGGTGCGGGGGTCGAACAGCACCAGCGGCATCGTCCCGCGCGCGATCGTCGCCAGCCCGTTGGCCGCGCCATAGAGGCCGGCGAACACGATGGGGGCGACCAGGCTGGTGCCCGTGGCCAGACCGGCTGCGAAGCTGAAGGGCAGGGCCGCCAGCGTGCCGAGATTGAGGTCCACCGGGTCAAGCCGGCGCCCGAACAGCACCTCGGCCAGGCGTGCGGCCGATTGCCCGATCCCGCGCAGCGAGGAGATCCAGACCGCGGCCGACGCCGTCAGGCCGAGGCCCGTCAGCATCGCGATCATGTGTGCCGACAGGCCGGAATTGAGAAAGCTGGTCAGCATCGCCATCAGCCCGAAGAGCGCGCCTGCGATCAGCCGGTCGCGGCGGGAGACGGCGCGCGGGCGGGCAACCGCGCGGGGGTCGGTGGGCGGCGGCACCTGATAGCGGCCGTCGGGGATGGCCAGGTGCAGCGGCACCGTCGCCAGCGCGATGCCGGCATAGACGAACACGGCGAAGCGCCAGCCGCCGAGTTCGGCCAGCAGGTGCCCGATCGGCCAGAAGGCGGTGGATGCCAGGCCGCCCAGCAGGGTCAGCTGCGCGATCGGCCGCCTGGCGGCGGGGCCGGCGATGCGCGCCAGCGTCGCGAAGGCCGCGTCGTACAGGGTCATCCGCATGGCCACCCCCAGGCAGCCCCAGGATGCGTAGTAGGCGGCAAGCCCGTGCGACAGCGCCAGCCCGGTGCAGCCGAGCGCGATCAGCAGCGACCCCGATACCATCACCCCGCGTCCGCCGCGGCGGTCGATCAGCCGGCCGACCAGGGGCGAGGTCAGCCCCATGACGATCAGCGCGGCGGAGAAGCCGCCGTAGACGGTCTCGCGGCTCCACCCCAGGTCGGCCGCGATCAGCGGGCCGAAACCGCCCATCAGGTAGTACGAGATGCCCCAGCAGATCAGCTGCCCCAGGCCGAGGCAGAGAACGGCGCTGCGGCCGATCACCTGTGGCCCCCTCTGTCGGTGGCCGGCGGTGGCGTGGCGTCGCCGTCGCCCAGCGGGCGCTGCATCAGCACGCTGTCGACCCAGCGGCCGAACTTGAAGCCGACCGCCGCCAGGGTGCCGACCTCGCGGAAGCCGTGGGCGCGGTGCAGTGCGATGGAGGCCAGGTTGGCGCTGTCGCCGATCACCGCCACCATCTGCCGCCACGAACCGGCCGAACAGCGGTCGATCAGCGCCGCCAGCAGGGCGGAGCCGATGCCGTGGCGCCCGGCACCCTGCGCCACATAGACCGTGTTCTCGATGGTGTGGCGATAGGCCGGGCGCGGGCGATAGGGGCCGGCGGTGGCGAAGCCCAGCAGGATCCCGTCCATCTCGCCCGCCAGATAGGGCAGGCCGGCCCGCAGCGCCGCATCGCGCCGTTGGCAGAGGGCGTCCAGGGAGGGCGGTACCTCCTCGAACGAGGCCAGCCCGTGCAGCACGTGATGGGCATAGAGGGCGTGGATGGCGGGCATGTCGGCATCCGCGGCATCGCGGACGATCACCGGCCGGAACGGGGGGACAGCCTGGCCGGGCGAGGGGGTATCGGGCATGGCGCGGTCATGGGATGTTGCGGGGCCGCCGGCAGCCTGCCGTGCGGAAGGGCGGGTGTGTGACACGCCTGTGACAGTGCACGTTGTCGTGACCCAGGAAAAGCTTATGTATTTTATCCGTCGCATAAGCGATGCTTTGGGATGCGCGGCCTCAACCCCGACCATCTGACCGCTTTCGCCCAGGTGGTGGAGCTGGGCAGCTTCTCCGCCGCGGCGGAGCGCCTGCGCCTGACCCAGCCCGCGGTCAGCCAGCAGGTGCGTCAGCTGGAACAGCGGCTGGGCCTGCGCCTGATCGAGCGGGTCGGCCGCCGCGCCGCGCCGACGGCGGCGGGGGCGGAGCTGCTGGTCCACAGCCGGCGGATCGATGCCGCCGTCACGGCGGCGCTGGAGGCAATGGGGCGCCATGCCGGCGGCGAGGTCGGCCGCGTGCGGCTGGGCACCGGGGCCACGGCCTGCATCTATCTGCTGCCGCCGATCCTGCGCCGGCTGCGCCAGGAATTCCCGGGGCTGGAGATGACGGTCAGCACCGGCAACACCGCCGATATCGTCAGGGCGGTGGAGGACAATGCCATCGACCTGGGCCTGGTCACGCTGCCGGCCGCGGGCCGCATGCTCGACGTGACGCCCGTGCTGGACGACGAATTCGTGGCCATCGCCGCGGCCGACGACGACCGCCTGCCCGCACGGGTGACGCCGGCCGCCCTGGCGGCGTTGCCGGTGCTGCTGTACGAGCCCGGCGGCAATACGCGCCGCATCGTTGACGAGTGGTTCGCGCGGACCGGCATCGACCTGAAGCCGGTGATGGCGCTGGGCAGCGTCAAGGCGATCAAGGAACTGGTGGCCGCCGGCCTCGGCTGTTCCGTGGTGCCCAGCATGGCCGTCAGCCGGCCGGCGGCGCGCCCGCGCATCATTGCGCGTCCGCTCTCGCCGCGGCTCAGCCGCAAGCTCGCCATCGTCATGCGCCGGGACAAGCCGCTGCACCGCGGCCTGCGCGAGATGGTCACGGCGCTGCAGCGGCTGTCGTCAGGCTAGCCCAAAGCCCTCCCCCTCGATGGGGGAGGGCCTGAGCGTCGACGCGATAGCGCGGGCCGGCCGGCTCAGCCGGCCTTTTTCAGCTCGGCCTCCAGCTCCGGCACCGCCTTGAACAGGTCGGCGACCAGGCCGTAATCGGCGATCTGGAAGATCGGCGCCTCTTCGTCCTTGTTGATGGCGACGATGACCTTGCTGTCCTTCATGCCGGCCAGGTGCTGGATGGCACCGGAGATGCCGATGGCCACGTAGAGCTCGGGCGCGACGACCTTGCCCGTCTGGCCGACCTGGTAGTCGTTGGGCACATAGCCGGCGTCCACGGCCGCCCGGCTGGCGCCGATGGCCGCCCCCAGGTGGTCGGCCAGGCCTTCCAGAATCTGGAAGGCGTCCGCGCTGCCCATGCCGCGACCGCCCGAGACGACGACGCGGGCCGAAGTCAGCTCGGGCCGCGAACTGACGCTCAGCTCCTGCCCGACGAACCGGGACAGGCCCGGGTCGGCCGGTGCATCCACCGTCTCGACGGCCGCACTGCCGCCCGTCTCCGCCACGGCGTCGAAGGCCGTCGTGCGCACGGTGATGACCTTGATCGGGTCGCCGGATTGCACGGTCGCGGTGGCATTGCCGGCATAGATGGGCCGTTGGAAGGTATCGGCCGACTGGATGGCCGTGATCTCCGAGATGGGCTGCACGTCCAGCAGGGCCCCGACCCGCGGCAGCAGGTTCTTGCCGCTGGTCGTCGCCGGGGCCAGCACATGGGTGTAGGCGGGGGCAAGGCCGACGACCAGCGGGGCCGTCACCTCGGCCAGCTGGTGGTCCAGCGCCGGCGCGTCGGCCAGCAGGACCTTGCTGACGCCGGCGACCTGGGCTGCGGCATCGGCCGCCGGGCGGCAGGCATTGCCGGCCACCAGGATATGGATGTCGTCGTCCAGCTGCGCGGCCGCGGCGACGGCATGCAGTGTCGCGGACTTCAGAGTGTCGTTGTCGTGTTCGGCGATGACCAGAACGCTCATGACCTGTCTTCTCCCCCGCGACCCCTAGATGACCCGCGCTTCGTTCTTCAGCTTGTCCACCAGTTCCTGCACCGAAGCGACCTTGGCGCCGCCCTGGCGCTTGGCCGGCTCCGCCACGCCCAGCGTCTTCAGGCGGGGGGCGGCGCTGACGCCCAGGTCTTCCGGCGTCAGGCCGGCGATCGGCTTCTTCTTCGCCTTCATGATGTTGGGCAGGCTGGCATAGCGCGGCTCGTTCAGGCGCAGGTCGACGGTGACGATGGCCGGCAGCTTCACCCAGACCGTCTGCAAGCCGCCGTCGACCTCGCGCGTCACGGTCAGCCCGCCGTCACCGGCCGCCAGCTTCGACGCGAAGGTGGCCTGCGGCCAGCCCAGCAGGGCCGCCAGCATCTGGCCGGTCTGGTTGGCGTCGTCGTCGATCGCCTGCTTGCCCAGAAGCACCAGGCCGGGCTGTTCGTGCCCGACCACGGCATGCAGCATCTTGGCGACCGCCAGCGGCTGCAGCTCCTCGTCCGTCTTCACATGGATGCCGCGATCGGCCCCCATGGCCAGGGCGGTGCGGATCGTCTCCTGGCACTGCTGCACGCCGATGGACACGGCGATCACCTCGGTGGCGGTGCCGGCTTCCCTCATGCGGATCGCCTCTTCCACGGCGATCTCGTCGAAGGGGTTCATCGACATCTTGACGTTGGAAAGATCGACGCCCGAACCGTCCGTCTTGACGCGGACCTTCACGTTGTAGTCGATCACCCGCTTAACGGGCACGAGAACCTTCATCGCGCTTTTTCATCCCTTTCGCGTGGTGACGGCGGCGCCACGGACGGCGCTCTTGGGTTGCCGGCCAATTTCGACCGAACGGCTGGGGCTGTCAACGCAAGTGCGGCAAGCCGGTGCCGGCACCGTTGTGCGGGCGCACAGATGGCCTCAAGATCGCGCAATCCGATCGCCAGGGACCCATCGGCGCGGATGGACCCGGGGGGGAGTGGCACGTCCATGCACCTCGACGACTTCCTGATCGCCGCCGTCATCGTGCTGGCCGTGACGGCCGTGTGCGTCAGCTTTTCCAGCCGGCTCGGCCTGGGGGGCGTGCTCGGCTTTCTCGCCGCCGGGGCCATCGTCGGGCCGTTCGGTTTCGAAGTGACGACGCAGGTGGAGAAGCTGCGCAACTTCGCGGAAATCGGGGTTGTCCTCTTCCTGTTCATCATCGGGCTGGAGATGGAGCCGCGCAGGCTCTGGGCCATGCGACATTCGGTGTTCGGATTCGGCACGGCGCAGGTCGCGGCGACCGGCGTGGTGATCGCCGCCGTCGCCCTGGCGCTGGGCACCGTGCCGGAGGTGGCGATCATCGTCGGCCTTGGCCTGGCGCTGTCGTCGACCGCCTTCGTGCTGCAGATGCTGAACGAACGCGGCGAGCTGATGAGCGAGCACGGACAGGCCACCTTCTCGGTGCTTCTGCTGCAGGACCTCGCCATCGTTCCGCTCCTGGCCCTGGTGCCGCTGCTCTCCGGCGCGGGCATCGGCGGCGACGGGGAGCCGCTGTGGCAGCGTGCCGCCGGGGTTGCGGGCGTGATCGCCGGTGTCGTGGTCTTCGGCCTCTATGTCGTGCCCTGGGCACTGGCGCAGACGGCGCGCCGCCGCAACATGGAGGCGTTCGGCATCATCTCCATGCTGGCGGTGCTGGCCGCGGCCTGGGCGATGGAATTCGTGCACCTGTCGATGGCGCTCGGCGCATTCCTGATGGGCATGCTGCTGTCGGCCTCGCCCTACCGCTACCAGATGGAAGCGGCGATCGAGCCGTTCAAAGGCCTGTTCATCGGCCTGTTCTTCATCGCCGTCGGCATGTCGATCAATTTCGGCGTGGTGCTGGACCGGCCGCTGGAGGCGCTGGGCCTGGTGCTGCTGATCATGGCGATCAAGGTCGCCGTGCTGCTGGCGCTGGGTTTCGCCTTTCGCATGCAGTGGCCGACGGTGCTGCGGGTGGCCTTCCTGCTGCCGCAATGCGGCGAGTTCGGCTTTGTCCTGTTCGGGGCGGCCAAGGCGACGGGGCTGATCGGCAGCTTCCAGTTCGCGGTGCTGCTGCTGTTCATTTCGCTGTCGATGCTGTTGACGCCGCTGATGGCCAAGCTGGGCTATCTGCTGGCCAACCGCGTGGCCGAACGGGCGCAGACCTTCCCCGCCCTGCCCGTGCATATCGCCGGCGTGCCCGTGCGGCACGTCATCGTCGCCGGCTATGGCCGCGTCGGCCGCATCGTCTGCTGCGTGCTGGACCGCACGGGCACCCCCTATGTCGCCTTCGATGTGAGCCCGGAGCGCGTGGCCGTCGGTCGGCTGTGCAAGCACAATGTGAAGCTGGGCAGCGTCACCTCGCCGGCCATTCTGAGGGCGGCGGGCGCCTCCTCGGCCAGCGCCATCGTGGTGACGCTGCGCGACCTGCGCGACGCCGAGCGCGTCGTCAGCACCGTCCACACCTTCTATCCGGAGCTGTCGGTGCATATGCGCGTGCCGAACCTGTTGAGCCGCGACATCATGCTGCGCAAGGGCGTGTCGCACGCCATCCCGATCACCCTGGAGGGCAGCCTGCAACTGGGCATGGAAGTGGCGATGAGCGTCGGCGTCACCGAAGCCGACGCCATCCACATCCTCGATGCGCTGCGGCTGGAGGACTACGCCCCCCTGCGCCTGCCGTCGTCGTAAGCGGCTGCCCACCGGCCGGATCGCGCGCCGGGATCACGTGCGGGGGTCATGTGTGGATGGCCCCTGTGGGTCCGGGGTCAAGTCTTTCCTTATCGTATCGGCATCGGTCGCCGGACCGGAAAGGGCCTTGCCGTCCCCACCCCTTGTCCTCAATGCTAGCTCATGCGATGATCAAAGACCTGACCCCAAGACCCCTGCCGCTCGGCTAATGAGTGTGGATGGCCCCTGTGGGGCTGGGGTCAAGTCTTTCCTTATCGTATCGGCATCGGTCGCCGGACCGGAAAGGGCCTTGCCGTCCCCCTGCATGTCCTCAATGCTAGCTCATGCGATGATCAAAGACCTGACCCCAAGACCCCTGCCGCTCGGTTAATGAGTGACCCCTGAACCGGGTGCGGCGGCTGTGCGGCGGGGTGCGCTTCCTAGTCCCGGGGGATGCCGGCGGCGTAGCGGACCCGGCCGGCGATGATCGTGGCCATGATGCGCGGCAGGCGGGGGTTGGCGTCGTCGACGATGACGATGTCGGCGCGCTGGCCTGGGCCCAGTCGCCCGCGGTCGGCAAGGCCGGCGGCATCGGCGGCGTTCGTCGAGACCAGCGCCCAGGCGGCCGGCAGCGGCAGCACCCCGTCGGCCGCCAGTTTGAAAGCCGCGTGCAGCTGCGCGGGGTAGTAGTAGTCGGAGGCCAGCACGGTGCACAGGCCGGCGCGGATGAAGTCGGTCGCCGTTATGAACCGCTTGTGGCTGCCGCCGCGCAGCACGTTCGGCGCCCCCATCACGATCGGGTTGCCCAGCTCGTGCGCCGCATGGGCGGCGGCTTCCGTCACCGGGAACTCGGCGATCGCGCAGCCCAGGTCATGGTAGAACCGGCGCGTCTCGGGTGTCGTGTCGTCATGGGAGAGCATGGCCACGCCATGCCGTCGCGCGCTGCCGGCAAGCCGGCGCAGCGTGTCCGGCACTTCGGCCGCCCGCCCCACGGCCGCGCGGGCCAGCGCCAGCAGGTCGGCCACCGAACGGCCCGTCCGATCGGCGTATTGTTCGGCCGCCCGGCCGCCGGCGGACAGCTCATCGACGATGTCGGCGATGTGGTCGTTGAAGGCGAGCAGGCCGACCTCGCCCCCGGCCAGGCACGCCTCGACATCATCCGCGGCGTCGAGATTGTGGGTCTCGAACCGCAGGTGCAGGCGCGTATCCGCGGCCAGGTCGGGCGCCAGCCGGCGGAAGGCGTCACGCAGCTCAACGAAGCGATCGCGCCCGCGCAACCCCGGTTCCCACGACAGCGTCACGCCGTGATAGGCCGTGGTGATGCCGTTGGCGACCAGTTGCCGGTCGGTGTCGTGCAGGGCCACGTCCAGCGGGAAATGCACGTTCGGGCGCGGCATGATCTGGCGTTCGAAAGCATCGCCGTGGATGTCGACGATGCCCGGCAGCACCAGCCGCCCGCCGGCATCGATGCGCGGCCCGCCGGCCATCCGGCCGGCGCCGCCGGACGGCAGGGCGGCGATGATGCCGTCGTCCACCACGACCGTCGCCGGCGTCAGCGCGCCGTCCGCGGTCAGCACGCGGCCGCCTTCGATGCACAAGCCCATGGCACCCTTGCCCGTCCCTTGCGGAAGGCGTGTTGATGCCGCGATTCCACACAGGAAAGCAAGCGGTTAGGCGGCTTACCGGAAACGTCATCGATCCATCACGAAAGCGCAACACCGCCCGGCTAGAGAGGGGGGGGCAGGGGCGCGACCGCGCCGGAAGACCCTCCGCAGGACGAAAGGAAGCTGGGACATGGCGATCAAGGCGATGGTGGGCGCTGCCGCGGCGGTACTGCTTGCCGCGACCGCGGCGTCGGCGGAGACGGTGCGGTTCGCCGTCACCGATATTGCCGGCCTGGAAGACCTGCAACGGGAATTCGGCGGCTTCCGCGACACGCTGGCCAGGCTGACGGGGTTGGACATCGACTTCGTGCCGGTCAACAGCCGCACCGCCGCCGTGGAGGCGATGCGCGCCGACCAGGTCGACTTCGTGCTGACCGGACCGGCCGAATACGTGGTGTTCCACCAGGTCACGGATGCCGAGGTGGTGATCGGCTGGCAGCGCCCGGACTATTTCGCCCAGATCGTCACGCTGGCCGACGGCCCGTACCGCGACGTGGACTCCCTGCGCGGTCAGACGGTCACGTTCGGCGAGGTCGGGTCGACGTCGCAGCATCTGGGGCCGGCGCAGGTGCTGGCGGATTTCGGGCTGGTCTACGGGCAGGACTACGAGCCCGCGATCATCAGCCGCAATGTCGCCGTGGAGGCGCTGATCCGCGGCGACGTGGCCGCCGTCGGCATGAACTTCACCCATCTGGGACGCATCCGGGAGGCCTTCCCCGACGTGGCCTTCACCGTCGTCGCCCGCGGGCGCGACCTGCCCAACGACATCCTGATCGCGTCGCCGGGCGTGCCGGACGAGATCGTCGAGGCAGTGCGCACCGCCTTCATCGACCACCAGGACAGCCTGCTGGAGGCGGTCCTGCAAGGCGAGGACAACCAGAAATACGGTGGGGGCAGCTTCCTCGCCAATATCTCCGACGCCGACTACGACTATGTCCGGTCCATGTACCGGACGATCGGCATCGCGGATTTCTCGCAGTTCGTCGGCAACTGATCCGTGGGCGCATCGGCGCTCGCCCCGGTCGACGACGCGGCGCCTGCCGAGCCGGCCGCCGCGTCTTCCGACCTGGAGGTGGTGGAGTTGGCGGCCGGCTTTGGCGGCCACGCGGTGTTCCGCCGCGTCGGGTTCCGGGTCGCGCGCGGAGAGAGCGTGGCCATCATCGGCCCCAACGGGGCCGGCAAGTCGACCCTGCTGCGGTCGATCATCCGCCTGATCGAACCGACCGAGGGTGCGGTCCGCCTGGTCGGGCAGGAAGTTCGGATGCTGCGGGAGCGCGAGCTCCGGCGGCTGCGGTCGCGTATCGGCTTCGTCTTCCAGCGCCACAACCTGGTGGCGCGGCTGTCGGCCCTGACCAATGTGGTGCATGGCGCCCAGGCCCGCACCGACGGGCCGCGCACCTGGCTGCAGTCTCTGGCGCCGCCGGCCCTGCGGGACGAGGCGATGGACTGCCTCTCTCGCGTGGGGCTGGCCCATGTGGCCGGTCGTCGGGCCGACCGCCTGTCGGGCGGCCAGTCGCAGCGCGTGGCCATCGCCCGCATGCTGATGCAGCGCCCGCAGCTGGTGCTGGCGGACGAGCCGGTGGCCAGCCTCGACCCCAGCGCGGGGGAGGAGGTGATGTCGCTGTTCGCCGGCTTGATGCGGACCAGCGGTCTGACGGTGGTGTTCACGACCCACAACCTGCACCACGCGCGGGCCTACGCCGACCGCATCATCGGTTTGGCGGGGGGAAGCCTGGCGTTCGACCTGCCGGCCGGTGCGGCCGGCGAGGGCCAGCTCGCCCGGCTGTTCGGTGCGCGTGATGGGTGACGGCGAAACCCCGCCGGCGGCAGGTGCCGTGCGCCCCAGCCGGTTCGAACGCCCGGGGGCGGTGACTTTCGTCTTCTATGTCCTGGCGCTGGCCTTCCTGATCGCGTCGGTCGGCAGCGTCGACCTGTCGGTCGACCGGCTGGTCCACGGCGTACCGCGGATCGGCGACCTGGTGGGGCGCATGGTCCCGCCGGACCTCAGCCGCCTGCCGTCCATCGGCGCCCGCCTGCTGGAGACGTTCCAGATGGCGGTCGTGGGGACCGTGATCGGCATTGCCGCCAGCCTGCCGCTGGCGATCCTGGCGGCCAAGGGGCTGTCGCCGCATCCGCTGGTCTACGTGTCGGTGCGTGGCCTGATCTCGCTGTTCCGCACGGTGCCCGATCTGATTTGGGCGCTAATCTTCGTCATCGCCGTGGGCCTTGGCCCTGCGGCGGGCACGCTGGCGCTGGCGGTCGACACGGTCGGCTTCTGTGGGCGCTTCTTCGCCGAGGCGATGGAAGAGACCGACAAGGGCCCGCGCGAGGCGCTGACGGCGCTGGGCGCCAGTCGGATCGGCATGGTGTGTTCCGCCGTCATCCCCCAGGCGCTGCCGTCGTTCATCAATACCTCGCTGTTCAGCCTGGAAAAGGCGACGCGGTCGTCCGTCGTGCTGGGCCTGGTCGGCGCCGGCGGTATCGGCATCGAGCTGAAGGTGGCCATGGACCTGTTCCAGTACCGCCAGGCCGCGACCATCATCCTGGCGATCTTCATCCTGGTGCTGGTGGTGGAACGTGCCAGCACCTGGCTGCGCGCGAAGGTGCTGTAGACGGGCCGGCCAGCCCCGCAGGCGAAACGCGACGAATGCCGGCCGCGCCCAAGTCCGGCCGATTTGGGAGTGCCTTCGCCTTCATTGACAATCTACCTACTAGTAGGTAAGTTCGCCGCCATCGAAACAAACGGAGGCCGGGCCGATGTCCGAGGAACTGTTCTGGTTGACGCTGACGGTGGCGATGACGGGGGTGATGTGGCTGCCCTATGTTCTGAACCGGATAGCGGTACGGGGCCTGCTGGGGGCCATGGGCAACCCCAAGGATGGAGAGGCGCCGCATTCGCCCTGGGCCGATCGCATGATGCGGGCGCACCGCAACGCCGTTGAGAACCTGGTGCTGTTCGCGGCCCTGGTGCTGACGGTTCAGACCCTGGGTCTGTCGAGCCCGCTGACTCAGATGGCGTGTCTCGTCTACTTCTTTGCGCGGCTGGCGCATTTCGTTGTCTATGCGGCCGGCATTCCGGTGGTCCGCACCCTGGCATTCGCCGTCGGGTTCGCAGCCCAGGCCGTGCTGGTGGTGGCGATCCTGGGTGGCCCTGTGGCGTGAGGCAGACGATGGTCCAGCACCTGGCGCAAGCGGCAGTGCAGCGGGTCAACGGCGATTTCCGGTGCCGCGTGGTGTCGGACACCGCGGGCATGGGCTGGGTCCCTTCCCCGCAGGCCGGTGTCGAGCGGCGGATGCTGGACCGCATCGGCGGCGAGGTGGCGCGCGCCACCTCGCTGGTCCGCTATGCCCCGGCCAGCCGGTTTCCCGAACATGTCCACGCCCTGGGCGAGGAGTTCCTGGTGCTCGCCGGCGTCTTTTCCGACGAGACGGGCGATTTCCCCGCCGGCAGCTATGTGCGCAACCCGCCGGGCAGTCGCCACGCGCCGTTCACGCGGGACGGCTGTACCATCTTCGTCAAGCTGCGCCAGATGCGCGCCGGCGACCGGGCGCGGGTGGTCGTCGACAGCGTGGCGGCACCGGCCGAGAACACGGGCACGCCCGGCCATCGCGCGGCGCTGCTGCATGCCGATCCCGACGGCGACGAACGGGTGACGCTGGAGCGGCTGGATCCCGGTACCCGGGTCGCCCCCTATCCGTGTCCTGGCGGGGAGGAGATCCTGGTGCTGGCCGGCACGCTCCGGGACGAAGACGGCGACTACCGGCAAGGAACCTGGATCCGCAATCCCGATGCCCACCGCCACGGCCTGGCCACCGGGGAGGGCTGCACCCTCTGGGTGAAGCGCGGCCATCTGCGGGGGTTGTGAGCGAGAGGCGGATTTGGCGCTACCGGGCCATCTGACCTATGCTGCCTGCCTGAAGGGGCGGGCAGGGGGGCGGACCCGGCGGGTCGCGGCACGATGACGGCAACGGCGGAGCGCATCCTCGACATCATGCAGGAGCTGATCCAGGCGCGCGGGTTCAGCGCCATCAGCTATCAGCACATCGCCGATGCGTTGCAGGTCACGAAGGCCAGTATCCACTATCATTTCCCGACCAAGTCCGGCCTGGGCACGGCCGTCGTGCGACGCTATCGCCAGAGGCTGATGGAGGTGATGCAGGCGGTCGCCGCCGAGGACGGCCGGTCGACGCTGGAGATCCTGGACCTCTACAGTACCCCCTATCTCGACTTCGCTGACACGCCGGACAAGGTCTGTCTGTGCGGTGCCCTGGCCGGCGAATACATGGCACTGCCAGCGGAGATGCAGGGCGAGGTCGCCGGCTTCTTCGCCGAACACCAGGACTGGCTGGAACGCCTGCTGGAGCGCGGCCGGCAGCGCGGCGACGTCGCCTTCGACGGGCCGCCCGCCCCGATGGCCCGGCTGATCTTCAGCGCCCTGCAAGGCGGGCTGCTGGTCAAGCGCACCAACGGCGACATCGGCCAGGTGCGCGACGTCGTCGCCGCACTGAAGACCTGCCTGGCGCCCGCGACGCAGCCCGCCTGACGTCGGTGCGGCGGGCTGCGGCGATCATGGCCGTCAACCGACGACCGGCACCGCTTCGGCTGCGGTTGCACGCCGAAGCGCCTTGTCAAAGGTGGCAAGCGGCACTTCGGTGCGCTTGGCCAGCTCCAGATACGCGCAGTCGTAGACCGTCAGCCCGTGGGCTCGCGCAAGACCCAGCAGCAGCGTTTCGTCGTGCTGCCCATCGATGCGTGTGGGCAGGGCGGCGATCCGCTTCAGCCCCGCACTCGCGGTGGCGATGTCGATCCGCCCGCGCCGCTCGCTGACGACGAGTACGTTGCGCAGCTCATACCAGAACAGCGGCGGGACGATCATGCCGCCGGCTTCGACCAAACGCAGCGTCGCCTCGGCGATGCCCGTTCCTTCATCGGGCAGGCACCAGCTGGCGGCGACGGAGCTGTCGACGACCACCGCCACTATTTGCGCCCCTCGTCGCGCGCGGAAAGAATGTCGACGATCGTCAGATCGGACGGGGGCAGCGTTCGGCGCCAGCGTCGCAGGGCCTCGACAGCCTCGCGCCGCTGTGCGGCCGCATCGGTCTCAACCGGGACAAGCCGCGCGATCGCCTTGCCATGGCGGGTGATGGTGATGGCCTCGCCGCGCTCGACATCGCCAAGCAGGCGGGCGAGGTGGGCTTTCGCCTCGGTCGCCGGAACCTCTTTCATCTCTTCAAACCGGTTAAATGATCTGGTCAATTCTGACGCGGTGAAGGGGGGATGTCCAGCCGTTGGAGGGGCGTGCCCGCCCGGTCCGCGCCCCTCACGTCAACCCGGCGTGTTCCCAGAACTCCGGGCGGCCGATGGTTTCGACCAGGTAGTCGACGAAGGCGCGGACCTTGACGGACAGGTGGCGGCGGGTCGGATAGACGACGGCGATGTCAGCGTCCTGGGCGACGTAGTCGTCCAGAAGCGTGACCAGGCGGCCGGCGCGCAGGTCTTCGCCGACCAGGTAGCCGGCCAGGCGGACGATGCCGACGCCGGCCAGTGCTGCGTCGCGCAGCACAGCATAGCTGTTGGTGCGCACGCTGCCGCGCAGGCGGACCGCGTGCTCCTGCCCGCCATCGGTGAACACCCATTCGCCGTGCGGCCCTTCCGGGCTGTGGGTCAGGCAGTTGTGGCGCGCCAGCTCCGCCGGGGTGGCGGGCGTGCCGTGCCGCGCCAGATAGTCCGGGCTGGCGCACAGCACCCGCCGGTTCGGGGCCAGCCGGCGGCGGATCAGGCTTGAATCCTGCCGGCCGCCGATGCGCACGGCGACATCGATGCCGGCTTCCACCAGGTCGACATGGCCTTCCAGCACCGTGACCTCCAGCGTCACTTCCGGATAGCGGGTCATGAAGCCCGTCAGCACGCGCGACAGATGCACCTGGCCGAAGCCGACGGGGATGTGGACGCGCAACAGGCCGCGGGGCTTGCCCGTCAGCTCCGTCACCACGGCCTCGGCACGGATCAGGGCGTCCAGGATGTCTTTCGTCTGTTCGTAGTAGGCGGCACCGACCTCCGTCAGCGACAGGCTGCGCGTGGTGCGGTTGATCAGCCGGGCGCCCAGGTCGTTCTCCAGCTGCGAGACCTGCTTGCTGACGGCCGACGCCGTGACACCCAGCACGCGGGCCGCCCCGGTGAAGCTCTGCCGTTCGACGACGGCGTTGAACATGGCGATCTGGCTCAGCCGGTCCATATCCGATCCATTGTTGCGCAATGGGCAAGAATTCATTGCCAAGGCAAG
The DNA here is from genome assembly GCA_020638595.1 of Rhodospirillaceae bacterium. GTDB lineage: Bacteria > Pseudomonadota > Alphaproteobacteria > DSM-16000 > Inquilinaceae > JACKIG01. The sequence continues at coordinate 33,002 of JACKIG010000015.1, read as the reverse complement.
GGCTAATCAAGCGGCCCCGGAATAGCTAGATCTCATGCAGCGACAGCCAAAGCAATGGAGATGGGGACAATGTCGACCAAAATGGTGCTGCCGGCCAACGAACGGGCTGAAGGGGTTTATTACCACATGGTCAACGACACGGTGCGGACGGATGCGATCCTGCGGGCGGCACGGGCCATGCGCTGGCGGGCGTTCCGGTCGGCTTTGCCGATGATCCTGACGGCGCCGGGGCGGCTGTTCGACCAGATGACCGCGGGCCTCGGGACGCGTGCGCCGACCGCACGGGGGCGCCAGTCGTAAAGGCGGCCACCTGCCGCGATGCCGTTGGGCGCCGCTCGGCCATTGACAGCGGCGCGCCCGCCGGATCATGCCTGTGCCCCGGGCCGGGGCATCGATCGCCGCGGCGGTGGCATGGGCCAGCAGGCATGAAGTTCCTCGACGAGGCGAAAGTCTACATCAAGAGCGGCGACGGCGGCCCAGGCTGCGCCAGCTTCCGCCGCGAGAAGTTCATCGAATACGGCGGGCCGGACGGCGGCGACGGCGGTCGCGGCGGCGACGTGTGGGTGGAGGCCGTCGATGGCCTCAACACCCTGATCGACTACCGCTATCGCCAGCACTTCAAGGCCCGGCCCGGCCAGAACGGCATGGGCAAGCAGCGCACCGGTGCCGGCGGCAGCGATGCCGTGCTGAAGGTGCCCGTCGGCACCCAGGTGCTGGACGACACCAAGGAACTGGTGCTGGCCGACCTGACCGAAACCGGACAGCGCGTGCGCCTGGCCAAGGGCGGCGACGGCGGCTTCGGCAATATGCGCTTCAAGACCTCCACTAACCGCGCCCCGCGCCGGGCCGACCCCGGCTGGCCGGGGGAGGAGCGGTGGGTATGGCTGCGGCTGAAGCTGATTGCAGATGCCGGGCTGGTGGGCCTGCCCAATGCCGGCAAGTCGACCTTCCTGGCGGCGACGACGCGGGCGCACCCGAAGATCGCCGACTATCCCTTCACCACGCTGCATCCCAATCTGGGCGTCGTGCGCCTGGGCGACCGGGAATGCGTGCTGGCCGATATTCCCGGCCTGATCGAAGGCGCGCACGAAGGGGCGGGCCTGGGCGACCGGTTCCTGGGCCATATCGAGCGATGCCGCGTGCTGCTGCACCTGGTCGACGGAACCAGCGAGAGCCTGGCCGACGACTATCTGGCCGTGCGGGCGGAACTGGCGGCCTATGGCGCCGGCCTGGGCGACAAGCGCAGCCTGGTGGTGCTGAACAAGATCGACGCGCTGGACGCCGACATGCGCCGGGCCCGTCTGGCCGAACTGGCGGATGCCGCGGGCGTGCCGGTGCTGGCGCTGTCCGGTGTCAGCGGCGAGGGCATGGGCGAGGCCGTCGCCGCCCTGTTCGCCGCGATCGACCGGGACGCCGCAGACGCCGACGCGGCCATGGCGGCCCCATGACCGCGACGATCACCGATGCCCGCCGGCTGGTCGTCAAGATCGGCTCGGCCCTGCTGGTGGACGAACGGTCGGGCCAGATCCGCCGCCCCTGGCTGGCCGCGCTGGCCGACGACATCGCCGACCTGCGCCGCCGCAATGTCGAGGTGGTGCTGGTGTCGTCCGGCGCCATTGCCGTGGGGCGCGAGCATCTGGGCCTGACCGGCCGGCCGCTGAAGCTGGAGGAAAAGCAGGCGGCCGCGGCCACCGGCCAGATCCGCCTGGCGCACGCCTATGAGGAGATCCTGCGCTGGCACGACCTGACGGTCGCCCTGATCCTGTTGACCCTGGATGACACCGAAAGCCGGCGCCGCCACCTGAACGCGCGCAGCACCATCACCCAGCTGCTGGCCCTGGGTGCGGTGCCGCTGATCAACGAGAACGACACGGTGGCGACGACCGAGATCCGCTTCGGCGACAACGACCGCCTGGCCGCCCGCGTGGCCCAGATGATCAGCGCCGACACGCTGGTGCTGCTGTCGGATATCGACGGGCTCTACACCGCCGACCCGCGCCGCGGAGGCTCGGCCCAGCGCCTGGATGTCGTCACCGAGGTGACGGCGGAGATCGAGGCCATGGCCGGCGCGGCGCCGCCCGGCTATTCCTCCGGCGGGATGATCACGAAGCTGAAGGCTGCCCGCATCGCGCTGTCGGCCGGTTGCCGCATGGCGATTGCCCGCGGCACCCATCGCCACCCGCTGCGCGCGCTGGAACAGGGGGCGCCCTGCACCTGGTTCCTGCCGGCGGCCGAACCGCTGACCGCCCGCAAGCGCTGGATTGCCGGGGCGCTGAAACCCATGGGCAGCCTGACCATCGATGACGGCGCGCTTGCGGCGCTGGCCCGCGGCAGCAGCCTGCTGCCGGCCGGCGTCGTCGGTGTCGTCGGCGACTTCCAGCGCGGCGACGCGGTGGCCGTGCGCACCCGCGACGGCCGCACCGTCGGCCGGGGCCTATCGGCCTATGCCGCCGCCGACGCCCGGGCCATCGCCGGGCACAAGAGCGGTGAGATCGAAACGATCCTCGGCTTCCGCGGCCGTGACGAGATCATCCACCGCGACGATCTGGTGCTGGATTAGGTCTGCGGTATCACAGCTCCAGCTCCCAATCCTGGCCCACCAGGTCGTGGCCGAAGCTGTGGTGCGGTTCCTCCTTCACCAGGCGGAAGCCGGCCTGTTCGTAGATGTGGCGGGCGGCGGTGAGGATGTCGTTGGTCCACAGCGTCATGCGGCTGTAGCCACGGGCGCGGGAGAAGCGGACGCACTCCTCGACCAGGCGCTTGCCGATGCCGAGCCCGCGCGCGCGGGCATCGACCAGCAGCAGGCGCAGCTTCGCCACCTCATCCGACTTGCGGACGATGAAGACCGAGCCGACGGGGGTTCCGTCCATCTCGGCGATCCAGCAGCGCTCGCGCCGGGCATCGAAGGTCTTCAGGAAGGTCGACACGATCTCTGCAACCAGGGCCTCGAACGTGTCGTCCCAGCCGTATTCCCCGGTGTACAGCAGCGCGTGGCTCTGCACGACCCAGCCCATGTCGCCGGGCTGGTGCGGGCGCAGGATGTAGGGGACACGCCGATCGGGCGCGGAGCCCAGCAGTGTCTCGACCTCGCGCATGGCCGCCACCAGGCGCGTCTGATCCTCCACCGACAGCGGCTCCAGCATCCCGCCCACCTGCCGGCGCGAACCGGCGTTGATCAGAGCAAAGGCCCGCTCGCCCGCTGCGGTCAGGCTCACGATGTTCTGGCGGGCATCGGCATCGGCCGTCTGACGCTGGATCAGGTCCTGTCCCTCCAGGCGCTTCAGCAGGCGGCTGAGATAGCCTGCGTCCAGCTCCAGCTCCTGCGCCAGCTCCGTCGCCGTTGCGGTTTCGCGATGGGCGAGCTCGTAGATCACGCGGGCTTCGGTCAGCGAATAGGGGCTGCCGAGCAAGCCTTCATGCAGCACGCCGAGCTTGCGCGTATAGAAGCGGGTGAAGCGGCGCACGGCCTCGATGCGTTGGGGAAGCTCGGGATCGGGCATGGGATCGATCGCCAGGGTCGCAGGCGTATTGATTGACTATAGCATCTTATTTGCTTGCCTGAGTCAATAATCTGCCGGCATGCTCCGAAAACGGGTGGGCAAGGGGCAAGGCCGTCAGGCAGGCTGGCGCTTTCGGGGGCTGGCCCGGCACCGGGCCCAGGTGTGCGGGAGCGATGACAGCCCGGTGATGCGGAAAGGGTCGTCCATGTCATCTTCGACGTCATCTTCGGCTGCCTTGAGGATCGTGCCGGCCACGCCGGACCGCTGGGACGATTTCGAGACGCTGTTCGGCCCGCGCGGTGCCAGCAGCGGCTGCTGGTGCATGTTCCTGCGTGTGCGCCGTGCGGAGTGGGAGAAGGGCAAGGGCGAGGGCAACCGCCTGGCCATCAAGCACCTGATCGAGGCCGGCGAGGTCCCGGGCCTGCTGGCCTATGACGGCGACGAGGCGGTCGGCTGGTGCTCGATCGCGCCGCGCGCGGCCTTCCCGGGGCTCGGCACGTCGCGCATTCTCAAGCCCGTCGACGACCGGCCGGTGTGGTCGATCCACTGCTTCTTCATCCGCCGCTCGCATCGCGGCACGGGCGTGTCGCAGGCGCTGCTGCACGCCGCCTGCGACTTCGCGCGGGCGCGCGGTGCGGAGGTGGTGGAAGGCTATCCGGTCGACCCTGCGCCCGGGCGCTATCCCGCCGCCTATGCCTGGCATGGCTTTGCGTCGGCCTTCCGCAAGGCGGGATTCACGGAATGCCTGCGCCGGTCGGACACGCGCCCGATCATGCGCCGGTCCCTGGCCGGCGGCTAGGGCGGCGATGTCGAGCCCCGATACGCAGCCCGATCCGGCGGCCGAGGCCGTGTCCGGCGGCGCCGTAGCACCCCCGGCCGCCGGCCGCGGTACGATGCAGAGCATCCGCGAGGGCGTGCTGGCCACCCGCAGCTTCTTCGCCGTGACGATGGTGTTCGGCCTGCTGTTCGGGTCGACCGCCGCGTCCATCGGCATGCCGCCGGGCCAGGCCCTGGCCATGAGCGCACTGGTCATGGCCGGGTCCGTCCAGTTTCCCGCATTGGGCCTGTGGGCCGAACCGCTGCCGCTGTTGGCCATCGCGGTCTCGTCCGTGCTGGTGTCCAGCCGGCACATCCTGATGGGCATGACGATGGCGCCGATGCTGCGGCCGCTGCCGCCCTGGCGGCGCTACGCGGTGCTGGTGTTCCTGACCGACGCCAACTGGGTGCTGATCATGGCGGCGGAGGCGACGCCGCGGCGGCTTGTCTTCTTCGTCGCCAGCGGCGCGTCGCTGTTCGTGTCCTGGCTGATCGGCACGTCGGTCGGCCTGACGATCCCCGATGCGCTGGACGCGACGACGTCCGGCGCGCTGGCTTCCGCAGGCACGCTGATCCTGGCGCTGTTGATGGTGATGCTCGCCAAGGGCTATCGCGGCCCGCGCTCGCCCTGGGTGGTTGCCGGCCTCGCCTCCGTCGGCCTGGGGCAGGTGATGACGACGGCGCTGGCGCTGCCCATCGCCGTGGCCCTGGGCGCCGGCGTGTCCGTGGTGCTGGAGTCCCGCCGCAATGCCTGACGACGCGTCGGCACTTCTGGCCATCGGCATCATGGGGGCGATCGTCTGGGCCACGCGGCTGTGCGGCTTTGCCCTTGCCGGCTGGCTGGTGCGCGGCCCCCTGGCCCAGCGTGTGCTGCAGGGCCTGCCCGGCTGCGCCTTCGCCGCCATCCTTGCCCCGGCAGTGGTCCGCGGCAGCGCGACCGACATGGTGGCCCTGGTGGCCGCCCTGGGCCTGTTCCAGCTCACCGGCCGGGTCATGGCGTCGGTGGCGCTGGGCATCGCCCTCTTGGTGCTGGGCGCTCACCTGTTCCCGACAGCGCCTGCGTAGGGCGTTCGTTCAGGAATTTTCACTGCGCTATTTCGATTTACTACGCTCGCACATGGAAATTAATATAACAATATTAGGAATCGTCGTATTTGATCTATGGACTTAATATCTATCCGTATTCCGGTCAGGTTCGGATTGCGGGTGATCTGGGCGATGGCGGCTCCTGACGCAGCTGCGCCCAGAATCCACGATACCGGCACGTCTTTTGCGAACTGAAACCTCTTGTTAACGCCTGAACGCGAGAATCCGCTCATCCCACAACCTGGCCTCGACGGACGAGGGATTGACCGATGTTGCAGACGAAGAGCCTGATTGAGAAGCGCAGCCGTGGTCCCTTGGGGCGGCTCGTTGCCATCGTCTTCTGGGGTTTCAACCTCCTCATGCTCCTGTGGCTGCTGTCGGCCATTGGCGTCATCGGCAACCAGCTCGACAGCGCGGCAAGCGATGTCCAGCAGACTGCCACAACCATTGGCGCCGGGATCGGATTCTCCATGATTCTGGGCGTGTGGCTGATCGGTGCACTCGTCCTCGGATTGGTGAAGTTCCTCACCCGTGGTTCGATAGAAACCTACGAGATCGAAATCTAGCGCTGCTGCTGTCGGCCGGCGCCCAATCGGCGCAAGCCGTCCCCGCATGGGCTCGTCTTTGCGGGCAATCCCGCGCGTCGACGCGCCCATCCCCGGTTCGAACGGGGCAAGCCTCAGAGGACCGCCCGCAGGATCAGGCTGGCGCCCAGGCACAGCAGCACCAGCAGCACCGTCCGGCGGAACGCCTCGGGCGACAGCCAGTTGCGCGCCCGGGTGCCCAGGCGGACGCCGATGAAGACGGGCACGATGCCGGTCAGCGACATCAGCGCCGTATGGCCGGTCATCAGGCCCAGCTTCGACAGGCCCACGGCCATCACCAGGCTGCCGATGGTGAAGGAGATGTTGATGGCCTGCACGAAGCGGTTGGGGTCCAGCCCCAGCGCCATCAGATAGGGCAGCACCGGCATCACCTGCGATCCCGTCCAGCCGTTGATGAAGCCGGTCACAAGGCCGGTGGCCGGCGCCAGCGGGCGATGCAGGTGTGTCGGCAGGTGGCGGCGGGCCCGCCGCAGGCTGAAGGCCGAATACAGCATCAGCACCGCCCCCAGCACAGCCGTCGGCACCAGCGGGTCGGCCCAGGCCAGGAAGACCAGCCCCAGCACCAGCCCGGGCAGGGTGGCCAGGTACATCGGCCAGAACCGCCGCAGGGTTTCGCGGAAATGCCCGGCGTCCTTCATCACCAGCAGGTTGCTGGCGATGGACGGGGCGATCAGCAGCGGCAGCGTCTCGTGCAGTCCCAGCGCCAGCACCAGCACCGCCAGGGCGGAGGTGGAGAAGCCCAGCCCCGTGGTGCCCTTGACGAAGGCCGCGAACAGGAACCCGGCGAGGACGATGGCGAGGGTCAGGGGATCCATGGGGGGTCAGCCGGCGCTGCGGAAGTAATCCGCCATGTGGTCGACGAAGCAGCGCACCTTTGCCGACAGGAAGCGGTTGTGGGGATAGAGCACGTAGATGCCGCGGTCATAGGCCTCGAACGGCTGCAGCACGCGCACCAGCCGGCCGTCGTCCAGCGCATCGGCCACCAGCGGCAGCGGCAGCAGGGCGATGCCGTAGTGGCGCAGCGCGAAATATCGGGTGGTGCGGATGGTGTTGGTCTGGATGCGCGCGCGCACGAAGACGACCGTGCGCTGCCCGTCCACCAGGAACTGCCATTGCCCGGTCGGCGCCACCGGCCGGTTGACGATGCAATGGTGGTGCGCCAGGTCGCCGGGCACCTGGGGCGTGCCGGCCTGCGCCAGATAGTCCGGCGAGGCGCAGAGGATATAGGGGAAATCCAGGATCTTGCGGACGATCAGGCTGGAATCCGGCAGGCCCGCCATGCGCACCGCCAGGTCGAAGCCTTCGGCGATGATGTCCACCTGCCGTTCCGACAGGTCCAGGTCGACGCTGATTTCCGGATAGCGCGCCAGGAAGGCGTCGACGCAGCGCGTCAGACCCTCTTCGCCGAAGCCGCGCGAACCGGCGATGCGCAGGTGGCCGCGCGGTTCGGCATGCTGGGCCTGGACCGCCCGTTCCAGGTCGTCGATCTGATCCACCAGGTCGGCGCAGCGCTGGTAATAGGCCCTGCCGGCCTCGGTGGCGCTCAGCCTGCGGGTCGTGCGGTTCAGCAGGCGCACGCCCAGGCGTCCTTCCAGCTGGCCGACATATTTGCTGACCAGCGCCTTCGACAGGCCCAGCCGCCGCGCCGCTTCGGAAAAGCTGCCGCTGTCCACGACGCGGGCGAACACCCGCATGCCGTCCAATGTGTCCACGCGCCCGCCGCCGCCGGGGTTATCGTCAACGATGCATTGACGATCTTATGCGATATGCGGCGATTATCAATCAGGTAGTAGGCATCTATCTTTCGTGTCTGTGGGACCGCATGGGCGGTGCCCGGCACCATCCAGAAGGCGCACGCAATGATCACCGTCTACCGTCATCCCCTGTCCGGTCACTGCCACCGGGTGGAGCTGTTCCTGTCGTTGATCGGCCGGGCGTGCACGCTGGTCGATGTCGACCTGGCCGGCGGCGCCCAGAAGGCGCCGGACTTCCTGGCCAGGAACCCCTTCGGCGCGGTGCCGGTCATCGACGACGACGGCGTCGCCATCGCCGACAGCAACGCCATCCTGGTCTATCTGGCGCTGAAATACGCCGATGAGGCCTGGTATCCGCGCGATCCGGACGGTGCGGCCGCGGTGCAGCGCTGGCTGTCGGTCGCGGCGGGCGAGGTGGCGCGCGGCCCGGCGGCCGCCCGGCTGATCGCGGTGTTCGGCGCCAAGCTGGACCCCGATCAGGCCAGGATGTTCGCCGCCCGGCTGTTCTCGGTGATGGAGCCGTATCTGGCCCAGCGCAGCTTCCTGGTGGGCGGCGGGCCGACCATCGCCGATATCGCCTGCTACAGCTATATCGCCCACGCGCCGGAAGGCGGGGTGTCGCTGGACCCGTTTCCCAATATCCGTGCCTGGCTGGCGCGCATCGAGGCGCTGCCCGGCTTCGTGGCCATGCGGGCAAGCCCGGTTGCGGCCGGCTGACGGCGGCGGGGCGGACCAATGGATGCCACCGGCCGCGAAGGCGGCGACGGACCGTTCCACGGGGGCGAACTGGCCTTGCAGGATCGCGCCGGCGTGCGGGAACGGACGGACGGTGTCGGGCGCAAGTTCATCCGCGACCGGATGCCGGACCAGCACCGCGCGTTCTTCGGCCAGCTGCCCTTTCTGGTCGTGGGCGGCGTCGACGCCCACGGGCAGCCCTGGGCCTCCATGCTGGCGGGCCGTCCCGGCTTCGTCCAGGCGCCCGACCCCTGCCGGTTGCGCGTGGGCGCCCTGCCGGCCGCCGGCGATCCGCTGGGCGATGCCCTGGCGATCGGGGCCGACATCGGTGTCCTGGGCGTGGAGCTGTCGTCGCGCCGGCGCAACCGGCTGAACGGCCGTGTGGCCGGCCTCGACCCCGACGGCTTCGACATCGCCGTCGTCCAGAGCTTCGGCAACTGTCCGCGCTATATCCAGCTGCGCGCGCTGCTGCCGGCGGCGCCGGGCGTGGCGGGCCCGGCGATCCGCAAGGCCCGGCCGGACGATGCCGACCGGCGGCTGATCCGGGCGGCCGACACCTTCTTCATCGCCAGTGCCCATGGCCGCAGCCTGGACGACCCCCGATATGGCGTCGACGTTTCCCACCGCGGCGGCAAGCCGGGCTTCGTGCGCGTCGACGCCGACGGCACGCTGACGATCCCCGACTTCGCCGGCAATGCCTTCTTCAACACGCTGGGCAATCTGGCGGCGAACCCGAAGGCCGGGCTGCTGTTCGTCGATTTTGCCACCGGCGATGCCCTGCATCTCGCCGGTGCGGCCGCGATCGTGTGGGACGGTCCCGACCTGGACGCATTCGCCGGTGCCCAGCGGTTGCTGCGGATCGTCCCGACGGAGGTGATTCGCCGACCGCAGGCGGTACCGCTGCGCTGGCGCCTGGAGGCGATGTCCCCGGCGCTCGACCGCACGGGAACCTGGCCTGCGGCATGACCGTTGTCGGCGGTGTTGCCGCGCGGGTGCGTCGCGTCAAAGTACTCGAAAACAATGTATTTCATCCGGCGCCGTGGCTGCCCTTATGCTGTGCTTTTCCGAATTCCACAGTGCCCGCATCCGGGCATTCCGGGAGAGACAATGATGAGCGATCCGTCCGCGGTGGGCGCCGTGGGGCCGGCAGAAGCATGGGAAATCCTCAAGACCGACCCCTCGGCCGTGCTGGTCGATGTGCGGACGGCCGCCGAATGGCAGACCATCGGGGTGCCGGTGCTGGATGACCTGGGCAAGACGCCGGTATTCGTGCCGTGGCAGCAGGTTCCCGGTGGCCCGCCGAATCCGGATTTCGTCGCCGAACTTCAGCACAACGGGGTTGCCGCGGACGCGACCGTCCTGTTCCTCTGCCGCAGCGGCGTGCGCTCGCTGGCCGCGGCCCAGCTGATGTCCGCCCACGGCTTCACGCGGACGATCAATGTGGAGGAAGGGTTCGAGGGTTTTCCCGACGCCACCGGACGGCGTGGCACCGTCAACGGCTGGCAGGCCGCCGGGCTGCCCTGGCGCTAAAGCCTGATCCGGTGACGTCGGATCGACGTCATCGGTCAATCGGGCTCTGACCATCTCAAGTGGAGCAGGTAGCGGGGCAGAGGCGGAAGACTGGACGGACGACCCGGGCCGAAACTCGTTACGGCTGCTTCCTTCCGGATCTGACCGGGTTGGCGAGAAGCCCGTCCGCCGCCAGCCTTCCGCCGGTGAATATCGGCCCGGTGACAGTCCTGTGCAAGGGGCAAGGGCACATGTCGGCCCGGGTGGGCACGGCAATCCCGTCCCCCCGGGCACGAACGACCGACGGCAGCCACCGTTCGCCCCACGCCGAGGCCATCCGCGGGACGGCCGGTCCATCCATGACCACCCGCGAGCCGGGCGACGACGGCAGTCCACCAGCATCGCGGATACCGGTGTCCCCTCCCGGTGCGGATGGCAGCAGGGCTGCACGATTTTAAGACGGTGATTTTTCATTGTATCCCGCAAAGGTGGTATTCCTGCTTGACGGGAGAGAATTTATATAGAAAATATATTTAATGTCGATATCGCCGGGATGTTCCCGTGCGATGACGGGTTTGAGGAAGGGGGATTGCAATGCGATCGATCGTCTTCGCAATGGTGTGCGCCTTGTCCGCCGGGGCATGGTCGCCGGCTTCGGCCGATGAACCGTGCCCGCCGGGGGCCGATTCCTATCCGCAGTCGGAATTCGGGGAAGCGCTGACAACCCATGAACTGGGTTGCGTGCGCCAGCTTTCCCCGCGGGAGATCGTGTTCACCGCCGGCCTGGCCCACGCGTTGCTGGAGCAGTGCGGTCTGCCCCGGGATGTGGGATCGCGCGGGACGCTGGCCACGTTCCTGACGTCGTCCCAATGGGTGGCGATGGTCGGACGGGAATACGGCAATCCCAATCTGGGCCAGGGCCTGGCCGACCAGGCCGGAAGCAGTGTGACCTACAGCGCCGGGATAGCCGCGCTGGACATGATCGGCGGCTGCTCCAGCCCGGCGGCCGAACCCCTGGCGGACGGCATCGTGCGCTACCTCAGGCGCAGTGCCTCGGAATCGCCCTATGTCGACGGGTGCCAGCGCTATTATTCCGGCCGGTATTCGCGCCGGCAGTGCCAATGCCTTGCCGACATCGCGCGGGCCGTCTATCCCAATATCCACCAGTCGACCTTCTCGCGCGAGTCCATCGCCACGCTGATCCAGCGCAACCCCTTCGTCGGGTTGCAGGTGGCGCTGCAATGCGGCTTCGGTAACTATTAGGGCAGGACGGCGTCAGGCTGACACTGCCTGATGTCCGGCTTCGGTACCGCGCCGGATGACCGGGTCCGGCGCGGTTGATTCCCGGCGCAGGGCCGGCTAAGGCCGGCACGCCGGGGGGCCGGCGGCCCCCCCTTGGACGCCATGACGATTGGGGAGTTCTCCCGTGAACCGGTTCGAACCGCGCGATCCCGACTACCGCGAAACCCTGGCCGGATATGTGGCCGCGCAGAGCTATCTGGGCCTGATCGGCGCAAGCCTGGGCGCCGTCGCCCCGGGGGACGTCGAATACCGCGTCCCCTTCCGGCGCGAGATCGGCCAGCAGAACGGCTTCTTCCACGGCGGGGTCATCGGCGGCATCGCCGAAGCGGTCATGGGCGCCGCGGCGTCGACCCTGGCGGCGGTGGGCAGCAATGTCGTCGGTGCCGAATACAAGATCAACCTGCTGTCGCCGGCCCTCGGGCCCCTGCTGGTCGCCCGCGGCATCGTCGTGAAGCCGGGCCGCACGCTGATCGTCTGCCGCGCCGATGTGGAGGTGGAGGACGAGCACGGCGCCCGCACCCTGTGCGCCATCGCCCAGGGCGCCATGGCCGTGATCGCGCCGCGCGCGGGATAGGGAATTCGACGTTCCTGTGGCGCGCCGGGCAAGGCCGGGCTATCCACGATCCTGAACGGATTGACGGCCGGGGCCGGCGGACACGGCGGCCCGGCCATGTCTGCGGGGGAGGGGCTGGGCGATGGGCGGGCAAGCGGATGCCGGCATCCTGATCGGCCGGGGGGCGTGGGAACAGCGGCTGCCGCTGGCCACGGCGAACCGCCACGGGCTGATCGCCGGCGCCACCGGCACCGGCAAGACGGTGACGCTGCAGGTGCTGGCCGAGGGGTTCTCGCGCGCCGGGGTGCCGGTGTTCATGGCCGACGTCAAGGGCGACCTGTCGGGCATCAGCCAGCCCGGCCGGCCGCACGCCAAGGTCGACGAGCGTGTGGCGCGCATCGGCATCGCCGACCATGCCTTCGAAGGCTGCCCGACGATCTTCTGGGACCTGTTCGGCCAGCAGGGCCATCCGATCCGTACGACGGTGTCGGAGATGGGGCCGCTGCTGCTGGCGAACCTGTTGCAGCTGAACGAGACCCAGGAAGGGGTCCTGAACGTCGTGTTCGAGGTTGCCGACGACGAAGGGCTGCTGCTGCTTGACCTGAAGGACCTGCGCAGCCTGCTGACCTTCGCGGCGGAGAACGCGCGCGACCTGTCCGCCCGCTATGGCCGGGTCGCCCTGGGGTCCGTCGGGGCGATCCAGCGCCAGCTGCTGATGCTGGACCAGCAGGGGGGCGACCGCTTCTTCGGCGAGCCGGCGTTGGACCTGGCGGACCTGATGCGCACGGCACCCGACGGCCGCGGGGTCGTCAACGTGCTGGCGGCCGACCGCCTGATGCAGAGCCCGCGCCTCTACGCCACGCTGCTGCTGTGGCTGCTGGCGGAACTGTTCGAGGAACTGCCGGAGGTGGGCGATCCCGACAAGCCGGTGCTGGTGTTCTTCTTCGACGAAGCGCATCTGCTGTTCGACCACGCGCCTAGGGCGCTGATGGAACAGGTGGAACAGGTGGTGCGCCTGATCCGCTCCAAGGGCGTGGGCGTCTATTTCGTCACCCAGAACCCCCTGGACATCCCGGCGGAGATTGCGGGCCAGCTTGGCCACCGGGTCCAGCACGCCCTGCGCGCCTTCACCCTGCGCGAACGCAAGGCAGTCCAGGCCGTGGCGGAGTCCTTCCGCATCAACCCGGCGCTGGACGTGGCCGCGGCGATCACCGAGCTGGGGGTGGGCGAGGCGCTGGTGTCCACCCTCGACGGCGAGGGCATTCCCGGCGTGGTCGACCGGACGCTGGTCTGCCCGCCGCGCTCGCGCATCGGCCCGGCGGACGCGCAGGAGCGGCAGCGCGAGCTGGCCGCCGACCCTGTCGGCCCGCGCTACGATACCGGCGTCGATCGCCAATCGGCCTATGAAGAGCTGCAACGCCGCGCCGAGCGTCCGCGCCGGTCGGCGCGGGACGAGGCCGAGCGCGGGGCCGGGCGCCAGCGCGAGAACCGCGAGAGCCCGCGCAGTCGCCGGGCCGGCCGGCAGGCCGTCGGCGAAGCCTTCGCCAGCTCCATGGCCCGTGCCGTCGGCAGCCAGCTCGGCCGCTCCCTCACCCGCGGACTGCTGGGCTCGTTGTTCCGGTAGGGTATTCTGGGGACACAATACAGCTGCCGGTATGGGGCATAACTACAATTAAGTATTATGTCCCTGGAATTCCCATCATGTACCGAGACAGCAATTAAGTATTATGTCCCCATAAATCCCCCTCACGTCACCGAGGCAGCAATTAAGTATTGTGTCCCCGAAATACCCCGGAATGCCTCCCCGAAATGCCCGATTCAGTCCGGCAGGTGTCCCGGCAGGTCGCGGATGCTGTCCAGGACCGTCAGGCCCGGCTGCGGGTCGGGCATCGGGACGACCTCGTGGGCCCAGGTGATGTGATAGGGGATGTGCACGGCGCGGCCGCCGATGGCCAGGACGGGCAGGATGTCCGAGCGCACGGAGTTGCCGACCATCAGGAAGTCGCCCGGCGCGATGCCGGCGCGTTCCAGCACCTGGGCATAGGTGGCCTCGTCCTTCTCCGACACGATCTCGATGCGCTGGAAACGCTCGGCCAGGCCGGATCGGGCGATCTTGCTTTCCTGGTCGAACAGGTCGCCCTTGGTGATCAGGTACAGCGGGAACCGCCGGGCGAGGCGGTCGATCGTCTCCTCCACCCCGTCCAGCAGCTCGACCGGGTGGTCCAGCATCGTCTTGCCGAAGTCGATGATGCGCTGGATGTCGCCGGCCGAGATCCGTTCCCCCGTCACCTCGATGGCCGTCTCGATCATCGACAGCATGAAACCCTTCACGCCATAGCCGAACAGGCGCAGGTTCGCCCGCTCCCGGGCGATCAGGCGGTCATCGACCTCGGTTTCCGGCACATAGCGCACCATCAGGTCCCGGAACCGGTCCTGGGTCATCGAGAAGATGGTCTCGTTGTGCCAGAGCGTGTCGTCGCCGTCGAAGCCGATGGCTGCCGGCATGGGGTCGGCCTCCCTTGCACCCGCGCGGAAAACGAATGCCGCCCCAGTTGGTGACGGCTGGCCCCGACTGCTATAAATGGGAACCGTAGCTCCCACCAGTGACAAACGAGAAGCCGGGCGCGGCGCCGACCCTTGCGTTGCCGAAAGCCCTTCCCCCAATGGAGGCCTGCCCCATGTCCGATGACGTGTTGTGGACGCCGTCGCCCGAGCGCGTCGCCGCGACCAACCTGACCCGGTTCCGCCAATGGGTGGCCGCGACCAGGGGGGTCGACCTGGCCGACTATTCCGCGCTCTACGACTGGTCGGTCGACGACGTCGAGGGGTTCTGGAGCGCCCTGTGGGATTTCGCCGGCGTCATCGCCGAGACGCGCGGCACGCGCGTGCTGGTCGACGCCAAGAAGATGCCGGGGGCCAAATTCTTCCCCGACGCGCGGCTGAACTTTGCCCAGAACCTGCTGCGCCGCCGCGACGACGGGGTGGCGATCATCTTCCGCGGCGAAGACAAGGTCCGCCGCCAACTGACCTATGCCGAGCTCTATGCCCAGGTCAGCCGCACCGCCCAGGCCATGCGCGTGATGGGCGTGACCGCCGGCGACCGTGTGGCCGGCTATCTGCCCAATATGCCCGAGGCGGTCATCGGCCTGCTGGCCGCAACGTCCATCGGGGCCATCTGGTCGTCGGCCTCGCCGGATTTCGGCGTGCAGGGGGTGCTGGACCGCTTCGGCCAGATCGAACCGAAGCTGCTGATCGCATCCGACGGCTACTATTACGGCGGCAAGGCCTTCGACATCCGGGGCAAGCTGGCGGACGTGCTGGCAAGCCTGCCCAGTGTCGAGCGCACCGTGATCGTGCCCTATATCTCCGCGGCACCGGATGTCTCGGCGCTGCCCAACGCCGTCACCTGGGACGATTTCCAGGCGCCGCACGGCGTGCACGAGATCGCGTTCGCGCAGCTGCCCTTCAACCACCCGATCCTGATCATGTATTCCAGCGGCACCACCGGCGTGCCCAAATGCATCGTGCACGGAGCCGGCGGTACGCTGCTGCAGCATCTGAAGGAGCATCGGCTGCACAGCGACATCAAGCCCGGCGACCGCGTGTTCTATTTCACCACGCTGGGCTGGATGATGTGGAACTGGCTGGTCAGTGCGTTGGCGTCCGAAGCCACGCTGCTGCTTTACGACGGCAGCCCGTTCCACCCCGACGGCAACGTCCTGTTCGACTTCGCGGACGAGACCGGGATGACGCTGTTCGGCACCTCGGCGAAATACATCGATGCGCTGCACAAGCACGGCTACCGGCCCATCGACACGCACAAGCTGACCGCGCTGCGCACGATGACGTCGACGGGATCGCCGCTGGTCCCGGAAAGCTTCGATTTCGTCTATGACGGCATCAAGAAGGACTTGCAGCTGTCCTCCATCTCCGGCGGTACCGACCTGGTGTCGTGCTTTGCGCTCGGCTGCCCCGTGCGGCCGGTGCGCCGCGGCGAACTGCAATGCCTGGGCCTGGGCATGAAGGCCGAGGTGTTCGACGAACAGGGGCACAGCATCCGCGGTGAGAAGGGCGAACTGGTCTGCACCGCGCCGTTCCCGCCCATGCCCGTCGGCTTCTGGAACGACCCCGACGGCCGCAAGTATTTCGACGCCTATTTCGCGCGCTTCCCCGATGTCTGGTGCCACGGCGACTATGTGGAGATTACCGAGCACGGCGGGATGATCATCTACGGCCGCTCCGACGCCACGCTGAACCCCGGGGGGGTGCGCATCGGCACGGCGGAAATCTACCGCCAGGTCGAGAAGCTGCCCGAGGTCATCGAGAGCATCGTCGTCGGCCAGCAGTGGGATGCCGATGTGCGCGTCGTCCTGTTCGTCGTCCTCAAGCCCGGCGTGACGCTGGACGACGACCTGGCCCGGCGGATCCGCGTCCAGATCCGCGAAGGCGCATCGCCGCGCCACGTGCCGGCCAGGATCGTCCAGGTCACGGACATTCCGCGCACCAAGAGCGGCAAGATCACGGAGCTTGCGGTACGCGACGTCGTCCACGGCCGGCCGGTGAAGAACAAGGAAGCACTGGCCAACCCCGATGCGCTGGAGCAGTTTGCGGAGCGCCCCGAACTCCAGGCGTGACAGGCACTTAACCATCGAGGACCCGCATGCGCCCATCGTTGCGACCGGACGAGCTTCTGGGCTCGCTGAGGCCGTCCATCGCCGCCTTGCCCGACAGCGGCATCGTCGAGGTCGTGCAGTACGGCATGGAGCGGCCCGGCCTGATCCCGCTTTGGGTGGGCGAGGGGGATGCGACCACGCCGTCGTCCATCGGCGATGCCGCCGTTGCGGCGCTGCGGGCCGGCCAGACCTTCTACACCTACCAGCGCGGCATCCCGCCCCTGCGCCAGGCGATGGCGCGCTATCTGTCCGGCGTCCACGACCGCGAGATCGCGCCGGAGCGGATCTTCATCACCGCCTCGGGCATGCAGGCGATCACGCTGACCTTGCAGGCGCTGATCGATCCGGGCGACGAGGTGGTGCTGGTGACGCCGGTCTGGCCCAACATCCTGGCGGCGCTGAATATCCTGGGCGGGGTCGTTCGCGCCGTGCCGATGACGCTGACGGACCGTGGGTGGTCGGTGGATTTCGACCGCCTGGCCGACGCCTGCGGGCCGAAGACGCGGGCCGTCTTCGTCAATTCGCCCAACAACCCCACCGGCTGGATCATGCCGCGCGAGGAGATGGAGGCGCTGGCCGATCTCGCGCGGCACCACGGCTTCTGGATCATCGCCGACGAGGTCTACAACCGCATCACCTATGACACCGACCATGCGCCGTCGTTCCTGGAGGTGATGGAGGCGGACGAACGGATCGTCGTCGTCAACAGCTTCTCCAAGAACTGGGCGATGACCGGCTGGCGCGTCGGCTGGGTGGTGGCCTCCCCCGCGCTGGGGCAGGTCTATGAGAACCTGATCCAGTACAACACGTCCGGCGTGGCCACCTTCCTGCAATACGGGGCGGTGGCCGCCCTGGAAGAGGGGCTGGGCACCATCGATGCCGTGCGCGAAACCTGCCGCATCGGCCGCGACATCGTCTGCCAGCGCCTGGGCGCGATGCGCAAGGTGCGGCTGGCCCGGCCGCAGGGCGCGTTCTATGCGTTCCTGGCTGTCGACGGCGAGACCGACAGCCGCAGTCTCGCCTTCCGGCTGGTCGACGAGGCCAATGTCGGATTGGCACCGGGGTCGGCGTTCGGTCCCGGCGGCGAGGGATTCCTGCGCCTGTGCTTTGCCTGTTCGCCGGCCCGGCTGTCGGAGGCGATGGACAGGATGGAGCCCATGCTTTCGTGACCGCCGACGTCCTGCATGCGCTGATCCGCAACCTGCAGGCGACGGCCGCCCTGGGGCGGGAGACTGTGCCCGCCGGCCCGTTCCGCGCCTATTTCGCGCGCGACAACAGCGACTACCTTCTGAGCGTGGCCGTGCCGGTGGAGGCCAGCGACGACTGGCCGGGGGCCGTCGCCGGCCTGTTGCGGATGTTCCACGAGCGCGGCCGCATGGTGCGGCTGGAGTATTTCGCGGAATGCTTCCCCGCCCTGACCCCCGTGCTGGAGGTCGCGGGCATCCGGCGCGAGGCCACGGCAGCGGTTATGACCCTGAGGGCGTCCGACCTGCGCGTGCGCCGGCTGAGGGAGGATGTCGGCGTTGAGATCCTGAAGCCCGGCGACGACCAGGCCGTGACCAATCTGCTGAACGTCATGGCGCGGTGCTTCGACCTCGGCAACCGCGACAGCCTGACAGGATGGCGGACGATCCTGAGCCTGGGGCTGGCGGACGGGTCGATCCGCGCGGCCCTGGCCCGTGTCGACGGCGAGATCGTCGGCGGCGCCAATCTGCTGGTCGGCGGCGGATCGGCGGAACTGGCCGGTGTCGGCACCCTGCCGGGCCAGCGCCGGCGGGGGCTGGCCACCGGGCTGTGCTACCGGCTGCTGGCCGACTACTTCGCGCATGGCCACAGGCTGGCCTGGCTGTCCACCGGGCAGGAGATCCGCACGCTGTACGATCGCCTGGGGTTCCAGGCCGTGGGCACCCAGCTGAACTACGGGCTGCGGCGGCGATAGGCCGCCGGCCGGGCGCAGGCGGGCTCAGCCGATGACGCCGGCGAGGATCAGCACACAGGCCACCGACACGCCGGCGGCGGCAACGCGCACGACGCGCCCGGCGCCCGTGCCGTCGATCAGGTTGGCCAGCCCCAGCGTGGCCGCCATGACCACCAGGAACCCGGCACCGTACCCAAGCCAGGTCAAGACCCCGAACTGGCCCAGGCCCAGCACCGCCCGGCCCACATAGACCGACGGCAGGGCCATCGCCACCAGGCTGGGCCAGACCGGTGCCTCCAGCTTGACGGCCACGGCCAGGCCGATCAGTGCCAGGGCGCCCAGGACGACCCAGCGGCCATAGGGCATGTACAGTTCCAGATGCGCGGCCAGCACGCCCAGCAGCATGCCGACGATCGCGGCGGCCAGCACCCGCCACGAGCCGTTGCCGCCGAGGTGAAAGGCCAGCAGTCCCGCCGTCACCAGCAGCAGGATCAACGGCAGGTCGGTAAAGACGCTCTGGAAGCCGATACCGAAATCGCCGGCCAGCATGGTTGCCTCCTTATCCCGCGGACGGGCTCGGGCGTACCGGCGCCCGGGGCTGTTCTATTGGCCTTCGCGACGCCAGGCCGCCATCAGCCCGCCTACAACCAGTAGCAGGACCAGCATGGGTGGCAACAGTGACCCTTCCGCGACACCCGTCACCAGATAGTCTCCATTGGCCCGCATGCCCATCCAGTCTTCGCCGGAGGTCGCCCGGTCCGGCCGTACGCGCCGAAGCTCCGGCATGCCGTCTACCAGCCAGAACAGGCCGCCGCCCGTGGCATCGGCCACCGGCTGAAGGACCTCGTCTGTCACCCGCAGGTCCGACAGCTCCGGCGGGTTGGGTGATCCCACCACCGCCAGCGCCGATTGCCCGCCGCCGTCGATCCGGAAGATGCCGGGCTCGTCCGCCTGGTATCGCCCGACGGCGCGTCCGGGGCTGGTCTCCTCCAGCGTCATGTCGACCGTCGCGCCCGACGGCGTCGTCACCGTGACCGGCCCGCCGGCCGGATCGAGGCTGCGCCGTTCCACCTCGATGGTCGAGCCGGAGACGTCCGCACTCAGGTCCTCTTCCTCCAGCGCCGGTTCCTGCATCAGCCAGTGCGCCAGGCGGCGCAGCAGCTCCGCCTGCGGGCCGCCGCCTTCGAACCCGCGCGCCCATAGCCAGATGTGGTCGCTCATCAGCTGGGCCACCCGGCCTTCGCCGACGCGGTCAAGGATCAACAGCGGCTGCGCCCCGATGCCGGTCATCACCGTCGCCCCCCCGGTCGGGATCACCTCCACCTGGCGGAACCAACGGCCCCATTCGATGGTATCGCCGGTGCTGCCCGGCAGGCCCGCCGTCACCGGGTGGCGCAGGCCCAGATCGGTCAGCATCGGCCGGAAGCCCTCTTCCAGCACCTCGCCCGTGGGCTCGCCCGGCAGGACGTCGCCCAGGGGCGTGCGGTAGAGGCTGAACGGCGAGGCGAATTGCGGGCCGCTCGCCTCCAGGAACGCCCCGCCGCCGCGGACGTAGTTGGCGATATTGGCCAGGTACAGGCTGGGCAGGACGCCACGGCGGCGGTAGCGGTCGAAGATGATCAGGTCGAATTCGTTCAGCCGCAGCTCGAACAGCTCGCGGATGGGAAACGAGATCAGGGACAGCTCGTTGATCGGCGTGCCGTCCTGCTTTTCCGGCGGGCGCAGGATGGTGAAGTGCACCAGGTCGACGCTGGGGTCGCTCTTCAGGATATTGCGCCAGGTCCGCTCGCCCGGGTGCGGCTCGCCGGAAACCAGCAGCACGCGCAGCCGGTCGCGCACACCGTTGACCACGACGGCCACCCGGTTGTTGGCCAGCGACAGCTCCTGGTCCGCGGGCTCGACCTCGATCTCGAAGACGTTGGTACCGCCGTGGTCGATCATCAGGTAGAGGTCGGCATCGACGCCGAGGGGGATCTGCTGCCGGCCGGACTCCCTGCCGTCGACGCTGACCGAGACGGTGACTGAGCCACCGCCCCCGCGGGCCGGCAGGTCTTCCGCGCGCAGCGTCACCGTCACCGGCTGGCCGACCAGCCCGAAAGCGGGGGCCTGCACCAGCGACAGCCGCCGGTCGGCCTCGTCGCGCGGGCCCGTCAGCAGGGTGTGGACCGGCGGCATCCCGTCCAGGCTTTCCAGCCGCGGCACGTCATGGACCTGGCCGTCGGTCAGCAGCACCACGCCGGCCAGCCGGCGCCGGGGGATGTCGGAAACTGCCCGGTCGAAGGTCTCGAACAGCCGCGTGCTCTCGACGCCGGCCCCGCCATCGCCCGCATCGGCGGTGCTGGCCAGGCGCACTTCGATGTCGTCCATCCGGCCCAGCTGTTCCTGCAGCTCTTGCAGGGCCTGGTCCGTCCGCTCCCGCCGGTCGCCGGTGGACTGGCTGGGCGAGCGGTCGACGACGATCACCGCGACATCGTCGATGGCCTGGCGTTCCTCCTGCACCACCGACGGGTTGACCAGCACAACGGCCAGAGCCAGGGCCACCAGGGTGCGCCAGGCCAGCCCGCGGGCGCGCGCCAGGGCCGTGGCCAGCAGGGCCAGCACGGCGATCGCGAACAGCGGGGCCAGAACGGTCCAGGCCAGCAGCGGGTCGAAGACGACCTCTGTCGTAGCCGTCATTGGCCCAGCCGCTCCAGGATCGCCGGGACGTGCACCTGGTCGGCCTTGTAGTTGCCGGTCAGCGCGTACATGACCAGGTTGACGCCGAAGCGGTAGGCCATCTCGCGTTGGCGCTCGCCACCGGGCACGACCGCATAGATCGGCTGGCCGGCGGCATCCGTCGCCCAGGCGGCCGCCCAGTCGTTGCTGCCGATGATGACGGACGAAACCCCGTCGTTGATGTGCTCCTCCGTCGTTTCCACCCAGACCTCGCCGCCGGCATAGCGCCCCGGGAAGTCCTGCATCAGGTAGAAGGCCTTGGTCAGCACATGTTCCGGCGGGACGGGCGTCAGCTCCGGGATGTCGAGCCCGGCGGTCAACTGGCGCAGGGCGTTGATGCTGCCGATCCCCCCGCCGATCCCCCCGCCGATCCCTTGATCGCGGGTGTCGAACACGATGGTGCCGCCGAAGCTGAGATAGGCGTTCAGCCGGTCGATCGTCTGCCCGCTCAACGGTGCCTGGGCGTCGGTGACGGGCCAGTAGAGCAGGGGAAAGAACGCCAGCTCGTCGGTGGCGATGTCGACCCCCAGGGCACCGGCCGTTTCCACCGCCGTACGGGACCGAAGCACCAGGCTCAGGCTCTCCAGCCCGGCGCGGCTGGTCTCGTCGACGGCGGCGTCACCGGTGATCACATAGGCAAGATAGGTGTCGTTGGCGGCGGTCAGGGCGAAGTCGTCGTCCGCCCGGGCGCCGTCGATGCCCGGCCACGCCGCCAGCACCACGGCCAGGGCCGCGCCCGTCCGCATCCGCAAGGGCAGCGGCATCGATCGCCGCAGCACCAGCGAGATGACAAGGTCGGCGATCATCAGCGCCAGGGCCGCCGCCATCAGCCAGGGCATCAGGTTCAGTTCCCGCGTCTGGCGCAGGCCCGACACCGCGACGCCGCCCGGCATCGCGTCCATCGGCTGCAACGCCGGGATCGTGCTGCCCAGGTTGACGGCCCGGCGCGCATCCTCGCTGCCGTAGTAGCCGGGCGGATGGGCGGGGCCGATGGTCGGCTGGGCCAGATCCTCGGGCAGCAGCGGGGCCACCGTCGGCGGTGGCGTTTCCAGGCGGGCGAACCCGTCCAGGGTGGCCACCGGTTCCAGCGCGCCGGCATCGGCCGCGGCCGCGCCCGCCGGCAGGCCGCCGCTGAGCGCGACCATGCGGCGCAGCATCTCGACGAACAGCCCGGACAGCGGAAGGTTCGACCAGTCGGGACCGGCCGTGACATGGACCAGCACGACCCAGCCGCCGGTCTCGCCGCCGCGGCGCTCGGCCGTGACCAGGGGTGTGCCGTCCAGCAGCCGCGCCCAGGTCTTGTCCGACAGATCCAGGCTGGGCTCGGCCAGCACCTGGCGGCCGATCAGGACATCCGGCGGTACGGGAAGATCGGCAAACGGGGTTCCCGGCTCGAACGGCGCCAGCGGCATCGGTTCGGTCCAGCTCAACGCCCCCGACAGGGTCCGGTCGCCCAGGCGCAGCCGCACCGGCACCAGGTCGTCGGGATGGACGGCCATCAGCGGGCCGGCGAAGCGGACCAGCACGCCGCCCCCGGCGACGAAGGCCTCGATCGCCGCCGTCTCGTCGGCGTTCAGCTGGCCCACATCGGGCAGGATCAGCACGGCGATGCCGCCGTCCAGCAGGTCCAGGATGCCCCCGGTGCGCAGCTCGCTGAACGGCTCCAGCGCGCGCTGGACATAGTGGGTGTCGGCCAGCAGCGGCTGTGCTGCGGTCTGCGCGGTGGCAGAGACAAGGCCCACCGGCCGGCGCCGCCAGCGGTCGTCCAGAAGGGCGGTGGCGCCGGCGCTTACATGCCCTTCCACGTCCAGCCGCGCGACCTCGTTGCGCAGTTCGGCCGGCAGGGTGATCAAGGCCTGCCCGGCCAGGTCCTCTTCGCCCAGCAGCGCCGGCTGGCGGGCGAGCAGCCGGCCGTCGGCGGCCAGCGCCCGCACCGTCACCGTCCGTTCCGACGTCGCCCGCAGCCGTTCGACCGTCACGGTCAACGCGCTGCCGTCCAGCGACGGGGGTTTCACCAGCAACGGGCCGTCATCGTTCGCCACGACGACCTCGGCGCTGCCCAGCTGCTGCAGGCGTCGCGCCAGCTCCGTCGCGGCGCCGTCGCCAAGTCCGTCGGCGACCCAGATGGCATGGGCCGCCCCATCCACGGCCAAGTGGTCGAGCGCGGCCAGGGCGGCCGCCCGGTCGGTCGCCCAGGGCTGCGGCGACAGCGCTTCCAGATGGGCGCGCGCCTCGGCCGGGCGCAGCAGGGCGGACACCTGCGGCGGCTCGCCCGACGGCGCATGCGCCGTCGCCATCACCAGGATGCGCCGGCCCTGCCGTTCCGCCCTGTCCACGACCCCATCCATGAAGGTGCGGCGCGCCGGCCAGTCGGCGGCCGAGGCCCAGCCGTTGTCGACGACCAGGATGATGGGTCCGCTGCCGGGAAAGTCGGTCGACGGATTCACCAGCGGCCGCGCCAGCGCCACGATCACCATCGCCGCCAGCAGCAGGCGCAGCACCAGTAGCCACCACGGCGTCCGCGCCGGCGTTTCTTCCCGCGCCAGCAGGTCCATCAGCAGCCGCGTCGCCGGGAAGCGCATGCGCCGCGGTGCGGGCGGCGTCACGCGCAGCAGCCAGTAGATGACCGGCAGGATGGCCAACGCCGTCAGGTACAGCGGCTGGGCGAACACCAGGGGGCCCAGGGTCAGCACAGCGGCGATCCTGCCCGGTCCTGGATGCGCGGCGGCGCGCCGAGAGCGGTATAGAGCGACAGAAGTGCGGTCTGCGGCGGCCGGTCGGTGGTGTGGACGCCATAGCTCCACCCGGCGGACCGGGCGATGGCGGCCAGCCCGTCCTGCTGGGCGGCCAGCCGCTCAAGATAGGCCTGGCGGATGCTCTCGACCCGGGGCACCAGCGTCTCGCCTTCGGCCTCCGGCCCGATGAAGCGGACGCGGCCGGTGAACGGAAGGCGGATCTCCGCCGGGTCCAGCACTTGCAGCAGGTGGCCGTGCAGCGCGCGCTGGGCAAAGAACCGGACGACCCGGTCGATGTCGGGCAAGGGTCCCAGGAAGTCGCTGATCAGCACCAGCTCCGCCGATCGCGGCAGGTCCGCCAGGGGCGGCAGGCCGTCGGCGAGGGGCTGGCGTTCCAGCGTCATGGCGATGCGCCCCAGGCTGACGCGGCCGGCCGCGGGCGGATCGCCGCCGCCGACCAGGGCCACGCGCTCGCCGGCCCGGCTCAACAGCGACGCCAGGGCCAGCAGCAGGATCTCCGCGCGCTCCCGCTTGGTCGGCAGGGCTGTGGCGGAACTGTAGTCCATCGATGCGGAGCCGTCGCGCCACAGCCAGGCCGTTTGCGCGGCGTCCCATTCGTGTTCGCGGATGAAGACGTTCTGGCCCTTGCCGGTCTGGCGCCAGTCGATGCGCTGCGTCGAATCCCCAGGCTGATAGGGACGGAACTGCCAGAAGCTGTCCCCCGGGCCGACCCGGCGGCGGCCGTGCACCCCCTGGGCCACAGTCGACGCCACGCGCTCGGCCGCCACCAGCAGCGGCGGCATCGCAGCAGCCAGCGCCTCGGCGCGCCGGCGCTTCAGCATGCCATCGCGGCCTGGGGATTGGGGAGGCACGCTGTCTGCCGGTCCTATTGGAACGGGGCCACCAGCAGCTCGATGACGTCGTCGATCGTGACGCCATCGGCGCGCGCCGCGAAGTTCAGCGCCATGCGGTGGCGCAGCACCGCCGGGGCCAGGGCGACGACGTCGTCGATGGACGGCGCGAAGCGGCCGTCGACCAGCGCGCGTGCGCGCGACGCCAGCATCAGCGCCTGGCTTGCCCGCGGGCCCGGTCCCCAGGCGACATGCGCGCGCACCTCGTCCAGGCCGGTGCTGTCCGGCCGGCCCTGGCGGACCAGCGACAGGATCGCCTCGACCACGCTCTCGCCGGCCGGCAGGCGGCGTACCAGCTGCTGGGCCGCGGCCAGTTCATGCGCCTCCAGGATGGGTGACACCGTCGCCTGGTCGACGCCGGTGGTGGCGATCAGCATGCTGCGCTCGGCCTCCAGGTCCGGATAGCCGACATCGACCTGCATCAGGAAGCGGTCCAGCTGTGCCTCGGGCAGGGGATAGGTTCCTTCCTGCTCCAGCGGGTTCTGGGTGGCCAGCACGTGGAACGGCGACGGCAGGGCGTGGTAGTGGCCCGCAACCGATACCCGATGCTCCTGCATCGCCTGCAGCAGTGCCGACTGGGTGCGCGGGCTGGCGCGGTTGATCTCGTCGGCCATCAGCAGCTGGCAGAACACGGGGCCGGAGATGAAGCGGAAGGCGCGCTTGCCGTCGGCCCCTTCCTCCAGCACCTCGGACCCCAGGATGTCGGCGGGCATCAGGTCGGGGGTGCACTGGATGCGCCGAGCTTCCAGCCCCATGACCGTGCCCAGCGTTTCCACCAGCCGGGTCTTGGCGAGGCCGGGGACGCCGATCAGCAGCACGTGTCCGCCGGCCAGCAGGCTGACCAGCGTCTGCTCGACCACGTCGGTCTGCCCGAAGATGACGCGCCCGATCTCGCTGCGGATGCGCGACAGCTTCGCGCCCGCGCGCTCCACGGCCTCGGCAAGCTGCAGCCCGCCGGGACGGGCGGTCTCAATGGTGCGGTTCACGGGATCGGCTCTCCGCTGGTCTCGGCTTGAGGGTCGAGTTACATAAGAGACTATGGCGAAATTCGGAAGCCAGGAGGATGCGCGCGACGATTCGACCGGTCCGGGCGGCCCGGACCCGGCCTTTGATATGCGCATCGCGCGCGACGGCACCTGGTACTATCAGGGCACGCAGATCAACCGGATCGCCCTGGTGAAGCTGTTCGCCAGCGTCCTGCGACGGGACGAGTCGGGCGGCTATTGGCTGGTGACGCCGGTGGAGCGCGGACGGATCCAGGTGGACGATGCGCCGTTCACCGCGGTCGCGCTCTCCCGCGCAGGGGAGGGCGAAGGCCAAACGCTTTACTTTCGCACGAATCTCGATCACCACGTTACAGCCGGGCCGGAGCATCCCATCCGCGTTTCCTTTGCCCCTGGCACGGGCGAGCCGCGCCCCTATATCTTGATTTTGCCGGGGCTGGAGGCACTGATCGTGCGATCAGTGTACTATGAATTGGCCGATCTTGCGGTGGAACACAACGGACGGATCGGGATATGGAGCGAGCGGACTTTCTTTCCGATCGATCAACCGCCGGCTATGCCTGTGACGAGGATGCCCTGACCGGCGCCTGCGGGATCAGCCGTGACGAGCTGATCCGCAGTGTCGAAGCCTTCGAATTCGACGCCCGTATTCGTGGCGACCGCGATCTCAATCACGACATGCATCCGACCTCGCCGCTGCGCCAGGCGGCCGTGCTGGTGCCCTTCGTCGACCATTCCGACGGGCTGACGCTGCTGTTCACCCAGCGCACCGCCACCCTTGCCAGCCACGCCGGCCAGATCAGCTTCCCCGGCGGCGGGCGTGAGCCGGGCGACGCCGACGGCGTCCAGACGGCGCTGCGCGAAACCCATGAGGAGATCGGGCTGCCGCCGGAGCTGGTGACGGTGATCGGCCGCCTCGACACCTATGTCACCCGCACCGGATTCCGCGTGGAGCCCTATGTGGGCATCATCGATCCGCCGCTGAACTGCGTCGCCGACCCCAACGAAGTCGACGATATCTTCGAAGTGCCGCTCAGCTTCATCCTCGACGATGCCAACCCCGTGGTCCACACGATCCATATCGCCGGCCGGGATCGCCGCTACTACGCCTTTCCCTACCAGAGCCGCTACATCTGGGGCGCCACCGCGGGAATGCTGGTGAATCTGCGGGAAATACTGCTCAGCCGATGCTGAGAACGCTGATCATCATCCTCGTCGTCCTGCTGCCGACCGCCCTTGCCGTCTTCTATCTCTGGCTTCGTCCGGGTCGCGAACTGCCGGCGTGGCTGGCGCGCGGCCCGTGGATCTGGCTGCTGGTGGCGGGCATCGCGCTCGCGGTGTCCGCGCTCGTCGCCTGGGGGCTGGCGGGCGCGCCGCCCGACAGCACCTATGTGCCGCCGCATATGGAAGACGGGCGGATCGTGCCGGGCACCTATGTGCCGCGGGCCGACTGAACGGGGGCGACGCATGCCGGCAAGCGGACCGACCGTCCGGCTGCCCGATGCGGCCTGGCGTGAGACGCCGGAGCTTCGGACCCTGGTCGGCACCTTTGCCGCTGGCGGGGCACAGGTGCGGTTCGTCGGCGGCTGCGTGCGCGACACGCTGGCCGGCAGGCCGGTCAAGGATGTGGATATCGCCACGCCGCTGCTGCCGGCGGAGGTGACGGCGATCCTGCGTGCGGCCGGCCTCAAGGTCGTCCCCACGGGTATCGCGCACGGTACCGTGACCGCCGTGGTCAACCGGCATCCCTTCGAGATCACGACACTGCGCAGGGATGTCGATACCGACGGCCGGCACGCGGTGGTCGCGTTCACCGCCGATTGGCGGGCCGATGCCGCGCGGCGGGACTTCACGATGAATGCGCTGTCGGCGACGCCGGACGGCCGGGTGTTCGACTATTTCGACGGCTGCGCCGACCTGGCCGCCGGGCGCGTGCGCTTCGTCGGGCCGGCAAGCGACCGGATCACCGAGGACTACCTGCGCATCCTGCGGTTCTTCCGCTTCTTCGCCCATTACGGCAGGCCGCCGCCGGACGCGGAGGCCGTGGCCGCCTGCCGCGGGCTGGCGGCCCATCTGTCGGCCCTGTCGGCCGAGCGCGTGCGCGACGAGACGCTGAAGCTGCTGGCCGCGCCCGATCCGTCGGCGGCCTGGCGCCTGATGGCCGAAACGGGCGTCGCCCGCGAGATCCTGGGCGAGGACGGCGACTGGGTCCGGCTGGCGCGCCTGGTCGCGATCGAGGGGGAGGCCGACCCGATCCGGCGACTCGCCGCCCTGGTGGCGGATGCCGCAACGCTGCCGGGGCTGGCGGCCCGGCTGAAGCTGACCAATGCCGACCGCGACCGGCTGCTGGCGATTGCGGCGGCGGGACGCCCGGACGGGCTGCCGCGCGATGCGGCGGAAGCCCGCCGGATGGCCTATGCCTTAGGCCGGGAAGACCTGGGCAGGCAAATGGTGCGCGACGGCCTGCTGCTGGCCGCTGCCGGCGCGGCCGACCCCGGCCCGCTGCTGGCACTGCGCCGGGCGCTGGACGGCTGGACCGTCCCGCGGTTTGCGCTGGCGGGACGCGATGCCGTCGGGCTGGGCCTGCGCGTCGGCCCGCAGGTCGGCCGCGTGCTGCGCGCCGTGGAAGACTGGTGGGTTGCCGGCGGGTTCGCCGCCGGCCGGGACGAGTGCCTGGACGAGCTGAAGCGCCGAATCGCCGCGCCGAACGGCGGGGATGCCGGCGCGGGCCGCACCGATGGCCTATGACCCGGTCTTGACCAGCCGGCCCCGGACGACGCGCACGACCTCCCCGTCGCGGATGCGCTGGAACAGCGATTCCATCCCCAGGTCGTTGAGCGTGCGGTCGTAGTTCGTCAGCTCGTATCCGCCGTCCTCGTTCAAGGTCAGTTCGTACACGCTCAACGTGCTGCCGTGGATGCGCGCCCAGCTCATGGTGCCGCCCTGGAGGGGATCGCCGGACTCGGCCCCCCGGTACAGCCCCGGCTGCCCGGCCGGGCGCAGCACCAGGGTTGCCGACCGGCGGCGGACATCGGGGTTGGACGGATCGCCGCCGCTGCGGATCAGCGTGGTCCAGTCGATGCGGAAACCGTCTTCGTGCGGGCGGATGACGATGTCGAGGTCACGGGCGGTGACGGCGAAGAACAGGCTGTCGTCGTCCTCGGCGACACCGGTGCCGCTCCAGGTGCCGAAAAACGCGTCCAACGGCAGTCTGTCCTGCGCCGCCGCCGGCAACGCCGCCAGCACGATCGCCAGAAAGGCTGCGTATGCACATCGCATCATTGGCCCGGTCTCCCCTGAGTTTGGCCGCGGTCGTGATCCCTTGCCCAGCCAATATGGCGCGGCTAGGGCCAGCTGACCATTGGCGGAAGCGACATCAGGATGGCGTCGGGATTGCCGCCGGTCTTGAGGCCGAAGGTGGTTCCCCGGTCGTAGAGCAGGTTGAATTCCACATAGCGGCCGCGGCGCCGCAGCTGGAACTGGCGGTCTTCCTCGGTCCACGGCCGGTCGCGGTGTCGCTTCAGGACCGGCAGGTAGGCGTCCAGGAAGCTCTTGCCCACATCGCGGACGAACGCGAAATCCGCCTCCCAGTCGCCCGTGTCCAGCGTGTCGAAGAAGATGCCGCCGACGCCGCGCGGCTCGTCACGGTGCTTCAGGAAGAAATAGTCGTCGCACCACGCCTTGAAGTGCGGGTAGTAGCCCGGATCGTGGCGGTCGCAGGCGGCCTTCAGCGCACCGTGGAAATGGCGGGTATCGTCGTCATCCGGGCGCATGGGCGTAAGATCGGCCCCCCCGCCGAACCACCGCCGCCGGGTGGCGATCATGCGGGTGTTCATGTGCACGGCCGGGACGTGGGGGCTCTGCATATGGGCGACCAGGCTGATGCCGCTGGCCCAGAAGTCGCCCGAGTCCTCTGTTCCCGCGATCTGACCGCGGAATTCGGGTGAGAAGGTGCCGTGCACGGTCGACACGTTGACCCCGACCTTCTCAAACACGCGGCCGTGCATCAGCGCCATCTCGCCGCCGCCGCCGCCGGGCCGGTCCCACGTCCGGCGCTGGAAGACGCCCGGCGCGCGGTCCGACAGGGGTCCGGTATGCTCCGCCTCCACCGTTTCGAAGGCGCGGCAGATGCGGTCGCGCAAGGCCGTGAACCACTCGGCGGCCCGGCGCTGCTGCGGGTCTGCGGTGTCGGCGTCCATGGTCGTCCTGTTACCCCCGGCCTTGCGGAAAGCCGGCCGTCTGGCGCAGCGCTTCGCCCAGCACCAGGGCCGCGGCCATGGCCATGTTCAGCGAGCGGGCGCCCGGACGCAACGGCACGCGCACGCGCGCGTTCGCCGCGCCATGGACATCTTCGGGCACGCCGCCGCTCTCGCGCCCCACCATCAGCCGGTCGTCCGGTGCGAAGGCGAAGTCCAGGTGGCTGCACGCGGCGCGTGTGGTCATCAGCACCAGCCTGCCGGCCTGCCCGGCGGCCAGATAGGCTTGCCAGCTGGTGTGCCGGGTCCAGTCGACCAGGGCGGCATAGTCCATGACGGCCCGGCGCACCCTGCGGTCGTCGAGCAGGAAGCCGCAGGGCTCTACAACGTCGATCGGGACGCCGAGACAGGCGGCAAGCCGCATGCAGGCGCCCACATTCTGGGGTATATCGGGCTGGAACAGGACAAGGCGCATGGCGGACCCAAGGCGATGGGCGACGACTCGGTGCAGAATTGGCGGTCCCGTAATACCCCCACCGCTATTGTGCAATTGCAAGATCGCCAGCCGGGCGCTATACGCTCAGGTGGGAACGGCCAGGGCAAGCCTCAGCTTCTCAATCGCTCCGCAGCGTGTTGGCGCGGCTCACGGTCGCGCGTGGCTTCACCGGCGTCGTCCCGGGCGTAGATGTGCGCTCCAGCAAGAAAGTGACTCGGGGAACACCGGCGATGGCGGATATCACCCATTCGGACAAGCCCGCAGGCGAAGACACCGGCCCCACGCGTCGTGACTTCCTCTATCTGACGACGGCGGCCTTCGGCGCCATCGGCACGCTCGGGTTCGTCTGGCCCTTCGTGGACAGCATGAACCCCGCGGCCGACACGCTGGCGTTGTCGTCGATCGACGTCGACCTGTCGCCGATCGCGGCCGGCCAGTCGATCACCGTCACCTGGCGCGGCAAGCCCGTCTTCATCCGGCATCGCACGCCGGGCGAGATCCTGGCGGCGGAAGAGACGCCGGTGGACGAGCTGCGCGACGCCCAGACGGATGAGGAACGCGTCGAGAAGCCGGAATGGCTGATCGTTGTGGGCATCTGCACCCATCTCGGCTGCGTGCCGCTGGGACAGAAGCCGACCGATCCGCGCGGCGACTATGGCGGGTGGTTCTGCCCGTGCCACGGCTCGCACTACGACACGTCCGGCCGGATCCGCAAGGGGCCGGCCCCGCAGAATCTGCACGTGCCCGAATACGTCTTTCTGGACGATACGGACGTCCGCATCGGCTGAGCCGTCCCGTTTCCGCGGCAGGAGATCCCCCCATGGCGCACGGTCTGGCCAACAGCAGCATGAAGAACCCGGTCTTGCGCTGGGTCGACGAGCGGCTGCCGGTCCTCACCCTTCTTCACAAGGAATACGCGGCCTATCCGACGCCGCGGAATTTCAACTATTTCTGGAATTTCGGCGCGCTGGCGATGGTCATGCTGATGGTCATGATCGTCACCGGCATCTTCCTGTCGATGCAGTACACGGCGCATGTCGACCATGCCTTCGACAGCGTCGAGCGGATCATGCGCGACGTCAACTATGGCTGGCTGATCCGCTACATCCACATGAACGGCGCGTCGTTCTTCTTCATCGCCGTCTTCGTCCATATCTTCCGCGGCCTGTACTACGGGTCCTACAAGAAGCCGCGGGAGCTGTTGTGGATCCTGGGCGTCGTCATCCTGCTGTTGATGATGGCGACGGCCTTCATGGGCTATGTGCTGCCCTGGGGACAGATGAGCTTCTGGGGCGCCACGGTCATCACCAACCTGTTCTCCGCCATCCCGGCCTTCGGCGACCAGATCGTGATGTGGCTGTGGGGCGGCTTCTCGGTCGACAATCCCACGCTGAACCGCTTCTTCTCGCTGCACTACCTGCTGCCGTTCGTGATCGTCGGCGTCGTCTTCCTGCATGTGGCGGCCCTGCACATCACGGGGTCCAACAACCCGCTGGGGATCGAGCCGAAGGGACCGCAGGATACGCTGCCGTTCCACCCGTACTACACGATCAAGGATACGTTCGGGCTGGGCGTCTTCCTGATCTTCTATGCGCTGTTCGTGTTCTTCGCGCCCAACTACCTGGGCCATCCGGACAACTACATTCCCGCCAACCCGCTGGTGACGCCGGCGCATATCGTCCCGGAATGGTACTTCCTGCCGTTCTACGCGATCCTGCGCGCCGTGCCGGACAAGCTTCTGGGCGTGATCTTGATGTTCGGGTCGATCGCGGTCCTGTTCATCCTGCCCTGGCTCGATACCTCCAAGGTGCGCAGCGCCCGGTTCCGGCCGATCTACAAGTGGTTCTTCTGGGTGCTGGTCATCGACTGCTTCGTGCTGGGCTGGTGCGGCGCCAACCCGCCCGAAGGCATCTTCGTGGTCCTGGCCCGGCTCGGGACCCTCTACTACTTCTTCCACTTCCTGATCCTGCTGCCTATCCTGGGCAAGCTCGAACGGCCGCTGCCGCTTCCCAAGAGCATCAGCGAGCCGGTGCTGTCGCCGTCGCCCGGCGGCGGACGGGTCGCATCCGGGGCAACAGCCAAGCCGATGGACAAGGCATGATGACGATGGCCAACGCTCTCACGCGCGCCGGGCTGGCCGGCTTGGCGCTATCGGTCGGACTTGGGATGGCGGGGCTTGCCCATGCCGCGGAAGGGGCCGCGGAACCGCCGGCCCAGGAATGGAGCTTCAACGGCTTCTTCGGCACCTTCGACCGTGCCTCTGCCCAGCGGGGCTTCCAGGTCTACCGCGAGGTCTGCTCCACCTGCCATTCCTTGCGGCTGCTGTCCTACCGCGACCTGGAGGGGCTGGGCTACAGCGAGGAGGAAGTCGCCGCGGTGGCCGCGGAATACCGCGTCACCGACGGGCCCAACGACGAGGGCGAGATGTTCGAGCGGGCGGGCATCGCGGCCGACCGCTTCGTTTCGCCCTACGACAACGAGCAGGCGGCCCGCG
>JACKIG010000014.1 GCA_020638595.1 Rhodospirillaceae bacterium | reverse complement strand
AGCACCGTCGGGGTGAACGACAGGGATACGCCGAACGGCCGGAAGGTGATGCTGATGTTCCCGTCGCGGTCCACGACGGGGACGGGGAACTCGCCACCGGCAAGGAAGCTGGCCGTTTCGCCCGACATCGCCGTCAGGTTCGGTTCCGCCAGCACCGCGACCATGCCGGCGTCCTCAAGGGCATCGATCAGGATGTTGACGTTGGAATCCTCCGGCCGGAAGCCGGTGAAACCGCTGCCGAAGGCCGTGTCATCCCTGACGAACTCGCCGGCCGCATTGACGATATCCCGGCCCGACGCCAAGCCGAAAAGGAAGTTGCCCCGCTGGATCACGGCTTCCCAGTTGATGCCGAGCTGCTGGGCCGCGGCGCGGCTGACTTCGGCGATCCTGACCTGGAGGTTGACCTGGGTCGGCCCGTCGATGGACGTCTGGTTGATGATCTGGCTGGGGTCGGGCACGAAAGCGGCCGCCACCTGGACCGCGTTGGCCGCCACGGCCGCGTTCTCCGCCAATCCGGTCAAGAGGACGCTGGATCCGGCCGGTTCCGCCACGATGTTGCTGCCGGGCGAGACGCGCGAGATCGAATAGTTCACGTCGGCAACGGAAATCCGCGAGATCAGCAGGATGTTGCCGACGACATCGTTGCCGTCGTTGACTGCCAGGATGTTGGTGCGTCCGGGCGCGCTGGCAAAGACGTAGATCAGCGTCGGCGACATCACCTCGACATCGGCGATCGCCGGGTTGGCGACGAAGACCGAACTGGCGGGGGCATCCAGCTCCACCAGTTCGCCCGTGCTGACCTCCAGGTTCAGCGGCACGGCATTGCCCGAAATGAATCGAACGGCCGACGCCGGGGGCGCGGCCAGTCCGATCAGGACGGTCAGATTGAAGATGACTATCCACTCGCGGAACCGTCTCATGGTCTTCTACCTTTCGTCGGCTTCGAAACGTCTCTACGTGCTGGCACTCCCGCGCACGACCACAACCTGCGGTCGCCGTTCCTCTTCCACGGGCTCAAGCTCTTCCTTGGGCATTGCATTGAATGCGGCGATCAGGCCGCGCAGCAGCGACACTTCGGTGTCAAGCGTGAAGGTCCGATCGGGCGTCGTCAGCGTCGACCCCGGGGGCAGCTGCTGCTGCACGAAGGTCAACAGCTCGCGCACCGGGTCGCCCGTGCGCGCGATCGGCCTGGGCTTCACCGCCGGCTCGCCCTCCGGCGCCTCGTCGGAGGACGACAGGCTGCGCAGGCTCAGCGACAGGGATCCCATCTGCATCATCACCTGCACCATCTCCGCCTGGTGCGGATCGACCTCGATGGTCGCGGTGTCGGGAACGCGGGGTCCGTCGGCGGGGTCCGTCAGCCGCTGATCGATGGCCAGGACGCGGACATCCGTCAGCACCGTTTCGGTCACGCGGAACGACCCGCCGTCGTCTTCCCCCCCGATGCGCACCGTATGGGTCAGCAGCATGTCGACCCGGTCGCCCGGGAAGATCAGGCCGGCAACGCTGGTCGTCTCGTTGACGGGGACCGAGATCGCCCGCTTGCCCGGCGTCAGCACGGCGGCAAGGAAGCCGCGGTCGCCCGGCCGCACCAGCGAGTTTTCGGTCACGGGCTGCCCGGTCGAAATCGCCATGCGGACCACGGCACCGATCAGGGCTGCGGTGGACTCCTCGCGCCCCTCGCGCCGGTTGTCGCCGACGATGTAGCTCGGGGCCATCGTCTCGTCCGGCCAGGCCTGCCAGCGCAGGTCATCCTCGGTGATGAACTGGCCGGTCCGCAGGTCATGATCGGCCACCAGCACGAAGCGCGATGCCGGCGCCGGCGTCGGCCGCGGCGCCTCACGCTCCAGCTTCGCGCGCTCGTCGGCCAGCCACTGGCGCGTCAGGTGCACGGTGGCCAGGCCGATCCCGATGGCCACGAACAGCAGCAGGAGAATGCGCACCCGCATATCAACCTCCGAGCCCCGTTGGGGCAAAAGCGGCCACGGTCGGGGCGGTCAGGTAGAGGCCGCCCGCCGCAATGGCGACGGCATACGGCACCGGGCGGCGCATCACTGGCGCCGCCGCAGTCGCGTCATCGCCGTCCGCCGTCCTGGGACGCCAGATCAGCGAGGCAATCAGCATGGCGGCGGCCATGACACCGCCGGCCAGTGCGATGACGAAGACCATCGCCATGGCGTGTTGCGGGCCGGCCCAGAGCGCCAGCGCCGCGATCAGCTTGGCATCGCCGCCCCCAAGCCAGTTGGCGGCGAACATCAGGAACCCGACGACCAGCGCGACCGCGGCCACGGCCAGGTCGCCGAACAGGCCGCCGTCCGGCCAGACCGTCACGGCATGCAGCGCATAGAGGCCAATGATCACGACCGGGACGGTATTGGGGATCGTACGGGTACGCAGATCCGTCACGACCGCCCAGGCGAGCGGCGCGAGGATGGCAAGTGCCAAGACGGTCTGCAAAGTCGAAGCGGTCAATGAAGGCGGCCTTCCTTCGACAACGACCTCATTCGGTTGGGCGCGATCGGCTGACCTGTCCGCCTTCACGCCCACAAGCGGCACGGGGACGGGCGGGGTGTGAAGCCGCGTCGCCCCTGCCGATGGTTCCGATCCGCTGGCCTGGTCGGGCCGATAGGACTGCCTCCGGCCCGACCTTTTTCGCCAGCATCACACGTCAACTAGCTGGCACCGACGCCGTCGACCGCGCTGTCGAGCTCATTGGCGACCGTGCTGAACATGGTCGACAGGTTTTCGCCCATCGCGCCCAGGGCGGTGATCGCGGCCACCGACACCAGCGCGGCGATCAGACCGTATTCGATGGCGGTGGCGCCTTCCTTGCCGGTCACGAACTTGCGGATCTTCCTCAACATCTTCTGTCTCCTTAGAGAGTGAACTTGGGGCTGCCGAACGAGCCCAAATTCGCATGCAAAAATTAAGAAGGAGTAAATAGACGAAGCCGCCGAGGGTTTTTTTGAGGATCGAAGTGAAGATATAGGTAAATATAATGATAACGCCGCCCTTACTCAAAGGAATTCCAGTTTTTCATTATGAAACCTCAATAGAGAATCCGCGGAATGTAGCTAGAGAACAGCGACAGAATTGCCGGCAATCCATCGGGAAAATCGCTGCGGAATTACCGTGAATTTCCATGCAATCTGTCGGCAAATCGGCGCAAGGGCAGGCTTCCTGCGGGTTTCCGGCCGACGGCCGCCCGGCTGTCATCGCCGCGAGCCTGCATGCCGTGGCGCCATCGCAGGCCGCACACCTGCGCTGCGACGATGCGGCCGATGGCCACCCCATCGCCGGCCGGCCCGCCTGCCGCAGCGCCCCCTGCCCCGGGATCCCCGGCCAGTGGAACGCGTCCACACCATAGATAGTCGGAGACAGGCAGGACGGACGACAGGACCGGCAGGCGGTCGGCAGTGGCGGACACTGCGGGCCTGCGGTGCGATGTCGGAGATGTCGCCTCGGCCTTCGACCGTCCCACGATCCGAGCCCCGGTTCACTGCCCCCTGGGGTGGTTGACGCGATTACTGCCGAAGGGCACGACGGAGAATAAAAATCTTGGGAGAATTATCTGAATTCCCAGCATCACTCCTGGGATCACACTTTAAATCCTTCAGTAACCTTTCTGCGGCATGCTTTCGGCAGTCTAGACGTGGACCGAGCACCAAGAAATGCTTAACAGACTTACAAGATTGGCCCGTTCGCTGGGGCACCGGGCCAAGGGCCTGGTGCGCGACCGGGCTGGCGGCAGCATGGTGCTGGTGGGGTTCGCCACCGTGCCGATCGTCGCATTCGTCGGCCTGTCCGGCGACTCCGCGATCGGCTACCTGGTCAAGAGCCGGCTGGGCCAGGCCGTCGATGCCGCCGGTCTGGCTGCCGCCCGGGAAACCGACGAGGTGGCGCGCGACGCCGCCCTGGATATGTATTTCGACGCCAACTTCCCCGAGAACTACATGGGCTCCACGGTCGATGGCCCGTACCTGACGCCCAGCGACGACGATTTCCAGCTGACGATCGAAGCCACGGCGGTCGTGCCGACGAATTTCATGCGGATCGTCGGCATCGATACGATGACGGTGGCCGCCCGCACCGTCATCGAACGCGCACGCAGCGGGATGGAACTGGTGCTGGTGATGGACAACACCGGGTCCATGTGCTGCGACAGCGATCCCAATTCCAAGATCAACGCAATGAAGTCTGCGGCCCAGAACCTGATCAACATTCTCTTCGGCAACAATGACAGCATCGAGAACTTCTGGGTCGGCGTCGTCCCCTATACCTCGATGGTCAATATCGGCGACGAAACGCTGAACCGGCATCTCTGGCTCAGCGACTATCATCCGTCGGAGTACAATCCCAGCGACTGGAAGGGGTGCGTCGAGGCGCGGGAGTATCCGCTGGATACGACGGACGATCCCTACACCGTGGCGACATGGACGCCGGCGCTCTACGCCAACCACTTCGACAACTACTGGGACGACCAGGACGAGGTCCTGATCGGCCACATGCGCGATGAGCTGGGCTATACCGACGGCACGACCCTTCCGGCCGGCATTGCATCGCTCGGCGATTTCATCACGGACTACCTGGAATTCAAGTTGAACCCGCAGTCCTGGCACAAGTTCTACACGACCGACCAGCCCTGGCAGCAGGCCGCCCGGCTGGTCCTGGGCTACAGCTCCAACGCCACGCTGCCATCGACAACCACGCTGCGGACCTACCTGGCCAGCTATCTGACCCCCCACAGCTACGGGACGACCCTGCCGACCGGCGATACCTTGCGCGATCTGCTGATGGAGGCATGGTTCCGGCGCAGCTATGACGGTCGCAACAACAATCAGGATTGGCGACTGCCGATCATCCGCGACGACTATGACGATTTCAACGAAGGCACCGGCCCCAATCTCGGCTGCGGTCCGCCGATCACGCCGCTGACCGACAACCGCAACACCATCGTCGCCGCCATTTCCGAAATGCGCGCCTGGCACCGCGGCGGCACGACCAGCAATCTCGGCCTGGTCTGGGGCTGGCGGGTCCTCTCGCCGCGCTGGCAGGGACTGTGGGGCGGCGATCCGGGCCTGCCCAACGACTATTTCGACCCCAGCCAGCCGACGGACGACTCCAACCAGCCGATCGACAAGGTCGTCATCATCCTCACCGACGGCAACAATCAGGTCTATGACCACAAGGGCAACGGTCCCCTGTCCTCGGACTACACCGCCTATGGCCGGCTGGGTGACGGTCGCGTGCGCCAGAACGGAACCGGCAGCCCCATCACCAGTTCCAGCGGGGCGCGCAACGAACTCGACCGGCGCATGGGCGAGATCTGCGCGGCGATGCGCGACGACGGCATCAAGATCATCACCATCACCTTCCAGCAGAACGATTCCGCCACCCAGGCGCTGTTCAGCGCCTGTGCCAGCCCCCGCGACCCCGACGACCCCACCGGCGATCGCCTGTACTACGACTCCCCGACCAACGAGGACCTGCAGGCCGACTTCGAGGAGATTGCCTCGGAGCTGAGCCGGCTGCGTATCGCCGAATAGCGCGGCTGACGCCTATTGCCCGCCCGATCCGAAAAAGAAGTCCAGGATCGCCCGGTTGGCATCGATCTCGCGGCTATGGCGGCCGGCGACCAGACCATAGAGGGGGGCGGCCGCACCGGGCCAGGTGTGACCGCCCCCCTCGATCACCACCTGGACCAGCGCGACGGCACAATCCTGCCAGCGGTGGATGCGTACGCTCGTACCGTCCAGGGGCCGCTCATCCCGCTGCACGTCCAGCACCGGCTGGCCGCAGCGATTGCGCGCCGCCCACAGCTCCAGGCTGCGCGCAGCGGAATAGGCCTGCCCCCGATCTATGCCGAGCCGCTGGGCGATGGGACCGCCGCCGTAGGGGATCATGCGGTCTTCGGTACCGTTGAAGAAGATCGCCGGCACGGGCGGACCGGCCGGGCATTCCAGCCCCACCGCCGTGGTCGCCGCCACGACGGCAATGGCCCCGATACGGTCCGGCGCGTCGCAGGCCAGGCGCTGCGCCATCATCCCGCCATTGGAAATGCCGGCCACGCCGACGCGCGTGCGGTCCACCACGCCCCGCGCCGCCTCCTGCTCGATCATCGCAAGCAGGAAGTCGACATCCTGTGCCGTGGTGGTGGCGGAAGGGTCCGGGCCGGTGATCGTCCGCCCGTCGTTCCAGCGCTCGTCGATGCCCTGGGGAAACAGCAGCACGACGCCGCGCGCGGCCGCGGCCCGGTCGATGTCGACATAGCGGCGGATGCCCTCGGCGCTGCCGGTGCCGCCATGCAGCACGACGAGCGCCGGGGCCGGCAGGACCGCTGTCCGGGGGACGACGGCCAGGTAGCTGCGGGCAAGCCCGCCGACGCTCAGCTCTTCAGCCCTCAAGGGATCGGTGGCCAGCAGCAGGACCGCCACCACACCCGCCAGCCGCATCACCGCTCGTGCACCCGTCATCGTCCTTGACCCCTCGCTTCCAGCCGTTCCAGCGCGTCCGGCAGGGCGGCGAACCCGTCGATCAACAGGTCCGCGCCCAGGTCGGCCATCGGGACGCGGGCATAGCCATACGTGACCGCGACCACGGCAATGCCGGCGGCGCGGGCCGTCGCGACATCGACTTCGTTGTCCCCGACCATGGCCGCGGCCCCCGGCGGCACGCCCAGCCCCGCAACCGCCGCCAGCAGGGGCGCGGCCGACGGCTTGCGCTCAGCCAGGCTGTCGCCGCCGATCAGCACCTGGAAATGCTGCGCCAGCCCGGCCGACGACAGGGCGGTGGCGACGGCGGCCTGCGGCTTGTTGCTGCACACCGCCAGCCCCAGGCCGTCGCCGGCAAGGC
The DNA here is from genome assembly GCA_020638595.1 of Rhodospirillaceae bacterium. Lineage (GTDB taxonomy): Bacteria > Pseudomonadota > Alphaproteobacteria > DSM-16000 > Inquilinaceae > JACKIG01. Next base: position 130,875 of record JACKIG010000014.1, on the reverse strand, counting down.
GGGCCAGTGTCTCGGCAACACCGGGAAACACGTCCGCCGGACCCGGCGGCCTTGCCGCGAGGCGCGCGCTGTAGGCGGCGGCCAGGGTGTCCAGCGCCGGCCCATCGACCGACTCGCCGGTGGCCGCGAACGCCCGCTGCACCAGCCGCGCCGCACCATCGCCGATGAAGCCCTTCACCGTCGCGGGCGCAAGACCGCCACGCCCATGCTCGGCCAGGAAGTCGTTCAGCGTATCGGCGATGCCGGGCGCGGTGTCGATCAAGGTCCCGTCGAGATCGCAGACAAGGGCTTTCAAGGTCTTCATGATGGTCCGTTCCCGTGGCCTCTCCGCAAATCGCCGGTGCCGGATCGTCATGATCCGTGTAACGGCGGACAGGCCGGTTTCCGTCGGAAGAATTTGCGGGACCGGCTATGGGTACGGGGCGATCCCCGATGCCGCTCACGCAGTGTTGCAGTCTGTTTCCGCCGGATATACACGGCAACAAATGTTGACTTAAGCGCCGACGGCGTTTGTGGCATTCCCCACCTGGAAAGAGCTGCGAGTTTGCGATGACGACGGAGATCCTCTGCCTGGTTCTTGCTGCCGGAAAGGGCACGCGGATGCGCTCCGCCAGCCCCAAGGTGATGCATCCGGTGGCCGGCCAGCCGATGGTGGCCCATGTGCTGGCTGCCGCGGACGCGCTGGCGCCCGTGCGCAGGGGCGTCGTCATCGGGCCGGACATGGAGGTGGTGACACAGGCCGTCGCCCCCTGGCCGACGGTGGTGCAGCAGCATCAGGCGGGGACGGCCGACGCGTTGAAGACCGCCCGCGGCATCTGGGCGGGCTTCGACGGGATCGTGCTGGCCGTCTACGGCGACACGCCGCTGATCACCACCGCGACGCTCAAGGCCCTGGCTGCGGCCGTCGACCAGCCGGACCGTCCGGCCCTGGCAGTGCTCGGCTTCCGGCCCGACGATACGACCGGCTATGGCCGGCTGGTGCTGACGCAGGACGGGCACCTGACGGCCATCGTCGAACATGCCGACGCCGATGCCGATATGCGGCGGATCGGGCTGTGCAACGCCGGAATGATGGCCTTCGACGGCCGCAGGCTGGGCGAGCTGCTGGATGCCATCGGCAACGACAACGCCAAGGGCGAATACTACCTGACCGATGCCGTCGCCATCGCCCGCGCCAAGGGCTATGGCGCCGTGGTCGCCGAAGGCCCGGTGGAAGAAGCGATGGGCATCAACACCCGCGCCGAGCTGGCAAAGGCCGAAGCCGTGATGCAAGGACGCCTGCGCGACCGCGCCATGAACGGGGGTGCGACGCTGATCGACCCCGCCACCGTCTATTTCTCGGCCGACACCGTCGTCGGGCGCGACGTCACCATCGGCCCGAATGTCGTCTTCGGCCCCAGGGTCGTCGTCGAGGACGAGGTGGAGATCCTGTCCTTCTGCCACTTCACCGACGCGGTCATCCGCAAGGGTGCCATCGTCGGCCCCTTCGCCCGGCTGCGGCCGGGGGCGGATATCGGCCCCGGTGCCCATATCGGGAACTTCGTCGAGGTGAAGAACACGACGATCGGCAAGGGATCAAAGGCCAACCATCTGACCTATCTGGGCGATGCCCGCATCGGCGCCGGCACCAATGTCGGCGCGGGGACCATCACCTGCAACTACGACGGCTATCTGAAGCACCTGACGCAGATCGGCGACGAGGTCTTCATCGGGTCCAACACCTCGCTGGTGGCGCCGGTCACGGTGGGCGACCGGTCCAACATCGCCGCCGGCAGCGTCATCACCCGCGACGTGGCCGAGGATGCGCTGGCGATCGAGCGGGCGGACCAGACCCAGCGTCCGGGCTGGGCGAAGGACTACCGCGCGCGCAAGGCGGCCGAAAAGGCCGCCCGCGCCAAGACGAAACCGTAACGGCACAGGATAAGCGGCCATGTGTGGAATCATCGGGATCCTGGCGGAGCGCGAGGTCGCCCCCCTGCTGGTGGACGGTCTGAAGCGGCTGGAATACCGCGGCTACGACAGCGCCGGTGTCGCCACCCTGGTCAACGGCCGCATCGAACGGCGGCGGGCGGAAGGGAAGCTGGGCAACCTGGAAACCCTGCTGGCGGCGGATCCCCTGCCCGGCACGGTCGGCATCGGCCACACCCGCTGGGCGACCCATGGCAAGCCGACGGAGGTGAATGCCCATCCCCACGCGACCTCGCGCGTCGCCGTCGTGCACAACGGCATCATCGAGAATTTCCAGGAGCTGCGCGACGAGCTGACGGCCCTGGGCCACAGGTTCGAGACGGACACCGATACCGAGATCGTCGCCCACCTGATCACGCGCTATCTGGACGAACAGCACCCGCCGAAGGAAGCGGTCGCCAAGGCGCTGGGACATCTGGATGGCGCCTTCGCGCTGGCCATCATCTTCACCGGCGAGCACGGGATGATGGTGGGCGCGCGGCGTGGCTCGCCGTTGGCCATCGGCTACGGCAAGGGGGAGATGTATCTCGGCTCCGACGCCATGGCGCTGGCGCCGCTCACCGATCGCATCTGCTACCTGGATGAAGGCGACTGGGCCGTCCTCAGCCTGGACCGGGCGGAGATCTATGATGCCGCCAACCAGCCGGTGGAGCGGCCGATCCGCCAGACGGCGCTGTCTGGTGCCCTGATCGGCAAGGACGGCTACCGCCACTTCATGCTGAAGGAGATCTACGAGCAGCCGCAGGTCATCGGCGACACGCTGAACGCCTTCGTCCACCCCACCACCGGGCGCATCTCCCTGCCGGAGCTGTCGGTGGACCTGGCCCATGTGCCGCGCGTCACCATCGTCGCCTGCGGCACCGCCTTCTATGCCGGACTGGTCGCCAAATACTGGTTCGAGACGCTGGCCCGCCTGCCGGTGGAAATCGACGTGGCGTCGGAGTTCCGCTACCGCGAAGCACCGCTGCCCGAAGGGGGGCTGGCGCTGTTCATCTCCCAGTCCGGTGAGACCGCCGACACGCTGGCCGCGCTGCGCTATGCCAAGACGCAGATGCAGCATATCGTGTCGGTGGTCAACGCGCCGGAAAGCAGCATCGCCCGCGAAAGCGACGCCGTCCTGCACACGCTGGCCGGGCCGGAGATCGGCGTGGCATCGACCAAGGCGTTCACCACCCAGCTGGCCGTGCTGGCGTGCCTGGCCATCGCCACGGCGCGGGCGCGCGGTACCATCGACCAGGCGCGCGAGGCGGCGCTGGCGGCGGCCCTGCGCGAGGTGCCGTCGCGGGCCGTGGAAGTTCTGACCCATGACGACCGCATCCGCGACCTGGCCCATTTCGTCGGCGAGGCGCGCGACGTCCTCTATCTTGGCCGCGGCACCAGCTTTCCGCTGGCCCTGGAAGGGGCGCTGAAGCTGAAGGAAATCAGCTATATCCATGCCGAAGGCTATGCCGCCGGCGAAATGAAGCACGGCCCCATCGCCCTGATCGACGAGACCGTGCCGGTGATCGTCATCGCGCCCAAGGACACCGTCTTCGACAAGACCGCCTCCAACGTCGAAGAGGTGAAAGCGCGCGGCGGCAAGGTGATCGTCTTTTCCGATGCGCACGGGGCGGACCGGCTGGGCCGCGATGCGGTGGCCGCCATCGCGCTGCCGGATGTCGATCCCTTCGTGGCGCCGATCCTCTACGCCATCCCGGTCCAGCTTCTCGCCTATCACACCGCCATCATGAAGGGCACGGATGTCGACCAGCCCCGCAACCTCGCCAAGAGTGTCACCGTCGAATAGCGGCTTTGACGTCGTCATTGCCGGCGGCGGAGTCATCGGCAGCGCCATCGCCTATTTCCTGGCGGCCGACGCGGCCTTCAACGGCACCGTTGCGGTCGTGGAGAAGGACCCGTCCTATGCCACCTGCTCCACGACCCTGTCGGCGGCGTCCATCCGCCAGCAGTTCTCCGCCGCCGTCAACATCGCCATCTCCCAGTTCGGCTTCGCCTTCTTCCGCGAGGTCGGCCGGCACCTGGCGGTCGACGGCACGGCGCCCGATATCGGCCTGGTGGAGCGGGGCTATCTGTTCCTGGCCACCCCGCCCGGGCTGGAGACGCTGCGGGCGAACCACACGGTGCAGCGGGCGGCGAATGCCCCGATCACCTGGCTGGATCCGCCGGATCTTCGGGCACGGTTCCCGTATCTCCGCACCGACGACCTGGCCGCCGGCACCTACGGCGAGCACGGCGAAGGCTGGTACGACGCCTATTCGCTGCTGGTCGCCTTCCGCGCCAAGGCGCGCTCGCTGGGCGTCACCTACCTGGCGGACGAGGTCGTGGACGTCGCGCGGGCCGGCCCGCGCATCGCGGCCGTGGGCCTGCGCCAGGGCGGGCGCATCGCCTGCGGCACCCTGGTCAATGCCGCCGGCCCCCGCGCGGCGGCGATCGCCGCCATGGCCGGGCTGGACCTGCCGGTGCGGCCGCGCAAGCGCTTCGTCTTCGTCTTCGATTGCCGCGAGCCGCCGCGTGACCTGCCGCTGGTGATCGACCCGACGGGCGCCTATGTCCGCCCGGAGGGGACGCATTTCATCTGCGGCACCTCGCCGCCGCCCGACCGCGACCCCGACTGCCTGGATTTCGACGTCGACTACGACCTGTTCGACGAGACCCTCTGGCCGACCCTCGCCCACCGCATTCCGGCCTTCGAGGCGATCAAGCTGGTGCGCGCCTGGGCCGGGCATTACGCCTACAACACGCTGGACCAGAACGCGATCCTGGGGCCGCATCCCGACGTGCCCAACCTGCTGTTCGCCAACGGCTTCAGCGGCCACGGCCTGCAGCAGTCCCCCGCCGTCGGCCGCGGCATCGCCGAACTGATCGCCCACGGCGCCTATCGCAGCCTGGACCTGTCGCCGCTGGGCTATGACCGGATCCTGCGCAACGACCCGCTGGTCGAGCGCAATGTCGTCTAGAGCCTGATTCGATGACGTCGGACCGACGTCATCGGATCGGGCTCCAACGATATGAAATAGAGCGGCCCGCGATCAGTCCGTCAGCTCGTGGAACCCGGGCGGGGCATGCTGCCACGGATAGCCGTTGCGGCCCAGCGCGTAGCCGTAGTCGAACAACGCCCGCATGTAACGGGGATCGAACGGCTCCTCCAAGGGCACGTCGAAGTCAGGACCGATATAGGCAAGGTTGAACGCGACACCGTCCCGCCGGGTCGTCAGATAGATGCGGTAGAGGTCGCCGATCCCCTGGCTCTGGATCAGCGACGACACGGCGCGACCGACGATGCTGAGGGTCCGGCGCTCGGTATCCGCCCAATCGGGGTCCAGCCTGGCATTGCGGATGACATAGGCGACGCGGTCACGGGCGTTGCCGCGCCCCCTGGCTTCGCTGAGATCGAGCGAGGGGGGATAGACGAACACCTGGGCCGAGGCGCCGCCGTCCACATGCATCTCCTGATACGGCTGCCCATCCAGCTCGACGTCGATCATCACCGGCGGGAAGGCACCCGGCACGGCGGCGGATGCGACCAGGATGGTGTGGAACAGGTCCAGCGCATCGGGGCTGCCGCTGGCCGCGATAGCGCCGATATTCCAGACCACCGGCCGGCGGGCATCGAGATCGGTGGTGCCGATCAACAGGAACCGGCCCTTCTCGTACTCTTCGGCGATGCGGCGCAGCATCTCCGCGTCGGCGTAGCGCTCGACCGTATGGCGCAAGGGCGACGTGTCGCTCATCGCGTCGTCGAACAGGGCCGCCGTGAAGCCCCGCTCCTCGAAGATGTCGGCGGCCGTGATGTCGGTATAGACGGCGCGCAGGCGGTCGTCGTACTCCGGCCCGAGGAAAGCGAAGGGGGCGGTCAACGCGCCCGTGCTGACGCCAGTGACCAGCTTGAACTGCGGCCGTGTTCCCGTCTGCGTCCAGCCGACCAGCAAGCCGGCGCCGAAGGCGCCATCCTCCCCGCCGCCGGAGACGGCAAGGAAATGGGCGGGCGGCAGACGGTCGGGATCGCCCCCGGCGCGGGCCACGGCGGCGCGCTCGCGCTCGATCCCCGCGATCGCTTCCTCGGCCATCGCGGTCAGCCCGTCGCCCAGCGAGAACCGTGCATTCGGGATGCCGGGGACGGCAGCCCGGGACGTGTCGTCCCTCGGGACGGCTGCACCGCGCTGCGGAAGCGCGCACCCTGCCACGACCAGGCCCAAGACAAGGGCAGCGACACCGACGACCCGGTTCCAGCGATCACTGCAAATCACCGTGCGCATCCCGCCATTCCCCCAATGCAAGGATTGCCCTGCCAGCGTCCCGGCCCCACCCTCAATTGTCCAGAGACCGATCGATATCGATCGTATTCCGTGCACCGGGCCGTGAGAAGGGGCGTCGGACAAGGCCCGCGCCGGGCACGCCCGGCATGGGCCGGATGGGATGACGGCGGTTCAGGCGGTATACTCATCGGCAATCAGCGCCGTCGGACGCAAGGCCTCCACCGGCGGACCCCACGGCAAGACATTCCGAGGACACCACCCATGCTGCACCTGAGCGACCCCACCCTGCTGCGTCAGCAATGCTATGTCGACGGCCGGTGGATCGACGCCGACGGCGGCGAGACGATCGCCGTGACCAACCCGGCGACCGGCGAAACCATCGCCACCGTGCCGAAGCTGGGGGCGGAAGAGACGCGCCGCGCCATTGCGGCGGCGGACCGGGCCTGGCCCGACTGGCGCGCCCGCACGGCGAAGGACCGGGGCAAGGTCCTGAAGGCCTGGTTCGACCTGATCATGGCCAACCAGGAAGACCTGGCCCAGCTGATGACCGCGGAGCAGGGCAAGACCCTGACCGAAAGCCGCGGCGAGATCGCCTATGCCGCCAGCTTCGTCGAGTGGTTCGCCGAAGAGGGCAAGCGCGTCTACGGCGACACCATTCCGACGCACCTGCCCGACCGCCGCATCATCGTGGTGAAAGAGCCGGTGGGCGTCTGTGCGGCGATCACGCCGTGGAACTTCCCCGCCGCCATGATCACCCGCAAGGCCGGCCCGGCGCTGGCCGCCGGCTGCCCGATGGTGGTCAAGCCGGCGACGGCCACACCGCTGTCGGCCCTGGCGCTGGCCGAGCTGGGGGAGCGCGCCGGCATCCCCGCCGGCATCTTCAGCGTCGTCACCGGCGGGTCCGGCGCCATCGGCGGGGAGCTGACCGGCAACCCCATCGTGCGCAAGCTGACCTTCACCGGCTCCACCGAAGTCGGCAAGCAGCTGATGGCGCAATGCGCGGCGACGGTGAAGAAGATGTCGATGGAGCTGGGCGGCAATGCTCCCTTCATCGTCTTCGACGACGCCGACCTGGATGCCGCGGTGGACGGCGCCATCGCCTCGAAATACCGCAACAGCGGCCAGACCTGCGTATGCGCCAACCGCCTGCTGGTACAGGACGGCGTCTACGACGCGTTCGTGGCCAAGCTGGTGGACGCCGTCGCCGCCCTGAAGGTCGCCGACGGCACCGAGGCCGGTGCCCAGCAGGGCCCGCTGATCGACATGGCCGCGGTGGAAAAGGTGGAGGAGCACATCGCCGACGCCGTTGCCCAGGGGGCCAAGGTCGCGGTCGGCGGCGGCCGCCACGCCCTGGGCGGCACCTTCTTCCAGCCGACGGTGTTGAGCGGCGTGACCACCGCCATGAAGGTGACGAAGGAGGAGACGTTCGGGCCGCTGGCCCCGGTCTTCCGCTTCTCCAGCGAACAGCAGGCCATCGCCATGGCCAACGACACGGAATTCGGCCTCGCGTCGTACTTCTACGCCCGCGATGTCGGGCGCATCTGGCGGGTGTCGGAAGGGCTGGAATACGGCATGGTGGGCATCAACACCGGCATCATCTCCACGGAAATTGCGCCGTTCGGCGGCGTGAAGGAAAGCGGCATCGGCCGCGAAGGCTCGCGCTACGGCATCGAGGAATTCGTGGAGGTCAAGTATCTCTGCCTCGGCGGCCTGGACCGGTAGCCATTCCCGGGCCCCGCGCCATATTTCGGCCCCGGATACCGTCTAGAGCCTGAAGTGGAGCAGGAGTCAGACATCAGGCCCAGTCGGCCTGATGTCATCCTGCTTTAGCCCTGGGGCCGACAGTGGATCGGGGGGAGCGGATGAACGCGGCGGTCGTCCAGGTCGACGGACTGATCTTCGACTATCCGACGCAGCGCGCCCTGTTCGGCGTCGACTGCCGGGTGGACCGCGGCACGATCACCGCCCTGGTCGGCCCCAACGGCGCCGGCAAGACGACGCTGATGCGCTGCATGGCGGGGCTGGAGATGCCGTTCGCCGGGTCCGTCGTCGTCGCCGGGCTCGACGTGCTGGCCGACCCGCGGCGGGCGCACAAGCATATGGGGTTCCTGCAGGACTTCTTCGGCCTCTATGACGACCTGTCGGTGCGCCATTGCCTGGAGTTTCACGCCGCCGCCAACGGCATCGCCCCGGCCGGGCGGCGCCAGGCGGTGGAGCGGACGGCCGAGCGCCTGAACCTGCGCGACCGGCTGGACCAGCGCGCCGGCACCCTGTCGCGCGGCCTGCGCCAGCGCCTGGCCATCGCCCAGGCCATCATCCACGAACCCGACGTGGTCCTGCTGGATGAGCCGGCCGCCGGCCTGGATCCGGAAGCGCGCGAGAGCCTGTCGCAGCTGTTGCGCACTCTCTCGGCCAGCGGCATGACGCTGATCGTCTCCAGCCACATCCTGTCGGAGCTGGAGGACTACTCCACCCACATGCTGATCCTGCGCGACGGCCGGGTGGTCGAGCATTGCCCCATCTCCGGCGAGCCGGCGGCCCTGCGCCAGCTGCGCCTCGTCCTCAGCGAGCCCGTGGACGACCTGGCGGCAACGCTGGCCGCACGGCACGGCGTCGACGGCGTGCTGCTGACCGGCGCCACGGTGGCCAGCTTCGGCTTCGCCGGCGACCTGGCGGCCCAGCGCCGCCTGCTGGCCGACCTGATCGGCAGCGGCCTGCCGGTGGCGGGGCTGGCGGAAGAGGTCCGGCCGATGCAGCAGGTCTATCGCGACCGCCTGCGCAAGGACGGCCCGCAGGCGAACCAGGAACGGTGGTCGGCATGAACCCGGAATTCGTCCGCAACCTGCGGCTGGAGTGTTCCGCCCACCGCATGATCGCCATGCCGCTGATCCTCGGCCTGCTGATCGCCGTGGGATGGATGAGCGGATCGATGGAATCGGCCGCGGCCACGGCCAACACCGCCATCGGCATCCTGCTGGTGCTGTGGGGCACGCGGCTGGCCGCCGACAGCGTTCTGGGCGAGGTCGTCGACCGCACCTGGGACAGCCAGCGCATGTCGGCCATCGGCCCATGGGCGATGACCTGGGGCAAGCTGTTCGGCAGCACCGTCTATGTCTGGTACGGGGCGCTGGCGTGCCTGCCGCTCGCCGTCATCGCCGGTGCGACCCAGGCCGCGGGCGACGATTTCCTGCCGGCCCGGCTGTACGCCAGCGGCCTGTTGGGCCAGGCGACGGCGATGTTCCTGTCGCTGCTGCTGCTTCGCGGCCGGCCGCAGCGGCTGCGGCTGCGCGTGACGCTGACCCAGGCCCTGGCCATCGTGGCGACCCTGCCGTTCATCATCGGTGCCGTCCTGTATTCCGAGCCGTCGCGGGCGTCAGACCACCTCTCCTGGTACGGGGTCGACATCCCGACCTTCGACTTCCTGTTCGCGTCCTGCCTGGTCTTTGTCGCGTGGGCCGTCTTCGGCTGCTACCGGCTGATGCGGCTGGAGCTGCAATGCCGGACGGGACTGGTCGGCTGGCTGGCCTTTTCGGTGTTCCTGCCGGCCTATCTGGCCGGCATCCATATCGTCGTCGGGCGCGCCGGCCTGCCCCTGCCGGCCGGGCGTCTGGGCGCCCAGGTCTTCGTGGCCTTCATGACGGCGCTGGCGTTGACCTATTTCGCCGCGTTCACCGAGCCCAAGGGCGTCACGCACCTGCGCGGGTGGCTGCACGACCTGGGCGCCCGCGCGTTCGGCCGGGCGACCACCCGGACCCCCAGCTGGGTGGTCAGCGGGATCGTCTGCCTGGGCTGCGCGGGCGCGACCGTCGCCGCGTTCCTGTACGGCGGCAGCCGGGACGCGATGGGCTTCGCGGTGTTCACCGCGGCACTGCTGCTGTTCGCCGTGCGCGATATCGCCCTGCTCCATGCCCTGACGCTGGACAGCCAGCGCCAGCGCGGGCATCTCGCCGCCCTGGTCTACCTGGCTGTGCTCTATATCCTGATCCCCGCCTTCCTCCACGCCGCCGACGCCGATGAAGTGGTCCAGGCCTTCGTGCCGACCCTGGACGGCAACCCGGTCGCCAGCACCGTACCGGTCGCAGTCCAGGCGCTGGCGGCGCTGGGCCTGGCCGCAGGCAAGTGGCGGCGGCTGGCACACCGTGCCCCCGGTCCCCAGCCGCGGGGGGCTGCGGCGTAGCCCCGGATCACCGATGGCGGACCCGCATGGTCCGGTAAGCTTCTGCAACAGGGGCCGGAGGCGATCCGGCAGCCTCGGCGGAATGTGCCGCCTTGCCCGGGGATCGGCCGGCGTGTAACCCCGTAAGCGGCGCTTCGTCAAAGCCGGGACGGGACACGCAGCGGCCGGGAGACGGCGGATGACCGGATATGACTTCGATTTCTTCGTGATCGGCGGCGGGTCGGGCGGCGTGCGTGCGGCCCGCATCGCGGCCGGCCACGGTGCGCGCACCGGCCTTGCCGAGGCACGCTATCTGGGCGGCACCTGCGTCAATGTCGGCTGCGTGCCGAAGAAGCTGATGGTCTATGCCTCGCACTTCGCCCAGGACTTCGACGACGCCGGCGGCTTCGGCTGGCAGGTGGGGCCGCGCACGCATGACTGGCCGACGCTGATCGCCAACAAGGACCGCGAGATCGCCCGGCTGAACGGCATCTATCAGCGCGTCCTGGAAGGCCCGGGCGTCACCGTCTTTCGCCAGACGGCAACGCTGCTGGACCCCCACACCATCGCCCTGGGCGACACCCGCGTCACCGCCGACACCATCCTGATTGCCACCGGCGGCCAGCCGACGCTGCCCGACGACCCGGGGGTGAAGGACCATGCGATCTGTTCCGACGATGTCTTCCACCTGCCGCGCAGGCCCGAACGCATCATCATCGTCGGCGGCGGATACATCGCCGCGGAATTCGCAGGCGTCTTCCACGGCCTCGGCACCCAGGTCGTGCAGCTCTACCGCCGGTCGCTGTTCCTGCGCGGCTTCGACCAGGACGTCCGGCTGGCCCTGGCGGAGGAGATGCGCACGGCCGGCATCGACCTGCGCTTCAACGCCATCGTCACGCGCCTGGACCGCTCGGCCGACGGCATCACCGCCCAGCTTCGCGATGCCGGATCGCTGACGGCCGACTGCGTGCTGTATGCCACCGGCCGCAAGCCCAATACCGAAGGCCTGGGGCTGGATCGGGTCGGGGTCGCCCTGTCGGACAGCGGTGCCGTCCGCGTCGACGACGATTTCCGCACCAGCGTGCCCAACATCTACGCCGTGGGCGACGTCATCCACCGGATCGAACTGACACCCGTGGCCATCGCCGAAGGCCACGCCCTGGCAGACACCCTGTTCGCCAACCGCCCGCGCGGCGTCAGCTATGACAACGTGCCGTCGGCCGTCTTCTCCCAGCCGCCGGTCGCCAGCGTCGGGCTGACGGAGGAGGAGGCCCGCCGCCGCTTCCGGACCGTCGACATCTACAAGACCAGCTTCCGGCCGATGCGCCACACCATGACCGGCCGCGAGGCCAAGACCTTCATGAAACTGGTGGTGGACGCCGACAGCGACCGTGTCGTCGGCTGCCACATGGTCGGCCACGACGGGCCGGAGATCATTCAGGGCCTGGCCATCGCCCTCAATTGCGGGGCGACGAAGGCCCAGTTCGACGCCACCATCGGCCTGCACCCGACGACGGCGGAGGAATTCGTCACCATGCGCACCAAGGCGCCCGACCCGGGGGAGGCCGCCCGGCAGGCGGCCGAATAGCGGCGCACCGGCGGGCCGGCGCGCCCTCCCTCAAACGGCGGCGCGGCTGACGCTCGCCGCGAAGGCGTGGTAGGCCGACCGCAGGATCTCCACCACCTGGCCCAGATCGGCAAAGCCATCGGTGTTGATCAGGATGTCGTAGTTCAGCGGCTCGTTCGTGCGCACGTGGAAGTCTTCCCACAGGAACAGCGCCCGCTCGCGGTTCTTCTGCTTCACCTTGGCTTCCGCCGCCCGTTCCGACAGGCCCTCGGCAAGGGCCACGCGCTCGGCACATTTCTCCGGCGTGCCGACCAGGCGAACGCGGAACGGATGCTGGCGCTTCAGGATCACGTGGCTGCCGCGCCCCATGATGACGCCGCCGTGGCGCGCGATGCCCATCAGCACCCGCACGAGATGGTGGAGGTATTCCGACGGCGAGAAGCTCTGCTGGGCCAGCAGCGAAGTCACCCAGACCTCCAACGGTCCCTTCACGGTCTCGTCCAGGGCGGCCATCGCCGCCTTGTCGGTGCGCGCAGCCTTGGCGACACGTTCGATCAGGTCACGGTCGAACCACGGCACCTCCAGCGCCTCGGCAAGCTGGTGCCCGATCTCCTCCCCGCCGCACCCGTAGTCGCGCGTGATGGCGACGAGAGGCCGGCGCAGCCGCGGCAATTCCGTTTCCCGCAGCTGTTTCAGCTCGGTCTCGATCAGCCGGGCCAACGGCTCGCGCATGGTGTCGCTCATCGATACCTCCTGCCGCGCGCCTGCGGCATTCTGTGACGTCTGTCTGCCCTATGTCATATATGGGATTGGCACCGTTTGTCTCCCTACCTCCTCGTTCGTGCAGTTCGTCATAAAATTCGCTACCTAAGAGTAGGGGTTTTGAGGCATTATAAGAGCAGGGAAGAAACGCAATACAAGGAAGGCGCAAGGCAATGGAGCTCCATCCGCAAGCGCGCCGTTTCGTTCAGGCGATCTCCGTCGCCGGAAGACCGTTATGGCATCTACCGCCCGTCGAAGCCCGCCATGCCTATGCCAAGCGAGTCGCCAAGGCGACCGTTCGGCCGACAGGATCGGTGCTGGTCGGGGAAGGGACGGCCTTCGGGCCGGCCGGCGGCATTCCGCTTCGCACCTATCGGCCGGCGGAGAGGCAGGGCGAACGGCTGCCCGTGGTCATCTTTCTGCATGGCGGCAGCTTCGTTCTCGGCGGGCTGGAAACCCACGACCCGCAATGCCGTGCGGTAGCCGCGAAGTCCGGCTGCCTGGTCGTCTCGGTCGACTATCGCATGGCGCCCGAGCACAAGTTCCCCGCGGCCGTCGATGACGCATTCGCCGCCACCTGCTGGCTGGCGGACCATGCCGCATCGCTGGGCGGCGACCGTGACCGCATGGCGGTGATGGGCGACAGCAACGGCGGCGCGCTGGCCGCCGTCGTCTCGCACATGGCCCAGGATCGCGGCGGCCCCGGTTTCGCCCTGACCTGCATGGTCTGCCCGTCGACGGACATCTACGGCGACCTGCCGTCGCATGCCCGCCTGCACAGCGACGTGCTGCTGTCGTGGCCGCTGGTCGACTGGTCGTTCGGCCTCTACCTGAACGGGCCGGAGGAGCGGCGCGATCCGCGGTTTGCCCCGCTTCAACGCAGCCAGGTGGCCGGGCTGCCGCCGCTGCTGATGGTCACGGCCGAAGCGGACCCGCTGTACGACGACGGCAGCGCCTATGCCGACAAGCTGGCGGCTGCCGGCGTCCCGGTGGAGCATGTCTGCTTCCCGGGGCAGGTCCACAACTTCGTGCTGTGGGGCGGCGTCATCGACGCGGCAGACGAGGCGCTGGACCTGATCGGCAACCGGCTGAAGGCGGCGTTGGCCGCCTGATCCGGTCAGGCCGCCGCTCCGGCAGGTCGGCCGCGAGCGACGCGGGCGTCAGGCCGCGTCGGTGAAGATCGCGCGGCTGAAATGGTCCGCCAGCGCCTGCTGCAGGCTGAATCCGGGTTCGGCTTCGATCGCGGCAGCCGCTGCGGACCCCAGCGTTGCGCCCGCGGCAATCCCCTGGACCAGGGCGAAATCGCCTGCCGACAGGACGTGTGCCAGCACGGTCATCGCCGGCCGGAAGACCAGCACGCGCTCAACGCCGGCCTGCAGGTCGACCTTGGACACGGTCCCATGGTCGGGCTGGTTCGCCTGCCAGATCCGCTGGACGGGAAAGGGCGAGGCAACCAGCCGCACCGCCGGGTGCAGCCGGAACGTCAGCCCCGCGGCGTCCGCAGGATCGATCGACGACAGGCCGGCCGGGTCCAGCGGCGCGGCATCGCCGGCGAAATAGGCTTCGATGCGCGCCCATTCCAGCCGGGCGACATCGGCCAGATAGGGCAAGGTCCTGGCCGGCGGAAATCCGGCAAGGAACCCCGGCAGGTCGGCGCCATAGACCGAAAGCTGCGGGACGGTCGGCGGATGGCGTTCGACAAACGCGCGCGCCGCTGCCCGGAAGAACGCCTTGCCCACCAACCGTTCGACCACCGGGAAGGCGCTGGCCAGGACGCCGGCCAGCGACCCCTGCACGTTGTTGCGGTAGATCCGCATCCGCCGGGCGGCCTGGTCCGGCGCCATGCCGGTGAACGCCGCCAGGTCCCCGTCGCCATCCCCCAGAAGGTCACGCCGGAACGCCCGCTGGAAGTCACGCAACATGGCCGACCGCAGGGTACGGACACAGCGCATCGAGGATGGCCTGGGCCTTGTCCGCCTCCGCCAGCAGGACGGGCAGCGCCGGGATGTTGGTGTCCCATTCCACCAGGACAGGCCGCCGGCCCAGCCGCGCGAGGGCACTGCGGAACAGCCGCCAGACGGCCGGGTCGACGGATGCGCCGTGGTCGTCGATCAACACCGTCTCGCCGTCCAGGGACGCCACGAAGTGGCCGGCGATGTGGATCTCGCCCACGGCTTCCGGTGGGATGGCGTCCAGATAGGGTTCCGGGTCGAAGCCGTGGTTGTGGGCGCTGACGTGGATGTTGTTGACGTCCAGAAGGATGCCGCAGCCGGTTCGCCGCGACACCTCGGCCAGGAACTGCCACTCCGCGATGGTCGACCCGGCGAAGCCGATATACGAGGACGGGTTTTCCACCAGCACTTGGCGGGCGAACGCCTCCTGCGCGCGGTCGACATTGCGGCAGACCACGCCAAGGGCCTCGTCCGTGTAGGGCAGCGGCAACAGGTCGTTCAGATAGACGCCTCCGGTCACGCTCCAGGCCAGGTGCTCCGACACCAGGCCGGGCTGCACGCGGTCGAACAGGGCGCGCAGCCGCGTCAGGTGGGCGTCGTCCAGGCCCTCGGCCGATCCCAGCGACAGGCCGACGCCATGGCAGCTCAACGGATAGTCGCGCCGGATCGCCTCCAGCTGTTTCAGCCGTGGCCCGCCGCCCCGCGGCCCCACGGGCATCAGGTAGTTCTCGCTGTGAACCTCGATCCAGCCGATGGCCGGGCGCCCCGCCAGGAAAGCCGCCACATGCGGATGGCGCAGCCCGATCCCCGCCTCGGCGGGGATCGGGGCAGCCGTCAGCCCGGGATCGCCGTCCATGACCGCCGCCCGATGGCGTCCTCAGGCCGGCGGGGTGGGATTGACGCCTTCGAACGGCTCCAGGCTGCCGCCCATCTCCTCGCAGGATCCGGCGGGCACCAGCTGCCATTCGCCGCCGTCATAGTCGACCGTCGACTGGCCGGCGCAGCTGTGGGAACCGGCTTCGTTGGCGCAGTCGTTCTCGCCGGCCTTGGCGACACCGTAGCACTTCTCGTTGTCGGCATAGGCCGGCAGCGACAGGGCCATGCCGGCCACGGAAATGGCGCCCGCGAGCGCGGCCGCAACACTCAAGGTCTTCGCGGTCATCCTTCTCTCCCCTATTTCGGATGGCAATGGGCGCCATGCGGCAGGCGCGACCCTGCCCGCGTTCCGTCATCGTCATCGCCCGCTCGGGGCGTGATAATGACCTAGCCGCAGATGGGGGGCCAGGGAAGTCACGTCGCCTGACATGGGATCAACTGGGTGTGAGACATCTGCGCGCACTGCCCATTCCGGGACCGGATGCGGGCCGCACCCGACCTGCATCATTGAAAAGCGGTCCCCCATCATCGTATAGGCGTGGGTTCACGTTGCGCCGCATCGACAGCGCATCAGCGCTGGGGCCGAAACCAGGCAGGCCAGCAGGCGAGGACCAACCATGGCAACGAATTGGACGCCGGCGGCATGGCGGCAGAAGACCGCCTCCCAGATGCCGGTCTATGAGGACCCGGAGGGCATTGCCGCGGCGGAGAAGACCCTTCTGCGCTATCCGCCGCTGGTCTTTGCCGGCGAGGCACGGTCGCTGAGGGCGTCGCTGCGGAAGGTTGCCGCCGGCGAAGGGTTCCTGCTCCAGGGCGGCGATTGCGCCGAAAGCTTCGCGGAGTTCCACCCCGACAAGATCCGCGACACCTTCCGGGTGCTGCTGCAGATGGCCGTGGTGCTGACCTTCGGTGCCGCCATGCCGGTGATCAAGGTCGGGCGCATGGCCGGCCAGTTCGCCAAGCCCCGGTCGGCACCGACCGAGCGGATCGGCGAGGTCGAGCTGCCGTCCTACCGCGGCGACATCGTCAACGGCTTCGACTTCGACGCCCAGGCCCGGCGTCCCGACCCGCAACGGATGTTGCAGGCCTACAACCAGTCGGCGGCGACCCTGAACCTGCTGCGCGCCTTCGCCCAGGGCGGCTATGCCGACCTGCACCAGGTGCATCGCTGGACGCTGGGCTTCCTCGCCCGGTCGCCGCAGGGCGAGCGCTACCATGACCTTGCCAACCGCATCGACGAGACGTTGCAGTTCATGGCCGCCTGCGGGATCACGGCGGAGACGACGCCGCAGCTGCGCGAGACCGAATTCTACACCGCCCACGAAGCCTTGCTGCTGCCCTACGAACAGGCGCTGACCCGCGTCGACAGCACCACGGGCGACTGGTACGACGTCTCGGCCCACTTCCTGTGGATCGGCGACCGGACCCGCCAGCCGGACGGCGCGCATGTGGAATTCCTGCGCGGTGTCCATAACCCGATCGGCATCAAATGCGGCCCGAGCATTGCCCCCGACGAACTGGTGCGGCTGCTGGATATCCTCAATCCGGACGACAAGGGCGGGCGGATCACGCTGATCGCCCGGATGGGGGCCGGCAAGGTGGCCCAGTACCTGACGCCGCTGATGAGCCGGATCAAGGCAGAGGGGCGCACGGTGATCTGGGCCTGCGATCCGATGCACGGCAACACCGTCAAGTCGTCCTCCGGCTTCAAGACCAGGCCGTTCGAGCGGATCCTGGCCGAGGTGCGGGAGTTCTTTGCCGTCGCCGGCGACGTCGACGTGCATCCCGGCGGCGTGCATTTCGAGCTGACGGGTGAGGACGTCACCGAATGCACCGGCGGGGCGCAGGAAATCACCGATGAATCCCTGTCATCGCGGTATCATACTGCCTGCGACCCGCGCCTGAACGCCAACCAGGCGCTGGAACTGGCGTTCCTGATCGCAGAGAAGCTCAAGGAAGACAGGGCGGAGCGCGATGAGGAGCGGCGGTCGGCCGCAGCGGAATAGGTATTCAGACGGCCCGCGTGCCCGGCATGACGGCCGGGGCACGCGGCGTCAATGCGGATGCTGGTCCCATGTCCATGAAGCCCACCGTCGACGAGCTTGAGGCTTGGACGGACACCTACTTCAAACGTTCCAAGGCCACAGTCGGCCGCTTCGGCGACAAGATCGTCACCTATGCCGTGTTCATGCGGCGCCCCGTTCTGGCCGCCCCGCGGCTGGCCATGGAATGGCTGCAGGGCGTCGCCCACGCGCGCGGCACCACGGTGGACATCGAGCTGAGCTATGCCGAGGGCAAGTGGGTCGGCGCGGGCGAGCCGATGATGTACGTCACGGGCTCGCTCTACCACCTGCTCGATACGGAAACGCTGCTGCTGCAGAAGATCGGCCCGGCCTGCGTCGCTGCCTACAACGCCTACACGATGTGCACCGACCTGCCGCGCACGGCGTTCCTGGCCATGGATGCGCGCCATTGCGCCGGCACGGAAATGGCGGAGCTGATGGCCTACGCCGCCAGCGTCGGCTCCGCCCGCGCCCAGCGCAAACACGGGGCCGTCGGCTTCATCGGCAACGCCACCGACGCCACCGCGCATTTCTTCAACCAGCCGGCAGGCCTGGGCACCATGCCGCATGCCCTGATCGGCTATGCCGGGTCGACGGTGCGCGCCGCGGAGATGTTCCACGAGGAGCACCCCAACCTGCCGTTGACCGTGCTGGTCGACTATTTCGGCCATGAGGTGACGGACACGCTGGCGGTGTGCGAGCGCTTCCCCGACCTGGCCCAGGCGGGACGCCTGGCCGTGCGCATCGACACGCCCGGCGGCCGGTACATGGAAACGCTGGATCCCCCCAGCTCCTACGCCGTGCTGGAGCGCCACGCACCGGAATGCATCCGCGGCTACCGCGACGATACGGAGCTTCGCTATCTGCTGGGCACGGGCGTTTCGGCGGCGGCCGTCCACCGGTTGCGCGACCGGTTGGACGAAGCCGGTTTCCACAAGGTCCGGATCGTCGCCTCGTCCGGCTTCAATCCGGCCAAATGCCGGGTCATGGCGACCGCCAGGACGCCGATCGACGTCATCGGTACCGGCAGCTATCTGCCCGAGCGGTGGGCGGAGACCTACGCCACCGCCGACATCGTCGAGTATGACGGCAAGCCGCAGGTCAAGGTCGGCCGTGAGTTCCTGCTGCGCAAGCCCGCGCACAGCCGGCAGCCGGAAACGGCGGAGTAGCCAAGGGCCGTCCGTGCCGCCCGCTTGGCGTCACCCGCCGCTGGCGCGGATCTGCTGGCTGCGCCAGATCCACGGGCGTTCTGCCCGGCCCTGCCAGAAGCCGGCGCGATCGTCCTGGGCGCGGGCTTCGTCGTCCTGGTAGCGGTGGGTGAAGGCGCGGTAGGCGAAGGCCCAGCCGCGCAGGACCATGGCACGCCCGACATCGGCGGTGCCGATGAAGCAGCGCCCCGCCTGCAGCCCGTCGATGGTCTGCCCATAGACGGTACAGTCCAGTTCGCGGTCCCGGACGATCATCGTCAGGATATTGCGTGCGCCGGCACCGCAATCGTATTCGCGGCCCCGCCGGTCGGTGCAGATCTGGCCCATCTCCGGGGCATCGATGCCGTAGAGGCGGATGGTGCGGCCGCCGACGATCAGGATATCGCCTTCCTGCGCCTCCGCCGTGCCCGTCACCGTCTCATACGGGTCGAACTGTGTCTGTGCGGCCGCCGGTGCGGCGCACGCCAAGGCAGCGGCCAAGCCGGCCGCCAGCGCATGAAGATATCCCGTCGTGCTGACCATGCGCCGAGCCTAGGGCGCCTCACCTTTCCTTTACCTTAACGTCGGGCGGATCCGGTGCAACGGTGCTGGACCCACGCGCCAAATCGGGCACAATGGGCGGCAGGCAGGCGGCATTGAGCAAGACGACAAGAACGGCATGAACCACATCGTCCGGCTTTCGGACTATCGGCGGGAGGCACGCCGGCGCAAGTCGCGGGTCTATTTCACCCGCGCTGAACTGTCACAGCTTCTCTCGCTCTATTCCGTCAGGGTCGCCAGCGGCGAATGGCGCGATTACGCCATCGACCATGCCGAAGGCATGGCGCTGTTCAGCATCTTCCGCCACACGCACGACCGGCCGATCTACACGATCGCCAAGCACGCCACGGCGAAGGGCACCAAATACACCGTCTTCGACGGCAAGAGCCGCATCGCCGGCACGGCGACGCTGGGCGAGGCGCTGGCCGTGTTCCCGCCGCCGCTGATGCTGATCAGCAATTGAGCCTGTCGGCCAGTTCCTCGATCGACTCCACGGCCAGGTCGGCGCCCGGCTCGGCCTCCAGGTCGATGGTCTGGCCCGGCCCCCATTCCGTCGGCCGGCGCACGAAGGCGGTGCGCAGGCCCAGGCTGCGCGCGGCGGCCAGGTCGCCATTGTGGGCAGCCACCATCATCATCTCGCCCGCCGCCACCCCCAGCATGTCGGCAGCGGTCAGGTAGACGGCCGGGTCGGGCTTGTAGGCCTGCGCCACCTCCGCCCCCAGCACCACGTCCCATGGCAGCCCGGCGCGCTTGGCCATGGCGACGATCAGCGCGACGTGGCCGTTGGACACGGGTGCCACGATGTGGCGCGCCTTCAGCCGCGTGAGCCCGGCCACGGAATCCGGCCACGGGTCCAGCCGATGCCAGACGGTGTTGATGCGCCGGCGGGCTTCCCGGTCCAGGTGCGCAAGGCCGAACTGCGGCAGGATCTGGTCCAGCGCCATCCGGTGCAGGTCGTCGAGCCGCGTCCACGGCAGCTCGCCGCTTCTGACCTTCGACAGCGCCGGCTGATAGAGGCCGCGCCAGGCATCGGCGAAGGCCGCCCAGTCGGCCTCTATGCCATAGTCGCGCGACCATGCTGCACCTTCGCGGATGATGCTGGACCGCCAGTCGACGACCGTGCCGAACACGTCGAAGGCCAGCGCGCGGATCCTGGACGGATCGATCATGGCCTTGCCCCTTCTCATTCCGATGCCGCGATGACCGTCAGTACGAGCGCGGCAGCCCCAGCACATGCTCGCCCAGATAGGCCAGGATCAGGTTGGTGGAGATCGGCGCCACCTGATAGAGCCGGGTCTCGCGGAACTTGCGCTCCACATCATAATCCTCGGCGAAGCCGAAGCCGCCATGGGTCTGCAGGCACATGTCCGCCGCCTTCCAGGACGCATCGGCGGCCAGCAGCTTGGCCATGTTGGCTTCCGCCCCGCAGGGCTGGCCGCTGTCGAACAGCGACGCCGCCTCGCGCACCATCAGCTTGGCCGCGCGCATGTCGGCATAGGCACGCGCGATGGGGAACTGGATGCCCTGGTTCCGGCCGATGGGCCGCCCGAACACCACCCGCTCGCCGGCATAGGCGGTCGCCTTGTCGATGAACCAGCGGGCATCGCCGACGCATTCGCCGGCGATCAGGATGCGCTCCGCATTCATGCCGTCGAGGATGTAGCGGAAGCCCTTGTCCTGCTGTCCGATCAGGTTTTCCGCCGGGATTTCCAGGTCGTCGAAGAAGACCTCGGTGGTGGCGTGGTTCAGCATCGCCCGAATCGGCCGGATGGTGACACCCTTGCCGACGGCCTCGCGCAGGTCGACGACGAAGACCGAAAGGCCGTCACCGCGGCGCACCACCTGCTCTTTGGGGGTCGTGCGGGCCAGCAGGATCATCAGGTCGGAATGCTCCGCCCGGCTGGTCCACACCTTCTGGCCGTTGACGACGAAGCGGTCGCCATGCCGCACCGCCGTGGTGGCGATGGAGAGGGTGTCGGTGCCGGAGGTCGGCTCGGTCACGCCGAAGGCCTGAAGCCTGAGCGCGCCGCTGGCGATCCCCGGCAGCCAGGCCTGTTTCTGCGCCTCGCTGCCATGCCGGAGGATCGTGCCCATCGTATACATTTGCGCGTGGCAGGCCCCGCCGTTGCAGCCGGAGGCCTGGATCTCCTCCAAAATCGCCGCCGCCGCGGCCAGCGGCAGGCCGCTGCCGCCGTAGTCTTCCGGGATCAGCGCCGCAAGGAACCCGGCCTCGGTCAGCGCGCCGACGAACGCGCTGGGATACTGCCGCTCGCGGTCGAGTTCGCGCCAGTATTCGCCTGGAAACCCGGCGCACAGCGCCGCCACCGATCGGCGAATATCGGCAAAATCCTCTTCCGGCATGGTCGGTTCCGTCCCCTTTTCGCCTGGCGTCCGGCGTACCCGCCGCGCCCTTGTCGCGCGATCCTAGTCCGCCCCACTGGCGCTGCAAGGCCGATCGGTCGTATACCTGCGGCCATCATGAGCGAGCCCCCCACCCGCAAACACACCGAGGTCATGCGCGCACTGTTGCCGCTGTCCGGCCGGTCGGTCGTTGAGATCGGCTGCGGCGGCGGCGCACTGCTGCGCTTCATGGCGCATCTGGGTGCCAGCCCGGCCATCGGCATCGATCCCAACCCCGATGTGCTGAGGCGTGCCGACACCGTCGACCGCCAGGGCGACGAGCGCTATCTGGTCGCCCTCGGCGAGGCGCTGCCCTTCGGCGACGCCAGCGTCGACGCTGTCGTCTGCGCCAACACGCTGCACCACATCCCGTCCGAGGCGATGGTGCCCGCGCTGGCCGACGCGGCGCGCGTGGTCAAGCCCGGCGGCCAGATCTACGTCACCGAACCGATCGCCGAGGGTGCCTATTTCGAACTGGTCCGCCCCATCGAGGACGAGACGGAGATCCGGCGCATCGCCTATGAGGCCCTGCGCACCGCCGCGGCCCTGCCGCAGCTCACGCTGGCCCAGGAATTCGTCTATCTGGCGCCGATCCATGTGGCCGATTTCGCCGCCTTCCGCCAGCGCATGATCGATGTCGACCGCTCGCGCAGGGACAAGGTGCTGGGCCTGGAGGCAGAGCTGCGGGCCGGCTTCGAGGAGACGGCGGTCGCCCGCGACGGCGTCTTCTGGTTCGACCAGCCCACGCGCCTGGTGCTGCTGACGCGGCACTGAGGCGCGGTTGAACCCGGGCATCCGTGCCCCCATGTCCTGATCGTTGGTTTCATCAGGAAGAGGATGACCGGAGATGCCGCCACTGATTGCATGGTTCGCCGTGGCCACGGTCGCGGGGGTCGGCGCCACCTTGGGCCATCGACTGGCCAAGGACCACGTCATTCCGTGGGCCGAGCGCCAGGCCAAGTCGCTGGACGAAGCCGCGGAGCGCGTCTCGCGCTGGGCGGAGAAGAACCGGCGCCGCGAATATCAGGATTTCGCCGAGCCGGGCAACGGCAACGGCGACGCGCCGACGGAGCAGCCGGCGACGTAATCCGCATGGCCGAGCCACCGGCCGCTCAATCGGGTGAAGGGGCCGCCGCGTTGAGGCGCCCCTTCAGCCATGAGATCAGCACCTTCGAGAACACGATCGCCGCGGTGAAGAGATAGAGGCCGGGGTGCACTTCCACACCGCTGATGACCGTCAGGTTCAGCGACGCGACGATCACGGCGATCACCAGCACATCCAGCATCGACCATTTGGCCGTGGCGTCGAGCATCGCCACCAGCCGCAACGGTGATCGTCGCTGAAGGTCGGCGAATTCCCACACCCACAGCGCCAATACCAGTTTCACGCTGGGAAACAGCAGCGAGAACACCAGCAGCACGACGAACAGGAAATACTGGTCGTCGTCCCACAGCACGCCCAGGCCTTCCCACACCGAAACGCTGTCCTCGATCAGCGGAAAGGTTTCGACCGACAGCGTCGGCAGGCCGATGCCCGCCGCCAGCAACGCCAGCGTCCCCACCAGGGCCGGCCCGACCAGCCAGCGCAGGCGGCGCGTGCCGCGCCGGGCGAGCGTGTCGGTGGCCGGCCGGTCCGGGCGGGGCTCGCGCCGGCGGGGATCGCGCGGACGGGCGGTCCGCCGACGGCGTCTGAAAAGGCGCATCGATCTGCCCCTGCGGTCAGACAGGCTGGAAGCCGATCAGCTCCACCCCTTCCTCCACCTGCTCACCGGCGGCGAACGGGACGGCGGTGACGGTGCCGTCGGTGGGCGCGACCACCGTGTGCTCCATCTTCATCGCCTCCAGCACGATCATCGGGGTTCCCTTTTCCACCACCTGTCCGGCATCGACCAGCACGCTGACGATCTTGCCCGGCATCGGCGCCGTCAGCCGGCCGCCGGCGGCTTCCACCGCCTCGGCCTCGGCGATCGGGTCGATCAGGGAAAGGCGATGGGTCCCGCCATGGGTCAGTACCGCCAGGTCCAGGCCGTGGCGCACCACGGTGGCGCGGCGGCGCACGCCGTCCAGCTCGGCATCCAGGCGGCCATCCTCGCCGATCTCCGCCGTCGCGGTGAGCGCGCCGCCGGGCAGGTTGAGACGGAAGCTGCCGTCGCGGCGGTAGTGGACGACGACGTGCACCTCCTCGCCGGCATCGCGGAAGGTCAGATGCTCTTGCGCCTCGTCATTCAGTCGCCAGCCGCTGGCCAGATGCCAGGGCGAATACGGGTCGCCGGACCGTTCGGCCGCCTCGGCCGAACGCCGCCGCCGGTCGGCGAGGATGCCGAGGGTCGCAAGCGCCAGGATCTCGTCCGTCGCCGGCCGCGCATGCGGCAGCAGCGCATCGGCGTTGCGGTCGATGAAGCGGGTGTCCAGGTCGGCCGCGGCAAAGGCCGGGTGCCGCGCGATGGCGCTGAGGAAGTCGAGATTGCTGGCCACGCCCAGGATATGCGTTTCCTCCAGCGCCCGGCGCAGCCGCGTTACCGCCGCAGCCCGGTCGCGGTCCCAGACGATCAGCTTGGCGATCATCGGATCGTAGTGGATGGTGATGGCGTCGCCGCGCGCCACGCCGGTATCCAGGCGAAGGTGCAACCCTTCCGCCGGCAGGCTGAGATGGCGCAACGTCCCCGTCGACGGCAGGAAGTTGCGGGCGGGATCCTCGGCATAGATCCGCACCTCGATGGCGTGCCCGTCGACCGCCAGGCGGTCCTGGCCGAACGACAGGGGTTCGCCGGCGGCGATGCGCAGCTGCCATTCCACCAGATCGAGGCCGGTGATGTACTCCGTCACCGCATGTTCGACCTGCAGGCGGGTGTTCATCTCCATGAAGTAGAAGCGGCCGTCCTCGTCCAACAGGAACTCGCAGGTGCCGGCATTGACATAGCCGACCGCCATGGCGGCGGCGACGGCGGCTTCGCCCATTGCCCGCCGGGTGGCATGGTCAAGGCCCGGGGCCGGCGCCTCCTCCAGCACCTTCTGGTGGCGCCGCTGGATGGAACAATCGCGCTCAAACAGGTGCAGCACCGTGCCGTGGGCATCGGCCAGCACCTGGATTTCCACATGCCGCGGGCGGGTCAGGTACTTCTCGACCAGCACGACATCGTCGCCGAAGGCGGCCATCGCTTCCCGCCGCGCGCCCGCCAGGGCATCGGCAAAGCCGCCGGCCGTCTCCACCACCCGCATGCCCTTGCCGCCGCCGCCGGCCGACGCCTTGATCAGGACGGGAAAGCCGATCTCCGCCGCTTCGGCGGCCAGGCGCGTGTCGGACTGGTCGTCGCCGTGATAGCCCGGCACCAGGGGCACGCCGGCCGCCCCCAGCAGCGCCTTGGCGGCGCTCTTGCCGCCCATCGCCCGGATCGCCGCCGGCGGTGGCCCGACGAAGGCGATCCCGGCCGCAGCACATGCGTCCGCGAAGTCCGCATTCTCCGACAGGAAGCCGTAGCCGGGGTGGACGGCATCGGCCCCGGCACGGCGGGCGACCTCGAGGATGGCCTGAGCGCGCAGATAGCTCTCGGCCGCCGGCGCCGGACCGATCAGATAGGCCTCGTCGGCCGCCTGCACGTGCAGGGCGTGGGCGTCGGCCTCGGAATAGACGGCGACGGTGCGCAGGCCCAGCCGGCGGGCCGTGCGCATGATGCGGCAGGCGATCTCTCCGCGGTTGGCGATCAGGAGCTTGCTGAACATCGACATGTGCCCACGGGCTTGGCGGGGCCGGCCACCGGCCCGCCCCTCGCACGATAGCGGGCGGCCGGGGACCAAGCCAGTGCCGCGATAGCGGGGCGGCCGGTACGCCGGTCAGCTCTCCCCGGCCTGCCACGCGGGCTTGCGCCGCTCCAGGAAGGCGCCGACACCTTCCCGCCCCTCCGCACTGGCACGTACGCGGGCGATGCGGGCGGCCGTCTCCTCCGCCAGGTCCGCCGGTGGACGGTGGGCGACGGCGAAGATCAGGTCCTTGGCCTCGCGCTGCGCCTGCGGCCCGCAGTCGAACAGCCGGCGGAGCTGGTCGGCCAATGCCTCTTCCAGTGTCTCGGGCGCCACCACCCGATGCACCAGCCCCAGCCGGTACGCCTCCGCCGCGTCGAACCGCTCGGCCGACAGCAGATAGCGGCGCGCCGCCCGCACGCCGATGGCCTGCACGACGAAGGGCGAGATGACGGCCGGGATGATGCCGAGCTTGACCTCCGTCAGCGCGAAGGTCGCCGTATCCGCGGCGATGGCAATGTCGCAGCAGGCGATCAGGCCGACCCCCCCGCCGAAGGCCGCGCCCTGGACCAGGGCCACCGTCGGCACGGGCACGCGGTCCAGCACGTGCATCAGCCGCGCCAGCGCCCGGGCGTCCGCCAGGTTCTCGTCCCGGCTGTAGCCGGCCATGCGCTGCATCCAGCCGAGATCGGCCCCGGCGGAGAAGCTCTTGCCGTTGGCCCGCAGTACCAGGACCCGCAAGGCCGGGTCGGCGCCGAGCCGCTCCAGCACCCCGGTCATCTCGGCGATGACGGCATCGTTGAAGGCGTTGTGCACCGATGGCCGGTTCAGCGTCACCGTTGCCACGCCGTCCGCCCGGTCTACCAGGATCGCTTGTTCGTCCATGTCTGCCTCCTCCCCCCTCGTGTGCCGGCGTATCGCCGTGAATTCTCGACATGACGCAACTGGTAGAGGAACGCCTAGACTGAATAAAGGTCAGGAGAGCGATCGGAGGCCGAAGTGAGACCCTGTCTCGTGATGGCGGCCGCCCTGGCTGTCACGGTCGTCGGCATGGACGCTGCCCAGGCGCAACCCGCCGCGGCCGAGGATATCGGCGACACGACGCTGGTCGTGCGCTCCGTCGAAGGCCGGCTGGCCGGGCAAACCTGGCGCCACGTGCAGGGCGACGACGTGTTCTTCCGCGAGCGCGTGCGCACCGGCGCCGACAGCGCCTCGCAACTGGTCTTCCTCGACCGGACGACCCTGTCGCTGAGCGCCAATGCCGACCTGACCCTGGATCAGGTCGTCTACGACCCCGACCCGGGCGCGTCGCGCGTGGTCATGCGCTTCTCGCTGGGCGCGATGCGCTTCGTGTCCGGCACCCTGCCAAGCGCGGCCTATGAGATCCGCACACCGACGACGGCGATCGGCGTGCGCGGCACGACCTTCGTCGTGATTGTCGCACCCGACGGCACGACGACGGTGATCGTGGAGGACGGGCTGGTGACGGTGCGGCCGAATGCCGGCGGCAGCACCGATGTGCCGGCCGGACAGTCGATCACCGTGACGCCGGCCGGTGCGGTGCGCACGGCCGCCGTCACCGGCACCGTGCCGGAGGTCGCGGGCCTGAACGCCTCGCTTGCACTGTTCGGCCTGCCGGCGGCGACGCTGCCGCCCGTGCGCTATGCAGACACCGCGGCCCGGCGAGCGGCGGCGACGGCGGCGGCCGGCCGCCTGGCCGACCGGCCGGAGTCGCCCACCTGCGCCGGCGGCGGCGGGTGCGAGCCGCCGCCCACGCCGCCCGGCCGGGAGCGATCGCCATGGCCCTATTGAGGTCCCTCGTCCTGGCCGGCGCGATCGCGGTGGCGGTGGCCGGCTGCGCCGGATCGCCCCTCGTCGGCCCGGCACCGTCGGATCGGCAAGGACAGACCTTCACGGGTTCCCTCACTGTCCAGGGCATCAGCGTGCCGCTGCCGCCGGGGCCATGGACGGCGGGGGCCGATGCCTCCACCCATCCGGATGCCACCCGCATCGTGCTGACCAGCACCCATGCGGGCGTCATCGACCGGCTGGTCTATGTGTCGGTCGACCGCACGGGGGACACCGCGCGTCCCTTCCGGCGCTGCGACGACCCGGGGTATCTCTACGCCGCCGATGCCGGCAGCGGCGAGGTCCGGCGGTGCTGGCACATTCGCGCGATCAGTCTGGGCACCCTGGACGATCCGGCGGCGTCGACCCTCGCCCTGCGGCGCAGCGCACAGGCGCAACAGCTGTTCCTGCCGGCAACGATGATCGGGCCACGCTATCAGTTCGCCGACCGGCATCGGCGGATCGTCGTGGAATACTATTGGAACCCGGACCTGATCGCCCCGGCGCCGAACGGGGCGGTGTGGCTGCCGCAGGACTGGTCGCGTGCCGCCGTTGCTGCCGATCCGGCGCGCAGCGCCGTCGCGGCACGGCTGAGGGACTGGGCGGCCGATTGGTACGCCGACGTGCGCGCGGGTCTGCGCGATACGGGGGCCTGACGACGGCAACGCGTGGCGGGACCCGCCGGGTTGCGGCCGGATCACGCCAAGGCGGCGCGCAGGCGGCCGTCATAGTGGTTGCCGAGGGCCACCAGAGCCTCCCCCGCCGCACCGGCCAGCGACGATCCGTGCATCACCGCCAGGGTCGTGGGCACAAGGTCCGCAAGGCCGCGGATCGTCCGCCCCATCGACGGCGTCAGGCTTGAGGCACGGAACGCGTCCTCCGCCGCGATCGCGGGACCGACGATGTCGGTATCGACCAGCGCCGGTCCGTTGCCGACATGGGTGAACAGGTCGCCGCACAACAGGGTTCCGGTCACTTCCTCGAACAGCAGCCCCGCCTCCCAGCCGTGGGGAATGTGGGGCGTGTCGATGTAGCGGACACGCTTGCCCCCCAGGTCGATGACCTCGCCGTCGTCCAGGACGCGCGGCGCGCGGTCGGCCAGGTCGTTCAGCGATACCATGCAGGCGATACGCCCATGGGCCACCTGGGCCTGGGGTGCCGCGGCCAGCCACTGGTTCATGGCGCCGGATTCATCGGCCTCGACATGGCCGAAGCTGATCCAGCGCAGGCGATCCGTCGGCAGCAGCCGGGCCACCGCCGCCGAGACGGACGGGAACATCCCCCGCATCCCGCAGTGGAATAGCAGCGGCTCGTCCGCCATCAGCAGGAACTGGTTGAAGGTGAACCCGGCCGGCGGGGCAACCTCGGCCACAAAGGTGGACAGCCGATAGATACCGTCGGCGATTTCATCCAGTCTCGTTTCCATGGCAACCTCCCCCCGGCTCATTCGGGTTGATGTCTGAAACCCGCCCTATTTAAAAGAGCGCGGCATCGGGTCAGGCTCTACCGGGGTTCGGGACAGGCGCTCAGCATCGCCGCAAGGGCGTCGGCAGCCCCCATCAGATGCAGTCGCAGCTCCATATCGCCGGCCGACAGCGCCATGCGTTGACCCGCCGCCAGCGCATCCAGCAGGCCGCCATGCCTGTCGACGGCGAACTGGGTGATCGGCTCCCCGGTCACGAGTTCCCCGACGCGGCCGGACAGGGGATGGGGGATACCGTCGACGGCGGCAAGGCCGGACAGCGCATCCCCCAGGCGATAGCCGCCGGGGGCGTCCGGAACCTCCAGCACGATATCGGGGGAATCCGGTACGCAGGACAGGAGAAGGATCACGTCCCCGGCATCGCACCCCTGGTACGAGGCCCCACCACCGCCCAGCGGCGCATCGTTGTCGAACGGCCCACCCGACCAGAACCACCCGTCGTGACAGTCGCCGAAAACCGGCGCCGCGGCGGCGGTTGCCTGCCCCTCGACCATGCCCGGTTCGCCATGCGCGAGGCGGCCCGGAAGGTCCAGGGCAACGGCACCAGCGGCCCCGGCCCCCGAAGTCGAGGCCCCGAGCGCCACAGCGAAACCCGCCGCGACGATCGGAAGGCATACGCGCACACGCCGCACAAGCGCGCCCATGGTCATGCGTCTCCGCCATCCCGTGGATCCCGCCCCCAAGAGGGCACCGATGGGCGGCCCCCGGCGGGTAGCGAGGACGAGAGCATGACTCCGTGTGCCGAGGCAATGGCCGCCGAAGGCGCACCGCCGGTTCCACAATGACCCGGGGCCAGAACGCGTGTCGCGCCAGAGCCTGTGGCCCTGGCGCGACAGCAGTTCCTTCCGGGAATGCCGACCCCGATGCGGGGCCTCGCCCTAGAAACGCGTCAGCTGCACCGCCGGCAACGATTCCAGCATCTCGGTATCGGCCTCGCAGACATCGGCAATCTCAAGCAGCCGGTCGGCAACGCAGACCGGGCCGTGCAGGCACCGCCCGTCGACGGAGAACGTGTCGCATTCGCTGCACAGCTCGGCGGCATGCTGTCGCATGCAGCCGGCCAGATCGCGGTTTCCTTCAAGCGTCATGGGTGTACTCCCACCCTTGGCGTCAGCCCGAGGGGCTGAGGCGATTGCGTTGCTGGTCCGGGTCTGCCTCGCAGCCCAGCCACGCAATCTCCGGAAGCCGGGGATTGCGAAGCCGGGTTCACGACAATGGCCTGCCGCCGCGTCCGGTGCCCCTGATCGGCACCGCCGACGGGGCTTGCGCTGGCTCAGGCCCGCGCCGCCGTCCGGCGGCGGCCACCCCTTCGCCTCTCCAGCGCCAGCATGGCCCTGCCGCCAGGGTGCATCGATGCGGCAACACCAACCTACCGTGGCCGATCATGCACACGGTGCGTAAGACAATGATGAAGGTGGCACGGTGATTTTGTTCGGAAATGTTAGGATAAAAACCTTAGGAAGCAAATTTACATTAAAGACATCTTCAACATGTGCGCGCGTCAGCAAGAATATCTCGACGGACTCATGCGGGCTATCACAATATTGTCATTTCGTATGCTTCCGTTCCTTCGATGGTCCGAAATACAGCTCCGCCGGCCTGCGGCAAGTCTGCAATCCGGCGTGTGCACCGCAGCATCGACATCGGCCGACGGCGTCACATGCGGAACACGCCGAACCGCGTTTCCGGGATCGGCGCGTTCAGGGCGGCCGACAGGCCCAGGCCCAGCACCATGCGCGTATCGGCGGGGTCGATGACGCCGTCGTCCCACAGGCGGGCACTGGCATAGTACGGATGGCCCTGGTGTTCGTACTGTTCCAGGATCGGGGCCTTGAAGCGGTCTTCCTCCTCCTTCGGCCAGGTCTTGCCTTCCATCTCCAGGTTGTCGCGGCGGACCTGCGCCAGCACGTTGGCGGCCTGGTCGCCGCCCATCACCGAGATGCGGGCATTGGGCCACATCCACAGGAAGCGGGGATTGTAGGCCCGCCCGCACATGCCGTAGTTGCCGGCGCCGAAGCTGCCGCCGATCAGCACCGTCAGCTTCGGCACGGCGGCACAGGCAACGGCCGTGACCAGCTTGGCACCGTCCTTGGCAATGCCGCCGGCCTCGTATTTGCGGCCGACCATGAAACCGGTGATGTTCTGCAGGAAGACCAGGGGAATGCGGCGCTGGCAGCAGATCTCGATGAAGTGCGCCCCCTTCACCGCGCTCTCGCTGAACAGGATGCCGTTGTTGGCGACGATGCCGACGGGATAGCCGAAGATGCGGGCGAAGCCCGTGACCAGCGTGGTGCCGTAAAGCTGCTTGAACTCGTCGAACTCGCTGTCGTCGACGATGCGGGCGATCACCTCGCGCACGTCGAAGGGCTTGCGCAGGTCGGTGCCGACGATGCCGTAAAGCTCAGCTGTCGGCAGGCGCGGGTCCTTCGGCGGCTCCACGACCCCGTCCAGGCGCTTCGGCCGGTTCAGGTCGGCGACGATGTGCCGGCAGATGGCCAGGGCATGGGCGTCGTTCTGGGCATAGTGGTCGGTGACGCCGCTGGTGCGCGAATGCACGTCCGCCCCGCCCAGATCCTCTGCCGACACCACCTCGCCCGTGGCCGCCTTCACCAGCGGCGGACCACCCAGGAAGATGGTGCCCTGGCGGCGGACGATGATGCTCTCGTCCGACATCGCCGGCACATAGGCGCCGCCGGCGGTGCACGAGCCCATGACCACGGCGATCTGCGGGATGCCCGCCGCCGACAGCGTCGCCTGATTGTAGAAGATGCGCCCGAAATGGTCGCGGTCGGGAAAGACCTCGTCCTGGCAGGGCAGATAGGCCCCGCCGCTGTCGACCAGATAGATGCAGGGCAGCGCGTTGTCCCGTGCGACGTCCTGCGCGCGCAGGTGCTTCTTGACCGTCATCGGGTAATAGGTGCCGCCCTTCACCGTGGCGTCGTTGGCGACGATCACGCATTCGCGGCCGGCAATGCGGCCGATACCGGTGATGATCCCGGCGGCCGGCACGTCGTCATCGTAGACGCCATGGGCGGCCAGCTGCGACAGCTCCAGGAACGGGGCGCCGGGGTCCAGCAGGGCGCGCACCCGGTCGCGGGGCAGCAGCTTGCCGCGCGAAAGATGGCGCGCCCGCGCCTTGTCACCGCCCCCCTGCTTGATACGGGCGACGTCGGCGCGAAGGTCGTCCACCAGCCGCCGCATCGCCTCGGCATTGTCGCGGAACACGGGGGACCTGGGGTCGACGGCGCTCTTGAGGATGGTCATGGCGGGACCTAGGGTCGTGTGATCGCCGCCTGCGGGCGGCCGCATTTGCACCAGTTGCGACCATGCGCTGCCCGGTTGCCGTCGGCAAGCGCGTTGGGACCGCCAAGGGGAGCGACCGCATGGCCCACCTGCCGACCCTGGCCGAGATGGAGGCCGCAGCAACCCTGATCGCCCGCAGCTTCGCCCCCACGCCGCAGTATTGCTGGCCCCTGCTCTGCCAGCGCGTTGGGACGCAAGTCTGGGTGAAGCACGAGAACCACACGCCCACCGGCGCCTTCAAGGTCCGCGGCGGGCTGGTCTACATCGACCGGCTGAAGGCCATGCGGCCGCAGGTCCGCGGCATCATCGCCGCCACCCGCGGCAACCACGGCCAGTCGCTGGCCTATGCCGCCCGGCAGGCGGGACTGGCCTGCGTGATCTGCGTCCCGCACGGCAACAGCGTGGAGAAGAACCGCGCCATGCAAGCCCTGGGGGCGGAGCTGATCGAGCATGGCGACGACTTCCAGGCGGCCCTGGACCACGCGCGGACCCTGGCACCGGGGCGCGGCCTGCATGCCGTGCCGTCGTTCGACCCGCTGCTGGTGGCCGGTGTCGGCACCTACGGCATGGAGCTGCTGCGCGCCGTGCCCGGGCTGGACACCGTCTATGTGCCCATCGGCCTGGGGTCCGGCATCTGCGGCGTGGCCGCGGCGCGCGAGGCCCTGGGGCACAAGGTCGAGATCGTCGGCGTCGTCTCGACACAGGCGCCGGCCTATGCGCGCTCCTTCGCCCAGCGGCGGCCGATCGACGCCCCGGTGACGACGTTGTTGGCCGACGGGATGGCCTGCCGCGTCCCCGACGCCGACGCGCTCGACCTGATCCTGCGCCATGTGGACCGCGTGATTTCCGTCACCGACGACGACGTCGCCGCCGCCATGCGCGCGCTGTTCACCGACACCCATAATGTGGCCGAGGGTGCCGGCGCCGCCCCGCTGGCCGCCCTGTTGCAGGACCGCGCCCGGGCACAGGGCCGCTCTGTCGGCATCGTGCTGTCCGGGGGGAACGTGGATGCCCGCCTCTTTGCCCGAATACTCGACGGGCCGCCCGGCACGCCGGGGTCGATGGCGGACTGACAATGTCAAATAGTAAGGGCCAAAAGCAACAAAGTACGAGTGAATACGAAGAGAATGCTGCACCTGCGAAATACTGATCAAAACATTTCCAGTGATTTTTCTTCCCACATGCGTATACTAACTAGAATAGAGGCTTCTGACCTTGGACAAAGATGCAGTTTTTGACCGAGCGGCAGCCCTGGCGATGGACGGTCGAATTCGACGTCGCCCCGCAGTTTGACGACTCGCTTCGATTGATCGAGATCTGGCGTGCCGCCAAGCGTGACGGGCTGCCCCGCAGGCAGGACATCAGCACACGCGTGCTGGGTCCGTTTCTGAAGAACATCTTCACCGTCGCCTTCGATGCGAAGGCGGGCGACTACGTTTACACGACCATCGGTTCCGCCATCGTTTCGGCGTTCGGGGTCGAAGCCTTCCGGGTGCCTGTGGGCAGTGTTTTCGCCGATGCACGGGACGCCGACGGCGCCCGCACCCTCTATAAATACGTGCTGCGCCGCCGCCGCCCGATGGTTGCCGCCGGCCATGTCCAGGGGTCCGGCGGCGCCTGGGCCACGTTCGAGGCCGTGCATCTGCCGCTGCGCGATCCCGCGCATGGCGGCATGATCCTGGGCGGGCTGTTCTTCGTCGACGCCATCGACGACGGCCAATAGTCCCCGCATCTCCTTGGGCAACGGTCGGCGGATCCCGGGCGTGCGGTCTGGGTTGCGCACCCGGTCGGCATCGATCCCGGCGCCACGCCCATGGATCCCCGTTGCCCGGTCCGTTGCGCAACCCATGACCGCTCGCACCACCGGGATGTGCCGGCGGGTCAACCGCGCCGCACGGCGCCGTCCCCGTGTTCGCGCCAACGGATCACCGCAGCCGTCACCAGACCGAACAGCATATGGCCGATCAGCGACGCCCAGGTCAGCGTCACGAACCCCAGGAATGCTGGCAGGCCGGCGATCAGATGCGCCATCACGAACAGGGCGAAGACCCAGAGCCCGACGCCGAAGCCCAGGCCGACCATCCACCATGGCAGGTACGGCAGCACCGCGCGGGCAATCGGCCGTGCCACGTAGAGGAAGCCCAAGGGATAGAACACGATGCCGACGACCCCATGGATCGCCTCGGCAAGCACGATATCGTTGAAGCCGAAGACGGACTGGACCAGTCCTGCCGGTTGAAGCGGGCCGCCGACCCAAAGCGGCGTGATCAGCCGGGCCCAGACTTCCCACGTCGCGTCGGCCGCGAGGCCCGCGAGCACGGCCGAGACGAACAGCGTGGTCGTGACCGGTTCGACAAACCGGCGCGGCGCCGGTGTCGCGGTGGCAAGCATGATGCGATCTCCCCAATGCGGTTCAGCACTTGACGCCGCGCGCATGGTGCGCCGGGTCGAGTGCTTTGATCCGCGGCGGGCGCGCAGGTGACATCCGCGCGCCCGGGACCGCCGTCCAACCAAGGCATGTCCGCCGGGCCGCACGCCGGATGCCCAGGCCCGGCGCCGTTGGGGCATCGACTTATAATATAATATAATTCAATAAGTTATGAGATATATTTAATGCAATACATTAGAATGTGGCGACAGGGCGTCTCGGCACGCGACCCGCCCATCCTCACGCAATCGTGACCGCTTACCGGCGCCGTCACCGCCGCCGAAGGCCGGCCTGCGGTCGTCAGAGGCCGGCGGCGATATCGCTGCGGCAGAAGCCGCCGGGCCAGCGGATGCGACCGACGGCGGCGTAGGCCGCGGCGCGTGCCTCCGCCACGGTCGCCCCGGTCGCCGTGACGCCGAGCACCCGCCCCCCATCGGCAACGATCCGTCCGTCGTCGCGCCGGCGCGTCCCCGCATGGAAGACCACCGGGCCGTCGCCGGACGCCTCGCCCCCCGGCGCATCCAGGCCGTCGATCACCGTGCCCTTCTCATAGGTCCCCGGATAGCCGTTGCTTGCCATCACCACGCAGACGGCAGCCTGGTCGCGCCACCTGAGGTCGAAGGTCTTCAGCACGCCGTCGCTGGCTGCCATCAGCGCCGGCAGCAGGTCGGACTGCAGGCGCATCACCAGGGCCTGGCATTCCGGATCGCCGAAGCGGACGTTGAATTCCAGCAGTTGCGGCCCCTCATCGGTCAGCATCAGGCCGGCGAACAGCACCCCCTTGAACGGCCGCCCTTCCGCGGCCATGCCGGCGACCACGGGGCGGATGATCTCGGCCATGATGCGGTCGTGCAGGGCCGCATCGACACGGGGCGACGGCGACACCGCCCCCATGCCGCCGGTGTTCGGCCCGGCATCGCCGTCGCCGGCGCGCTTGTAGTCCTGGGCGGTGGCCAGCGGCAGCACATCGGCCCCGTCGACAAGGGCGAAGAAGCTCACCTCCGGTCCCGCCATGCAGTCCTCGACGACGATCTCGGCACCGGCGGCGCCGTGGATGCGCTCGACCAGCAGCGCGTCCACCGCCTGTTCGGCCTCCGCCGCCGACCGGGCGACGATCACGCCCTTGCCGGCCGCCAGCCCGTCGGCCTTGACCACGACCGGCGCCGCCCGCGCCCGGATATGCGCCTTGGCGGCGTCGGGGTCGGTGAACCGCCGATAGCCGGCGCCCGGCACGCCATGGCGGGCGCACAGGTCCTTCATGAAGCCCTTCGAGCCTTCCAGGGCCGCCGCCGCCGCGGTCGGCCCGAAGGCCTTGATGCCCGCGGCCTGCAGGCGATCCACCAGCCCGGCGACCAGCGGGGCTTCCGGCCCGACGACGACGAAGTCGATGGCGCGTTCCATCGCGAAGGCCACCAGCGCGTCGATATCCATGGCGTCGATCGGCACGCATTCGGCCTCGGCCGCGATGCCGGCATTGCCCGGCGCACAGTACAGCCTGTCACACAGGGGCGATGCCGCAATCGCCCAGCACAGCGCGTGTTCCCGTCCCCCGCCGCCGACCACCAGAATGTTCAACGTCCCCGTCCCCCGCCGCCGCTTGTTGCCGTCTGCGGGCAGGCTTGTATCATGCCCGCAACGCCGATGTCACAGGACCCGCCCACCCTTCCCCTTGCCGGCAGCAATCTGCCGGAATTCACCGTCAGCGAGCTGTCGCTGTCGCTGAAGCGGCTCGTGGAGTCGGAGTTCGGCCGCGTGCGCGTGCGCGGGGAGATCAGCCAGCCGAAATACCATTCCTCGGGCCATCTCTACCTGACCTTGAAGGACGACCAGGCGGTGCTGGCGGCGGTGTGCTGGCGCGGCAGTGTCGCCAGGCTGACCGTCCGGGCCGAAGAGGGGCTGGAGGTCATCTGCACCGGCCGGCTGACCACCTATCCCGGCCAATCCAAGTACCAGTTGGTGATCGAGAGCATGGAGGCCGCCGGCCTCGGCGCCCTGCTGGCAATGCTGGAGGAGCGCAAGCGGCGGCTGGCGGCCGAGGGCCTGTTCGATCAGGAGCGTAAGCGGCCGCTGCCGCGGCTGCCGCGCCTGATCGGCATCGTCACCTCGCCGTCGGGTGCCGTCATCCGCGACATCCTGCACCGGCTGGCCGACCGCTTCCCGCGCCCGGTGCTGCTGTGGCCGGTCGCGGTGCAGGGCGACGCTGCGGCTGACCAGGTGGCCGGGGCGATCGCCGGCTTCAACGGCCTGCCCGACGGGTCGGCCCAGCGGCCCGACCTCTTGATCGTCGCCCGCGGCGGCGGCAGCCTGGAAGACCTGATGCCGTTCAACGAAGAGGTGGTGGTCCGCGCCGCCGCCGAAGGCACGATCCCGCTGATCAGCGCCATCGGGCACGAAACGGATACGACGCTGCTGGACTTCGTCGCCGACCGCCGGGCCCCGACCCCGACGGCCGCGGCGGAGATGGCGGTGCCCGTCAGGGCCGACCTGATGGCCCAGTTGCTCGACGGCCAGCGCCGCCTGGTCGCGGGCACCGCCCGCCTGTTCGGCGAGCGGCGATTGCGGCTGGAAGGCCTGGCGCGCGGCCTCGGCGACCCGGCCCGCCTGCTGGAGCCGGCATTCCAGCGCTTCGACGACCGGACGGAACGGCTGGACCGCGCGACCCGCGTGGCGCTGGAGCGCCATCGCGCCGCGCTTGGCCAGCTTTCGGCACGCCTGGTCCACCCCCGCGAGCGCCTGGCCGCGGCGGCCCGCCATGCCGCGGCCGTCGCCGAGCGCTTTGCGGCGCTCGGGCCGACGCTGACCGACTGGCGGCGCCACCGCTTCGCCCCGCTGGCCGGCGATCGGCTGGACCGCGCGGTGCGGGCGCTGCTTGCCCGCGCCGGCGACCGCCTCGCCGCCTCGGGCAGCCTGCTGGACAGCTACTCCTACAAGGACGTCCTGCGCCGGGGCTTCGTCCTGGTCCGCGACAGCGCCGACGAGCCGGTGACGGACGCCGAGGCCCTGGCCCCCGGTGCGGCCATCAGCCTGGAGTTCCGCGACGACCGCCGCGTGCCTGCCACCGTCGACGGCCCCGCCCCCCCGCGCCCCCGCGCAGCCCCCCAGCGGGCCAAACCGGCCCCGGGCCAGGGCACCCTGTTCTGACGACGGCCCCGCCCGACCTGGGGTCACGATAAGGGGTCATGTGTGGACGGCCCCTGGGTCGCTCCATAGGCTGGTCTGTTGTGGGATTGCCGGTCGCCAGCCTAGGCTTGCGGACCGCCAGTCCGACGCCGAGCCTGAGGGGACGAAGGGAGCTGCCGCGGATGCATGTCCCCGCTCGTGGTGCCAGGGTGCTGGCCGTTGTGGCGGTGCTGGCCAGCGCATGGTGGCTGGCTGCCCGCCCGGCCGGGGGGACCGAGGGCGGATCATACCTGCCGGTCGCCGCCGAGCCCCCGCCCGCCCCTGCCGACAACCCGACGACGCCCGAGCGCGCCGCGCTGGGGCGCTACCTGTTCTACGACGTGCGCCTGTCGGGGCCGGGCTACATGTCCTGCGGCACCTGCCACCGGCCGGAGCTGGGGTTTACCGACGGCCGCCCCGTCGCCATCGGCATCACCGGCCAGCGCCACCCGCACAATACGCCGGGGCTGGCCAATGTCGGCTATTTCCGGGTGCTGACCTGGGCCGATCCGGCGCAGACGCTGTTGGAGGAGCAGTCGGCGACGCCGCTCTTCGGCACCGATCCGATCGAGATGATGGCAGGCGGGCGCCAGGCCGACATCCTCGCCCGGTTGCGGATCGATGCCGGCTATCGCCAGCGCTTCCTGGCGGCGTTTCCGGACACCGGCGGCACCATCGACTTCCCGGCCATCCGCATGGCGCTGGCCGCCTTCCAGCGCACCCTGATCTCGGCCGACACCGCCTATGACCGCCACCTCCGCGACCCGGCATCAGGCGCCCTTGATGCCGCCGCGCTGCGTGGCCTGGCGCTGTTCGAGAGCGACCGGCTGGCCTGCGCGGTCTGCCATGTGCCGCCCCATTTCACCGATGCCGCCGGTGCGCCGCGGTTCCACAACACCGGTCTCTACAACCTCGACGGCGCCGGCGCCTATCCCGACGGCAACCGCGGTTTGATCGAGCATAGTGGCGCGCCCGCCGATATGGGCCGCTTCCGCACACCGTCCCTGAGGAATGTCGCGATCACCGCGCCCTATATGCATGACGGCTCCATCGCCACGCTGGACGCGGTGATCACGCATTACGCCGCCGGCGGACGCGCCGCGCTGACCGGCCCGCCATCGCCGCTGGTCTCACCCGATGTCCGGGGGTTCGCCCTCAGCGAGGCCGAACGCAGGGACCTGCTGGCCTTCCTGGAGGCGCTGACCGACAGCACCTTTCTGACCGACGAACGCCTGCAATCGCCCTACCGCTGGGGCGGTGAGGGCGGACCGCGGGCCGCCGATCAGCGGCGGCCGTAGGCGGAGACCTGCGCCTGCACGCCGGCGTTCACCAGCGTGTCATAGCGCAGCACGATGCGCGTGATGTTGCGCGTGCCGCCGTGCAGGTCGATCCATCGGGTGCACTCCCCGGGATTGATCTGCTGGCGGATGACCGCGTCCTGGCTGCCGCCATTGGCGAAGATGATGTCCAAGTCGCGGAAATGCACGGCCCGCTGCGCCACGCACAGCCGGACGGCGGCATAACGCTGCGTTCCCTGTGCCTGGATCACGTCGGTTTCCGACAGGTCGGCAACCATCCGCGACCCGAGGAAATCAACCTGCTGCGCCAATGCCGTGGCGGCCGCCAGGGCCAGCACGCCGCCGAAGACTGCCGATGCCATCCTACGCATGATACGCGATCGCCTCCGTTTCAGTGGTCAACGGCAGGCAAACGATCGTGCGGGGCATTTCCGTCGCAAGAAAAAGCGGCGGCGACCGTGGCACCCCGATCGGGCCGCCGCCGGCCGCCGTCACGCCGGGACGTCAGTCGAAGGCGTAGACATCCATGGCCAGCGCGCCATAGGTGTGGCTGGTGTGCAGGCGACGGCCCGCCTGGCCGGCGGTCCGCGCCCCCAGGGCACAGAACAGGGGCAGCAGGTGTTCGTCGGTGGGATGGTTGCGCAGCGCATGCGGCGCCGTCTCGCGCCAGGCCAGCAGGGCGTCCGCGTCCCCGGCTTCCACCGCAGCCGACAGCCACTCGGCGAAGTCCGTCACCCAGTCCGGCGGTGCGGCCCCGGGATCGCCCCAGTGCAGCTCGCGCAGGTTGTGGGTGGCGCTGCCCGAGCCGACGACGAGGATGCCGTCCGACCGCAGCGGCCGCATCGCCTCGCCCAGGCGCAGGTGATAGGCGGGACCAAGCCCCGGGTCGATCGATACCTGGACGACCGGCACGTCGGCCTTTGGGAACATCAGGCTCAACGGTACCCAGGCCCCGTGGTCGAGCCCGCGGGCAGCGTCGAGCCCGGCCGGCAACCCGGCCCCTTGCAGCCGGCGCGCCACCTCGCCCGCCAGGACCGGATCGCCCGGGGCCGGATAGCGCATCGCATGCAACGCGGCGGGAAAGCCGTAGAAATCGTGGATCGTCCCGGGCCGGGGGGCGGCCGTGACCAGCGGACCCGGCGCCTCCCAATGGGCGGAGAAGACGACGACCGCACGGGGGCGGCCCAGCGTCTGCCCGAGCTGCACCAGGAACGATCGCGCCGGCCCGTCCTCCAGCGCCAGCATCGGCGACCCGTGGGAGACGAACAGGCTGGGCAGCGTATCCATCGCCGGCCCGCCCCTATGCCGTCGCGGCGAGGCTGCGGGCGATCAGCATCCGCTGGATGTCGCTGGTCCCTTCGTAGATCTGGCAGACGCGCACGTCGCGCCAGATGCGCTCCACCGGGAAGTCCTGCACATAGCCGTAGCCGCCGTGGATCTGGATGGCGTCGGAACACACGGCCTCCGCCATCTCGCTGGCGAACAGCTTGGCCATGGACGCTTCCTTCAGGCAGGGCAGCCCGGCGGACCGCAGGCTGGCCGCGTGCAGCACCATCTGGCGCGCCACCTCGATGCGCGTGGCCATGTCGGCGAGGCGGAAGGCCACGGCCTGGTGCTCGATGATGCGCACGCCGAAACTCTCGCGCTCCTGCGCATAGGCCAGTGCCGCATCGCAGGCCGCCCGTGCCATGCCCACGGCCTGGGCGGCGATGCCGATGCGCCCGCCCTCCAGATTGGCCAGGGCAATGCGATAGCCGGCCCCTTGCCCGCCCATCAGGTGGTCGTCGGGAACGAAGCAGTCTTCAAGGGCGATCTGCGCGGTGTCGGACGCCCGCTGGCCCAGCTTGCGTTCCAGGTGCGCCACCCGGTAGCCGGGCGTGGCGGTCGGCACCAGGAAGGCGCTGATGCCGCGCTTGCCGGCCTCGGGCTCGCTCACGGCAAACACCAGTGCCAGGTCGGCCACGCTGCCGCTGGTGATGAACTGCTTGGTGCCGTTCAGAACCCAGCCGCCTTCGACCTTGCGCGCCCGCGTACGGATGGCCGCGGCATCCGACCCGGCCTCGGGCTCCGTCAGGCAGAAGGCACCCAGGATCTCGCCGCGCGCCAGCGCCGTCAGATAGCGGCGCTTCTGGTCCTCGCTGCCGAAGCTGAGGATCGGGGCGCAGGTGACGGAGTTCTGCACGCTCATGATGGTGGAGCAGGCACCGTCGCCGGCGGCAATCTCCTCCAGCGCCAGGATATAGCTGACGAAATCGGCGCCGGATCCGCCCCATTCCTCCGGCATCAGCATGCCGAGATAGCCGAGGCGGCCCATTTCGGCCAGCGTCTCCGCCGGGAACCGCGCCTCGCGGTCCCAGTCCGCGGCGAACGGGGCGATCCGCTCACGCGCGAAGGCGCGTGCGGCGTCGCGGACCATCGTCTGGTCTTCGGTCAGGATCACGGGACACCGCCATGTTGGTTGGGGCAGCGATGCACTTCGATCGACACATGCGCCAAGCCCAGGTCGTCGGGCAGGCGCTCGCGATAGTGCGCGGGTGCCTGGGGATCGTCGGTGACGACCGACAGGATGGCGGCGCGTGAGCCCGGGCCGATCGACCAGACATGCAGGTCGGCGACCCGGTCGGTACCGTCGCCTTCGATGGCGTCGGTGATCGCGCGGCACACCGGCAGCGGCGCCTGGCGGTCGGTCAGGACGGCACCGGTCCGGCGCAGCAGGCCCCACGACCAGTGGGCGATCAGCAACGCGCCGACGATCCCCATCAGCGGGTCCAGCCACACCCATCCGGCCAGCTTGCCGGCCAGCAGGGCCAGGATTGCCAACACCGAGGTCAGCGCGTCGGCGATGACATGCAGATAGGCGCCATGCAGGTTGTGATCGTCGTCATGTGTCCCATGGCCGTGATCGTGGTCGTGGTCGTGATCGTCGTCATGATCGTGATGGTGCCCATGGCCGTGTCCCCCGCGCAGCAGCACCGCGCTGACGGCGTTCACCGCCAGGCCGACGGCCGCCACCACCAGCGCCTGGTCGAAGACGATCTCGCGCGGGGCCATCAGCCGGCCGACGCTTTCCACCGCCATCACCCCGGCGAAGCCGGCCAGCAGGACGGCGCTGGCAAACCCCGCCAGGGACCCCACCTTGCCGGTGCCGAAACTGAAGCGGGGATCGTCGGCATGGCGGCGCGCGAAGGCATAGGCGAAGGCGGTGATCGCCAGCGCCGTGACGTGCGAGGCCATGTGCAGGCCGTCCGCCAAGAGGGCCATCGACCCGAAGGCGATGCCGCCGGCGATCTCCGCCACCATGGTGGCCGCGGTCAGCCCGATGACCCAGAGCACCCGCCGCTCGCGCGCGCCGGTATCGGCGTCGCCGAAGCGGTGGACATGGGTCCAATCGTCTAGTGTACGCGTGTGCATGCCGTCGTCCCTGTCCCGCCGCCCGGTCCGCGCCGGTTCACCACGGGATTTCCGTTCCGTCGTAGTTGTAGAATCGGCCGGTGGTGGCCGGCGTCGCCGCCTCGATGACCCGGCGCATGCCCTGGACGCTCTGGCGCGGCTCGATCAGCGCGTTGGGGCCGCCCATGTCCGTGCGCACCCAGCCGGGATGGATGATGGCGACGCTGAACCCCTCGCCCTTGAGGTCGAGTGCCACGCTCTTCATCGTCGCGTTCAGGGCCGCCTTGGACGATCGGTAGATGTAGTTCGCGCCGGACGTGTTCTCGGCGATGCTGCCCATCTTGCTGGTGATGGCGGCGATCTTCTTCTGCTCGCCGGCCCGAAGATGCTCAAGGAAGGCTTCGACCATGCGAACCGGCCCCAGGGTGTTGACCGCCAGCACCTGTTCCCAGTCGCCATAGGACAGGCCGCCGAGGCCCAGCCCGCGCGGCCCATAGATCCCCGCGTTGTTGATCAGCAGATCGATGGGCGTGCCGGCCATGCGTCCGGCGAGCGTTGTGATCGACTCAGGATCGGCCACGTCCAGCTCCAGCACCTTGACGTCGCCCTGGATCGCCAGCAGGGCCGCCGCCCGGTCGGTGTTGCGCAATGTGGCATAAACGGTCCAGTCGGCCGCCGCGTACTGGCGCGCCAGCTCCACCCCGATGCCGCGGCCGGAGCCGGTGATGAGCACGCTTGGCATGGTGCGATGTCCCTATCCTGTCGGAAGCTCGAAATCCCGGCGGCTCACGCGGTTTCCTGGAACAGCTCGCGGCCGATCAGCATCCGGCGGACTTCGCTGGTCCCGGCCCCGATTTCGTACAGCTTGGCGTCGCGCAGCAGCCGCCCGGTCGGATACTCGTTGATATAGCCGTTGCCGCCCAGGCACTGGATCGCCTCCAGCGCCATCCAGGTCGCCTTCTCCCCGGCATAGAGGATGGCCCCGGCGGCGTCCTTGCGCGTGACTTCCCCGCGATCGCAGGCCTGGCCCACCGCGTAGACATAGGCCTTGCACGCGTTCATCGTCACATACATGTCGGCCAGCTTGCCCTGCATCAGCTGGAATTCGCCGATGGCCCGGCCGAACTGCTGGCGCTCGTGCACATAGGGGACGACGACGTCCATGCAGGCCTGCATGATGCCCAGCGACCCTGCCGACAGGACCGCACGCTCGTAGTCCAGCCCGCTCATCAGCACGGCCACGCCGCCGTTCAGCCGCCCCAGCACGTTTTCCGCCGGCACTTCGCAGTCCTGGAACACCAGCTCGCACGTGTTGGACCCGCGCATGCCCAGCTTGTCCAGCTTCTGCGCGGTGGAAAAGCCGGGGAACCCCTTCTCGATCAGGAAGGCGGTGATGCCGTGGGAGCCTGCGGACGGGTCGGTCTTGGCATAGACCACCAGGGTATCGGCATCGGGCCCGTTGGTGATCCACATCTTGTTGCCGTTCAGGATGTAACGGTCGCCCTTCCGGTCGGCGCGCAGGCGCATGCCGACAACGTCGGACCCGGCGCCGGGTTCCGACATGGCCAGCGCGCCGACATGCTCGCCCGTGACCAGCTTCGGGAGGTAGCGCGCCCGCTGCTCCGCCGTGCCGTTCAGGCGGATCTGGTTGACGCACAGGTTGGAATGGGCGCCGTAGCTCAAGCCCACCGAGGCGGAGGCACGGCTGATCTCCTCCATGGCGACGATGTGCTCGATATAGCCCATGCCGGCGCCGCCATACTCCTCCTCCACCGTGATGCCGAGCACGCCGAGGTCGCCCATCTTGCGCCAGAGATCGGCGGGGAATTCGTTGTTGCGGTCGATGTCGGCGGCGCGCGGCGCG
Source organism: Rhodospirillaceae bacterium (assembly GCA_020638595.1). Classification (GTDB taxonomy): domain Bacteria; phylum Pseudomonadota; class Alphaproteobacteria; order DSM-16000; family Inquilinaceae; genus JACKIG01. The sequence continues at coordinate 86,616 of JACKIG010000014.1, read as the reverse complement.
ATCTCGTCGCTGGCAAAGGTCATCACGGAGGCGCGCATCAGGTCCGCGGTCTCGCCGAGGTCGAAGCGCATGGCGGGCAGGGAATTCGGAATGGGCATGGGGGGGGCAATCCTCGGCGTCTCTTGTTTGCCGGGACTTTACGCGCTCGCGCCTGCCTTGCGTAGAGTGCTTCTACTGTGCACCCGCAGGCGCCGAAGGCCGGCGGGGCCGGCGTATCGCACGCGCCGGCCGCGGCTCCACCACACGCCGCCCCTTCCGCCGTCGGCGAAACCGGTCAGCCGGCCATCGCCGTCAGCGGGTCGACGAAGGGGTAGCCCAGGTCTTCCGCCACGGCACGGTAGGTGACTTGGCCCTTGTGGACGTTCAGCCCTTCGCGGAAGCCCGGGTTGTCGATCAGCGCCGCGCGATAGCCCTTGTCGGCCAGCGCCAGCCCATAGGGCAGCGTGACGTTGTTGAGGGCATAGGTCGAGGTGTTGGGCACCGCGCCCGGCATGTTGGCGACGCAGTAGTGCACCACGCCGTCGACGATATAGGTCGGTTCCGCGTGCGTCGTCGGCCGCGAGGTCTCAAAGCAGCCGCCCTGGTCGATCGACACGTCCACCAGCACGGACCCCGGCCGCATGCGGGCGACCATGTCGGCCGTCACCAGCTTCGGCGCCTCGGCACCGGCGACCAGCACGGCACCCACGACCATGTCGGCCTGCAGCACCTGGTCTTCCAGCGCGGCGCGCGTCGAATAGACGGTCTTCAGGGCCGACCCGAAGCGGCCTGCCAGGCGGCCCAGCGCGTCGACATTGCGGTCCAGCACGGTGACGTCGGCGCCCATGCCCAGCGCCATCATGATCGCATTCTCGCCGACAACGCCGCCGCCGATCACCACGACCTTGGCCGGGGCAACCCCGGGCACGCCGCCCAGCAGGATGCCCTTGCCGCCATGCGCCCGCTCCAGCGCATAGGCGCCGGCCTGGATCGACAGCCGTCCGGCGACCTGCGACATCGGCGCCAGCAGCGGCAGATGGCCATGCCCGTCACTGACGGTCTCGTACGCGACGCAGACGGCCCCGCTGTCCACCAGATCGCGTGTCTGGTCGGGATCGGGCGCCAGGTGCAGATAGGTGAACAGGACCTGGCCTTCACGCAACATCCTGCGTTCGCCCGCCTGCGGTTCCTTCACCTTGACGATCATATCCGCCCACTGGAACACTTCGGCGGCGGTTGCGGCGATTTCGGCCCCCACGGCGCGGTATTCGTCGTCGGAACACCCGATACCGCCGCCCGCGCCGGTTTCCACCAGCACATCGTGCCCGTGGGCCTTGAACTCCTTCGCGCTGACCGGCGTCAGGCCGACCCGATATTCGTGGACCTTGATTTCCTTGGGCACACCGATACGCATCGCTTCCCCCGTTCGCCGGTTGCGGGCCTTTGCGGCACCTGATCGATGGTATCCCAGGGGGGCCGCGCAGGTCTTTGCGAAGATCGGTCGCCGACCGCTGGCCGATCGAAGGATCTTGCGTCAGCGCCCGCAATCATAGAATTATCTGCCAATGATTGTGCTGGATGCTGTGGATCGTAACATCCTCAACCTGTTGCAGGCCGACGGGCGGATGACCAATGCCGACCTTGCCGAGCGCATCCACCTGTCGCCGTCGGCCTGCCTCAGGCGCGTGCGACGGCTGGAGGACGCCGGCGTGATCGAGCGCTACGCCATGATCGTCAACGAGGCGGCGGTCGGCCGGACCTGCAACGTCTTCCTGGAGGTGACGCTGAACAGCCTGACGGAAGAGGCACTGGCCGAGTTCGAGGCTGCGGTGATGGAAAGCCCCGACGTCATGGCCTGCTACCTGATGTCCGGCGACGCCGACTATCTGCTGCACGTCGTCGTTGCCGACACGGCCGACTACGAGCGCGTGCACAAGCTGGTGGCCCGGCTGCCCGGGCTGGCGCGCACCCGGTCCAGCTTCGTCCTGCGCAACGTCTGCCGGCGATCCACCTTCCCCTTCTGAACGCCCCATCGGCGGGGCGGCGGTCAGGCCGATGCGCGCGTCAGCTCCGGGAAGGCCGAGACGTCGCTGTTGGCCGCCGGGCGGGGCAGGATGACGGTCGCCGTCGTGCCGACCCCCACCTCGCTGGCCAGGACGAAGGACCCGCCGTGCAATTCCACCAGGGACTTGACGATCGGCAGCCCCAGACCGGTGCCTTCGGCGCTCGGCCCACCCTCGCCTCGTACCTGCTCGAACGGCTGCATGATCCGGTGCAGCTGGGCCGCGGGAACGCCGCAGCCGGTGTCCCGCACCCGGATATGGTCGCAGTCGCCGGCCCCCTGATCCAGCTCGATGTCGATCCGCCCGCCGGCCCCGGTGAACTTCACCGCGTTGGAAACGAGGTTCAGCAGGATCTGGCGCAAGGCCCGTTGATCGGCAACCGCCAGGGCATCCCCCGGGATGGACTCGAAGCGGACCTGCACGCCCTTGGCTTCGGCTTTCTGCTTGATCATGCGCAGGACCATCGCGACCTCGGAGCGGACATGGAGCACCTCCGGCGCCAGTTCGACACGCCCCGCCTCGATCCGTGAAAGCTCAAGAAAGTCGTTGACGATGGAAAGAAGATGGGCACCGCTGAAATAGATATCATTGGCGTATTCAATGTATTTCTGGTTTTCCAGCGGGCCAAGAATTTGACCCTTGATCATTTCGGCAAACCCGAGGATCGCGTTCAGCGGCGTCCGGAATTCGTGGCTCATTTTCGACAGGAACTGCGACTTCAGCCGGTTCGCCTCCTCAGCCTGGCGCCTGGTGATCTCCTCTTCCCGCACCTTGAGCGACAGGCGCATGCGCGACCGTTCCAGGACCACAACCCAGCCGGCGAAGATGACGAGGGCTATGCCCGACGCCACCAGCGCCATACCCCAGACAATGGCCCGTTCGCGCCAGGGTGCCATGACCTCGGCGCGACTGCGCGACAAGAGGACGGCAAGCGGAAAGCTGCGCATGCTGTGCAGCGCCACCAGCCGTTCGGGTTCGACATCCGTCACGGTGCCGAAGCGGGCAACATGGTCGTTGGCAACGATGCTGTCCGTGCCGGGGCCGTGCGCCGGTGCCATCGCCTGGGCAGCCGAACCACAGCCCTGGCTTCCGGGCAACGCATCGGTGGCCATGCCGTCGGTGATCAGGATGCAGGCCGGGGTCAGCGGGTCCAGCTGTTCCGCGGCGAAGCCGGCGGCGACCTCGCTGTCGACGATCGCCACCAGCACGCCCCGGAACGTTCCGCGGTCGTCGACGACGGCGCGGGACAGGCCCAGGGTCACGCCATCGCCGGCGGGCATCCGCTGGCGCAGGGTGATGGCCAGGACGCCCTCGTCACGGTGGCGACGATAGTAGGCGGACTGGGAAATATCCGGTGGCCGCTGCGCCGCGGGCCGGCCGCCGTCGGCCAGACGGCCCGCAGCATCGTAGAAACCCACATGCGTCCCGGACGGCACATAGGGCACATGGCGGCGCAGGGCCCTTTGGGCGTCGGCCATCGTGCCGTCCGCCAGGACCGTCGCCGCATCCATCAGCATCAGGTCCAGTGACAAGAGCGCGCGGTCGATCTCCTCACTGATGGCGGCCGCCTGCCGCTCGATCGCCAGGCTGGCCATCTGAAGGGTCATATGACGGCCACGCGACTGTTCCCAGGCCGTGCCGGCGACCAGGACACCGTACAGGCAGAAGAGGGCGACAAGGGTGGAGATCAGCGGCCGGTTGCGCGCCATCACCGACTGCTGGCGTTCGTCCCGCACGCTAGCGGCCTGCCGCCAGGATTTCCCCGGCCCGCACCACGAGATCGGGATCGATACCAAGGTCGCTGACCAGCTGCGGCTGGATGCCCATCAATCGCGTGCGCCAGCCCAGCAGGTCCTCCTCGTCCGGTGTCACCATCGTGACGCCCTCGGCCATCAGGCGCGCCCTCGCGTCCGCCTGCGCCAGCGCCGCTTCGGCCCGCGCATCGTCCACGAGGCTTTCCCAGATCTCCCCCAGCTGCGCCTGCACGTCCGGGGCCTGCCGGCGCCAGAACCGGTCCGACACGATCGGGATGTATTGCGGGAAATACTCCCGGTCCTCGAAGGCAAAGGCAACGCCGGCTTCCCAGAGGCGTGCACTGGCGATGGTGGCGTGCGAGGTCAGCAGACCGTCGATCTGGCCGGACAAGAGGGCATTCGGCAGATCGGGCCAGGGGATCGTCACCACCTCCGCCCCGAAGGCCTCGATGCGTCGGGCATTGGCCTGGCCGCCCGGGATGCGCAGATGGAACTGGGCAATATCCTCGTGCCGGGCGATGCCGCGATCGACCGTGTAGAGGTGGGCATAGCCCAGGTCGATCCACCGTCCCAGAACGTGCACGCCAAGGGCCGCTTCGATCTGGGCATTGATCCGCTCGCCGATTGCCCCGTCCCTGACCAGGTCGATTTCCGCCCGTGGCCGCCCGTAGAACATGGGCAGCAGGAAGACGCCGATATCGGCGGCATACCGGTCCAGTTGCCAGGTCCCCGGGACGGCCATTTCCACCTGGTCGCGCATGATGGCGGCGGCGACATCCCGCCCGCGGAACAGTTCCGCGGAATGATGTACGGATACCGCAAGCGTCGACCCCAGGCGCTCTTCAACCGCCTCGGCGAACCGCAGCAGTGTCTGCGTCTGCACATGGGCGGGCGTGTTCTCGGTCGAAATGCGGAAGGCCATCGCCTCGCCGGCGGCCGCCCGCACGGGCTGGATGCCTGCCATCGCGGTCAGGACGCCGGCAACCAGCAGGCCCAGATACCTCGTCATCCACTCACGCCCTGAACTTGACCCGCGCGCACCCCTGGGCACGAACAGCGGGAACCTCAGCCACATGGCTCCATCGGCGAAACACCGGTCGGCCGGCCACCGGGGCCAAGCTGGCTACCCACAATTAAGACTATACCATTTAACACTTGGCTAAGAGCGAGCCCGCCGCGCGGAGTTGCGATCTCAGGCGGCCTTTCTCAACCCCCGATGGAGTCCTCCGCGCCGGCCTGCCCGGGCTTGCGGTCGACCCGAATGGTGGTCTGCTGCATCTTGGCGATCAGCCGCGCTTCGCCGTCGACCAGCCCATAGACCTCGATCTCGTTGATGCCGAGAGTGCGCCCGCATTTCAGGCAGCGGGCCACGGCGCGCAGCCGGTCGCCGATGCCCGGGGCCAGATAGTTGATCTTGAATTCCACCGCCAGGACCTCGCTGTCGGGCGGCATCAGGCTGTAGGCGGCATAGCCGCCGGCGTTGTCGGCGATGGTCGCCGTGACCCCGGCATGCATGAACCCGGTCTGCTGCGTCAGCGCCGGATTGAACGGCATCTCGATTTCGCAGTAGCCGGGCCTGATCACCGTCAGCTCCGCACCGAAGGTGCGCATGATCTGCTGACGGCCGAAATTCTCCCGGCAGCGGGCCTCGAAATCGTCGGTGGGAAGGGACGGTGCGCTCATATCAGGATCCAAGCAGCCAGGCCCAGGAAGGCGAAGAAACCGATGACGTCGGTCACGGTGGTCAGGAAGACGCCGGAGGCGACGGCCGGGTCGACCTTCAGCCGCTCCAGCACCAGCGGGATCAGGGCACCGCTGAAGCCGGCGGCGATCAGCGTGATGATCATGGCCGATCCGATCACCAGCCCCAGCATCCAGTCGCCGAACCACAGTCCGGCCACCGGGGCGGCGATCACGGCGAAGATCAGCCCGTTCAGGCTGCCGACCAGCACTTCCTTCCAGAGGACGCGGGGCGCGTTGTCGGAGGTCAGCTCGCGCATGGCTATGCCGCGCACGGCGACGGTCAGGCTCTGCGTGCCGGCATTGCCGCCCATGCTGGCGACGATGGGCATCAACACCGCCAAGGCCACGATCTGCTGGATCGTCCCTTCGAACACGCCGATCACCATCGAGGCGACGATGGCAGTGACCAGGTTGACGCCCAGCCAGGCGAAGCGCGACTTCGTCGTGTCGACCACGGCGCGATAGAGGTCGTCCTCGCGCACGCCGCCCATCTTCAAGAGGTCGTCCTCGGCCTCTTCGTCAATGACGTCGACGATGTCGTCGACGGTGATCACGCCCATCAGCCGCCCGGACTTGTCGACGACCGGGGCGGACACCAGCGACAACTGGCGGAACTGGTGGGCGACCTCTTCCTGGTCCATTTCCGCCGGGATGGGCCGGATGTCCTCGCTGATGATCGCGCCCACCTTGACCGGCCGCTTCGACCGCAGCATGTGGGCCAGGCGCACCGACCCCACCGGCCGGTACATCGGATCGACCGCGAAGATCAGGTGGAAATCGTCGGGCAGGCCTTCGGTCTCGCGCAGCCAATCGATGGTCTTGCCCACCGTCCAGAACATCGGCACGGCCACGATCTCGCGCTGCATCAGGCGGCCGGCGGAGTATTCCGGGAAGGTCAGGCCTTCCTCGACGAACATCCGGGCCGCCGTCGGCAGCGCCTCCAGGACCTTTTCCCGCTCCTCCTCCTCCAACCCCTCGATGACGCCCAGGGCGTCGTCGCTGTCCAGTTCCGCCAGCGCCGATGCGATCTCCTCCGGCGCCAGCAGTTCGATGACCTGGCCGCGAACCTCCTCGTCCAGGTAGGTCAGGACCTCGGCATCGGCGATCAGGTGCGGGCGGATGATGCCGACGACGGTGCGCCGGTCTTCGGGATGCAACTGCTCCAGAAGGTCGGCCATGACCGCCGAATGCAGCGGCACAACCAGCTTTTCGACATCTTGCAGGTTGTAGGCATCAAGGGCCTCTTCCACGGCCTGCAGCATCTCGTGCGACAGGCCATAGCCCTCTTCGGGGCGATCATCGCCGACGGCGGCCGCAGTCTCGCTCATGGCGCACTCCCTGACCGTCGCTGCCCCGCGCTTCCGGCGAAGCGGCGCCGACGCACTATCCCAAGAGAGGAACGTGATCCCGGCCCAGCTTATCGGTCAGGGCCGCCGGCTCCGCAAGGGCCGGCACGGCGCGGCGCCGGCGCTATCCGGCCCGCCGCAGCACGGCCCTGCCGGGGCGCGACAACGCGTCCCGGATGTGGTCGGGAACGGCCACCGCCTGCAAACGATGCGCCTCGCCGGGTACGGCCCGGCCCCAGATTCGCGTCTGGGTCGCCTCGACCACCACGGTGCCGTCGACGGCGAAGCGGAAGCCCAGGTCGAACGACCGGCCGCCCCACCGCACCACCCGGGTCGTCAGGCTCATGAGATCGCCCACCCGGGCCACCGCCTTGAACGTCGCGTCCGACCGGACCAGCGGTGCGCCGCGGAAATCGGGGTCCTGCTCCATCAAGCCGGTCAGCGACAGCCCCGCCGCCTCGAACAGCCAGTGCAGCCCGCTTTCCATCCAATGGAAATAGTTCGGGTTGAAGACGATCTGGGCCGGATCGCAGTGCCCCCACTCCACCCGGATCTCCAGCGTCGCCTCGAACATCCCGATTTCCCATGCCCCCCGCAGCCTCGCGCTGGCCGGCGCGCCGGCTGCCGCACCAATGGCAGCGACTGTGTCGATCGGGACGGCCGCTGTCGACATCTTCCGGCGGCCGACCTGCGATCGTCCGCTGTCCGGGCATCGGCATCCGGACGGTCCCGGCAATAGAATCGCCAAAGTCCGAGGGCATTGGCCCCGGCGGAAACCGATGGAGACCTGACCGATGTTTGCCGATGCCCTGGCCACGGCCCGCGAGATCGACGGTGCCGGCAGCCGCGCTGCGGCGCTGGCCGCGGTCGCCGGGGCCCAAGCCGCCGCCGGCCACCCGGACGCGGCCCAGCGTACGACCGCCGAGGCCCTGGATGCGGCGGCAAGCATCGCCAACACCCGCGATCGCGCCGATGCGCTGCACGCCGCCGCCGTCGCCCTGGCATCGGCCGGATCCTTCGCCGCAGCGCTGGCCACCGCCGCCGCAATTGCCGACGAGACCCTGTCCTTTTGGGCGCTTGCCGATATCGCCGGCATCCAGGCGCAAGCCGGGATGTTCGACGATGCCCTGGCCACCGCCGGCAGGATTGCGGCCCCGGGGCTCCGCTGGAGCGCCCATCGCGAGATTGCCCGCGCACAGGCGGGCGCCGGGGTCTTCGACGACGCCCTGGCAACGGCTGGCGCCATTGCCGACGGCCACTACCGGTCCGTGGTGCTGCGCAGTGTCGCCGCCGCCCAGGCCGCCGCCGGCCAAGCGGAAGAGGCCCGGCGGACCTTCGCCGCGGCCCGCCGCCTGGCCGACGCGATCGCCGCTGCAGACGCCCGCTGGAAGGCCCGGCTCGACTTGGCTGTCGCCGAGGCGGCGGCCGGCCTGGCCGGGCAGGCGCGGCGGTCCTTCGCCGACCTCACGGCAGCGACGCTAGCGTCGTCCCAAGGCAGCAGCCGATCCATGGCCCTGCGGGACATCGCCGCCGCCCAGGCCGCGGCCGGCCTGTTCCCGGAGGGCGGCGGGACGATCGGCCTGATCGACGACGGCCGCCACCGGGTGGAAGCCCTGGCCCGGCTCGCCGGCGCCCAGGCGGTGGCCGGGCTGGCGGGGGATGCGGACCGGGCGTTCGCGCAGGCCCTGGCCGCGGCCGGCGCGCTGGCGGACGACCCTCGCCGGTGGGGTGCGCTTCGGGCAGTCTGCGCGGCCCAGGCCGGCGCGGGACGGATCACTGACGCCCTGACCACGGCCGACAGGATCAGCGACGGGTCCAACCGCGGCGATGCCCGGCGCGCCGTCGCCCTCGCCCTCGCTACGGCGGGGCATTTCGGCAACGCCCTGGCGACGGCGGACGACATCGCCGCCGGCGCCCACCGCTCCTCGGCCCTGCGCGACATCGCGACCGTCCAGGCCAAGGCCGGGCTGTACGCCGAGGCCCTGGCCACCACCCGCGCCATCGACGAAGACAAGGACCGCTGGGCCGCGATGCAGGCCATCGCCGGCGCACAGGCGGCCGCGCACGATTTCGCCGACGCCTTGGCCACCGCCCGCGCCATTGTCGCCGACCGCCCCCGCTGGGCGGCCTTGCGCACGATCGCCGGCGCCCAGGCCGCGGCGGCGATGGCAACGCGGCGCCTGGGATAGCGGCCTGGTTCCGCGGTGCCCCCTCCGACCCGCAGGACCGGCGGACCTGGCCGGAAGCCATTGCAATGGCAGCCGATGACGGCCATACGGGCACCCTGCGATAGTGCGCGACAAGACGCCCGCACCGACAAGCCAAAGGGGGGAGGAACAGCGATGGCCAAGGCGTTCGCATCGACCGGCGATCTTACGGAAAAGACGATCTCGTTCCCGGAGATCGGGCCGGGGCTCTATGCCTTCACGGCGGAAGGCGACCCCAATACCGGCGTCATCGTCGGTGACGACGGGGTGATGGTCGTCGACGCGCAGGCGACGCCGGCGATGGCCCAGAAGGTGATCGCGCGCATCCGCACCGTCACCGACAAGCCGGTCAAATACGTCGTCCTGAGCCACTATCACGCCGTGCGCGTGCTCGGCGCCTCGGCCTACGGGGCCGAACAGGTCATCGCGTCCGCCACCTGCCGTTCGATGATCCACGAGCGCGGGCAGGAGGACTGGGACAGCGAATACGGCCGCTTCCCGCGGCTGTTCGAAGGGGCCGACAGCATCCCGGGCCTGACCTGGCCGACCATGACCTTCGACGGCCGCATGACCGTCTATCTGGGCCGCCGGCGGGTCGACCTGATGCATCTGGGCCGCGCCCACACCGCCGGCGACATCGTCGCCTGGGTGCCGGATGCGGGGGTGATGTTCTCCGGCGACATCGTCGAATACCGCTCGGCCTGCTATTGCGGCGACGGCCATTTCGGCGACTGGCCGGGCACACTGGCGGCCATCGCCGGCTTCCGCCCGCGGGCGCTGTCGCCGGGCCGCGGCGACGCGCTGGTGGGCGAGGACAAGGTGGCCGAGGCGATCCGGCTGACCACCGACTTCCTCGACAGCACCTATCGCCCGGTGGCCCGGGCCGCGGCGGCCGGACAGTCGCTGAAGCAGGCCTTTGCAGCCTGCCGCGCCGTCTGCGACCCCAAATTCGCCGATTACGCCATCTACGAGCACTGCCTCCCGTTCAACGTCGCCCGCGCCTATGACGAGGCGCTGGGCATCGACACCCCGCGGATCTGGACGGCCGAGCGCGACCGTGCCATGTGGGCGGCGTTGCAGGACGACTGACGCGCCTGCCGACAAACAAGAAAATGTTCCAGGGACGGACCCCATGCCCAAGGTGTTCGAAACACCGCTCTACCCCTATGAGCGGTCGCCGGACCAGGATGCCGCCGCGTCGGCCCACCATCCGGTGATCATCGTCGGCGCCGGCCCGGTGGGCCTGGCCGCCGGCATCGACCTGGCCCAGCGCGGCGTACCCGTGGTCATCCTGGACGAGAATGACCGCGTCAGCTGGGGATCGCGCGCCGTCTGCTATTCCAAGCGGGCGCTGGAGATCTTCGATCGCCTGGGCTGCGCCGACCCGATGGTGGACAAGGGCGTGACCTGGAGCCGGGGCAAGGTGTTCTTCGACCGGCGCCTGGTCTACCCGTTCGACCTGCTGCCCGAAGGCGGGCACAAACGCCCGGCCTTCATCAACCTGCAGCAATACCACCTGGAAGCTATGCTGGTGGCGCGGCTGCGCGCGCTTCAGGCCGCCGGCGCCCCGATCGTGCTGCGCGGCGTGCACCAGGTGGCCGCGGTCACGCCGGGTAAGGCCGGGGTGGCGCTGACCGTGAACACGCCGGACGGCCCCTATGGGCTCACCTGCGACTGGCTGGTCGCCTGCGACGGCGCACTGTCGCCCGTCCGCGCCATGCTGGGGCTCGACTTCGTCGGCCGCGTGTTCGAGGACAACTTCCTGATCGCCGACGTGGTGATGGACGCCGACTTCCCGACCGAACGCTGGTTCTGGTTCGACCCGCCGTTCAACCCCGGCCAGTCGGCGCTGTTGCACAAGCAGCCCGACCGCGTCTGGCGCATCGACCTGCAGCTGGGCTGGGGCATCGATCGCGAGGCCGAAAAGCGGCCCGAAAACGTCATCCCGCGCCTGAAGGCGATGCTGGGCGCCGATGTCCGGTTCGAGCTGGAATGGGTCAGCATCTACACCTTCCAGTGCCGGCGGATGGAGCGGTTCCGCCACGGCCGCGTCCTGTTCGCCGGCGACGCCGCCCACCAGGTCTCGCCCTTCGGCGCGCGCGGCGCCAACAGCGGCGTGCAGGACACCGACAACCTCGCCTGGAAGCTGGCGCTGGTGATCGCCGGCCACGCGCCGGAGGCGCTGCTGGACAGCTATGACGCAGAACGCGTGTTCGCCGCCGACGAGAACATCCTGAATTCCACCCGCGCCACCGACTTCATCACCCCGAAATCCGCGGTCAGCCGCCTGTTCCGCGATAGCGTGCTGGTGCTGTCGGAGCGCGCGCCCTTCGCCCGCCCGCTGGTCAACAGCGGCCGCCTGTCGGTCCCCGCCGTCTACGACGCCTCGCCCCTGAACGGCCCCGACGACCCCGCCCTGCCGCCCCGCACCCGCCCCGGTGCCGCCGCCGCCGACGCCCCGGTTTCCGGCGGCTGGCTCTTGGACCGGCTGGGCGACGGCTTCCGCCTGCTGACCATCGACGCGGACGCGCCGGAAACGGTCGACGCCGCGGGCCTGAGCGTCCCCCGTCTGGCGCTCAGCACCGCCGACGACCCGACCCACTCCCTGGCCGACCGCTATCTGGGCCAGGCCCCCGCGGCCGTCTACCTGATCCGCCCCGACCAGCACGTCGCCGCCCGCTGGCAGGCGTACGACGAAGCGGCCGTCCGCACCGCCGTCGCCCGTGCCACGGCCCGCGCCTGAGGACACCGACATGGCCACGCTGACCACCACCCCCAACATCCCCGACCCCGACGGCTTCTATGCCGAACTGCTGGCCCTGCACGAGGGCCGCGCGGAGGCGGAAAGCCACGCCCTCAACGCCAGGCTGGTGCTGATCCTGGCCAACCACATCGGGGATCGGCAGGTGCTGGCGGAGGCGATGGCGCTGGCGGCGGGGACGGCTGCCTAGCCGCGCCGCAGACGGCCTCAGGAGAGGTGTCGATACGGGTCCTGCCGCTTGTGCAGGATGCGGACGACGACGATGCCGAACCCGGCACAAGCGTAGAAGATGACGTGGCTTTCGAACGGGAAGCACAGCAATCCGGCCGCCAGCTCCTCCCGCCGGCGCCCGAGCAGCGGCCGATGCGCAAGTTCGGTCAGTCTGCCCTCAAGCGCATCGAGATAGCTCTGCGCCTGAACCGCCCCCCATTCGGCCGCCGTGTAGTCCGCGATGGTGGAGATGTCGGCGAGTGCCTCCGCCGCCAGCTCGAACCGCGCCACTAGTCAAGCCGATCCCGCAGGCTCTGCAGTGCCGCCGCGCCGTCGACGGTGCGGCCGGCATCGATATCGTCGAGCCCCCTGCGGATCTCGGCGCGCAGGCTGGCGAGCTTCAGGGCCTCAAGCTCCCGATAGTCTTCGGCCGACACCATCACAGCCACCGCCCGCCCGTGCTTCTCGATCGTCACCGGTTCCCGCTGCGCCGTATCCAGAAGCTCCCCGAACCGGGTCTTCGCCTCCAATGCCGCCATGGTGCGCATGCCTGTCTCTCCGGATAGGGTCGTAATGATCATATCGATCATATTAGCCGTTTCAACCTGCCTCGACCATCCCGTGGCTCTCGCCGGCAGTCGAGGCCGCGCACCGGCACATCCGAGCCAAGGCGCAGGTCACAGACCCGTCCGGACTTCGTGACGGTATGGTAGTGCAGCCGGAGCACGCGACAGTCGTTCATACATGTTCCCACAAGCCATGGCATTGGCTGGGGTCACGCGTCATGCCCGCTGGCCTTGCAGGCATCGGTGCTGAGCGCATAATCAATCCAGAACTGTCGTTCGAAGCGTCGGGTCGATGCCGCCGAAGGGCGTTGGAGTGCAGGCCACCTGGGACGATGACGCCAAGGTGTGGGTCGTGGAGAGCGATGATGTGCCTGGGCTCGTGGCGGAAGCAGCCTCGCTCGACGCCCTGGCGCCGACCCTGGATGCGCTGATCCCGGAGCTGCTTTTCGACAACCGGGGCGAATCCCAAGTCTCCGACATCCAGACCATCCCCAACCCGGAAGCAACAACGTAGCGGTGTTCCCCATGTCCGATCCCACCCCCTGCATCATCACCGTCGCCATCACCGGCTCCGTGCCGACCAAGGCCGCCAATCCGGCGGTGCCGATCACCATCGAGGAACAGATCGAGTCGACCCACGAGGCATTCGAGGCCGGGGCGACGCTGGCGCATTGCCATGTGCGCAACGACGACGGCACCACGACCTCCAGCCCGGAGCGGTTCGGGCTGCTGATCGAGGGGCTGCGCCGGCACTGCCCGGGCATGATCGTGCAGGTGTCGACCGGCGGGCGGTCCGGCACCGGGCGGGAGCGCGGGGGAATGCTGCCCTTCCGGCCCGACATGGCATCGCTGTCCACCGGGTCGTGCAACTTCCCCACCCGCGTCTATGAGAACGCGCCGGAGCTGATCGACTGGCTGGCCGCGGAGATGCTGGCCTACGACATCAAGCCGGAGGTCGAGGCCTTCGACCTGTCGATGATCTTCAAGGCGGTGGAGATGGCGCGCGAGGGCAAGATCAAGGCGCCGCTGCACGTGCAGTTCGTCATGGGCGTGAAGAACGCCATGCCGGTCGACCGCGAGACCTTCGTCTTCTACGCCCAGACGCTGAAGCGCCTGGCACCCGACGCCACCTGGACCGGGGCCGGCATCGGCCGGGACCAGCTGACCGTGGTGCGCTGGTCGCTGGAGCTGGGCGGCCACTGCCGCACGGGCCTGGAGGACAATGTCCGGCTGGACCGCAACACGCTGGCGCCGTCCAACGCCGCGCTGGTGCGCCAGGTCGTGGATCTGTGCCCCGAATACGGCCGCCGGCCCGCCACCGTCGCCGAAGCGCGGGCGCTGCTGAGCCTGCCGGCCGCGGCGTAAACGGGCCGCCGTATCGGCCGCACTGGTTGGATATCCGCACGCTGTCTCGATGAGATCCTCGCCTTCGCGAGGATGACGATCTTATTGCGAGAGCAACTCTCGTCATCCCCGCGAAGGCGGGGATCTCCATGGACAATGCTCCAATCCTCGCCAATTTGATCTCAGCACCAACCGAACGAGGACACCATGCTGGCACCGGCAGACCGGGTGATCATGATTTCGGGCGCCAATCGCGGTATCGGCTATGGCGTCGCGCGGCGGCTGGCGGCAAGCGGTTTCCGCCTCAGCCTCGGCGCGCGGGACCTGGCGGCGCTGTCGGCCGCCGTCGCCGATCTGCCGGCGGAGCGGACCGCCTGCTTTGCCTACGATGCCGCCGATCTCGGCCTCGCCGAAGCCTGGGTCGCCGGCACGGTGGCGCGGTTCGGGCGCATCGACGGGCTGGTCAACAATGCCGGCATCGCCAAGCCGCCCTATCGGCTGGACGACGCCGACGAAAGCGCGCTGGACGCCATGTGGGCGGTCAACGTCAAGGGGCCGCTCAGGCTGGTGCGCCTGGCGCTGCCGCATCTGCTGGCCTGCGGCCACGGGCGGGTGGTCAATGTCGCCTCGCTGTCGGGCAAGCGGGTCAAGAACGACAATGTCGGCTATGCCATGACCAAATACGCGGTGGTGGCGTTGACCCACGCCATCCGCCGCCACGGCTGGGACCAGGGCCTGCGCGCGACGGCCGTCTGCCCCAGCTTCGTGCGCACCGACCTGACCGCCGATGTCGACAAGGTGACGGCCGACGAGATGATCCAGCCGGAAGACCTGGCCCAGCTGGTGGAAACCGCCCTGAACCTGCCCGACAATGCCGTGGTGGCGGAAATGCTGGTGAACTGCCGGCTGGAGGATCTGTTCTGAGAAGCAGTCGAAGTCGCTTGGAATGCGAGGCCGCACACTGTCCGAGAAGATCCCCGCTTTCGCGGGGATGACGATTTTTTCGAGAATTATATGGACTCTATTCCCCGTCATCCCCGCGAACGCGGGGATCTCCGCGGACCGTGCGCCGGTGGTTCAGCAGGCACACGACGCCCCTGCCCGGCCGCGCCGCAGGTCCCGGCTCAGGCTGCGGCCTTGTCGGGCGCGGCGGCGAAGGCGGCCAGGTCTTCCAGGAAATGTTCCGGCCGGTTGAGGTGCGGGGCGTGGTCGGAATGCTCGTAGACCAGCAGGCGTGAGCCGGCGATCTGCGACTGGACATGTGCGCCGACCTCCGGTCCGTAATAGTTGCTGGCTTCGCCATAGATCAGCAGCGTCGGCACCGTGATCCGCGGCAGCGCGGGGCGCAGATCCGCAGCCGTCAGGCTCTGCCAGCAGGCGATCAGCGGTTCGGGCGCAAGCGCCGCCAGACGCTCACGCAGGCGCTGCATCCCGCGGGAGTTGCGTTCATAGGCGTCGCGCGCCTTGGGGTTCTTGCCGTGGCCGACCAGGTGCAGCACGCCCTCGGGGAAATCCGCGCGCATGCGGGCGACCAGCCGGGCATTGTCGGCGACGGTGAAGCCGCCATAGATGCCGAACGGCCAGCCATCGTCCGTCACCAGTTTCGGTGACTGGTCGAGGATGCAGATCCGCCCCAGATGCCTGCAGCCGTGGCGCAGGACATGCGCCCACAGGGTCAACGCCCCCATGGAATGGCCGACCACCAGCGGCCTGACCAGCGCGAAGCGATCGATCAGGTCCATCAGGTCGTCGGCCATGCGCTGCAGCGTCGGCGGCTCGCTGCCCGTCGACGGATGGCCGCCATGGCCGCGGGCATCCCACGCATGGACGGTGAAGTGATGCGCCAGCCGCTCGGCCAGGGGCGTCCACAGGTGGCTGTCGCCCGCCCATTCGTGCAGCAGGACGATGGGCGGGCCGTTGCCGGTGATCTGGACGGGAATGGTCTCGCCGTCACCCGCCGTGAAGGGCGTGAACATCGGACGTCTCCGGGTGCTTCGGTAGCCGGGTGCTTCGGTGGCCGGATCGATGGAAGGATTGTCAACCGGAACGCGAGGGCGGAGAACTGTGCCACGGGCATGCTGCATTGCAACCGGTGCAGGCGCGCCGCCCGTCGGGTCCCGACAGCGCCGCCCGCACGCCCACGGCCGGCGACATGCGGCCGGCCTACGCCGTCCCGACAGGGTGCTGTATCATCCCCGCGAACCGGGATTGTGGGATGATCAGATGGCGGATGGCGGACGACCGGGGGCAATCGGCGGAGCACAGGCAATCGATCGCGCCGTCGCCTTGTTACAGGTGCTCGGCGGCGCGGCCGACGGCGACCAGAGGCTGAAGGACCTGGCGGCGAAGGCCGGGCTGACACAACCGACGGCGGCGCGCATCCTGAAGGCACTGGGTGCCCACGGCTTCGTCGAGCACGACCCCGCATCGCGGCGGTACCGGCTGGGGCTGGGCCTGCTGACCCTTGCCGCGACGGCCGCCGGCCGATCCAGCGCCAAGGGGCTGGCGCGGCCCTGGCTGCTGCGCCTGGCCCAGGACTGCACCGCCAACGCGTTCCTGATGCTGCGCGCGGGAACGGAGGCCGTCTGCGTCGACCGCATCGACGGCGGCGTGATCGTGCATTCCATCACCGGGGCGATCGGCGGCCGTGTCCCGCTGGGCGTAGGGCCGGGGAGCCTTGCCGTCCTCGCCTTCCTCGACGAGCGGGAAGCCGAGGCGATCATTGCCCTGAACGCTGCGCGGTATCGTGCCTTTCCCGGCATCGACGCCGACCGGGTGGCGCGCGCCCTGCCGGCGATCCGCGCGACCGGCTACGCCTTCGATCCCGGCCGCGTGATCGAAGGGGTCCGGGGGCTGGCGGTGCCGCTGCGCTCGGCATCGGCCGGCGCTGTCGGCGCCCTCAGCATCGGCGCGCTCGCCGCCACGCTGCCCGACGACCGGGTCCCCGGTCTGGCGCAGCGCCTGGCAGAGGCGGCGCGCGACATCGAAGACGGCCTCAACCCCCTCGACCCCGCGCTGGCAAGACCCGACGCCTATCACATGGAAGGAGTTCCATAATATGGAATTCTTTCGATGGGCCACGCATAATCTGGATTGACGCACCGACGTCCTGCCCGCAAGCTGGCGTTATCGCCGGACTGGTCCGACCGGGCCAGGGTCCGCATTCCTCCAAAGGGGTTTGGCACGCGTTGACCACCCTTGTCGGATCGACATGTCCATGGCCGTGACCGTGCCGAGCGGTGGCGGACAGCTTCGACGACTGGGCGAACGGGACCGGCCCGTCGTTACGATCACCATCGACGGTGCGGAGCATGAGGCACTGGCCGGCGATACGCTGCTGACCGCCCTGCTGACCGCCGGCCATCGCGTGCGGGAATCGGAATTCGGCGACGGGCCGCGGGCCGGCTTCTGCTGGATGGCGGCCTGCCAGGACTGCTGGGTCTGGCTGGCCGACGGCCGCCGCGTGCGCGCCTGCTCCACCCCGGTGGAGCCGGGGTTGTCGGTCCTCACCCGGCCCGCGGCACCCGGCGATGCCTGAGCGGATTATCATCGTCGGCGCCGGCCCCGCCGGCACCCGCGCCGCCCGCATCCTGGCGGAGGCGGGACTGGCCACGGTCCTGCTGGACGAGGCAGCCGGCAATGGCGGCCAGATCTACCGGCGCCAGCCGCCGGGGTTCCGCCGGCCCTATGCGGCCCTGTACGGGACCGAAGCCGGCAAGGCAGAGCGGCTGCATGCGGCGCTGGACGGGTTCGGGGGGCTGATCGACCACCGCACCGACACGCTGGTCTGGTCGCTGGACGGGCGGCGGTTGATGCTGAACACCGCCGGTCGGGCCGACAGCCTGGACTTCGACCGGCTGATCCTGGCCACCGGCGCGATGGACCGCGTGATCCCGCTGCCGGGCTGGACCCTGCCGGGCGTCTTCGCCTTGGGCGGGGCGCAGGTGGCGCTGAAGCACCAGGCCTGCGCGGTCGGCGCGAAGACCTGTTTCGTCGGCTCAAGCCCGCTGCTGCCCTATGTCGCGTATCAATACGCGCGCGCCGGTGCGGGCGTCGCCGGGGTTGTCGACACGACCCCGCGGTCGGCGAAGCTCGGCGCCCTGCCCGACCTGCTGGCCGTCCCCGGTGTCACAGCCCGGGGCCTGACCTATATGGCCTGGCTGGCGCGGCACGGCATCCGCTATTGGCATGGGGCCACGCCGCTGCGCGTGGAGGGCGGCGAGCACGTCACCGCACTGGTCTTCCGCACCGCCGGCGGGGCCGAACGCCGCATCGACTGCGACGCCGTCGCCCTGGGCTATGGACTGAAATGCGAGCACCAGCTGGCCGACCTGGCGGGCTGCGCCTTCCGCTTCGACAGCCCCACCCGGCAATGGGTGGTCGCGCAGGACGACGCCGGCCGCACCAGTGTCGACGGACTGTATGTGGCCGGCGACGGTGCGCTGATCCGCGGCGCCGATGCGGCAGAGCTGGCGGGCGAGCGCGCGGCCCTGGCGCTGCTGGCGGACCTGGGCCGACCCGTCGATGCCGCCCGGGTGGCACAGATCGGCCGGCACCTTGCCCGCATCGACCGGCAGCGCCGGGGGATGGACAAGGCGTTCGCCTATCCAAACCATCTCGCCCAGAGCCTGGCAGATGATGTTATCCTGTGCCGCTGTGAAGCCGTCACCGTGGGGGAGGTCCGGCGGGCAGTGACCGAGCAGGGCGCCGACGACATCAACCGCGCCAAGGCATTCTGCCGCGTCGGCATGGGCCGATGCCAGGGCAGGGTCTGCGGCCCGGCGGCGGCGGACGTGGTGGCGGCGGCCCTGGGCCGACCGATCGAGGCGGCCGGGCGCCTGCGCGGGCAGGCCCCGGTAAAGCCGGTTCCCGTCGCCGTCTTGGCGCAAGCGGAACTTGGGGAGACGCAATCGGCATGACCGGGTCGGACAAGGTGGATGTGGCGATCATCGGCGGCGGGACCGCCGGCTGCGCCGCTGCCTTGGAGCTCAGGCGGCGCGGCCTGAGCGTGGCCCTGTTCGAGCGGCGCACCGTCGGCAGCCAGGCCAGCGGCGTCAACTATGGCGGGGTGCGCCAGCAGGGCCGCGACCCGGCCGAGCTGCCGCTCAGCCGCCGATCGCGCCCGATCTGGGACAGGCTGCCGGCACTGGTCGGTCACGACTGCGAGTTCATGGCCACCGGCCACCTGAAGCTGGCCTATACCCCCGAACAGATGGCGGAGCTGGAGGCGTGGTCCGCCATGGCGGCCGAACAGGGGGTGGAAACCCGCCTGATGGGCGCCAACGCGCTGGCGGAGGCCTATCCCGGGCTGATCACCAATGCCTATGGCGGCTCACTGTGCCCGACCGACGGCCAGGCGAACCCGCGCCTGGTGGCGCCGGCCTTCGCCCGCGCCGCCCGGCGCGCGGGTGCGGCGATCCACGAACATGAAGCGGTCACGGGGGCGACGCGGGATGCCGCCGGCTTCCGCATCGAGACCGAGCGCGGCACACGCATCCTCGCCCAGTCGCTGATCAACGTCGCCGGCGCCTGGGCGGACCATGTCGCCCGCTGGTTCGGCGAATTCGCGCCGATCCAGGTGCTGGCCCCCAACATGCTGGTCAGCGAGCCCGTGCCCTATCGGCTGCCGGTCAATATCGGCGTGTGTGGGGCGGGCCTGTATGTCCGCCAGATCCCGCGCGGCAACCTGATCTTCGGCGGCGGCAAGGGCTGGGCCGACCGCGAGGCGATCCGCGCCCGGCCGCTGGTCGAAGTGTCGTGCCAGGCCTCCGCCCAGCTGGCGCGCACCCTGCCCTGGGCGGCCAACGCGGCGGTGATCCGCAGCTGGACGGGCATCGAGGGCTATTTCGACGACGACATCCCAGTGATCGGCCTGAGCGAGACGACACCCGGTCTGGTGCACGCCTTCGGCTTCAGCGGTCATGGATTCCAGCTTGGCCCCGCGATCGGCGAGATCGTGTCCGAGCTGGTGGTGGAGGGGAAGACGACGACGCCGATCGACGCCTTCTCCATCCGGCGCTTCGCACGGGCCGGCCATCAGGCCGCCTGAGCTGACGACCGCCGGCAATGTGGCAGACAACAGGGAGACGAAAACGATGCAACGAACAGGCTTCTTGACGGCGGCAGCGGCGGCCGCCGGTGTCCTGACCCTGGCCATGGGCGGCCCTGCCGCGCTGGCCGGACCGGACACCAATATCCTCAATATCGGCATGGCTTCGACCGACGCCGGCCGCCTGGACCCGCACCTGTCGGCGACCACCGTCGACAAGGCCGTCTTCGGCTGGATGTTCAACGGGCTGGTGCGCTTCGCCCCTGGCTCCGCCTCGCCGGAGACGATCGAGCCCGACCTGGCTGAGAGCTGGGAGTCCAGCGACGACGGGCTGGAATGGACCTTCCACCTGCGCCAGGGCGTGCAGTGCCATCACGACTACGGCGAGCTGACGGCCGACGACATCGTCTATTCGCTGAACCGTGCGGCGGACCCTGACCGGTCCAGCTTCTCCAGCGACTATGAGGCGTTCGAGACCGTCGAGGCGGTCGACCCCTATACGGTGCGCATCGTGCTGTCGCATCCCGTGCCGAGCCTGCTGGGCCTCGTGACCGCCTATCAGGGCGGCAACATCGTCTGCAAGGCGGCGGCGGAAGAGATGGGCGAGGACTTCCAGAACCGCCCCATCGGCACCGGGCCGTTCATGTTCGACGAATACCGCCCGCAGCAGTCGCTGAGCCTGGTGGCGAACCCCAACTATTTCCGCGGCGCCCCGATGCTGGACGGCATCCTCTACCGCTACATCCCGTCCGACAGCGCCCGCGACCTGGCCTTCCAGTCGGGCGAGATCGACCTGATCTATGGCCGCCAGGACCAGACCTGGGTGGAGCGCATCCGCGAACTGCCGGACGTCACCGTGATGGTGATGGAGCCGGCGGAAATGTCGGTCATGCACCTGAACACCAGCGCCGCGCCCCTGGACGACATCCGGGTCCGCCAGGCCATGGCCTATGCGGTCAACCGCGAGGAGTTCATGGACTTCAAGGGCCGCGACGTCGTGCGCATCGCCACCTCCATCGTGCCGCAGGGCTATCTCGGCCATGCCGACCTGTCGGACCTGATGCCCCCCTTCGACCTGGAGCAGTCGGCCGCACTGCTGGCCGAGGCCGGCCATCCGGACGGTGTCACGCTGCATGTCATCCACACCGCCCTGCCGGGCATGCTGGACACCATGGAGGTCTTCCAGGCCCAGATGGCGCGCGCCAACATCACCCTGGACATGGAGGTGGTCGAGCATTCCACCTTCCACGCGCAGATCCGCGAGGACCTGAGCCAGGTCGTGCACTATTCGGCGGCCCGCTTCCCGATCGCCGACATCTACCTGACCCAGTTCTACCATTCGCGCAGCATCGTCGGCACGCCGACGGCCGTGACCAACTTCTCCCACTGCGGCAATGCCGATGCGCAGATCGACGCCGCGCGCGTCGAGACCGACCCGGAGGCCCAGAAGGCCCTGTGGGAAGAAGCGCAACGGCTGCTGATGGAGAACTTCTGTTCGATCCCGATCTACGAGAACCTGCAGATCTGGGCGCGGCATGACTACCTGGACCTGGGTTACGAGCTGACCGGCTCGCTGAGCCTCGGCCCGCCAGTGACCGAGTCGACGCACTTCGTCAGCAACTAGGCCCCGGCTGACGCTCCAAAGGGGTGGCCCGTTCGCCGCGGACGGGCCATCCTCTCACCCCCGGTCCTTTTCGGAGACGCCCGGACGCATGCTCGCCTACGTGGCCCGCCGTCTGTTGCTTGCCGTGCCGACGCTGTTGGCGGTGATGACGCTTGTGTTCGTGCTGGTGCGCATCGTTCCCGGCGACCCGGCGCAAACGATCCTGGGCGATCAGGCAAGCCAGGAAGCGCTGATGGCCATGCGCGAGCGGCTGGGGCTGAACCGTCCGCTGTGGGAACAGTACATCGACTTCCTGCGCGACGCCCTGTCCGGCGACTGGGGCAACTCCATGGTCACGGGCCACCCGATCCTGCAGGAGATCCTGAACGTCCTGCCCTATACCATCGACCTCACCGTCGCCTCGCTGATCATCGGCGCGCTGTTCGGCATTCCGCTGGGTGTGTGGTCGGCGCTGCATCGCAACCGGCTGGTCGACTATGTGACCCGCGTGGGCTCGCTGCTGGGCCTGTCGTTCCCGGCCTTCGTTTCGGCGATCCTGCTGCTGCTGGTCTTCTCCATCGAGCTCAACTGGTTTCCGGTCATCAGCGCCGGCGACCGCAGCAGCGTCGGCGAGGTGCTGGAGAACCTCGCCCTGCCGGCGATCAATCTCGGCCTGATCATGACCGCCTACATCACGCGCGTGACCCGCTCGTCGATGCTGAACGTCCTGGGCGAGGACTACATCCGCACCGCCCACGCCAAGGGACTGCCCAACCGGGCCGTCATCTGGATCCACGCCCTGCGCAACGCGCTGATCCCGGTCGTGACCGTGGTCGGCCTCTATCTCGGCATCCTGATCGGCAATTCGGTGCTGACGGAGATCGTGTTCAACCGCCCGGGCCTGGGCAAGCTGATCGTCGGCGCGCTCAGCCAGCGCGACTACACCATGTTGCAGGGACTGATGGTGATCTACACCTTCATCATCATCATCGTGAACCTGCTGACCGACCTGACCTACGGCCTGATCGACCCGAGGGTGAAGTACTCATGAGCGCCGTCGCCGATCCCGGCCTGCCCGCCAAGACCGGCCGCGCCCTTCTGATCGCCCAGGCGCTCAAGGCGTTCCGGGCCAACAAGCTGTCGTCCGTCGGCGTCGTCATCTTCCTGACCGTCGTCGTCTTGGCGCTGCTGGCACCGATCATCGCCCCCCACGACCCGCTGGAGCAGAACATCCTCCACCGCATGGAGGATCCGAGTGCCGAATTCTGGCTGGGGACGGACAGCTACGGCCGCGACATCCTCTCGCGCCTGCTCTACGGGGCGCGCATCTCGCTGTTCATCGGCGTTGCCGCCATCGGCTCGGCGATGCTCATCGGCTCGACCATCGGGCTCTATGCCGGCTATCGCGGCGGCAAGGTGGACGCCGTGATCATGCAGGCCATGGACGTGCTGCTGGCCTTCCCGGCCCTGATCCTGGGCCTGGTCATCGTCGCCATGCTGGGACCCAGCATCCAGAACCTGATCATCGCCATTTCGCTGACGGCGATCCCGCCCTTCGCGCGCATCGCCCGCGCGCCGACCATCGTGGTGAAGGAACGCGATTTCGTCGAAGCCTGCCGCGCACTGGGCTTCAACGACACGCGCATCATGCTGCTGCACGTTCTGCCCAACATCCTGTCGGAAATCCTGGTGATGGGGTCGCTGTGGCTGGCCACGGCGATCCGCGTCGAAGCCTCGCTCAGCTTCATCGGCCTCGGGGTCAAGCCGCCGACGGCAACCTGGGGCGGCATGATCCGCGAAGGCTTCGAAAAGATCCTGGACACGCCCTGGCTGTCCGTCTTCCCAGGGCTGGCCATCCTGTTGGTGGTGTTCTCGCTCAACCTGATCGGTGACGGCCTGCGCGACGTCATCGATCCCAAGACCCGGACCGACTGATGGCCCGGCGCCCGGCCAATGGGCAAGCCCCGGCGCAGTTCGCGCTCGACGTGCGCGGGCTGACCACCTCGTTCTATGTGGGGGGCAAGTGGTTCCCCGCCGTCCGCGACGTCAGCTTCGCCCTGAAGCGCCACGAGACGCTGGCGCTGGTCGGGGAGTCGGGCTGCGGCAAGTCGATGACGGCGATGTCGATCATGGGGCTGGTGCCCAAGGACGCCGGCCGGGTGAAGGCCGAGGCCATCCTGTTCGAAGGCCAGGATCTGGCGCGCGCCAGCGAGGCCAAAATGCGCGAGGTCCGCGGCGACGGCATCTCCATGGTCTTCCAGGAACCGATGACGTCGCTGAACCCCGTGCTGACCATCGGCTTCCAGGTGTCGGAGGCGTTGCGCCACCATCGCGGCCTGTCGCGCAGGGACGCGGCGGCCCGTGCCCTGCACATCCTGGACCAGGTGAAGATCCCGTCGGCCAAGAGCCGCTTCAACGACTATCCGCACCAGTTCTCCGGCGGCATGCGCCAGCGGGTGATGATCGCCATGGCGCTGGCCTGCCAGCCGAAGATCCTGCTGGCCGACGAGCCGACGACGGCGCTGGACGTCACCATCCAGGCCCAGATCCTGGAACTGCTGCGCGAACTGAAGCGCGAGACCGGGATGGCGATGATCTTCATCACCCACAATCTGGGGGTGGTAGCGGAGCTGGCGGACCGCGTGGCCGTGATGTATGCCGGCCAGATCGTCGAGATCGCGGAGGTGGCGGAGCTGTTCGCCCGGCCGACGCACCCCTATACCGAGGCGCTGCTGCGCTCCATCCCCCGCAGCGACCGCGACACGGCGGAACTCTATACGATCCCCGGCCAGGTGCCGCCGATCACGCGGATGCCGCCGGGCTGCAAGTTCGCCGACCGCTGCGCCTACCGGCTGGACCGCTGCCAGGCGGAGGAGCAGCAGCTGGCGCCGCTCGCCAAGGCGCCGGCCCATGCCGTGCGGTGCTGGCGGCGAACAGAGGAGACGCAGCCGGAAATGGTGGTGGTCGATGCCTGACCCGATCCTGCAGATCACCGACCTGAAGAAGCACTTCCATGTCCGCCGGGGCTTTCCCAACCCCAAGACGGTGATCGTCCGGGCGTTGGACGAGATCTCGTTCACCGTGCGCAAGGGCACCGCCTTCGGGCTGGTCGGCGAAAGCGGCTGTGGCAAGTCCACGGCCGGGCGCTGCCTGCTGCGGCTGATCGAACCCGATTCCGGCAGCGTCGTTTTCGACGGCGTGCCGGTGTTGAACGCCGACACCACCACCATGCGGGCGTTGCGCCGGCGCATGCAGATCGTCTTCCAGGACCCCTATTCGTCCCTCAATCCGCGCAAGCGCATCGGCGCGGCATTGGCGGAACCGCTGCTGGTCCACGGCATGGCCAACCGGGCCGAGGCGCGCGAGCGGGTGCGCGACCTGCTGGCGGAAGTGGGCATGCCGAAGGAAGCGGCCGACCGCTTCCCGCACGAATTCTCCGGCGGCCAGCGCCAGCGCATCGGCATCGCCCGGGCACTGGCGCTGGGGCCGGACCTGGTGGTGGCGGACGAGCCGGTGTCGGGCCTGGACGTGTCGATCCAGTCGCAGATCCTGCTGCTGCTGAAGCGGCTGAAAGACACCCATCACCTGAGCTTCGTCTTCATCTCCCACGATCTCGGCGTCATCCGCTATTTCTGCCAGGAAATGGCGGTGATGTATCTGGGCCGCATCGTCGAGATCGGCCCGATCCCGGATGTCTTCGAAGAGCCGCTGCACCCCTACACCCGCACGCTGCGCGACGCATCGCCCGTGCCCGACCCGACCTCGAAGAGCATCTTCACCAAGATCGAGGGCGAGGTGCCGTCGGCGGTCAAGCCGCCCAGCGGCTGCCACTTCCATCCGCGCTGCCCGCACGCCATGCCGGTGTGCCGCGAGGTCTACCCGCGCTGGACGGCGATCGACGCGCGGCGCGGCGTGGCCTGCCACCTGTTCGATGACGAGCATGGCGGCAGGGACCCGGCCCCCTAGACCTCACCCATGCCCGGCCCGGTGTACGATGCGGCGGTGGTGGGGGGCGGCCTGGTCGGATCGGCCATCGCCCTCGGCCTGGCCGACGCCGGCCTGTCGGTCGTGCTGCTGGACGAAGGCGACACCGCGCTGCGCGCCTCGCGCGGCAATTTCGGGCTGGTCTGGGTGCAGGGCAAGGGCGCGGCCATGCCCGACTATGCCGTGTGGACCCGGCGATCGTCGGACCTGTGGCCGGGCTTTGCCGCGCGGCTCGCCGACGAGACCGGACTTGACGTCAGCCACCAGCGGCCGGGCGGCTTCCACCTGTGCCTGAGCGAGGCGGAGCTGGAGCAGCGGGCCGCGACGATGCGGCGCCTGCACAACCAGGCCGGTCCGGACGGGTATGACTGCCAGGTGCTTGGGCGCGACGAGCTGTGCCGGCGGCTGCCGGGCCTGGGTGCTGCGGTCGTCGGCGGCACCTATTGCCCGCACGACGGCTGCGTCAACCCCCTGGTCCTGCTGCAGGCCCTGCAAGGCGCCGCACTCGCCCGCGGGGTGTCCTACCGTGCCGGCCTGCGGGCGCGCGTGATCCTGCCGACCGGTGGAGGCTTCGCCGTCGGCACGGAGTCGGACCGCCTTGCCGTCGGCAAGATCGTGCTGACCGCGGGGCTCGGCAGCCGGCCCCTGGGCGCACAGGTGGGGCTGGACGTACCGGTCCATCCGGAACGGGGCCAGATCCTGGTGACGGAGCGCGCCGCCCCCTGGCTGGACCATCCGACGACCTTCATCCGCCAGACGACGCAGGGGACCATCCTGCTGGGAGACAGCCATGAGGATGTCGGCTTCGATACCGGCACCACAGCAGCCGTGGCCCACGACATCGCCGCCCGTGCCATCCGGACATTCCCGGCGCTGGCCCGCCTCAACGTCGTGCGCGGCTGGGGGGCCTTGCGGGTGATGACGCCGGACGGCTGCCCCATCTATGACGAATCCGAGCGCCACCCCGGCGCCTTCGCCGTCGCATGCCACAGCGGCGTCACGCTGGCGGCGGCCCATGCCCTGGCCCTGGCACCGGCCATCGCCGACGGCAGCCTGCGCCAGGCCTTCGCCCCCTTCTCGGCCCGGAGGTTCCATGTTCAGGCGCACTAGCGACGCCATACGGCCCGCCGGCATCAGCATCCACTTCGAAGGTCGGCCCATCGTCGCGCAGGCCGGCGACAGCCTGGCCGCCGCCTTGCTGATCGAGGATGTCGGGGCTTTCCGTTCGACACCCGTCAGCGGTGCGCCGCGGGCGCCCTATTGCATGATGGGCGTATGTTTCGAGTGCCTGGTGGAGGTCGACGGCGTGCCCAACCAGCAGGCCTGCATGGTCCAGGTGCGCGACGGCATGCAGGTGCGCCGGCAGCGCGGCCCGGCCGGAATGGACGGCAATGGATAGCACCGACCTCGCGATCATCGGGGCCGGCCCGGCGGGGCTTGCCGCCGCAGCCACGGTGGCCGGGACGGGCGCCTCGGTCGTGCTGTTGGATGAGCAGCCCTTGCCCGGCGGCCAGATCTACCGCGGCGTGGAAATGGTGCAGATGCTGCGCCCCAAGACGTTCGGGTTCTTCGGGCCCGAGTTTGCCGCCGGCGCCGATCTGGCCAAGGCCCTCCGCGGGTCCGCCGTCGACTACCGGCCGGGGTCGGTCGTCTGGGATGTCTCGCCCGACCTCGTGCTGCACTACAGCCGCGACGGCCGGTCCCGCGGCCTGGCTGCGCGCCATGTGCTGATCGCCAGCGGCGCGCTGGAACGGCCGGTCCCGATCCCCGGCTGGACACTGCCCGGCGTCATGACCGTCGGCGCCCTGCAGATCCTGCTGAAGGCCGATGCGCTGGTGCCGCGGGTGCCCGCCGTCCTGGCCGGTGCCGGCCCGCTGCTGCTGCTGTTGGCGGTGCAGTACCTGCGGGCGGGCGCGCCGCCCACCGCCATCGTCGAGACGGTGCCGAAGGACGCCTACCGGCGATCGGCCCGGCACCTGCCGCAGGCACTGCGCGGGTGGCGGTCCCTGTTGAAGGGCCGGGGCTGGATGCGGGAGCTCGCGCGCGCCGGCGTACCCTGGTACCGCGGCTGCACGGGCCTGCGCGTCGAAGGCGGCGACCGGGCCGAAGCGCTGGCCTTCGACCACGACGGCGGCCGCCGACGGATCGCGGCCGATGTCATCGCGCTGCATCAGGGCGTAGTGCCGAACACCCAGCTGACCCGCCTCGTGGGCTGCGCCCATGACTGGGACAGCGGGCAGCGGTGCTTTCGCCCGCGCCTTGATGCGTGGCAGGCGTCGACCGTGGAGGGCATCTGGGTCGCCGGCGACGGCGGCGGCATTGCCGGGGCCAAGGCGGCGGAATGGCAGGGCCGGTTGGCCGGCCTCGCCATCGCCGGCCGGCTGGGACGGCTGGACGAGCGGGACCGGGACCGCCAGGCGGCGCCGCTGCGCACCGCCCTGGCGCGGGAACTGGCCGTCCGCCCGCTGCTCGACGCCCTCTACCATCCCTCGCCCGAGGTCCTGTGCCCGGCCGATGACGTGATCGTCTGCCGCTGCGAGGAGGTCACTGCCGGGCGCGTGCGCGAGGCGGTGCGCCTGGGCTGTCCGGGGCCGAACCAGGCGAAATCGTTCCTGCGGTGCGGCATGGGTCCGTGCCAGGGCCGGCTGTGCGGGCTGACGGTGACGGAGATCATCGCCCGGGAGCGCGGGCTTGACCCGGCGGAGATCGGTTCCTACCGCATCCGCCCCCCGCTGAAGCCGCTGCCGCTGGCGGAGCTGGCCGCACTGGACGACGAGGCGGAGGCCCCCGTGTGACCGCCCCCGATCCCGCCGTCGGCCGTGCGGTGGCGACCGCCGATGTTCTGGTGGTCGGCGGCGGCCTGCACGGCTGTTCCGCCGCCCTGCACTGCGCCCGCAACGGCCTGTCGGTCATCGTCGTGGAGAAGGACACCGTCGGCCGCCATGCCTCCGGCGTCAATGCCGGGGGCGTTCGCCGGCTGGGCCGGGCGATTGCGGAGATCCCCCTGTCCCTAGCGGCGATGGAGATCTGGCACCGCATTGCGGACCTGGTGGACGACGACTGCGGTTTCCGCCCGGCCCCCCAGATAAAGGTGGCGGAGACGGACACGCAGATGCAGGCGCTGGCCGACCGTGCCGCCATGCTGCGCGATCTCGGCTATGCGCATGAAACGGTGCTGGACCGCGACGAGCTGTTCCGGCTGCTGCCGGCGGTGTCGCAGCATTGCGTCGGCGGGTTGGCATCGCTGGGCGATGGCTTTGCCGACCCATACCGCACGACCGCGGCATTCCGGCGCAAGGCCGAACGCCTGGGCGTGCGCGTCCTGGAAGGCTGTGCGGCGCTGGGCGTGGAGGTCCGCCAAGGCGGTTTCCGGCTGCGGACGGCCGGGGGTCCGCTGGACGGCGGCATCCTGGTCAACTGCGGCGGCGCCTGGGCCGGCGCGATCGCAGCACAGCTGGGCGAACCCGTTCCGGTAGAGCCGATCGCGCCGATGATGCTGGTGACAAGCCGGCTGCCGCCGTTCTGCCGCGCCGTCGTGGGGGCTGCCGGCCGGCCGCTGTCCTTCAAGCAGATGGACAACGGCACCGTCGTCATCGGCGGGGGACGACGCGGCACCATCGATGCGGGCGGCAACGCCACGCGGCTGCGCCTGGGGGAGCTGGCCAAGACCGCCCGCACCGCAAGCGAGATCTTTCCCATCGTCGGTCGGGCAGAGATCGTGCGCGGATGGGCGGGGATCGAAGGCCGGATGCCCGACGACCTGCCGGTCATCGGGCCGTCGTCGACGACCGACGGGGCGTACCATGCGTTCGGCTTCTCCGCGCATGGCTTCCAGCTTGGCCCTGTGGTGGGCTCCGCTCTCGCTGATCTGATTGTCGGGAGGCGGCCGGACTTGCCGCTTGCGCCATTTCGGATTGGCCGGTTCTCGGCGTCGATCGCGTCGACGGCGCCGGGCGGCGCCCCTCCCCCGACGGACAGGTGTGTGTGACGCTAGTCGCGGCTGCCCTTGGTGCCTGCGCCGCCGATCGACAGCTGGCCAGCAACGCCGGCCGCCTTGGTCAGGTCGTATACGCGCTTGCGGAGGTTGAGATCGGTGATGTTGTAGTACGCATCGACGAGATCCGCCGTTTCCTGCGCAACCAGGGGATCGCCCGACTGCGATCCACCGGTCCCGGCCGCATCGCCGTTGGCGCGCCGGCCCTTGTCCTTGCTGTCAACGGCGATGGGGGCGTCGTCGAAGAAGAACGATACCGGAACGTCAAGCACGCGGCTCAACTGGAAAAGCCGGCTCGCGCCGATGCGGTTGGCGCCGCGCTCGTATTTCTGAATCTGCTGAAAGGTTAGTCCTACCGCGTCACCAAGCTTTTCCTGACTTAATCCAAGCATGATTCTCCGAAGGCGGACGCGACTACCCACATGCACATCGATAGGGTGTGGGGTGTCGATCCTGGGTCGCCCGACGGGGCGTTTAGCGCGAACCGTACTCATTGGAATGTTCGTCCATTTTCGCTGTGTATACCAAGATGTAGTATCAATAGCAGAGATCGCAGGGATCGCAAGCTGTATGAGCTAAATACTTTAGTTTAACGGGGCCCGGTGGTATCCGGGCCCCGCATTGAATTTCTCGAATCCTGTAGCACAAGCAACAACGTTTCCTCAAGCGACCTGCATTGCGTCCAGAACATGGCTGCCTTCGGCGCGGCGCCCGAACACCACCATGCTCGCCAGCCCGCTGAAGGCGGGATCGCTCCCCCGCAACGATCGCGCCGTCTCGAAGTCGCAGGCGATCCGCAATCCCAGCGTCTTGAAGCCGTTGGCGTCCTCGCGGACCGGCCCCAGGCGCTTCGGCATCGCGCCCGCACGGATCAGCACGCGCTCCATCACCGGGTCGGACACCGTGAGGATGTGGGTCACGCCCTCACGCATCGCTTGCAGGACGGCCTGGTAGAGCAGTTCGCGACACCATTCCATGCTCTCCGACGCCGACAGGTCGGGCGACGTCACCAGCCTCGCCCCTTCCCAGATGTTTCGCTTGGGCCGCTTGGCCGTCGGGTCCTCGACCAGATCGGGATAGACGTCGTACAGCAAGGTCGGCTTGCCCGCCGGCAGCGCCCGCCCGCTGGCCTTCAGTTGCCCGTCGGCCAGCACAAGCTGATAGCTGGCGTCATCGGTATCGAACTGGTCGAATTCCCGCCCTTCGGCATCGATGCGCAGCGGCCAGCCCAGCGTCTCGAAGAACACGCGGCGGCGCATCCGCATGGCGGCGTCCAGCAGCGCATGCCCGCCGACATCGCTCTGCTTCAGCCACACCGCACAGCGGAACGGCCGGACCAGGATCGGCATTCCGCCCTTGGGCCGCAACGTGACAAGTGCCTGATAGTCGCGGGGTTTTTCCGTCGCCGGTGCCAGTTCCAGCCGCAGCAGCACCCGCGCCAGGGCCAGCGACATCTCGGCCATGGCGAAGTGGCCCCCGGGGCACGTGCGCTGCCCGCCGCCGAACGGGATATAGGCGAATTTGTGCTTGGGCTTGTTGCCCAGGAAGCGCTCCGGATCGAACCGCTCCGCATCCGGCCAGAATTCTTCCAGCCGATGGGTGATATACTGTGATACGATGATGCTGTCGCCGGCTTTTACTTGATGGCCCATGACGACATCATCGGCGACGGCGGTTCGCGCAAACCACCACGCACTCGAACGCAATCGCATGGTTTCCTGCAGAACCGCTTGTGTATACACGAGGCTCCGCAATTCCTGGAGCGTCGGCGTGCGATCGAGGGGGATGTGGGCCATCATCTCCTCGCGCAGGCGTGCCTGCATCTCCGGGTTGCGGGCGATGACCTCCCATGTCCAGGCCAGCGTGTTGCCGGTGGTCTCGTGGCCGGCGACGAAGATGGTCATGATCTCGTCCAGCACCTGCTGGTCGGAGAAGGGCCGCCCTTCAGCATCCGTCGCGTCGAGAAGCGCCGCCAGCATGTCGCGCGGCCCGGGTTCGGCCCGTCGGCGGCGGATCGTCTCCAGGATCAGGTCCAGCACCTCGCGCACGGCGGCGTCGAACGCGCGGTTCTTCGCGGTCGGCAGCTTCTCCGTGAACGAGAACAGCGACCAGATGCGCTGGGACATGCCCTCCTGCACCTGATCGATGGCATGCACCACGCGCTCGGCCGTCTCCGACGTCTCGACGCCCAGCATCGTCCGGGCGATGACCCTCAGCGTCATCTCGCACGACTTGCGGCTGAGATCCTGCAACGCGCCGCCCTTCACCCATTCATCGGCCACCGTCGTGACGACGGCGTCGATGTCGCCCAGCAGGCGCTCGATCTCCACCGGCTTGAGCATGGGGTGGATGACGCGCCGGCTGGCCGCCCAGGTGTCGCCGTTCGACGTCGCGACACCGTTGCCCAACAGCGGCTTCAGCTTCTCCGCGAACCTCGTCTTCACATAGTTGGCGGCGTTGTCCCGCAGGATGTGCTGCAGGGCATCGGGGTGGCCCATCAGCCAGGCCCGGTGCGGCCCCAGGCGCATCGGCACGATGGGGCCGAAGCG
This sequence comes from Rhodospirillaceae bacterium, assembly GCA_020638595.1. Taxonomy (GTDB): domain Bacteria; phylum Pseudomonadota; class Alphaproteobacteria; order DSM-16000; family Inquilinaceae; genus JACKIG01. Next base: position 54,464 of record JACKIG010000014.1, on the reverse strand, counting down.
GCGGGCGCAATCCAGCAGGAAGCCCGGCGGGTCCCTGCGCAGGCGCAGCAGCACCCCCAACAGCGGCAGGCCGCGGATTTCCGGCTGTTCGTCCCTGGACGGCGACTCGTATAGATTGCGTGGCTGTAGCGCGGCGGTCGACATGGACCAGCTCCCCGATAAGGTTGTCCGCGCCGATGCTCCAGGAAATTGGAAAGGGGAAGAATCTCGCCTATCTGGGGTATATAGAAATTTATTTCGTCATTAGTCTAAATGACGCGAATAGCGAAACTGTTGCAGGATGCCCCGCGATGTAGCAAGAATGCTGCCTATCTTGCGGACCGTATATGACGATGCCCGAAAAATATAAGACGCCGTGGAGCTATAGCGTTCCCAATGCCGTCATCGACAAGATGATGAAATGTGAAAACATGGATGCATTGGAAAAGGTTGCTTCACAATATATCACCGAAATCGGCTTCAAGAAGCTGACGTATCATCTGGTCAAGGTCGACGGATATGGCGACCCTCTTCTGGCCTTTGTTTCCGACTACCCGAAGGAATGGATCGAGAGGTACGTCGAGAAGGGATATGTACACAGGGATCTGGTACATACCCAGTCGCGGCAGTCGGTCGTGCCCTTCGCCTGGCGGTCGCTCTATTCCGACGCGATGAAGAAGCACAGCGCCACCGTCTTCAACGAAGCCTCGGATTTCGGCATCGCGGACGGCTTCTCGGTGCCGATCCACGGCCCCGGCAGCTTCGCCGTCTTCTCCGTTGTGCCCGAGGGGTCGAAGAACGAGCGCGCCGCATCGTTGCGGCTGGGCCGGGAGGCCCTGACCACCCTGGCCCTGCACCTGCACGAACGGGCGCGGTCGCTGCTGGAAACGCAGATCCAGAAGATCACCGACACGAACCCGATCCTGACGCCCCGGGAACGGGAATGCCTGCAATGGGTCGCCGCCGGCAAGGTCAGCAGCCAGATCGCCGCGATCCTCGGGATCGCCGAGGATACGGTGAACATCCATATCCGCGCGGCCATGCACAAGCTGAACGCCCAGACGCGCGCGCATGCCGCCGTCAAGGCCGTCGTCCTCGGGATCATCGAATCCCCATAGGCCCCTAGCCCGCCCGGCGGATACCGGCGGGAGAAATTTCCCCACCATACCAAGTCTGGTAATTCCGGCCGGCGCGGGATGCCGTCATACCGTTGTCATCGATGGGGAGACGACCACGGGGCGGCACATGTGGGAGCAGGAACAGATACCCAGTCATCTGGACGATTTCGCAACGGCCTTCGTCCGGTTGCTGGAGAAGATCGACACCGGAATCGACACCGACGATCTGCATTCGATCGTCCTGCCGGCATTGCGGGGCTCGGCGGCGCTCTGCGAAGCCGGGCTGATGCGCGAACAGACGCTCGATGCTCTCTGGCAATCGGCTACGGGAGCACTGCCCTTTGACGGAGGCGAACTCAGTGAGAAGTCACCAAAGCCCCGATTGGTTGCCATCGCGGGCGGAGCTTACGAAGAGTAGACTGGCCGCAGCGGCAGGGGGTGACGGGCGGCCGATGGTCGTCTTGTACCATCATCCGGGTGTGGCTCAGGGGTCCGAAGTGGATTGCGTCGAAGCCTGCACACGCTCCCAGGGCGAAAGACTGGCTTGGCTGCGCCAGCGCGCCGGCCTGACGCTCGACGGCGCGGCGGAGCGGTCGGGCATCTCCAAGTCGGAATTGAGCCGGCTGGAAAACGGCACGCGGCGGCTGACCTACCGTCACATCAAGTCCCTGGTCGGCTGCTACAACGTCGATATCGTCACGCTTCAGCGGATCCTGGATTTCGATCCGAAGGAAGTCGCGATGATCGTTCCCGGATCGCGGGTCGCCGCCGATGCCGCGGGGGCGGAAACGCGCGACTACCGGTGCTATTTCGCCCATACGCTGGAAGGCGTCGGCCTGTCCGCGGAAGAGACGGCGACCGTCGTGCTGTCCCAGCAGCTTGAGCTCAGCGGCCTGGGATACGGCGTGCTGATCAGCTCTGCGGCATCGCCGCTGCCCCTGGGCCTGGAATCGCTGGCCGTCGTCGACCCCACCAAGATCGTCCGGCTGGGCGATACGGTCGTGAACACCTGGTCGTGGTCGCCGCTGTTCGTCACGCTCGCCCGCAGCGAAACGGGGGAACTGCTGGGCAGGCACCCGGATGGCGATATCGGCTTTCCGCCGGACACCCAGCTGTCGTCACTGCACAAGGTGATCGCGTTCCTGACATCCGCGCACCTGTACGACATCGTGTAGAACCTGATCCGCCCCGCGGCGGATCCCGTGGATGGGCGGTCGCCGGGTCCCGGCCAGGGCACCCGGCGGTCGCTCATCGGCGGGATCCTACTGAACGCGCACGAGGTCCATGCGGCAACCCTGGCCGGCGCCCGCACAGCCCGGGACGCTCAGGGCCACATGGCCGGCGTCCAGGAACTGAACCGCGAAGACATCGCCGTCGGGCGCCGGGCCGCCGTAAGGTGCTGCGTGCCAGTCGGCGATCTCGAACCGCAGCATGCCGTCAAGAACCTGCCAGGTACCGCTGTGCCGGATGGACGCCCAGGCATCCTGATAGGTCACGCTGTAGCGGCCGTCGGGCAGGAGGACGTATTCCGCGATGCCCCTGGCATCCGCGCCCTGGCTGCGCCACAACCCGACCAGCGTTTCGGTACTGGCGCCCGCGCGCGCCTGCATCGACGCCACCAAGGCGGCGATGGCCGCCAGAACCAAGAGCGGTCGGATGACCCTGTAATGTCGCATCGATCGAACCCCTTCGCCCGGCGGCCGCCCGCGCGGCCGCCTTGCGTTTCCGGCGGCGACACTGCATCGACCGGCGCAGGGGCGGCAGTGACCCCCGTCACAACCGCCGACCGGCGCCACCGGACCGGCCGGACCGGCCGGTGAAAAGCTTCCGGGTCCGCTATACCGCCGGCTTCACCCCGGGGCCGATGACGATATGGGTGCACCGCCGATACGGTCCGGGCAGCGCCTGCGTGGTGCCGGGACCTGGGGTCGGGGACGCGCCCGCCCTGCCCGGCGTGGTCGCCGGCAAGGGCTACGCGCTGATCGAGATCGAGTTCGACGGCGTCCGCTTCGTGTTCGCCAGCCTGGCCGAACTTGGCGTCTTCCGCGAGGTGCTGGGCCGCCCGCTGTTGCCGCGGCCCCAAGGCCTGGACCCTGCCCGGGTGCGCCGCTATGCCAACAGCCACTGGCTCAGCCGGTTGCCGGCGAAAGCGAAGCCCTGGCGGTACCGCCGCCGGCTGGTGCGCTATCTCGATACGATCGATGCTTCTGTCCGGGCAGCCTGGCAGGCGTGACCGGTCGGCACGGTCGCCGGCGGTCAGCCCACCATGCCCATGTCCTTGATCTCGGCATCCGCGCAGGCGAGCAGGCGGTCCGCGGCCGCCGTTTCGCCCGTCAACGTATAGGTCCTGGCCAGCAGCCGCAGCGTGACGGTCCGATGGGGCCGCATGCCCACCTGTTCCATCAGGCGGGCCGAGTGTTCCAGGAAATGGCGTGCCGGCAGAACGACCGGCGGGTCGTGCGCCAGAAGAACGCTCCCCAGGGACCGCAGGGCCACGGACTCGGCCCCGCGATAGCCGCCCTGGCGCGCGAAGGTGACGGCGCGGTTGCCGATGCCAAGCGCGGTGCGCAGGTCGCCGGTCCTGCGGCAGATGTCGGTCAGGTGCGCCATGGCAAAGCTCAGATAGCTGGTGAAGTGCTGCTCACGCAGTTCGGCCTCCGCCTGCTCCATCAGCTCCCTGGCCTCCGGCAGGCGCCCGAGCTGGGCATAGGCCATCGACACGAAGCAGGCATTGTAGGCCTGGAAGATGGAGATCTGGGCGGTGCGCGCGGCCTCCAGGCCCCGCTCCAGGTGCGGCAGCGACTCCGCCCAGCGGCCCCGCAGCATCAGGCCGGCACCCAGCACGCGATCGGAAAACGCAAGGTCGAAAGGCCGGTCGACCTGCTCGGAAATCGCGCGAGCGGCCGTGGCGTGGCGCTGCGCCGCTTCGAAATTGCCGAGCGTCATCTCGGCCTGCGCCAGGTTGGCCAGATACAGCACCGAGGTCGTCCCGGCCGCGCCATGCCGGTCGAACCTGGTCTCCAGCACGGCGTCCAGCATCCGCATCAGGATCGCGATCGAGCGATGGATCTCCCCGTGGTATCGGCACGAGATGCCGAGAAACAGGTTGGCCATCAGGATCAGGTCCCGTTCGCCCGTCTGTTCCGCCAGCCCCAGGGCCTGTTCACCCGTTTCGATGGCACGCCGGATGTCGCCATGCAGGTACTCATGGATGGTCTCGTGCACCAGCACCCGCGCCAGCCGCTGCTGGTCGCCGATCTGCACGGCGAGGTCGCGCGCCTCGGTCAGTTGGTGGCGCGTCTGCTTCAACTGGGCCAGCGCGCCATAGGCGGCACGCAGCTTCAGCCGCACGTCGATGGCCCAGCGCACGGTCTCCGGCGTCTCGTCCAGGTTGCCCAGGGCGCCCATCGCCTGTTCCAGCAGCCTGGCCGCATCGCGGTGCGCCGAAGTCGCGATGGCGCGGGCGGCCGCCTGGTCGAGATAGCGTGTCGCCGGCTCCCACAGCTCCGCCGACAGGGCGTGGTAGGCCAGCCGCTCCAGGCGGTCTTCCTGCCGGTAGTAGTCACCGCGCTCGATCAGCTGGAACAGGTCGGCATGCAGGCGCTTGCGGTCGGCCATCGGCAGCGAGGCATAGGCGACCTCCATCGTCAGCGAATGCTTGAACGCCAGTTCCGGCCGCGGGAACACGTTGCGCTGGAACACCAGCTCGGCGATCTGCAGGCTGCGCAGCAGTTCGTGGTATTCCTCGTCGCTCCAGCCGCCCAGGTCGCGCAGCAGCTCGACCGAGATCCGCCGGCCGACGGCAGCGGCACACTGCAGGACACGCTTCTGTTCCGGGTCCAACCGGTCGACACGGGCCGCGATCACCGCCTGCACGCTGTCCGGGATCTGGATTTCCGCGATATCCCGGACCTTGCGGTAGCGCCCGGGCTCGCCGGCGATGGCGCCGTTCTCGATCAGCGAACGGATGATCTCCTCGATGAACAGCGGCCGCCCCTCGGTCCGCTCCGACAACAGCGCGATCAGCTCGATCATGCTGTCGTCGCGGCCCAGCAGGTTCTCCAGCATGCGCTCGGTGTTCGCCTTGCCCAGCGGCAGCAGCCGCAACAGCGTGACATAGCTGCGGCCCTGCCAGGACGGCCGGAAATCCAGCCGATAGGTGGTCAGCACCAGCGCGCTGGCTGCGGGGACGATGTCGACCAGCGCGTCGACCAGCCGGATGCTCTCGTCATCCGCCCAATGCAGGTCTTCCAGAACCAGCAGCAGGGGTCCCTTCTCGGCCTGGGCGAACACCAGGCTGGAAAATGCCTGGACGGCGTACAGCCGCCGGGCATCGCCACCCATTTCCGCCCAGGCCCGATCCTCGGGCTCCTGGTTCAACAGGAACTCGAACGCCGACAGGTATTCCAGCAGCCTTGCGTCGATACCGTCCAGCCAGCGGTGGATGCTCTGCCGCACATCGGCAGGCCCGGCGTCGTCCGGTATCTCGCACAGGTTGCGCAAGAGCCGCGTGACCATCAGGTACGGCGCGTGCTGGATCACCGGCGATGCGCCGCAATGCCAGACGGTCCAGCCATCCTGTTCGGCGACCTGTCCCTGTTCGTAGACCAGGCGCGACTTGCCCATGCCCGGATGCCCGGCCACGCCCACGACATGACCGACGCCCGCCCGCGCGCTGGCGGCGGCGCGGCGAAGGGCCGCCATCTCCGCCTCGCGTCCGACCATCGGGGTATCCAGCTGGGCGGCCCGCACATCCCACCGTGACCAGCTTCCCCGCACCTGCTGAAGCTCGAACGTCTCGATCGGGTCCGCCAGGCCCTTGACCGGCGTGGGGCCATAGGAACGCACCTCGATGAAGTCGGCCGCCAGGTCGCGGGTCGACCGGGTCAGGCGGATCGTCCCGGGCGCGGCCAGGCTTTCCATTCGGCTGGCGATATGCACCGCCGGGCCGACGGCATCGTAGTCTTCCGTGAAGTCGTTGCGGATACCGCGCACCACGATCTCGCCGGAATTGATGCCCGTGCGGACGCGAAGCCCCAGGCTCATTTGCCGGGCCAGGCTGTCGCGCATGGCGGCCGCCGCATAGCAGGCGCGCGCCGCATGGTCTTCAAGCGCCAGGGGGGCGCCGAAGATGGCCATGATGCCGTCGCCCTGGATCTTGTTGACCGTCCCGCCGTAGAGGCGCACCGCCTCTTTCATGATGTGGATGACCGTCCCCAGGCGCTCGGCCGCCTGCTCGGCATCCAGGTCGGCGATCAGCTGCGTGCTTTCGCAGATGTCGCAGAACAGCACGGTGGCGATCTTCCGCTCGGTCGCGAACACTCCGGCCGGCGGCGTCCTCAGGAACCGCTGGGCACCCTGGCCCGGCTCGCCCTCGCCGGCGTCGGCCATCAGCCGCAAGGCCGCCTGCAGCTTGCGACGATGGCCCAGGGTCAGGCCCAGTTCCTTGAGGTCGTCCTCCGACAGATGGGGCAGCGTGTCGAGATCGATGTCATTGCGCAGGAAGACCGGCGCATACCTGCCCATGCCAAGGCCCTCTAGCCAGGCTTCGAGCTGTTGCTCCATGGGTCGTCGATCCTGCGGTCAGGGCTGCGGCTGCGCATGCTGAATAGTCGCGCCCAATACCTTGGTTGCAAGCGCAATCTGCCAACTGCCCAATCGCCCCAAGGCCGGCGCGGGGGCACCGCCCCGCTGGACGGCGGTGACACCGCATCGCGCGACGGTGGCCCCTCGGCGATAAAGAGGAATACACTCATTAATTGGGTTGGTAAGCATTGCGATGTATACTTTTAACTGTTCCTTGAGCGTTTCGGCCGAAGATCGCCGCCAGCGGGCGATGCCGGCAGGCGGTCGTCCGACAGGCTCCGCGACAGTCCGGCACGCAGGCACCGATGCCGGCAGAGAGCCTTTCCCGTTGCCGCGCAGAACGGTAGTTCGATGCACAATGGCGATCTCGCAGATGGCAGCGATCCCGGCGCCGGTCCGCAGGACGCTGCGTCCGATGGCGTTGCCCAACCCCAGCCGCACGACCCCGGCGCCCCGCATGCCGGAGACGGCGGACTGCTGCGGGCGCGCAACCTCTTGCTCGGGCACCAGGCGATCGATGCGGAACACGCGCATCTCCTGGACCTGATGGCCCGTTTCGAACAGCTGGACGGCGATGCCGACCATGCCCGCGCCCTGGGCCAGGCCGCCTGCGACCTGGTCGAATTCGTCCGCATCCATTTCGAACATGAGGAGGAGTTGATGCGCGCCTCGGGGTTCCCCGATGCCCCACGGCACCGACGGGACCACGACAGCGTCACCCAGAAGCTGACCCTGTACCTGTACCGCCTGGCCCTGTCCCCGGCAACGGCGCCGCCGCCGGGCATCGCCGAGACGTTGCAGAACTGGTACGTCAGCCATCTCGAGACCTTCGACCGGCCGATGGCCGAGTTCCTGCTGCGGCACGAACCCGGCGCCGCCGCCGGTCGGCAGCGCGGCGGCCCGTCGGAAGGCTAGCCCGTCAGGGCGCCGCCCCATCGATGGCGAAGAAGGCCAGATAGGGGGCGCCGGCGGCCAGGCGCTGGACGTACAGGGCCGCCTCGCGGGCGTGGTAGTCGCCCCACATCGTCGCTTCCCCGTTGGGAATCGCCGAGCCCGCCGGCACGTGGTCCCAGCCGTTGGGCCGGTGATACTGGCTGTGCAGGATCAGGCCGTGATGGTCCGGATCGGCGCACAGATAGGGCGTGTCCAAGAGCGTCGCCAGGACCGTCAGGCCCGCCGCCATGTAGCGGTCCGCCCCGGCATCGCCGCGGGCGCCCAGATGGTGCCCCAGGCGCATAAGCCCCTGGGCCGCGATGGCGGCGGCGGAGCTGTCCACCGGTTCCCACGCGTTGAGCGGTTCCGACGGCCGCGAGCGCCAGTCGCCCAGCCGGTCGAGCCCCGGCGCGCCGGTGTCCCAATAGGGGATACCGTCGGCGGCGCTGTTCGCGATGTAGAAATCCGCCGTCGCCCGCGCCGCGTCCTCCACCACCTGGATCAGGTCGGGCCCGTGGGGAACGCCGGCGATCTCGGCCGCGGCCAGTGTGGCGAGGAATTCCAGCTGTTCGGCATAGCCGCAGATCGCCCAGGCCAGCCCCCGTGTCCAGGTGCTGAACGGCGCATAGCCCTGTTGCGTGCTGGGGCAGCGATAGGCGCCGGTGCGCACGTTGAAGATCGCCTCGTGCGCCGTGCGCCCGCGGATGTCGTAGATATCCCGTCCGTCGCCATAGAAGATATTGTAGCGCGCCGTCGTCACCGCATGCTGGGCCAGCCGGGCCAGCAGCGAAACCCGCGCATCGCCTTCCTCCATCAGCACATGGCCCAGCCGATGGCCCAGGGCCAGGGCGCGCAGGCTGCGGATGGTGTCGATGAACAGGGAATGCGGCCCGTTGAACGACGGAATGTAGCCGAGATCCTCCGGCAAGGCGGTCCACCGTCCCGCCTGCACCGCGCCGCTGACCTTCAGTGCCAGCCGGTAGAACTCCTGCTCCCACGGGTCGGCATCGATGCGGCCTTCCGCCGCCAGGCGCAGCAGCGCGCCGTAGGTGCTGACATTGTTGAAGCCGTGGTCGTGTACGCCGAAATGGGTCAGGTGCGGCGCCATCAGGTCGCGCGTGCGCTGGCGCCCCAGGTCCAGGAACCGCGCCTCGCCGGTGGCGTCGAACTGCAGGATGGCGCTGCCGAACTGGAAGCCCTGGGTCCATTCCGTCCAGCCGCGGGCGGTGTAGCGGCCGTCGACGGTGAACACGGGCGCGCCGTGCGACAGGTCGAAATCGCGGTCGATGGCATCGATCTTCGCGGCGGAAAGCGGCCACAGGCGATCGATCTGCGCAGACAGATCGGACGGTTGCAGGTTGCGAATCTCCACGGGCGGCTCCCCCCTTTTTTCCTGTCTTGCTGGCTATCTGTCGTCAGAGCACGGGCACGGTCATGCCGCCGTCGACCATGACCACCTGGCCCGTGGCATAGGGCAGGTCGCCGCGCAGCAGGGCCGCCACGGCCGAGCCGACGTCGTCGGGCGTTCCCCACCGGCGCTCCAGCGCCAGGCCGTCGGCGAACAGGCGGTCGTATTTCTCCGCCACCGCCGCCGTCATGTCGGTGCTGATGACCCCCGGCCGCACTTCGTAGACCGGAATGCCGTATTCCGCCAGACGCACCGCCCACAGCCGGGCGGCCATGGCGAGACCGGCCTTGCTGAGGCAGTAGTCCCCGCGATTGATCGAGGCCACGGTGGCGGAAATCGACGTGACGAAGACCACGGCGCCGCGATAGCCGGGATCGGCACGGGCCTGTTCGGCCATCAGCCGGGCCGCCCGCTGGGTCAGGAAATAGGGCCCGCGCAGATTGATGCCGATCACCCGGTCGAAGCTGTCCTCGCCCGCCTCCAGGATGTCGGCGCGGTCCAGCGGTGCCACGCCGGCGTTGTTGACCAGGGCGTGCAGCGCCCCGAACCGTTGGCGGACACCGTCGATCAGAGGCCCATGGTCTTCGGTGCGGGCGATATCGGCCTGGAAATAGGCGACCTCCGCCCCCCCTTCGCGCAGCGCCGACAGGGCCGGTGCCACCGCCTCTTCCGGCCGCATCCCGCAGATCGCCAGCCGCCAGCCCTCGGCCGCCAGCCGCCGGCTGATCCCCAGGCCGATGCCCCGGCCACCGCCGGTCACAAGGGCCACGCGTGCGTCGCTCGTCATGCCAATCGCCTCTCCCGCCGTCCCCGTGGCGCCGGGGTATGTCCAGACCGCATGGACCCAGAACGTCGCAACACGCTCGGGACCTGTTGTGGTCGGACCAAGAAGTATCTATTCATTGAATAACACGCTCCCGTCCCCCGGTTGGCAAGGGCCTTCGTAAACCAGGGACGGCGGGCATGCGCCGAAGGGTTCCCTCTGGAACCTGCGGCATGAAATGGTAAGGTGACGTCACAGTACGGGCGTCAACATATCGTCAGCATCAGACAGGCGGCACCTCAAGCCGCCGAATCCCCGGGAGAGTCCGCATACCATGGCCAGCAAGCGCGTCGCCGTCGTGGGCCTGGGTATGGCCGTCGCCCCCCATGCGCAGAGCCTGTTGGACCTGGGCGGGCGGGTGGAGGTCGTCGGCTGCTACAGCGGCAATGCCGAGCGGCGCGATGCCTTCGCCAGTCGCTTCGCCTTGCCCGTCACCGATGACCTGGACGCCGTGTTCGCGGATGACAGCATCGAAGCGCTGCTGCTGCTGACGCCGCCGACCAGCCATCTCGACCTCGTCCAGCGTGCCGCGGCCGCCGGCAAGCATGTGCTTCTGGAAAAGCCGCTGGAGGCGACGCCCGAACGCTCCCGCGCCGTGGTCGACGTGATGGAGCGGGCGGGGCTGACGCTGGCCGTGATGTTCCAGCACCGGTTTCGGCCGGTGGCGCAACGTCTGGCGGCCATCCTGGCCGAAGGCCGCCTGGGCCGCCTGCTGATGGCATCGGCCAGTATCCACTGGTGGCGGCCCGACAGCTATTTCGCGCAGGCCGGCCGCGGCATGAAGGCGCGCGACGGCGGCGGCGTTCTCCTGACCCAGGGCATCCACACGCTTGACCTGTTCGTGAGCCTCGCGGGCCTGCCGCAGGAAGTTTCGGCCTATGCCGTGACCAGTCCGCTGCGGCGGATCGACACGGAGGATATCGTCAGCGCCTGTGCGCGCTATCCCGGCGGTGCGATCGGCGCCATCGAGGCGACGACCGTGGCCTATCCGGGCCTGCCGGAAACCATCGTACTGGCCGGGGAACACGGGACGGCGCGGCTGGCCAGCAACCACCTGCTGGTGTCGCTGAAGGATGGAACGACCATCGAGGACGGCAGCGCGGATGCCGGCGGGGGCGGCGGTGCCGATCCCATGGCCTTCTCGCACGAGCCGCACAAGGCGCTGATCACCGACTTCCTGGATGCCATCGACCAGCGGCGCCCGCCCGTGACCACCGGCCGGGAAGCCCTGAAAGTGCACGTTCTGATCGATGCCCTGCTGCGCGCGGCCGAATGCGGACGCCCGACGGCGGTGCCGCAGGCTTGAAACTGTCGCAAGGAAAGGCGGAGGCTCGACGATGACCGCTCGGCGCATCACACCGGACGAAGCGGCGGCCCTGGTCCCCAGCGGCGCCGTCGTCACCGTCTGCGGGTCGAGCGCGCTGAACTGTCCCGACCGGATGCTGCGGGCCCTGGGCGAGCGGTTCGCGCGCGAAGGCACCCCCCGCGACCTTACGCTGCTGCACCCCATCGCCGCCGGCGACATGTACGGCGTCAAGGGCATCGACCATCTGGCGCAGCCTGGTCTGATCGGCAGGGTGCTGGCCGGATCCTATCCCAGCGGCCCGTCATCGATGCCTTCGCCCCGCATCTGGGAGATGATCGCCAACGATCAGGTCGCCGCCTACAACGTGCCCAGCGGTATCCTCTACGACATGCACCGCGACGCCGCGGCACGGCGCGCCGGCGTGCTGACGCAGGTCGGCCTGGATACCTTCGTCGACCCGCGCCGGCAGGGCTGCAAGATGAATGCGGCTGCCGCTGCGGACATCGTCCGACTGGTGGAGTTCGACGGCCAGGAATGGCTGCACTTCCGCAACATCCCGCCCGACGTGGCCATCCTGCGCGGCACCACCGCCGACGAGCGCGGCAACATCTCCATGGAGCATGAGGGCGCGGTGCTGGGCATCGTCGACCAGGCCTTGGCGGCCCGGGCCAATGGCGGCTTCGTCATCGCCCAGGTCAAGCGGCTGACGACCACGGGCGCCGTGCCGCCGCACCATGTCCACCTGCCGTCGACGCTGGTGGACTATGTCGTCGTCGACCCGGACCAGGTGCAGACGACCGAGACCGTCTATGACCCCGCGATTTCCGGAGAGGTGCGGCGCCCCCTCGGCGACTTCGAGGCCGTGCCCTTCGGGCTGGACAAGGTGATCGCCCGCCGCGCCGCCATGGAGCTGGCGCAAGGCGATGTCGTCAACCTGGGGTTCGGCATCTCCGCCCTGATCCCGCAGGTGCTGATCGAGGAAGGGCTGCACGGCCAGGTGACGTGGTCGATCGAACAGGGCGCCGTCGGCGGCGTGCCGCTGACCGGGTTCGCCTTCGGCTGTTCCGCCAATGCCGAAGCCATCGTGCAGTCGCCGCAGCAGTTCACCTTCTTCCAGGGCGGCGGTGCCGACTGCGCGCTGCTGTCGTTCCTGGAGGTCGATACCCACGGCAATGTCAATGTCTCGCGCCTGGAGGCCAAGCTGCATGTGACGGCCGGTGTCGGCGGCTTCATCGACATCACGGCCCATGGGCGCCGGCTGGTCTTCTCCGGCTATTTCTCCGCCGGCGGCTTGCAGCAGGAGATCGCGGGCGGGGCCCTGCGCATCGATCAGGACGGGCGCTTCACCAAGTTCGTCGAAGCGGTCCAGCATGTGACCTTCAGCGGCCGCCGCGCCGCCACGCTGGGCCAGGAGGTCGTCTATGTGACCGAACGCGGCGTCTTCCGGCTGACCCCCACCGGCCTGGTGCTGGAGGAGGCGGCACCCGGCATCGACGTCCAGCGCGACATCGTCGCCCGCAGCGCCGCCCCGGTCACGGTGTCCGGAAACCTGCGGCCGATGGACGCCCGCCTGTTCCGGCCCGAGAGGATGGGGCTGGAGCTCAAGCCTCCGCGGCGGCGGCAACCCACCCTGGCGGTGGCCGCGCAATGACCGACGACGCCACCATCCTGGTCGCGGCCGACGGGCCGCTTACCACGGTCACGCTGAACCGGCCGGGCAAGCTGAACGCCCTGACCCCGGCAATGGTGGACGAGCTGCACCGCGCCCTGGACGGGATCGAGGCGGATGCGGACTGCCGCGTAGTCCTGCTGACCTCGGCCAGCGACAAGGCCTTCTGTGCCGGTGCCGATGTCGACGCCTGGTCGGCGCTGGCATCCGTGGACATGTGGCGCCGCTGGGCGCCGCTCGGCCATCGCCTGTTCGACCGGGTCGCCGGGCTCCGCCAGCCGGTGATCGCCGCGATCGGCGGCCTTGCCCTTGGCGGCGGGCTGGAGCTGGCGCTGGCCTGCGACCTGCGGATCGCCGGCCCGGGTGCCACCTTCGCCCTGCCGGAGGTGACGATCGCCACCCTGCCCGGCTGGGGCGGCACCCAGCGGCTGCCGGCGGTCATCGGCCTGGGACGGGCGAAGGAGATGATCCTGACAGGGCGGCGGATCGACGCGGCAACGGCGGAAAGCTGGGGCCTGGTCAATGCCGTGGCGCCGGAGGGCGGCCTGCCGGCGGCGGCGCAGGCGCTGGCCGCCCGCATCGCGGGCAATGCCCCGATCTCCGTCCAGGCGGCCAAGCAGCTCGTGGATGCCGGCCTGGGCCGCAACACCGGCCCGGTGCTGGAGGCGCTGGCTGGCGCGGTCTGTCTGTCGACCCGTGACGCCCAAGAGGGCATCGCCGCACTGAAAGAGCGGCGCAAACCCGCATTCGAAGGAGGATAGCGCGATCGGTCGGGCGGCCCGGCGCCGACCGGCCTTGTGCCCACCGGACGGATACCGTCACACTGCCGGTCCGGGGGCAAAAGACACCACTTGGCGTACAGAAAAAGGGAGATTCACGACATGTTTCGCACCACCACGGCACTTCTCGCTGCGGCCACCGTCGCCGGTTTCGGCGCCACGGCCAATGCCGACACGATCGAACTGCACGGCGCCTCGCAGTTCGACGAGGAGCACGCCTTCACCAAGACCATGCGCCGGTTCGAGGAGCTGACGCAGGAATGCTATGACGGCGACCTCAACTTCGTCATGCACCTGAATTCCGAGCTGGGCGTCGAGCGCGACTTCTTCCAGATGATGAGCCAGGGCGTATCGGTCGACTACGCGGTCGTCGCACCGTCGCACATGGCCAGCCTGTCGCCGCAGATGCCGCTGATGGACATGCCGTTCCTGTTCCGCGATCTCGACCACTGGAACGCAGTGCTGGACAGCGGCACGGCCTTCGAGCTGATCGAACAGGAAGTGCTTCAGAACGCCAATGTCCGCGTCATCGGCTATGCCGGCGGAGGCACCCGCAACCTGATCAGCGACCATCCGATCCACAACATGGAAGAGTTGGCGGGCTTCCAGATGCGGGTCATGGGCGCGCCGATCCAGGCGATGATCTTCGAGGCGATCACGGCCGAACCGTCGGTCATCGCCTATAACGAGGTCTACAACGCCGTGCAGACCGGCGTCGTCGACGGCCTGGAGAACGAGGCCGCCGGTATCGAGCAGATGAAGTTCTACGAGGTCGCGCCCTACATCATCCTGACGCAGCATGCGATCACGGTGCGGCCGCTGATGTTCTCCGAAGCCACCTTCCAGCGCCTGCCGGAAGATCTGCAGGCCTGCGTCCTTGAAGCCGGCCGCGAGGCGGGCCGCCACGGCCGCGAGGTCGAATCCTCGCAGGACAGCGAGAAGCTGGAGCAGATGGAAGCCAACGGCTGGCTGGAAACGGTGCCCTTCGACGACCGTGACCAGTTGCTGGAGCTGTCCCTGCCGGTGCAGGACGAGTTCGCAGCCGAACTCGGCGCCACCGAGACGCTGGAACGCGTGCGCGGCATGTAACGTGCGGCATCGGGCCGGCCCGCTTGCCCATACGGGCTGACGGGCCGGCCCGCATCCTTCCTCTTGGATGCCCCCGCCACCGGTCCATCCCGGCAAAGGCCCATGGCCATGCCGGTATGACGCGCGCAGGCGGGCGCGGGTGACACGCCGATGAAGGTCCTCCAGACCCTGCTCGACGGATACTATCGACTCCTGCGCATCCTCGTCGGCCTGATGATGGCGGCCATCATCGTGCCCGTGGCGATGCAGGTGCTGTCGCGGCCGCTGGACATCCCGCTGATCGGCGAGGTCCGCTTCGTTCCCCGACATCTATGGACGGAAGAGGTCGCGCTGTTCCTGTTCATCTGGATCGTCATGCTGGGGTCGGTCATCGCGGTGCGGGAACAGACGCATTTCGAGGTCGACATTCTGCCCGAACCGAACAACCCCAGGACGCGCGGGCTTCGGCGCATCCTCGTGCATCTGCTGATGGGGGTGATGGCGTATTTCTTCATCGTCGACGGATGGAGCTATTTCCAGTTCGGCGGCAGGCAGGAATCCGACTACCTGCGCTACGACCTGGGCTATCTGTACATCACCGTCCCGCTTGCCGGCGCCAGCTGGGGGATATTCCTCTTGGAGCATCTGGCAAGGGACATCTGGCTGGTTATCAAGGGCGAAAGCGCCGGCGGGGGCGACGCGCCGCATGGGGGCGTCGGCGACCCGGCGAAGGACGAAATCAGCCAGGGGACCGCGCTATGACTGCCGGCGAAGCGGCCCTGCTGCTGTTCTCGACCTTCGGGGTCCTGGTCTTCCTGCGTGTCCCGGTGTCCTTCGCGCTGGGCATCGCCTGCCTGCCCGTGCTGCTGATCGATCCCCGCATGAGTCCGTTCATCCTGATGGAACGGACCTTCAAGGCCTACTGGTCTTTCATCCTGCTGGCCGTGCCGTTCTTCCTGCTGGCCGCCAACCTGATGAACATGGCCGGGATCACCGACCGGCTGATCAATCTGTCCAAGGTCGCCGTCGGCCACCTGCCGGGCGGGCTCGGCCACATCAACGTGCTGGTCAGCATGCTGTTTGCCGGCATCTCCGGTTCGTCCACCGCCGATGCCGCGGGGATCGGCAAGCTGCTGATCCCGGCCATGGTCAAGCAGGGCTACGACGTCCGCTTTTCGGTGGCCATCACCGCCTGCTCCTCGGTGATGGGGGTGATCATCCCGCCCAGCATCCTGATGGTGGTGTGGGGCGGGGTGATGTCGGTGTCGATCGGTGCGCTGTTCCTGGCCGGCGTCATCCCTGGGGTGTGCATCGCCGGTGCGATGATGGCGACCGTCTATGCCTACGCCAAGGTCTACAAATACCCGATCTATCACCGCTCGACGCTGCGCGAGCTGCTGCCGGCGTTCGGCGGCGCCGTTTTCGCCCTGCTCACGCCGGTCATCATCGTGGCCGGCATCGTCTTCGGCATCTTCACGCCGACGGAAAGCTCCGTCGTCGCGGTGATCTATACGCTGATCATCGGCGTGGTGCTGTACCGCACGATCAATGCCCGCAAGTTCGTGCATGCGGTGTACGACACCGGCCGGTTCGCGGCGATCTCGCTGTTCTGCATCGGCACGGCGTCGGCGTTCGGCAACCTGCTGGCGTACTACAAGGTGCCGGCAGCACTGGTCGAGTGGATCGCCGCCATGTCGCTGGGCCGGATCGAGACCGGCTTCATGATTGCCGCCGCCTTCCTCTTGATCGGCCTGTTCATCGACGCCATCCCGGCCATCATCATCCTCGGCACCATCCTGTTTCCCGTCGCCACCAGCGTCGGCATGCACCCCGTCCATTTCGCCATCATCGGGGTGATCTCGCTGGCGTTCGGGCTGGTGACGCCGCCCTACGGGCTCTGCCTGCTGATCGCGTCCGCCATCGGCGGTATCTCGGTGGTGAAGGCCCTGAAGGATGTGGCCATCGTGCTCTTGCCGATGCTGGGGATCCTGACCCTGGTGATCCTGCTGCCGGATCTCATCCTGTGGCTGCCGCGGCTGGTCATGCCCCAGTTCATGTAGCCGCCGTCCGTAACGTTAAGGAACGACCGATGTTCGACGATCTGAAAGGCTTGCGCGTCCTCGTCACCGGCGCCAGCACCGGGATCGGTGCCGCCGTCGCCAAGGGCTTTGCCGCCGAGGGCTGCCGCGTGGCCGTGCACTACAACGCCAGCGCCGATGCCGCCAAGGCGGTGGTCGAAGCCATCGGCGCCGCCGGCGGCGACGCCAAGTCGCTTGCCGGCGACCTGAGCCGCCGCGGCGAGGCGGAGCGCGTGGTGGCCGACGCGGTCACGCTGC
Source organism: Rhodospirillaceae bacterium (assembly GCA_020638595.1). Taxonomy (GTDB): domain Bacteria; phylum Pseudomonadota; class Alphaproteobacteria; order DSM-16000; family Inquilinaceae; genus JACKIG01. The sequence goes on along the minus strand of JACKIG010000014.1, from coordinate 37,459 downwards.
TGGGCGGCCTGGACGTGCTGGTGAACAATGCCGGCGCCCTGGTCCGCCGCGCCATGCTGGAGGAAATCGACGACATCCTGATCGACCAGGTGTTCGACCTGAACGTCCGCCAGCTCACCCATGCCTGCCGGGCGGCCCTGCCCCATCTGCGCAAGAACGCCGGCACCATCATCAATACCGGCTCCATCGCCGGGCGCCATGGCGGCGGCCCCGGCGCCGGCGTGTATGCCGCGGCCAAGGCCTGGGTACAGAGCTTCACGCGCAACCTGGCCAAGGAATTCGCCGCCGACGGCATCCGCGTCAACGCCGTCGCACCGGGTGTGATCTACACGCCCTTCCACGAGCGCTTCAGCACGCCCGATCAGCTGGAGACGATGCGCAAGACCATCCCCATGGGCCGCCTGGGCACGCCCGAGGAATGCGTCGGCGCCTATCTCTTCCTCGCCTCCAAGGCCGCCGCCGGCTACATCACCGGCCAGGTGATCGAGGTCAACGGCGGCCAGCTGATGCCATAGCCGGGCCTACCCGATCCGTTCGGCGTGGTGGCAGGCAACGGTGCGGCCGTCGAGCGGGCGCAGCTTCGGGCGGTCGCGTGAGCAGAGGTCGGTGGCGTGCGGGCAGCGGCTGTGGAAGGCGCAGCCCGAGGGCGGCTTCAGGGGCGACGGCATCTCGCCCTTGATCAGGCTGCGCTGGCTGTGCTGCTTGGGGTTGACGGACGGCGTGCTGGCCAGCAGGCCGCGCGTATAGGGGTGAAGGGGGTTGTCGAACAGCCGCTGTTTCGGCCCCTGTTCCACCGGACGGCCCAGATAGAGAACCAGCACCTCGTTGGCGATGTGGCGCACGACGGAGAGGTCGTGGCTGATGAAGACATAGGCCAGGCTGAATTCCTCCTGCAGGTCCATCATCATGTTGAGGACCTGGGCCTGGACCGACACGTCCAGCGCCGAGACCGGCTCGTCGGCCACCAGGATGTCCGGATTCAGCATCAGGGCGCGGGCAAGCGCGATGCGCTGGCGCTGGCCGCCGGAGAACATGTGCGGATAGCGGTCGTAGAACTCCCGCCGCAGGCCGACCTTGGCCATCATGGCCAGGGCCTTGTCCTGCCGCTCGGCCCTGGGCAGGTCGGTGTTGATGACCACCGGCTCTTCCAGGATCGCGCCCACCTTCTTGCGCGGATTGAGGGAGCCATAGGGGTCCTGGAACACCATCTGCACGGTGCGGCGCAGCGCCTTCTGCGTCCGCCGCGACGGGTCGATGGCGTCGGTGCCGTTGATGAACAGGCCGCCTTCGGTCGGCGGCTCGATCAGCGTGACCAGGCGCGCCAGCGTCGACTTGCCGGAGCCGCTTTCGCCCACCACCGCCAGCGTCCGCCGGGCGGCCAAGGTGAAGGACACACCGTCCAGCGCCTTCAGGACGGCCGCCTTGCCGAACAGGCCGCCGCCGACGGTGTAGTGCCGCGCGAGGTCCCTCGCCGCCAGGACATCGGTCATGCCGGCCGTGCCTCCGCCGCGCGCGCGCCTGTGGGCAGGCCGTCCACGTCCAGCGGATAGTGGCAGCGCGTGCGGCCGTTGCCGTAGGGGGACAGCCGCGGCTCGTCCGCCCGGCAGCGCCGGTCGGCGAAGCGGCAGCGCGGGTTGAACAGGCAGCCCGACGGCCGGTCGAACGCGCCCGGTACGACGCCCGCGATGGTCGGCAGGCGATCGCGGCCGGTACTGCGCTCCGGCAGCGCGTCCAGAAGGGCGGCGGTGTAGGGATGGCTGGGGCTGTCGAACAGGCCCTCGACGTCGCGCTGCTCCACCACCTGGCCGGCATACATCACCGCGACACGCCGGGCCGTTTCCGCCACGACGCCCATGTCGTGCGTGACCAGCGCCAAGGCCATCCCCGTTTCCTGCTGCAGGCGCACCAGCAGGTCGAGGATCTGCGCCTGGATGGTGACGTCGAGGGCCGTGCTCGGCTCGTCAGCCAGCAGCAGGCGCGGATTGCAGGCGATCGCCATGGCGATCATCACCCGCTGGCTCATGCCGCCCGACAGCTGGTGGGGAAAGGCCGACAGCCGGCTTTCCGGCGCAGGGATGCCGACCAGGTCCAGCAATTCGACCGCACGGCGGTGCCGGCCGGCACGCGTGCCGCCCATGTGCACCTTCAGGGCCTCGGTGATCTGGAAGCCGACCGTGAAGCACGGGTTCAGGCTGGTCATCGGCTCCTGGAAGATCATCGCCATGTCCTTGCCGATCAGCTTGCGCCGACGGCGCCGGCCGAGGCCCAACAGGTCGATGCCCGAGAAGCTCAAGACATCGGCCGTCACCTCCCCCGGGAACGGGATCAGGCCCATGACGGCCAGCAGGGTCAGGCTCTTGCCCGATCCGCTCTCGCCGACGATGCCCAGCAGGTCGCCGCGCTCGATCGTCATCTCCACCCCGTCGACCGCGCGGAAGACGCCGCGCGCCGTCGGGAAGGTAACGCTGAGGTTGCGGATCTCCAGAAGCGGCATCAGCGTTTCAGCTTCGGATCGAGGGCGTCGCGCAGGCCGTCGCCCAACAGGTTGAAGGCCAGAACGGTGATCAGGATCGCCAGGCCCGGGAAGGTCACGACCCACCAGGCCCGCTGGATGTATTGCAGGGCGCTGGACAGCATGGTGCCCCATTCCGGCGTCGGCGGCTGGGCACCGAGGCCGAGAAAGCCCAGCGCCGCGGCATCCAGCACGGCGGTGGAAAAGCCCAGCGTCGCCTGCACGATCAGCGGCGGCAGGCAGTTGGGCAGCACCGTGATGACCATCAGCCGCATCAGGCCGGCACCGCTGACCCGCGAGGCGATGACATAGTCCTTGGACCGCTCGTTCATCGCCGCGGCGCGCGTCAGGCGCACATAATGCGGCAGGGCGACGATGGCGACGGCCAGGATGGCGTTGGTCAGGCTGGGTCCCAGGATGGCGACGATGACGATGGCCAGCAGGATCGCCGGCAGCGCCAGCATGATGTCCATCGCCCGCATGATCAGGATGCCCAGCACACCGGGGAAGAACCCGGCGACCAGGCCCAGGAAGATGCCGGCGGCCAGCGCCAGCGTGACGACGATGACCCCCACCATCATCGACAGCCGCGCCCCGTGGATCAGGCGCGAGAGGATGTCGCGGCCGAGATCGTCGGTGCCGAGCAGGAAGCTGCCGTGGTCCGGATGCTCGGTCAACGGCGGCGCCAGCAGCGCGTCGCGGTACTGGTGAATGGGGTCGTGCGGGGCCACCAGGTCGGCGAAGATCGCCAACAGACAGATCACGACGATGACGACAAGGCCGAGCAGCGCGCCGCGGCTGCGGCTGAAATAGCTCCAGAACTCGGCGAACGGCCCCGGCGGGGCGGCGACGGCGGCGGGCTCGCCGGCGATGGCTTCGATCTCCGCGGTCATCGCGTCACCTCCTGTGGCGGATGCGCGGGTTGATGACGCCGTAGAGCAGGTCCACGGTCAGGTTGACCAGGATAACGGTCGTCGCGATCAGCAGGATGCCGCCTTGCAGCGTCGGATAGTCGCGCCGGCGGATGCTCTCCAGGATCCATTTGCCGACCCCCGGCCAGGAGAAGATCGTCTCCGTCAGGATGGCGCCGGTCAGCAGCACGCCCACCTGCAGCCCGATCACCGTGATCACCGGAATCAGCGCGTTGCGCAGGCCGTGGATGCCGACGACCCGCAGCGGCGACAGGCCCTTGGCGCGGGCGGTCCGGATATAGTCCTCGTTCAGGACCTCCAGCATGGCCGACCGGGTCATGCGGGCGATCACCGCCAGGGGGATCGTCCCCAGGACGATGGCGGGCAGGATCAGATGCGAGAGCGCGGATCGGAACGCCCCGCTCTCGTCCGACAGCAAGGTGTCGACCAGCATGAAGCCCGTCACCGGCTCGATCCAATAGATGACGGCGATCCGCCCCGACACCGGCGTCCAGCCCAGGGTGACGGAAAACAGCAGGATCAACAGGATCGCCCACCAGAAGATCGGCATGGAATAGCCGGTCAGCGATGCGCCCATGATGGCGTGATCGTAGGTCGATCCCCGTTTCACGGCGGCGAAGATGCCCGCCGGCAGGCCGATGACGATGGCGAAGACCATGGCGCAGAAGGCCAGCTCGATCGTCGCCGGGAACAGCGTCAGGAATTCCTCCAGCACCGGCTTGCGGGTGACGATGGAGTTGCCGAGATCGCCCGTCAGCACGTCGGAGATGTAGATCCAGTACTGTTCCAGGATCGGCCGGTCGAGGCCCAGCTGCGCGCGCAGCATCTCGTGTCGCGCCGGATCGATGCCGCGCTCGCCCACCAGGATCTCGATGGGGTCGCCTGGCACCAGCCGGATCAGGGCGAACGTCAGCATCGTCACCCCGATGAAGGTCGGGATGATCAGGCTGAGACGGGTGAACAGGAAGCGGAGCATGAACCGTTACGCGTACGGGCGGCCGCCACCCCGGTGACGACCGCCCGCAGACACCGCACGCCTATTCGGCGAGCGAGACTTCGTAGAACATGTGCCCACCGAACGGATCGATGCGGTAGCCCTGCACCTCCTGGCGCATGGGCATGTAGACCACCGAATGGGCGATGGTGATCCAGGGCGCCTGCTCCTTGAACACCACCTGGGCTTCCTCGTACAGGCGTGTGCGCTCCGCCAGGTCCACGGTCCGCTTGGCCTGGACCAGCAGGTCGTTGAACGGCTCATAGCACCAGCGCGCCCGGTTGGTGCCGTCATCGGTAGCGTCGCATCCCAACAGGACGTAGAGGAAGTTGTCCGGGTCGCCGTTGTCGCCGGTCCAGCCCAGCAGCACCGTGTCGTGTTCGCCGTTCTTCGAGCGGCTCAGGTACTCGCCCCACTCATAGGTGACGATCTCGGCCTCGACGCCGATCGCCGCCCAGTCGGCCTGGATGATCTCGGCCATGCGGCGGGCGTTCGGGTTGTACGGCCGCTGCACCGGCATCGCCCAGATATTGGTGGCGAAGCCGTCGGGATAGCCCGCCTCGGCCAACAGCGCGCGCGCCGCCTCGGGATCGTAGGGATAGTCCTCGACCGCGTCGTTGTACGACCAGATGGTCGGCGGGATGGGGTTGATCGCGGCGCGCCCGGCGCCCTGGAAGATGGCGTCGATGATCGCCTGCTTGTTGACCGCCATGTTCAGCGCCTGGCGCACGCGCACATCCGTGAACGGCTCCCGCTCGGTGTTGAAGGCGAGATAGCCGACGTTCAGGCCCTCCTGCTCCATCACCACGAGGTCGGGGTTGGCCTGCATCTCGGCGATGTCGGCCGGGTTCGGATAGGGCATGACATGGCATTCGCCCGCGACCAGCTTGGCATAGCGCACCGACGCGTCGGGCGTGATGGCGAAGATCAGCTGGTCGATCGCCGCCGGACCGCGCCAATAGTCCTCGAACGCGCGATAGCGGATGGTGGCGTCGAGCTGATAGTCCACCAGCTGGAACGGACCGGTGCCGACGGGCCGAAGGTCGATTTCGTCCGGGGTGCCGGCGGCGGTCATCGCCTCGGCATGCTCCAGCGACATGATGGAGGCGAAGTCCATGCCCAGATTGGCCAGGAACGGCGCCTCGGGCTGGTTGAGGACGAAGCGGACCGTATAGTCGTCGACCTTTTCGATGGAGGAGAGCAGGTCGGGCATCCCCATGCCTTCGAAGTATTCGTAAGACCCGCCCGACAGGTCATGGTACGGATTGTCGGCCAGCCATTGCCGCTCGAAGCTGTAGATCACGTCGTCGGCGTTGAAGTCGCGCGTCGGGGTGAAGGTGTCGGTGCTCTGGAACTGGACGCCCTCGCGCAGGTGGAAGGTGTATTCCAGCCCGTCATCCGAGACGTCCCAGCTGGTCGCCAGACCGGGGATGATATTGGTCGTCCCGTACTCGAACTCGACCAGCCGGTTGAAGATGGGCCTGGACGATGCATCGAAGGTCGACCCCCCCGTATATAACGACGGGTTGAAGCCCTCAGGACTGGCTTCGGAACAATAGACGAGCGTCGTGGCCTGCGCCGTGCCGACGCCCATCGCCGCCGACATGAGCAAGCCGAGAGTCAGTCGTTTCATTGTGGAGAGCCTCCCCCCGTGCGATTTCAGAGTGGGTGCAGTTCCCAGGGCTGACGAGTGACACCAAGGCCACTGCCGCATCCAGCGCCGCCCAAGCCCCGCGCACCGGGGCACCAATGTGGACCTGTGTCGTCGCGGTTTGCAAGTCCCGGCAGCCGGCCCCCGACGACCCCGGCGCACCGTGCGGACGGCCATGCCGGCGGGGGTCGGACGCCGAGTCCACGTTAAGAACTAATTAATAATACTTAAGGAAATCTTAAAATGCCGCGGCCTCCAGGCCGCATTCACGCAGTATTCTTGCGCCAATCGTTAATATTAATTCCGATTCGACCAGTTCTTCTTGCAATCCCGCCCCGGCGCCGCTATCTTTCCTGCTATGATTCCCGCTGCGCCCATAGTCCAACCACAGCCGGTCATGACGCTGGTTGCGCCGGTGCCCGTGTCGAAAATGCCGCGGCAGCAGCAGCCCGTGAAGACGCAGACCCAACAGGCCGTCGACGCATCGGAAAAGAGCGAGCGGAGCACCAGCACACGGCGGCGCAGGCAGCGCGGCCAGCAGCTGGATATCCTGGTCTGACCCCATTGCAGCGCGACCCACGCGGCCTTGATCCGGTCTCGCCCGACCGTATCGGCCCCGATGCCGCGGCAGGGCGTTGGCATGGGCTTGCACGGTATGAAATAGTGCGGCCCGGTAGCTCGCAGCGGTCCTGGGGTCAGCAGTCATGGTCATGTCGATATCCGTCCCGGCGCCGGTGCGGCGTGGCCAACGGCACGCTGGCGTCGGCATCCCGGGGCGCAGAACCTTGGCGCCGGCGCCTGCCCTGCCCGCCCGCGCCTGACCGCCGGGATTCAGGACCTATGGCGAGTGTCGCCCGGCGGGCGCATGGTCCGGGCATCGTCGCTGCCGGCGATCCGGCGACGGCCGCAGCAGCCGTCGAGATCCTTGAGGACGGCGGCAATGCCTTCGATGCCGCCCTGGCCGCGATGGCGGCGGCCTGCGTGGCGGAACCGGTGCTGGCAAGCCTGGGCGGTGGGGGCTTCCTGCTGGCCGATCCCACGGACGGCCCGCCCAGGCTCTATGACTTTTTCGTACAGACCCCGAAGGCGCCCCGTCCGGCCGAGGATGTCGATTTCCGCCCGATCCTCGCCGATTTCGGCACCGCCACGCAGGAGTTCCATATCGGCCTGGGGGCGGCCGCCGTTCCGGGCGTGGTCGCCGGCCTGTTCGCGGTCCAGCGCGATCTCTGCCGGCTGGGTCCCGCCCGCCTGCTGGCCCCCGCCATCGCCCTCGCCGACGGTGGCGTTGCCATCGCGCCCATGCAGGCCCGCATCATGGAGGTCGTGGAACCGATCCTGCGCGCGACCCCCGCCGCACAGGCCGTGTTCGCCGGCGGCGATGGCGGCCTGATCGGCCTGGGGCAACGGTTCTGCTGGCCCGACCTGGCCAGGGCGCTGGAAGCACTGGCCGCCGAGGGGCCACGCCTTTTCTACGAGGGGGCGATCGCCGCCGCGATCGTCGACGCCTGCGCGGCACAGGGCGGCTATCTGACGGCCGACGACCTTCGCGGCTATTGCGTCCATCGGCGCGATCCGATGACGTGCAGCTACCGCGGCGCCACCATCATGACCAATCCGCCGCCCGCGGCCGGTGGCCCGTTGATCGTGTTCTCGCTGGCGCTTGCCGACCATTTCGACTTTGCCGCCACCCGCCACGGCGACCAGGTCCACCTGGACGCGATCGCGCGCATCCTGGCGGTCACGGAAACGGCGCGCGAGGACAGCGACCTGGCGGAAGACGCCCACGCCGGCGCCGGCTATCTGGCCGACCGGGCCGTGCTGTCGCGCTACCTCGCATCGCTTCAGCCGCAGCACGTCGCCAGCCGCGGCACCACGCATATCAGCGTGCTCGACGGCGACGGCAACGCGGCCAGCGTGACGTTGAGCAACGGCGAAGGCTGCGGCGCGATCATCGCCGATGCCGGCTGCATGCTGAACAACATGCTGGGTGAACAGGACCTGAACCCCCGCGGCTTCCATCGCTGGCAGCCCGACCGGCGCCTGTCGTCGATGATGGCGCCGACGATCGTCCAGGCCGGCGACGGGACGGTGACGGCGCTGGGCAGCGGCGGCTCCAACCGGATCCGCTCGGCCATCCTGCAGGTCCTGGTCAACATGCTCGACTTCGCCATGCCGCCCGACGTTGCGGTGGCCGCCCCCCGCCTGCACCTGGAGGCAGGCACGCTCGACATCGAAACGGGCTATGGCGAAGCCTCGGTATCGGCTGCGGCGAATTGGTCGCAACGGTATACCGTTTGGCCCGAGGACAGCTTCTTCTTCGGCGGTGTCCATGCCGTCCAGCGCCGCCCGGACGCCACCGTGGCGGGCGCCGGCGACCACCGCCGCGGCGGAGTGGCACGGCAAACGGCGGGCCGCGACGCGCAAACGACCGAATCCATCCATGGAGGATGCTGAATTGTCAGACTCTTACCAAGCCTTTGTGTCGAATTTATCTGATATCGCTTGGTATCTTCTTGCTGGAATTGGACTTTTCCGGTAAGAACCGACCGAAGTCCGCGGACAGCCAGGGCCCATCGGACAGCAGGGCATATTCCCATAGACTGGAGTATGGGGTGGAACGTCGCCGTCGTTTCCCCTTGACCTTGCCCCGGTGGATCTTGATGATTCACAAGATAACAATTGGCTTCAAAGAGCCGCCGCACAAGGCGGTAAGGCGGGGACAAGTCAGGAGCCGAGTCGGCTCTTCGCAATGCCATAACTGGGGGCCAGGAAGTACATGCGGTATCGGACCATGCGAAGGCACGTAAAGAGCCTATGCGCAATCCCGGCAATGGCGTTGGCGCTGCTTGCACTGCCACAGCAGGGATCTGCAATCACGTTGGGCGAAGCGGTCGCTTACGCGATTTCCACCAATCCGGAAGTTCTCGAAGCGGTGGCCAATCGCTCGGCGATCGATTTCGAATTGCGGCAAGCCCGCGGGCTGTATCTGCCGCAGGTCGACTTCGAAGGGTCGGTCGGGCCGGGCTGGCGCGACGGCCCGGGGCCGGACGACCGTGACGATCATACCTGGCTGGTCCGGCGCGAGGTCGCGGTGACTGTCCAGCAGATGGTCTTCGACGGCTTCGCCGCGGACAGCGAGGTGGAACGCCAGGCCTCCCGCGTCGATGCGGCAGCCGCCCGCGTGCTGGAACGCGGGGAGTTCATCGGCCTGAATGTGGCGCAGGCCTATCTGGACGTCCTGCGGCAGGCCGAGCTGCGGGAGCTTGCGCTCGCCAATATCCGCGTCCACGAGCAGACATTGGGTGACGTCCGGGCCCGCAGCGGCGCCGGGCGCAGCAGTGTCGCCGACGTGCAGCAGGCGGAGGAGCGCCTGCGCGCCGCCGAAGCGACGCTGGTGGAAATCGAGCGGGCGTATGAGGAAGCGCGGATCACCTATCAGCGCCTCGTCGGTATGCCGGCCGGCCAGTTCAGCCTGCCGCCGCCGATCGATTCCGCCCTTCCGGCCGGCATCGATCGGGCGGTCGAAACCGCCCTGAACGCCAACCCGAGCCTGTCGCTGGCGCGCGCGGACATCGACACCGCCTATGCGGACTTCCGGGCTGCCAACGCCAATTTCTGGCCGACCCTGGATATCGAAGGCCGCGCCAGCTACGGCGTCGACGTGAATGGTGAGCGCGGGGCCGATGCCGACCTCGAGGCGCTTCTGGTGCTGCGCTACAACCTGTACCGGGGCGGGATCGACACGGCCAACCGGGAAGAGCAGATCCGCCACATCGACGAGGCACGCCAGCGGCTGCTGCGCTTCGAGCGCGAGGTGGAGGAGCTGATCCGCCGCGCCTACAACGCGCTGGAACAGTCGCAGCGGCGGCTCCAGTTGCTGCGCGAACAGGCGGCAGTGTCGGAACAGGTGCGCAATTCCTACCGCGACCAGTTCAGCATCGGCCAGCGGACCCTGCTGGACCTTCTGGATGCCGAGAATGCGCTGTTCAACACGCGTGTGGCGGTGACGGAGAGCGAATATGCGGTGCTGTTCTCCAAGTACCAGATCGTCGCAAGCACCGGGCAGCTCTTGAATGCGCTGGGCGTGGCGCCCCACCCCGGCGCGGCAGGCATCGCCCGGAGCGATGCGGGCGTTCCGCCGCAGCCGGAATCGGAGACGATGGATCGCGACCTGACCCGGACCTCTCCGTCGTTGAGCCGATAGGGGAAACCGGGAGGGTCAGACAGGAACGTTGGCTGACGTTTCTGCTACATTAACAGTTTCGCGTTAGTCTGCGGGGTGTCGGTGCCATCATTGCTGGTCCGGCGCCCCGCTTGCGTTTGGCGGCGGCGGCGGCTCACCGGTGATCGCGCATCGTGCCCAACGCGCCGAGCAAGAGGCGATCAGGATCGAGAGAATGCTGGATCAGACAGGGCAGGCGGAACCGCAAGCGTCCGACGAAGTCGTCGCAGAGGAAGACGTCAAGCACTGGGAGCTGGACCCGGGCGAGCGGTCGGCGGACCGGTTCGACCCCTTGTTGAGCTGCCTTGTGGTTGTCACCAAGCACTTCACGCGCCCCGTTTCCCCGGCCGCCCTGGTGTCCGGGCTGCCGCTGGTCGACGGGATGCTGACGCCGTCGCTGTTCATTCGCGCCGCAGCCCGCGCGGGATTGACCGGCCGGCTGGTCCGCCGCCCGCTGGCAGCCATCCGCAACATGGTGTTGCCGGCGGTGCTGCTGCTGAAGGACCGCCGGGCCTGCGTGCTGCTGGGCCGCGACGGTGATACGGCCGATATCGTCCTGCCCGAGGCCGGCGAGGGCGTCTCGCGCGTCAGCCTGGCCGAACTCGACGACAACTATGACGGCTTCGCCCTGTTCGTGCGTCCCGAATACCAGTTCGACGGGCGCGCCAACGAGGAGCTGGCCCCGCGCGGCAAGCACTGGTTCTGGGGCACGGTCTCGCGCTTCTGGCCCACCTATGTGGAGATCATGGTCGCCGCGGCGATCATCAACTGCCTGGCGCTGGCCTCGCCGCTGTTCGTAATGAACGTCTATGACCGCGTCGTGCCCAACCACGCGACATCGACGCTGTGGGTGCTGGCGATCGGCGTCAGCATGGCCTACCTGTTCGACTTCCTCTTGAAAAGCCTGCGCGGCGCCCTGATCGACAATGCCGGCAAGCGTGCGGACGTCCTGCTGGCCAGCCGCCTGTTCGAACAGGTGCTGAACATCCAGATGCAGGCGCGCCCGCCGACCACGGGCGCCTTCGCCAACCAGCTGCGCGAATTCGAATCGGTCCGCGACTTCTTCACATCCTCGACGATCGCCACGCTGACCGACCTGATGTTCGTCGGGCTGTTCGTCTTCGTCATCTACATGATCGCCGGCCCGCTGGCCTACATCCCCCTGGCCGCCGTGCCGACGGTCATCATCATCGGCCTTCTGATCCAGGTGCCGCTCAACCATGCCGTCAAGGCGACGCACCACGAGGCGGCGCAGAAGCATGCCATCCTGGTGGAGACGGTCAGCTCGCTCGACACCATCAAGAGCCTCGGCGCCGAGGCGAAGATGCAGCGCGCATGGGAACGGTTCGTCGGCATGACCGCACGCACCAGCCAGAAGTCGCGCTTCTACTCCTCCCTCGGCATCAACCTGTCCGGTTTCGCCCAGCAGGCCGTCTCGGTGATCACCGTCGTGTTCGGCGTCTATCTGATCTCGGAAGGCGAGATGAGCATGGGCGGGCTGATCGCGGCGACGATCCTGGGCGGACGCGCCGTCGCGCCGCTGACCGGCGTGGCCAACACGCTCTCGCGCTTCCACCAGTCGCGCGTCGCGCTGAAGAGCCTGAACGACCTGATGGCCCAGCCGGTGGAACGTCCCGCCGACCACCAGTTCGTCAGCCGGCCGATCACCGAAGGGCGGATCGAATTCCGCAACGTCACCTTCACCTATCCCGGCGGTGCCGAACCGGCGCTGAAGAACATCAACTTCACCATCTCCAAGGGGGAGCGCGTCGGCATCATCGGCAAGATCGGCTCGGGCAAGACCACCATCGGCCGGCTGCTGATCGGCCTGTACCAGCCCACCGACGGCTCGGTCCTGATCGACGACGTGGACCTTCGCCAGTGCCACCCGACCGACATCCGCCGCGGCATCGGTTCGGTGATGCAGGATGTCGCGCTGTTCTTCGGCTCCGTGCGCGACAACATCTCCATCAGCTATCCCTATGCGGACGATGCGATGGTGGTTCAGGCGGCCCGCCTGGCCGGGGTGGACGAATTCGTCGGCTCCAACCCGCAGGGCTACAGCCTTCAGGTGGGCGAGCGCGGGCAGAACCTGTCCGGCGGCCAGCGCCAGGCGATCGGCCTGGCGCGGGCGCTGCTGCTGGACCCGCCGATCCTGATGCTCGACGAGCCGACCAGTGCCATGGACACGGCGTCCGAGATGGCATTGATCCGGCGACTGCGTGAGATCACCGAGGGCGGGCGCACCATGGTCGTTACCACGCACCGGGCCACCCTGCTGAAACTGGTGGACCGCATCCTCGTGCTCGACAAAGGGCGGCTCTTGATGGACGGGCCGCGCGACGAGGTGATCCGGGCCCTGCAGAAGGGCGCCACCCCGGGTCAGACGCAGGCTCAACCGCCCGCTGCCGCGGCGGCCGAAACGGTCACGAAGCGGATACAAGTCGGATGACAAGCAAGACCTGGCATTGGGAAGACCTCGATTTCTCCTCCGAGGTGATCGCCGCAGCCCGACGCGGCCCCAAGCCGATGACACGCCTGTTCCTGCTGATCCTGGCGCTGGTGTTCGGTGGCGCGATCTTCTGGGCCGATCACGCGACCCTGGACGAGGTGACGCGCGGCGACGGGCGGGTCATTCCGTCCAGCCAGATACAGATCGTCCAATCGCTGGAAGGCGGCATCGTCAAGGACATCCTGGTCAGCGAAGGCGAACTGGTCGATGCGGGCCAGGTGCTGATGCGGATCGACGATACCTCGGTGTCGTCCTCCCTGGGCGAGTTGCAGGTGCAGCGCGGCCATCTGACGGCGGTGATCGCCCGGCTGACCGCGGAGGCCGAGGGCGCCGAGACCTTCACCGTGCCGGAGGAAGTCTTCAGCCGGACCCCGCAGATCGTCGAGCAGGAGCGCGAGCTGTTCGAGGACCGGCAGCGCGAGCTGAACAACGAGATCCGCATCCTCGAGCAGCAATTGGAACAGCGCCGCCGCGAGCTGACGGATCTCCAGCTCCAGGAAACCTCGGTCGCCCAGAGCCTGGGGCTGGCCCAACAGCAGCTGGGCATCATCTGGCCGCTGGTCCAGACCGGCGTCGTTCCGCGGACGGAGGCACTGGACCTGCAGCGGGACGTCAACGATTTGCAGGGCGAGCTGGACCAGGCCCGCAACGGCATCCCCCGCGCCGAAGCGTCGATCGCCGAAGCCGAGAGCCGGATCGAGGATGCGCGGCTGTCCTTCCGGTCCGAGGCACGGGCGGAGCTGAACCAGCGGCGCGCGGACCTGCTGGTGATCGAGGAGTCCATGCGCGCCGCGCAGGACCGCGTCGTGCGCACCGACATCCGGTCGCCCGTCAAGGGCATCGTCAATACCGTCAACGTCACCACGATCGGTGGCGTGTTCCAGCCGGGCCAACACCTGTTCGAGATCGTGCCGATCGAGGATTCCCTGCTGGTGGAGGCGCGCGTCCGCCCCAGCGACGTCGCTTTCCTGCGCCCGGACCTGGATGCGATGGTGAAGATCTCCGCCTACGACTTCGCCATCTATGGCGGCCTGCCGGGCCATATCGAGCGCATCAGCGCCGACACGATCGTGGACGAAGCCACGGGCGAGAGCTTCTATCGCGTCATCGTCCGCACCGATCAGAACTACCTCGGCACCGACGATCATCCGCTGCCGATCATCCCTGGCATGGTGGCGACGGTCGACATCCTGACCGGCCACAAGACCGTGCTGGACTATCTGCTGAAGCCGATCGAGCGCGGCTCGGCCGAAGCCCTGCGGGAACGGTAAGGGCTGCGGGGTGGCGGCGGTCGACCCGGGCCTTGGCCGGCTGGGCCGTGCGACACCGCCGCCATGCCGGCTGGTCAGTGCCGTTCTGGCAGTGGCCATGCTGGCCGCCCTTCCGGCCGCAGCCCGCGCACAGGGACTGTTCGGGTCGATCGAGTTCAGCTCCAACTCGCTGTCGGCCATTCCCCAGTGGCTGGCCGTCATCGACCGCATCCGCAGCGAGCGCGCAACGCTGGCCTCGTGCGACGCCAACGCCGCGTCCTGTCCGACGGAACGCGTCCGCGCCTGGCGCTCGCTGGTCGAAAGCGCGCGCGGGTATTCGCAGACCGACCAACTGGCCTACGTCAACCAGTTCGCCAATGCCGTCGTCCCCTACATCACGGATTCCGACAATTACGGGGTCAGTGACTATTGGGCCGCACCGCTGGAGTTCCTGCGCCGCTCCGGCGACTGCGAAGACTATGCCATCATCAAGTTCGTCAGCCTGCTGGACCTGGGGTTCACGAACGACCAGATGCGCATCGTGATCGTGCGGGATATCGTGAGGAACCTTGCCCACGCAGTCCTGGCCGTGGAGATGAACGGCCGCTTCTACATCCTCGACAGCTTGTTCAACGCGGTGCTGGAGGATGCCCGAGTCAGCCAGTATGTGCCGCAGTACTCGGTCAATCTCGATACCCGCTGGGCCCACATCATGCGTTGACGCACCGAACCGGATGGCACCGCCATGGCGACCGAAACCCGAGACGTAAGCCAGTTTCTCGATTCGGGCACCCTGCCCCAGCAGACGGTGGCCCACCGCCGCATGGCGATGGCGATGGCCGCCGGCGTCGCCATCGTGCTGGCCGTTGCGGGGTTCGCCGGCAGCCTGCTGCTGAACGACCGCGAACAGGACCTGCTCGCGGGGCTGGAATTGCGGCTGAACACCCTGGCCGCCGGCAGGGAAGAGCTGATCAAGACGCGCATCCAGGGGCTGGCGCAGATCCCGTCGCACCTGGTTTCCAGCGATTCCTTCCGCCTGTTCGCTACGGAGGTCGACGCCACCGCCGCGGACGATCCGCTGGCCGCACAGCTCAGCGACATGGGGCCGTACTGGGCCGAGGCCCTGTCGGAGATCGTGCGCCAGAACGGCCTGGTGGCGGCCTACATGATCGGGCGCAGCGGCCAGACGCTGCTGGCCAGCGGGGCGGCACCGGAACTGACCGACGCCCAGCGCCAGCGCGCCGTGCCGATCTTCGAGACATCCGCAACCGTGGTCTCGCCGATCCGCCAGCACGACGGCGAGCTGGAAATCGACCTCTACCGTCCCATCCTGACCGTGCAGACCCTGGACCCCGGGGCCACGCCCCCGCCGGTCGGCGTCTTCATGATCACGCTGCCCGTCACGGGGCTTCTGGCCGACTTCGTCGCCCCCCGTCCCCTTTCGGAACCGGGCGAAGCGACCTATGTCGTCCAGGCCACCGAAGGCGCCATGGTGGCCGTGTCGCCGGATGCCCCGGGCGACCTCGTGCCGGTGACGGCAGCGCCCATTGGCTGGCCCCTGGACTTTGCCGAACGGCAGAGTGTCGTCGCGCCGCGGCGGGTGTTTTCCGTGTCCGCGCCGGTGGCGGGCACGACCTGGCATGTGGTGCAGGAGGTCGACCATCTGATCGCCACGGCGCCGCTCGAGCGCGTCCGACTGGTGCTGATCCTGGTGACGGTGCTGGCGGCGCTGGTCATTGCCGTGACCATGGTGGCCGTCTGGTACAACCAGTCCAGCCACTACAACCGCGCCCTCGCCCGGCAATTCCGCGACCTGGCGAACCGCATCGATGCGCAACGCCGGCTTCTGGACGGCATCAACGGGGCGATCCGCGAATTCATCGGCCTGAAGCGGCCCGACGGCACCTATGCCTATGTGAATCCGGCCTTCGCCGAGGCGGTGGGCCGACCCATGGACCAGATCGTCGGCCAGACGGACGAGGCCGTCTTCGGACACGGCCAGGCCCAGCGGCTGGAACTGACCGACCGCCAGGCCATCTCCACCGGCCTTGCCATCAGTGCGGAAGAGCAGCTGTATCTCGGCGGGGTCCGCCGGTTCCTCGCGATCTCGAAGGTGCCCCTGCGGCGCGCGGACGACGCGGTCGACGGCATCGTCAGCGTCGCGCGGGACGTGACCGAACTGGTGGAGGAGCGGCGCAAGCGCGAGGCCGCACTGAGGCACACGATCGATGCGCTGGTGCGGACCATCGAGCTCAGCGATCCCTATCTTGCCGGCCATTCCAAGCTGGTGAGCCGTCTGTCGTGCCTCATGGCCCAGCGGCTGGCGTTGCCGCCGGAAGACGTCGCGACGGTGGAGACGGCGGCCAATCTTGCCCAGATCGGCAAGCTGTTCGTGCCGCGGGAGATCCTGACCAAGCCCGACCGCCTGACGCCGGACGAGATCAAGATCATGGAACAGCATGTCGACCACGCCGCGTCGGTGCTGCGTGACATCGATTTCGGCCTGCCGGTGCGCGAGACGATCTATCAGATGTACGAACGCCTGGACGGCAGCGGGTACCCGCGCAAGCTGGCCGGCGATCACATCATGGTCACTGCACGCGTACTGGGACTGGCGGACGTATTCTGTGCACGCATACGCCCCCGGTCCTATCGCGGCGCCCTGGCGCCAAGCGAGGCGCTGTCGGTAATGCGCCAGTTCACGACGGCGAAGTTCGGCGAAGCGGTGATGGATGCGCTGGGCGATGTGCTGAATACGGCGGAAGGCGAGAAGCTGGCGGCCGCGGCGCACGGACAGGACAGCGTCTGATTGGCGGCAACCCGCGGCCCGTGCCGGCCGCTGCGTGACGCAGATCAAAAAAGACGCAAGCGTACGATTTCCCGGGGACCAGCCACTTGCGGGCCGACGGCGCTTACGGCATCGTTCGGCTGCCCGCGCAAGCAAGGCCTTCGATCCTAGGGGACCGTTCCCATGAAAGTGGCGATACCGAAGGAGCGCCGGCCAGGGGAGTCCCGTGTGGCCGCCTCGCCGGATACTGTAAAGCGATTCGTCGGCCTGGGGCTGGAGGTCGTGATCGAGACCGGCGCCGGTACGGCATCGGCGATCCTGGACTCCGACTATGCGGCCGTCGGCGCAAAGATTGCGCCCGATGAAGCCGCAACCCTGGCTGACGCCGAAATCGTACTCAAGGTCCGCCGGCCATTGCTGGCTGGCGAAGAGGGCGTTCAGGAGGGTGAGGACGAGCTGCGGCTGATGAAGCCGGGCACGTGCCTTGCCGCGATCCTCGACCCCTACGACACGCGGGACATCATTCCGCGCTATGCCGAAGCCGGCATCAATGCCTTCGCGATGGAGCTGATGCCCCGCATCACCCGCGCGCAGGTGATGGACGTGCTGTCCAGCCAGTCCAACCTGGCCGGCTACAAGGCGGTGCTGGACGCCGCCGCGGAATTCGGCCGTACCTTCCCGATGATGATGACCGCCGCCGGCACCGTTCCGGCCGCGCGGGTCATGATCATGGGTGCCGGCGTGGCCGGCCTTCAGGCCATCGCCACCGCGCGGCGCCTGGGCGCTATCGTCTCGGCCACCGACGTGCGGCCGGCCTCGAAGGAAGAGGTCCAGAGCCTCGGGGCCACCTTCGTCGCCGTGGAGGACGAGGAATTCCAGCAGGCGCAGACCGCCGGCGGCTACGCCAAGGAGATGAGCGACGCCTACAAGAAGAAGCAGGCGGACCTGATCGCCGAAACCATCAAGAAACAGGACATCGTCATCTGCACCGCCCTGATCCCCGGGCGTCCTGCGCCGACGCTGATCAGCGAGGACATGGTCAAGACCATGAAACAGGGATCGGTCATCATCGACCTGGCGGTGGAACGCGGCGGCAACTGCCCCTTGTCCCAGCCGGGCAAGGTGGTGGAGAAGCACGGCGTCAAGATTGTCGGCCACCTGAATGTGGCCGGGCGCCTGCCGGCTGCGGCATCGCTGCTGTATGCCAAGAACCTGTTTTCCTTCATCTCGCCGTTCGTCGACAAGGAAACGGGGACGCTGAAGATCAATTGGGACGACGAAGTGATCACCGGTACGGCGCTGACGCGCGACGGCAAGGTCGTCCATCCCCAGTTCGCCGAAGCGCCGGCTGAGGCCTCCACCTAACCCGCGAGGAGACGGCGACCGTCATGGATCCCACCGCTGCAACCGAGGCTCAAACCCTTGCGGAGCAGGCGCAGGCGGCGATAGCGCGCCTGACGGAACTGGTCCAGCAGGGCGTGGCGGCCGCCGCCGAGGCGGCCCCCGCGGCCACGCATGGTACCGAATTCACATTGCTGGCGCTGACGGTGTTCGTGCTTGCCGTCTTCGTCGGCTATTACGTGGTGTGGAACGTCACTCCGGCGCTGCACTCGCCGCTGATGAGCGTCACCAACGCCATCTCGTCCGTGATCATCGTTGGCGCCCTGATCGCCGCCGGACCGGCCGACTTCAACTTCTCCAGCTTCATGGGCTTCCTGGCCGTGATCCTGGCGTCGGTCAACATCTTCGGCGGGTTCATCGTCACCCAGCGCATGCTGGCGATGTACAAGAAGAAGAAGCGCTAGGCGCTAGAGGGAACCGCGAACAATGGAAGCCTACGCCGTCATCGCGTACCTCGTTGCCGCCATCTGCTTCATCATGGCGTTGCGGGGCCTGTCGTCACCGGAAACGTCACGCCAAGGCAATCTATTCGGTATCGTCGGCATGGTGGTCGCCGTCGTCACCACCTTGACCCTGCCTGGTGTCGTCAGCTTCTGGATGATCATCCTCGGTCTGCTGATCGGTGGTTCGGTCGGCGCCGTCATCGCCAAGCGCATCCAGATGACGGCCTTGCCGCAGCTGGTCGCTGCCTTCCACAGCCTTGTCGGTCTGGCCGCCGTGCTGGTGGCTGCTGCCGCCTTCTACAATCCCGAGGCTTACGGGATCGGCCACAGCGGGGCCATCGCCATCGGCAGCCTGATCGAGATGTCGATCGGCGTGGCCATCGGCGCGATCACCTTCACCGGCTCCATCGTCGCCTTCGCCAAGCTGCAGGGCCTGGTCTCGGGCAACCCGCTGATCTTCCCGATGCAGCATCCGCTGAACGCGGCCCTGGGCATCCTGACGGTCGTGCTGGTGATCCTGCTGTGCACCAGCCAATCGGGCGTCGCCTTCTGGCTGATCGTGCTGATCGCGCTGGCGCTGGGCTTCCTGTTGATCCTGCCGATCGGCGGTGCGGATATGCCGGTGGTCGTCTCGATGCTGAACAGCTACTCGGGATGGGCGGCCTGCGGCATCGGCTTCACCCTGCAGAACAACCTGCTGATCATCACCGGCGCGCTGGTCGGGTCCTCCGGTGCCATCCTCTCCTACATCATGTGCAAGGGGATGAACCGGTCGATCTTCAATGTCATCCTGGGCGGCTTCGGCGGCGAGGTGGCGGGACCGTCGGCCAAGATGGGCGACAAGACGGTCAAGCAGGGCAGCGCCGACGATGCCGCCTTCATCATGAAGAACGCTGCCAGCGTCATCGTCATCCCCGGCTACGGCATGGCGGTGGCCCAGGCCCAGCACGCCCTGCGCGAGATGTCCGACATCCTGAAGAAGGAAGGGGTGGACGTACGGTATGCCATCCACCCGGTTGCCGGGCGCATGCCGGGCCACATGAACGTGCTGCTGGCCGAAGCGAACGTGCCCTATGACGAGGTGTTCGAGCTGGACGACATCAACCGCGATTTCGCCAGCACCGACGTCGCCTTCGTGATCGGGGCCAACGACATCACCAATCCGGCGGCCAAGACCGACCCATCCAGCTCGATCTACGGGATGCCGATCCTGGATGTGGAAAAGGCGAAGACCGTGCTGTTCATCAAGCGGTCGCTGGCCTCGGGCTATGCCGGCGTCGACAACGAACTGTTCTTCCGCCCCAACACGATGATGCTGTTCGGCGATGCCAAGGCCATGTGCGAAAACATCGTCAAGGCCCTCGAATAGCCCATGACGCCATCCGGTTTCGGGCACGGATACTTGCCCCGCTCGACCTCCTCGGGCGGGGCAAGTCATATGGCGGCCCCCCTCATCCGCCCCGCGACGGACGCCGATTCCCAGGGCGTGATCGCGTTGATCGGCGGCGTCTTCGCCGAATACCCCGGCTGCGTGCTCGACCTTGACGGCGAGATGCCGGAGCTGCGGGCGATCGCGACGACCTCCGCGGCCATGGGGGCGCGCATCTGGGTCGCCGAAGCCGGTGCGGCCATCGTCGGTTGCGTGGGCTGCCGGCCGGCCCAGCACCCTCCCCGAATGATGGAGCTGATCCGGCTCTATGTGTCTGCCCATGTCCGCGGCCGCGGGCTCGGCGGCAGCCTGACCGGGCTGGTGGAGCGCACTGCCGCGGCAGAGGGGTTCGGCGGGGTCGTCCTCTGGTCCGATACCCGCTTCCTGGATGCCCACCGGCTTTATGAACGGCGGGGCTATCGCCGCCAGCCGCTAACGCGTGCGCTGAACGATCTCTCCAATTCGATCGAATTCGAGTTCCACAAGACCTTCGCCTGACCCCTCTGCCCCTATCGGCAGGGGCAACGCCCCCTTGCGGGCGCCGGGCCGCGCGCGCGAATCAAGAGACCGCCGGCAATCCCGTTGCCGGCGGTGCAATCCGCCCGAGTCGTCGTGGAAATGGGGTTCGGGCCCGTCCCGGCGCCAGCCGGCGAGCCCGCAACCGGGGCCTAGAAGCCCTCGCGCTCCATCCGCTTGCGCAGGAGCTTACGCGTGCGGCGGATGGCTTCCGCCTTCTCGCGGGCCCGACGCTCGGACGGCTTTTCGTAGTTGCGGCGCAGCTTCATCTCCCGAAAGACGCCTTCGCGCTGCATCTTCTTCTTCAGCGCGCGCAGCGCCTGATCGACGTTGTTGTCACGGACCTGGACTTGCACGGGGCCTCCGGCTCAGCATAGATGCGAAAAAACCTCTTTGGTGCCGGGCCGGCACCAAACAGGTACACAACTCTGTTCTCCATACGCCAAGTACGATATCACGGTGCCGGACCGGGAGCAACCGACGGCCGTCCCCCGTCGCCCTCAAGGCCGGATCGACCATGACCCTGTTGAAGATTGCCAGAATGGGCCACCCGGTATTGCGCCGGCCGGCCCTGCCCGTCGACAGCCCGACCGACCCGGACATCGCGCGGCTGGTGCGCGACATGGCCGATACCATGCTGGATGCCCATGGCGTCGGCCTGGCGGCGCCGCAGGTCTATCGCGACCTGCGCGTCATCGTCTTCCGCGTGCCGCAGGATCGGGCCGAGGACGGCGAACCCGAAGCGCCGCGGGGCCTGACGGCGCTGATCAACCCGGTGATCACACCCGTCGGGGACGACCTGGCGCTGGGACTGGAGGGTTGCCTGTCGATCCCCGGCCTGCGCGGCCTGGTGCCCCGCTACCGCAGGATCGTGTATCAGGGCGTCACGCCGGACGGCACCAGGGTGGAGCGGGCCGCCGAAGGCTTCCACGCCCGGGTGGTCCAGCATGAGGTGGACCACCTGGACGGCATTCTGTTCTTTGACCGCGTCAGCGACCTCGCGGATATCGCTTTCGACGACGAAGCCCACCATCTTGTCACCAGGTACCAGCCCGCAAGCGAAGGTTAGGCGGTCAATGGACACAACGGCCCTGAAGGACGAGCTGCTGACGGCGGCCCTGCCCAACATCCCCTTCGACGGCTGGAGCCGCCATTCCCTCGGCTATGCGGCAGAGACCGTCGGCGTCGACCCCGATGTCGCGGCGGCCGCCTTTCCCGACGGTTTGGGCGACCTGCTGGCGCATTTCGGCGACTGGGCGGATCGCCAGATGCTGGCCGCCATGGAAGCGGCGCCGGAAGCCGGCGACGACGCCGGCCAGCGGCTGCTGGCGGCGCTGCGGGCGCGGTTCGACTGCCTGGCGCCGTACAAGGATGCGGTCCGCCGGGCGGTGGCGCTGCTGGCACTGCCGGTCAATGCCGGGATATCGACCCGATTGATGTACCGGACGGTCGACGCCCTCTGCCTGGCCGCCGGCGACACGGCGACGGACTTCTCCTTCTACACCCGGCGCTGGCTGCTGGCCGGCGTTGTTGGCGCAGCGACGCTCTATTGGCTGAACGACAAGTCCGACGACCACGAAGACACCTGGGCCTTCCTGGCACGGCGGATCGGTTCGATGCAGGCGGCCGAGAGGGGGCTGGCCCGCGCGGGTTCGCTGGGCAGCCTTGCCGAAGCGCCGTTCCGGTTGGCGGCCAGGCTGCGAGCCAGACGGGCCGACCGGCACGGCACCGCGGACGCCTGAAACGCAAGGGGGCGCGCAGGCGCCCCCCAGCGGACGGCCGACGGGTGCCGCAACCCTACTTCTTGCGGAAGGAATCCAGCGTGACGACGTTGCCGTCGCCGTCCTGGTCCGCTGGCTCGCGATGGCCCGTGTCGTCGCGGGTCGTCAACGGCGTCAGCTCTTCTTCGGCCAGTTGATCCTCGTCCTCGTCTTCGACGATCGTCTGGAACTGCAACGCGAAATTCACGGACGGATCGGCGAAGGTCGTGATCGCCGCGAACGGCACGACCAGCCGTTCATGCTTGCCGCCAAAGCTGAGCGTGACCGCAAACCGCTCCGCCTCCACGTCCAGGCCATAGAATTGGTATTGCAGGACGATGGTCATATCGTCCGGGTATTGATCGTGAAGGTAGCGCGGGATCTGTACGCCGGGATGCTTGGTGGCAAAGGTGATGTAGAAATGATGATCGGCCGGCAACCCCTGTTGGCCGACCATCAGCAGCGCATCATGCACGACGCCGCGAAGCGCGCGCTCGACCATGCGGTCATACCGAAGGGGATCGTCAGGCATGGCAGAAGACTAGCGACCCGCCACCGTCAAGGGAAGGGCACACATGGCCAAAACCGCAACCTGATTCGGGGATCGACGGGGAAGCGGGGCGTTCTGTTGCTAGGTGCCCCATCCCCCACCTGGGAGTGCTACCCCCCAGGAATTGAATTCAGGCTGTGTGACTGCCGTTAGGCAGCGGCACGAACCTCAGCAGAGTTGTCGTTCGCAACTATGCAATGGCCCGATAACGGCGGAACCATACCGAGCGAAAACCCAGCCTTTACTACGCGCGTCGATCCTGTTTCGCCCCCATGCGCCCGGACCCGTTTCGGGGCCGGGAAATGGTGGAGGCGCCGGGTACTGCCCCCGGGTCCGCTACGCCTATTCCGCAAGGCGTTTATCGCCATAGTCGGTTGCCCGACACAGTGAATATAGGTCAGGTGCGGTCGCACGTGAAGGGTCGTCGCGCTCCGTCCGATCACGCTGCCGGGGTGGCGTCGCGCGCGAGGGCGGCCATCAGTTCGGTCCATTCGCGCTTGCCCAGGCCGCTGGTCGCTTGCGTCACCGCCTCGCCGGCCAGCAGCCGCCGCACGATCGCGAGGCCGGTGGCCGACAGGTGCAGGCCGCCCAGCCGGTATTCGCGGAACGCCTCGCAGGTCAGCGGCACCCATTTGGCCAGGACGTCCAGCATGACGTCGGCATAGGCGCGGATCTCGTACTGCGCATGGGGGTCGGCGCGCAGCGACAGGAAATGCATCAGATTGTGCAGGTCGATCTTCCAGTACCACTGCGTATAGGTGCCCAGGGTCAGGTTGATGCGTGCCAGTTCGCGGGCCAGGCCCTGGCGCGCCGGATCGATCGTCTCGCCCGTATCGCGCTCGTTCAGCATCAGCTCGTAATGGTCGTAGGTGGTCTGCGCGTCGGCACGCAGCATCGCCAGCACCCGGGCGGCCTCTTCGCCCTCCAGCAGCCCGCCGCGGCCCTGGCGGTTTGTCGTCGACTGCGCCGCCAGATGGCCGGGATCGGGAATGTAGAATTCCCGATCCAGGATGCTGTAGCGGCCGGAGATCTCGTTGACGTTGGCGGTGCGGTGGCGGATCCACTGCCGAGCGACGAAGATGGGCAGCTTGACGTGGAACTTGATCTCGCACAGCTCGAACGGCGAGGTGTGGCGGTGGCGCATCAGGTAGAAGATCAGGCCGCGATCCTGGGACACCTTGCGCGTTCCGCGCCCGTACGACACGCGCGCACCCTGAACCACCGCGGCATCGTCGCCCATATAGTCGATGACGCGGACGAACCCGTGGTCGAGCACCGGGATCGGCGCATACAGCAGCGATTCCAACGCCGCAACGGTGGCCCGGCGGGTGGTCGCCGGGGGCGCCTGTCCGTCGTCGGGATCGGCCGTCAACGGCATCGGGGTCTCATTGGCCATCGCGTCTCTCCCGATCGGTCGTGCCTCAATCCCGGATCCTGCACGCGACTATGCCCCGTCGGGGGTCGCCTTGTCGCGTCCCGCTGCCCTAAGCTTTTCATCGAACCCGGCTGGGCCTTCCGGCCCTCACCACAACGACCCGGGACACCGCCGGAGGAGACGCCATGTTCAAGCATCTGCTGGTCGCCATAGACGGTTCGCACCATTCGCTGAAGGCTGCGGAGAAGGCCGTTGCCATGGCCTTGCAGTTCGGCAGCCGCCTGACCCTGATCCACGTCGCGCGGCGGTTCCACCTGCCGGATTCCCTGAAGGCCTATCTGCGCGACGAGCACATCGAAGGCGAACCGCTGTACGACATCGACGCCGCGACCCGCAAGGTGATCGACGACGTGCGGCGCGAAGCCCTGGATGCCGGCCTGCACGCCATCGACGTCGTTTTCAAGGAAGGACGGCCGGCCCGGTCCATTGCCGACTATGCGGGCGCACACCACGTCGATGCCATCGTCGTCGGCAGCCGCGGCCTGGCAGAGCCGGAGACGTTCCTTCTCGGCAGCGTGTCGCACAAGGTCGCCAATCTTGCCGGCTGCACGGTCATCATCGTGCGCTGACGGGCTCACGCATTGCCGACGCGCCGGACGGCCCCAATATAGCCGGTGTGGGTTCTTCCGGTGCCCGAAGGGGGCCGGACCGACCGGGGCAAGGACGGCGGATGTCTTCAGCGATCCTGTGGGGCGTGAAGGTCGCGGTGGCGACGGTGCTGGGCATGCTGGGGATCTGGCTGATCTCCCGCGTCGTCGGCTGGGGCTTCGCCATCATCATCGGGGTCGTGGCCGGTGTCGCCTTTGCCGTGAACGTGGCCATCGTCCTGACGCTGCGCCTTGTCGGCGCGGGCATCAACCGATTCGCGGAGATCCTGAAGGTCGACCAGGACGAGCGCTACGATCGTTCGGCGGAGATGGCGCAGGAAATCGCCGGCGCCCCCGGCGGGTCGGATGAACTGCTGGCGGTGGCCGGGCGGATCCGTCGGCTGACCAAGGCCGCCCACAGCATCGACGACCGCAGACTGGCCCGGGCGGTGCAGACGGTGTCGGGGGCGGCCGAAAGGCTGCTGACAAAGGCCGTGCGCAGCCGGGCCGATGCGCGGCGCCTGCGGCCGGCCCTGGTCCATCGCCTGGGCCATGTCGAGGCCGTGACGCTGAACATCCTGCGCATGCAGGAATCCGGGTCGTCCGATCCGGCCCTGGTCGGCAAGGCCGCCGCCACGCTGGAGCGGCTGGCGGAGGATTTCGACACGCAGCGGCGAAGCTCGCCCGTCGAAACCCTGGAAACCGAAGCCCGGCTGAAGCTGCTGGAACAGGAGCTTTCGGCCACCACCGGGCAGCGTGCCGCCGTGTAACCGGCAAGACGGCATCATGGCAGTGGCCGGGCTGCGCTGCGACGCCATGGAAACGCCCAGGTTGCCCCGATGGCCTCGCGTTGACACCCCGCGGGGCACCACTTATGTGTCAGACCCTCGCTTGACGTGATCCCAAGAAAATCACCTCGGGCGCCGCCGGAGGACAACCATGTTAGGCGCGATCGCGCGAAAGCTGTTCGGGACGACGAACGACCGCATCGTCAAGGCCCTTGGCAAGTCGGTCCAGCAGATCAACGCGCTGGAACCGGACCTGATGCCCCTCACTGACGACGATCTGCGGGCACGAACCGAGGCATTCAGGCGCCGCCTGGCCGACGGCGAGGACATGGACGACATCCTGCCGGAAGCCTTCGCCACGGTGCGCGAGGCCGCGCGCCGCACCCTGGGCCTGCGGCTGTTCGACGTCCAGCTGATCGGCGGCATCGTCCTGCACCAGGGCAAGATTTCGGAGATGAAGACGGGCGAAGGCAAGACGCTGGTCGCCACGCTGCCGATCTATCTGAATGCGCTGGAAGGCAAGGGCTGCCACGTCGTCACCGTCAACGACTACCTGGCCCGCCGCGACGCCGCATGGATGGGCAAGGTCTACGACTTCCTGGGCCTGACGGTCGGCTGCATCGTCCACGGCCTGACGGACCAGGAACGGCGCGCGGCCTATGCCTGCGACGTCACCTACGGCACCAACAACGAATTCGGCTTCGACTATCTGCGCGACAACATGAAGTTCCGGCTGGAGGACATGGTCCAGCGGGCCTTCAACTTCGCCATCGTCGACGAGGTCGACTCCATCCTGATCGACGAGGCGCGCACGCCGCTGATCATCTCCGGCCCGGCGCAGGACAGCTCCGAGCTCTATGTCCGCGTCAACGCGCTGATCCCCAAGCTGGTCGACGAGGATTTCGAGCTGGACGAGAAGCACCGCGCCGTGACGCTGACGGAGGTGGGCCAGGAGAGGATCGAACAGCTGCTGGCCGAAGCCGGGCTGTTGCAGGAAGGCGGGCTGTACGACCTGCCCAACGTCAACCTGGTGCACCATTCCAACCAGGCACTGCGCGCGCACAAGCTGTTCCAGCGCGACCGCGACTACATCGTCAAGGACGGCAAGGTCATCATCATCGACGAGTTCACCGGCCGGATGATGGAAGGGCGCCGCTATTCCGAAGGCCTGCACCAGGCGATCGAGGCCAAGGAGCGGGTGACGATCCAGCGGGAAACCCAGACCTTCGCGTCGATCACCTTCCAGAACTATTTCCGGCTCTATCCCAAGCTGGCCGGCATGACCGGCACCGCGATGACGGAAGCGCCGGAATTCGCGGAGATCTACGGGCTGGAGGTGGTCGAGATCCCGACCAACGTCGCCGTCGACCGCACGGACGAGCACGACGAGGTCTATCGCTCGGCGGAGGAGAAGAACAAGGCGATCATCGCGCTGATCCAGGACTGCAATACGCGCCAGCAACCCGTGCTGGTCGGCACGGTATCGATCGAGAAATCCGAGACCCTGTCCAAGCACCTCAAGAAGGCGGGCATCAAGCACCACGTGCTGAACGCCCGCTATCACGAGCAGGAAGCGCAGATCATCGCCATGGCCGGCGAACCGGGCGCGGTGACGATCGCCACCAACATGGCCGGCCGCGGCACCGACATCCAGCTGGGCGGCAACCTGGAGGTCCGGATCGCCCAGGAAGCCGATACGATCGAGGATGAAGGGGAACGCGCGCGCAAGACGGAAGAGATCCGCGCCGACGTAAGCCAGCGGCGCAAGACGGTGGTGGAGGCCGGCGGCCTGTTCGTCGTCGGCACCGAACGGCACGAAAGCCGGCGCATCGACAACCAGCTGCGCGGCCGGTCCGGCCGCCAGGGCGATCCCGGGCGCTCGCGCTTCTTCCTGTCGCTGGAAGACGACCTGATGCGCATCTTCGCCTCCGACCGGCTGGAGGGGATGCTGCGCCGGCTGGGCCTGAAGGAAGACGAAGCGATCGTCCACCCCTGGATCAACAAGGCGCTGGAAAAGGCGCAGCAGAAGGTCGAGGCGCGCAACTTCGACATCCGCAAGAACCTGCTGAAATTCGACAACGTGATGAACGACCAGCGCCGGGTCATCTATGAACAGCGGCGCGAGATCATGGGTGCCGGCGACGTCCAGCAGATGATCACGGACATGCGCCACGAGGTCATCGCCGAGATGGTCAAGGAGGCCATCCCCCCCAATTCCTATGCGGAGAAATGGGACCTGGACACACTGCACCTTGCGTGCAAGCGCGTCCTGGGCCTGGACCTGCCGATTGCCGAATGGGGCAAGGAAGAGGGGATCGCCGAACCCGAGATCGAAGAGCGCGTGCGCCAGGCGTCCGACCGCAAGATGGCGGAAAAGGCGGCCAACTATGGCCCCGACATCATGCGCAACGTCGAAAAGAGCCTGCTTCTCCAGATCCTCGACCAGGACTGGAAAGAACATCTCTTGATCCTGGACCACCTGCGCCAGGGCATCTCGCTGCGAGCCTATGCCCAGCGCGACCCGCTGAGGGAATACCAGAGCGAAGCGTTCGAGCTGTTCGATGCGTTCCTGGGCCGCTTGCGCGAGCGCGTGACCCAGCACCTGTCGCATGTGGAGCTGCGGTTCGCCCCGCCCGAGGGCACCCTGGCGCCGCCGCCCCAAGGCCCGATGCGCGAATCCCGGCCCGAACCCGCCATGGCCGGCGCGCCGGCGGGTGCAGGCGCGGCCCGGCCCGCGGCGTCCCCTGCCCCGCGGCGTGCGCCTGCGGGTGCGCCCGCCGGGGCATCGGCAGCCACGACAGCCGATGCCGGCGATGCCGCCAATTGGGGCAAGGTGCCGCGCAACGCCCCCTGCCCTTGCGGTTCCGGCAAGAAATACAAGCACTGCCACGGCGCCGTCACCTGAGGACGGCGTCACGGGCGGCCGGCGGGCGGTGACGCGACGCCGCCCCGGGGGACGGAGACTGGGCGGGGACCGCCGAACGCCGGGCTTCCGTACCCTCGCCGACCCGTGCTATCCTGTGTTGCGGGTAGAAATCACACTACATCTATAAGAATATTTCCCCCGTGGGATAGTATCGGCATGGTTGGGATCCCCCGCCTCTCGCGCAGGCGGCTCGAGGGGCCATCACCGCCACGCGTTCAGCGGTCGGCATCCGGTCGCCGCAGGGGTGCCGTCGTGTGCAGCCTCGCCTCCACCGGATGGCTGCTTTGCCCGGGTTCCGCCACCGCCGGCAACGGCCTGCTGCCTTGGCCGGACCTGACGATGCGGCTGGACAGCATGGACGAGTTCCGTCATCGGCGCTTGCTGGATGCGTGGGGCGACGACGGCGCCCCACTGGCCGACGCATGGCATCGCCGCATTGAACGCTATCGCGGTGAGCCGCCGACCCGGCAGGCCGAGATCGTCAACCGGCTGGTCAATCAGCAGATCGCCTATGCCGATGACCTTGGCGCCTACGGCGTGTCCGACCACTGGGCGCTGCTGGCCGAGACGCTGGCAACCGGCGCCGGCGACTGCGAAGACCTTGCGCTGGCGAAACTGGAAAGCCTTGCCTATCTGGGCTGGGACGAGGCGGACCTGGCTATCGCCGTCGGCGACCTGCAGTCCCAGGACGGCGTCCGTCCCCACGCGGTCGCCCTGGTCCGGATCGACGACAGCGGCGACCCCATGGTTCTCGGCACCATCAATCCGACGCCGGTACGCCTGTCGGCGCGGGATGACTTCGCGCCCGTCTATGTCGCGACGATCGCGCATGACGGGGCCAACTGGCTGTTCCTGCGCAACTTGATGCGGCACCAGACGCGGCAATGACCGCGCCGGCGCGCGCTATTGCAGGTTGCCCCAGCGATCGATGGCCGGCTCCGCCACGGCCCAGCGCCAGCCGTCCGTGCCCCGGCAGATGACCGCGACGAAGTAGCTGCCGGCCATGTCGTCGTCGGTGAAGACGATTTCCTTGCAAGCGATGTCGCCGCCGAAATCGCGCAGAACCTGCACCTGGCCGGCTGCGCTGACGATGGGCAGGTCGGATTCGGCCGCCCATGGGGTGGCCACGCCCTCCTCCGCGCTGCCCGCCGCCTCGGCAATGGCGATGTGGACGACCTCGACCTCCTCACGCTGGTAGTAGTCGATGCCCTCTTCCAGGGCGAGCTGCGTGGCCAGCCCCACGCCGACGGCGATGAACGGGTTGGCGGTAACGGCACCAACCGCCGCACCGACGCCGAAGCCCCCCAGTTCCGCCGAGATGTCGGCCAGCGAGGAACAGCCGGCCAGGGCGGATGCGGCCCCCAGCACCACCAGCGGTCGAAGAAGGCGATGAATACCGTAGGTCATGCGATCCGGGTCCGTTGGTCAAAGGCGCGCCCTGCCCGCGCCGGTCAGATGTGCGCCTGCCGCCCCATGTCCAGGTACTTGTCCTGCCGCCGGGCAGCCAGGTCGACGGTCGTGTCGATCTCCGCCAAAGCGGCCGCCACGGCCTCGCCGACGGCCTGGCAGGTCTCCGCCGGGTAGCGATGGGCGCCGCCGATCGGCTCGACGATGATGCTGTCGATCAGGCCCAGCTGGCTCAGGTCCTGCGCCGTCAGCTTCAGCGCCTGGGCCGCATCCTGGCTCTGGTCGGCGCTGCGCCACAGGATCGAGGCACAGCCTTCCGGCGAGATCACGGAATAGATCGCATGCTCCAGCATCACCACGCGGTCCGCCGCGGCCAGTGCCACGGCACCGCCGGAGCCCCCCTCGCCGACGATCGCCGCGACAATCGGCACGGTCAGCGTCAGGCAGGTCTCGATGGAGCGGGCGATGGCTTCGGCCTGGCCCCGTTCCTCCGACGCGATGCCGGGATAGGCGCCGGCGGTGTCGACGAAGGCGATCACCGGCATGCCGAAGCGCTCGGCCAGCCGCATCAGCCGGACCGCCTTGCGGTAGCCCTCGGGCTTGGCCATGCCGAAATTGTGGTGCACGCGCCCGTCGGTATCGGCCCCCTTCTCGTGCCCGATCACCATGACGGCGCGGCCGCGGAACCGTCCCGGCCCGCCCTGGATGGCCGGGTCCTCCGCGAACAGCCGGTCGCCGGCCAGCGGCACGAACCCGTCGATCAGGGCCGAGACATAGTCGGTGAAATGCGGCCGGTTGGGGTGCCTGGCCACCAGAACCTTCTGCGCCGGCGACAGCTTCTCGTAGGTCGACCGCAACAGCCGGTCGACCTTGGTCTGCAGGCGCCCGACCTCTTCGGCGATGTTGATGTCGCCGCCGTCCGACAGGTGGCGCAGCTCCTTGATCTTGCCTTCCAGCTCGGCGATCGGCTTTTCGAATTCCAGGAACGTCTGCATGCGGTCGCGCCTGCGTGGGGGGTACGTCGCTCTCGGGGGGAAGGGATAAGGGGCGCCGGGCCTGCCTGGCCGGGGGGCATCCCCGGTTCAGGCAGGCCGGAGCCGACCCTGCTGCCCGGCTCAGCCGCCGGCGATCTGCGCTGCCTTGCGGACCAGGTTTTCCGCCTGCTTGATCGAAGCGATGTCGATCAGCCGGCCGTCAAGCTGCACGGCGCCCTTGCCGTCGCGCGTGGCCTGTTCCATCGCCTCCAGGATGCGGCGCGCCTTGGTCACTTCGGCCTCCGACGGGCTGTAGACGCTGTTGGCCAGGTCGACCTGCGTCGGATGGATGGCCCACTTGCCCTCGCACCCCAGCACGGCCGCACGGTTGGCCTGCGCGCGATAGCCGTCGGCGTCCTTGAAATCGCCGAAAGGCCCGTCGACGGGGCGCAGGCCTGCTGCCCGCGCCGCCACGACCATCCGCGCGATGGCATAGTGCCACATGTCGCCCCAGTGGTAGTGGCGCGGCTCGTTCGGGTCATCGTCCGACCGGTCGGTCAGCACGCCATAGAGCGGGTTCGGCCCGCCGATCACCGTGGTGCGCGCCCGCGTCGACGCGGCATAGTCGGCGACGCCGAAATGCAGGCTCTCGTTGCGCTTGGACGCACGGGCGATCTCGTCGACGTTGGCCATGCCCAGCGCGGTCTCGATGATCAGCTCAAAGCCGACGCGCTTGGCCCGGCCCTTGGCGTTTTCCACCTGGGTCACGAGCATGTCGACGGCATAGACGTCGGCCGCCGTCCCCACCTTCGGGATCATGATCAGGTCAAGCCGGTCGGACGCCTGTTCCAGCACGTCGACGACATCGCGATACATGTAATGGGTATCGAGCCCGTTGATGCGCACCGAAAGCGTCTTCTTGCCCCAATCGACGGTGTTGATCGCGGCGATGACGTTCTTGCGGGCCTGTTCCTTCTCGTCGGGCGCAACCGCGTCCTCAAGATCCAGAAAGATCACGTCGGCATCGAGGCTGGCAGCCTTTTCCAGGGCACGGGCATTGCTGCCCGGAACCGCAAGCTCGCTGCGGTTCAGCCGTGCCGGCGCCTGTTCGATGATCGTGAAACTCATGGGATGTTCCTCCTCGTTCCGGTCGCACGAGGCAATGCCCCATCCGCGCCCCACGCGCAACCCCCGCAGAGGCAGCGGCAGGGTCGATTTCCCGCATGGCAGGCCAACGGCGGCAGCACGCCGCCGGGTCGCGATCTGCGCCGGTTTGTCCTACAGCCTGCCCAGCCGGTCGGCCACGAGGGCGAAGAAGCCGGCAGCATCGACCTCGGTGATCACCGTGCAGTTCGCCGGTTCCCCGGTCACGCCCCACCAGTCCGTCACCGTCATGCCCAGGGTCAGGGGCGAGCCCACCTCGACCCGCACATTGCAGGTCTTGCCGGCGAACAGTTGCGGCTGCAGCAGATAGGCGATCACGGTCGGGTCATGCAGCGGGCCGCCGCTGCTGCCGTACTTGGCCACGTCATAGCGCTGGTAGAAGCGCAGCAGCGCCGATACCGCCTGTCCCACCCGCGTGCCCAGGCGCCCCAGGCCTTCGATCCAGTCGGCCTGCATCAGCGCCTTGTGCGTACAGTCCAGCGGCAGCATCGTCAGCGGCAGGCCCGACCGGAAGACGATGTCGGCGGCGTGCGGATCGACATAGATGTTGAATTCCGCCGCCGGCGTCGTGTTGCCGCCGGCAAAGGCGGCCCCGCCCATCAGCACGACCTGCGCGATGCCGTCGGCAATGCGCGGCTCGCGCACCAGGGCCATCGCGATATTCGTCAGGGGCCCCAGCGGGCACAGCGTCACCGGATCGTCGCGTGCGGCCAGCAGCGTGTCCACCAGCCAGTCGACGGCATGGCGGTCGGACAGCGGTACCGTCGGCTCCGGCAATTCGGCGCCATCCAGCCCCGTCTGCCCATGCACGGCCTCGGCCGTGACCAGCGGGCGCAGCAGCGGCCGGCCGCAGCCGGCGAACAGCGGCACATCCTCGCGCCCCGCCAGGGCCAGCACGCGCCGGGCATTGCGCGTCGTCAGGGCCAGCGGCACATTGCCGGCGACGGTCGTGATACCGCGCACCGCCAGCTCCGGCGATGCCAGGGCGACCAGAATGGCCACGGCATCGTCATGGCCGGGGTCGGTGTCGATGATGATGGATCGGGCTGTCATCACGCCGGCGCTGCGTCAGGGTACCGCATGGCGGCGACCGGCCGGCGGGCGCCGCGGCCCCCGCGGCAACCGCTATTCCGCTGCCAGCAGGTCGTCGTCGAACAGGGGGCACATGTCGTTGGCCGGCGCGGCGCCGCCCAGGAAGGTCTGCATTGTCGGCATGCACCGCCCGCACTGGGGCTCGCACCCATGGAAGCCGTAGACGTCGAACACGGTGCGCGCGCCGGCGGCGACGGCCTGTTCCACGTCCTTGTCCCTCAACGCATTGCAGATGCACACATACATGGCTGCGCCTCGTTCACCCCAAGCGGTTCGGTACCGCAATATGGGAATGATTGTCAATTGCGCCAAAAGCGCGGCGAACCGCGCCGCTGTCGAACTTGCCCTTGCCTCTGCGCTCACTGCGGGCAACCCTGACGGGGAGGGTAATCGTATGGAACGCGAGGCTGCAAGCAACGATGCACCGGTTTGCTTATTGTTTGGTTACTGCCGCGCTGGCCGGCGCCGGCCAGGCGGCCGCGGCGACGCTGACCCTGTCGTGCACCGCGTTGGGGGCGGAGGCCGATCTGTGCCGCGAAGCGGCCGACAGGTGGTCGGCCGAAACCGGGCATACGGTCGAGATCGTGCATCCGCCGCAATCGGCCAGCGAGCAGCTGGCGCTCTACCAGCAGCTGCTGGCGGCCGAGTCGCCGGATATCGACGTCTTGCAGATCGACGTGATCTGGCCCGGCATCCTGGGACCGCACCTGCTCGACCTCTCGGGCCGCGTCGACCCCGACATCCTGTCCGCGCACGCCCCGGCGCTGCTGGCCGGCGTGCAGCGCGGCGATGCGGTGCTGGCCCTGCCCTGGTTCGTCGACGCCGGCGTGCTGTACTACCGTGCCGACCTGCTGGACCAGCACGTCTACGACGTGCCGTCCACCTGGCAGGAGCTGACGGAGACGGCTGCGGCCATCCAGGAGGCGGAGCGCGCGGCCGGCAACGACCGCTTCTGGGGCTTCGTCTGGCAGGGCCGCGCCTATGAGGGGCTGACCTGCAACGCCCTGGAATGGATCGCCAGCTTCGGCGGGGGCACCGTCGTCGACGCCGACGGCAGCATCACGCTGGCCAACGATGCGGCCGCCGCCGCCCTCGACCTCGCCGCCTCCTGGGTCGGCACCATCTCCCCGCCCGGGGTGTTGAACTATACCGAGGAGGATGCCCGCGCGGTCTTCCAGTCGGGCGATGCCCTGTTCATGCGCAACTGGCCCTATGCCTTCGCCCTGGCGCAGGGGCCGGACAGCCCGATCGCCGAGGGCGTGGCCGTGGCCGTGCTGCCGGCGGGCGGCCCGGACGGCAACCCTGCCGCAACACTGGGCGGCGGGCTGATCGCCGTATCCCGCTATTCGCGCCACCCGGACGAGGCCGTGGCGCTGGCCACCTTCCTGACAAGCCCGGAGGAGCAGCGCCGGCGCGCCATCGCCGGCAGCTATGCCCCGACCTACCCGGACTTGTACGGGGATGCGGAGCTGGTGGCCGCCGTACCGTTCCTCGGCCTGTTCGGCGATACGCTGGCCAGCGTCGTGGCACGGCCGGCCGCGGTCACGGGCGGGTACTACAACGAGGTCTCCAGCATCTTCTATGGGGCGGTGCATGCCGTGCTGTCCGGGGCGCAAAGCGGGCAGGCGGCGCTGGCCGACGCCCGCGCGGAGCTGATCCGCCTGAGCCGCGGCGGCAGCTGGTAGGGCCGACGGCCGGGTCGGATCCGTGACCGGACGGACCTCGCCCCTGGCGCGGCGGCGTGCGCGTGCGGCCTGGCTGTTCCTGGCGCCTGTCCTGGCCGTGCTGGTGCTGGTGGCCGCCTGGCCGCTGGCCGCCACCATCGGCCTCGGCTTCACCGACGCCCGGCTGGACCGGCCGGAGGCTCCGCGCTTCGTCGGCCTTGCCAACTATGCCCGCTTCGGCCCGGACGCCGAGAGCTGGGACGCCGAGCGCCAGGGCTATTTCGTCTATGACGAAGCCAACGACGCGATGCTGCTGTATCGCGCGGCCGAGGACGCCTTCTATGACTGGGATACCGGCGCGCCCCATGCCGGCCCGGTCGACCGGGCCGCGCTGTTCCAGTGGCACGGCATCCTGACCGATCCGGTGTGGTGGCGGTCGGTGTGGAACACGGCCCTGTTCACCGTCGTGTCCGTCGGGCTGGAAGTGGCGCTGGGTCTGGTCATCGCGCTGGCGCTGCACGCCCATATGCCCGGCCGCGGGCTGGTCCGCGCGGCGATCCTGATCCCCTGGGCGATCCCTACGGTGGTGTCGGCGCAGATGTGGGGCTGGATGCTGCACGACCAGGTCGGCGTGGTGAACGAGATCCTGCTCGGCCTCGGCCTGATCGGCGAGCGCCTGGCCTGGACGGCCGATGACGCAACGGCGATCTGGGCCGTCGTCGCGGTGGATGTGTGGAAGACGACGCCGTTCATGGCCCTGCTTCTGCTTGCAGCCCTGCAGATGCTGCCCGAGGAGGTGTTCGAGGCCGGGCGGCTGGACGGCGTACATCCGCTGAAGATGTTCTGGCGCGTGACGCTGCCGCTGATCCGCCCGGCGCTGATGGTGGCGGTGATCTTCCGCCTGCTGGATGCCTTGCGCGTCTTCGACCTGTTCTACCTGTTGACCAGCAACAGCGATCGGACGCTGGCCATGTCGGTCTATGCCCGGCGGGAGATGATCGAATTCCAGGACCTGGGGCGCGGATCGGCGGCCGCAACGCTGGTCTTCCTGGTCATTGCCGGCTTTACGGCCGCCTATGTCGCGCTGGGCCGGATGACGCTGGAGCCGGAGCGGTGATCCCGGCCATCCCCTACCGCATCCGGCGGCGGATCGGCCGGGCGCTGTTCGCCCTGCTGCTGGCGGCGATCCTGGGCTACACCGTGTTCCCGTTCTACTGGGCGATCGTCACCTCGCTGAAGACCGGCTCCGCCCTGTTCGAACCCCGGCTGTGGCCGCGGGAGCCGGGCCTCGGCAACTATCTGGCCGTGTTCCGCGAACAACCCTTTGCCCGCAACATCGCCAATTCGGCCATCGTTGCCGGCACCGTCACGCTGCTGTCGCTGTTCCTCGGCATCACGGCCGCGTTCGCCCTGGGCCGCATCCGCTTTGCGGGCCGCCGGCCGACGATGCTGGTCATCCTGGCCGTGTCGATGTTCCCGCAGATCGCGCTGTTGTCCGGGCTGTTCCAGCTGATCCGCTGGCTGGGCCTCTACAACTCCCTCTGGGCGCTGATCCTGGCCTACCTGATCTTCACCCTGCCGTTCACGGTGTGGATCCTGACCGCCTTCATACGCGAACTGCCGCGTGAGCTGGAGGAGGCGGCGATCGTCGACGGCGCCGGACCGTGGCAGACGCTGACCCGGGTGATGCTGCCGCTGATGGCCCCGGCGATGGCGGCCGCCGGCCTGCTGGCCTTCATCGCCGCATGGAACGAGTTCCTGTTCGCGCTGACCTTCACGCTGACCAACGACCAGCGCACGGTGCCGGTGGCCATCGCCCTGATCAGCGGCAGCAGCGCGTTCGAGCTGCCATGGGGCAACATCATGGCGGCCTCGGTCGTCGTCACCCTGCCGCTGATCGTGCTGGTG
Source organism: Rhodospirillaceae bacterium (assembly GCA_020638595.1). Classification (GTDB taxonomy): domain Bacteria; phylum Pseudomonadota; class Alphaproteobacteria; order DSM-16000; family Inquilinaceae; genus JACKIG01. The sequence continues at coordinate 554 of JACKIG010000014.1, read as the reverse complement.
CTGGCGTTCCAGCGGCGCATCGTGGCCGGGCTGACGGCCGGCGCCGTGAAGGGTTGAGGCGATGACGGCGCTGGCGCTGCGCGGCGTGCGCAAGACCTTCGGCCGGGAACCGGTGATCGCCGGCATCGACCTGGAGGCGGCGGAGGGCGAGTTCCTGGTCTTCGTCGGCCCGTCGGGCTGCGGCAAGTCCACGCTCTTGCGCCTGATCGCCGGGCTGGAGGACGCCACCAGCGGCGATGTGGAGATCGCCGGCCGCCGCGTCAACGACCTGGCACCGGCCGAACGCGGCGTGGCCATGGTCTTCCAGGCCTACGCGCTCTATCCCCACATGACCGTGTTCGACAACATGGCGTTCGGCCTGAAGCTGGCGCGCACCGACCGCGGCACGGTGGCCGATCGGGTGGCGAGCGCCGCCCGCATCCTGCAAATCGACCACCTGCTGGCCCGCCGGCCGCGGGAACTGTCGGGCGGACAGCGCCAGCGGGTGGCCATCGGCCGCGCCATCGTGCGCGAGCCGACGCTGTTCCTGTTCGACGAGCCGCTGTCGAACCTGG